>NZ_JBEFRW010000001.1:0-718323 GCF_053483195.1 Mycolicibacterium sp. XJ2546 | reverse complement strand
CTTGCGCTACGCGATGGTTTGCGCACCGTAATCACCACTACATGGGGCGCTTGCCGGCCTTCACCTCGTCGGGGTACTCGTCGTAGAACTCGATGTAGCCCTCGTCGCGGCCGGCCAGTACGTAGATGGCGTCGTCGACGTCGCCGCCGTAACCCTCCTTGCGCAGGTCGACTTTCTGCGCCTTGAACGTCGAGGTGTGGGAGAGTTCGGAGACCACCCGCACGAACAGCGGAACCGCATAGCCTGGCAGCTGCTCATGGGCGGCTTTGGCCAGCGCCTTGCCGTCGAACTCCGCGCCGTCCTTTAACTGGATCGCGGCCATCCCGGCCCGGCCGCCGGCACCGGGCACCTCGACGCCGAACACCGTCGCTTCTTCGACCTGCGGGTCGGCGGAGATCGCCGCCTCCACTTCGGTGGTGGCCACGTTCTCGCCCTTCCACCGGAACGTGTCGCCGAGCCGGTCGATGAACGCCGCGTGGCCGAAGCCCTGCGAGCGCATCAGGTCGCCGGTGTTGAACCACACGTCGTTGTCCCGAAAAGCGTTGCGCACCAACTTCTTTTCGGTGGCCCCTTTGTCGGTGTAGCCGTCGAACGGCTGGAAGCTGCTGACCTTGGATAGCAACAGGCCCGGCTCACCCTTGCGCACCTTGCGAACCCGGCCGTCGGCGCCCCGCACGGGCTCACCGGTGTCGGCGTCGTACTCGACGAACGCCACCGGTGACGGACAGATGCCGGTGGTCTTGTCGATGTTGAACACGTTGACGAATGCGGTGTTGCCCTCGCTGGCCGCGTAGAACTCGCAGATCCGCTCAATGCCGAACCGCTCGGTGAACTGGTCCCAGATCGCCGGGCGCAATCCGTTGCCGCAGATCACCCGAACCTTGTGCTGACGGTCCGCCGCGCGGGGCGGCTGGTTGAGCAGGTACGTGCAGATCTCGCCGATGTAGACGAACGCGGTGGCGTCGTAGCGGATCACCTCGTCCCAGAACTTCGAGGCCGAAAACGAGCGGCCCAGCGCCAGCGTGGCACCGGTACTGAGCACCGACGACAACGCCACGGTCAGCGCGTTGTTGTGGTACAGCGGCAGGCAGCAGTACAGGGTGTCGCGGCCGGTGAGCCGCATGCCGAGCGCGCCGAACCCGGCCAGCGCGCGCAACCACCGATAGTGCGTCATCACGCTGGCCTTGGGCATGCCGGTGGTGCCCGAGGTGAAGATGTAGAACGCCTTGTCCTTTGCTAGCACGGCCGCGGTGGTCGGCGGGTTGGTTGTCGGCGCGGTGGTGGCAAGGCGCTTGAGCTCATCGTCGGTCATCAGCCCGCTGGTGTCGGCGCCGCTTTCGGTGATCGGGTCGACGAAGCCGGTCTCGGCGACGACGACCTTGGCGCCCAGCAACCCGAAGCTGTGCTTGAGCACCTCGCCGCGCTGGTTGTAGTTGACCATCCCCGCGATCGCGCCGCACTTGACAGCCGCCAGCATGATCAGCACCGCGTCCGGCGAGTTGCGCAACATGATCCCGACGACGTCGCCGTGGCCGACCCCGCGGGCCGCCAGCACCGCCGCATAGCGGTTGGCGGCCTCGTTGGCCTGGCGATAGCTGATCTGCTCGTCGGCGAACTTGATGAACACCTTGTCGCCGTACTTGGCCGCGCGGTCCTGGAACACCTTGCCGATGGATGTCTTGGCCGACGGGCGGGCGCCGAACCCGGTGACCACGCCGCGAAGGATGGTCGGCACATCGAGAAGCAGGCCCGGCAACTTGCCGGCAACATCCAGCAGCCCGACGTTGGTCCGGGTCCCTGACGTGTCCTCAGTCATGCTCGGCTCCCCTCAACTGCTCCATGTGCGCCTCACCCTAATTACCGGTGCTCAACTTCACTCGCGGGGTGCGCAGGCTTCCATCGCCACCTCGACGTCGTCGACGAGCACCAGCCGGTCCATGGCCTCCTGGGCGACATACCCGCTCTCGACCAAGCCGTGCAGCCACGCGATCAAGCCGTCGTAATGTCCGACGGGATCTAGCATCACCACCGGTTTTTCATGCATACCCAAATATCCGGCAGTCCAGGCAGCGAAGAACTCCTCGAGCGTGCCGATGCCGCCGGGCAGCGCGATGAACGCATCGGCGCGATCCTCCATGACCGATTTGCGCTCCCGCATCGTGTCGGTGACGACGAGCTCGTCGGCGTCGACGTCGGCGACCTCGCGATGGACCAGCGCCTTGGGGATGACACCGACGGTGCGCCCACCGCGCGCCCTGGCGCCGTTGGCCAGCGCGCCCATCGCCGAGACGTTTCCGCCGCCGGACACCAGGGCCCACCCGCGCATGGCGATCGCTTCGCCGACACGCGCGGCCAGCTCGAGTAGTTCTGGATGCGTCGGTCCTGCGGCGCAGTAGACACACACCGCCCATTCGCGGTCGGGTTCTGCGGACATGCGGACAAGCTGACCATATGATCCGGCCGTGCCAGTTGAGTGGGTCACCGCACCGCCCGAGCCCGTGCTGGATGCCGTCGACACCGGCGTTTCCGGGCACGCCGGTGCGGTGTTGATCGGCCCGGCAGGCGTGGGCAAGACGACGGTGGCCCGTGCGGCCGTGCAGCGGTTGGGCTCTCGGTTCGACCGCGTCGACTGGGTGACCGCGACGACGCCGATGGCCGCGGTGCCGTTCGCCGCCGTCGGCCACCTGATCGATATCCCCGACGCGGGCAAGACCGCGGAGGTGCTGCGCACCGCGCGCGAGACGCTGGGTGATGGTCGGCTGCTGGTGGTCGATGACGCGCATCTGTTGGACCGGCTGTCCGCGGCGTTGATCTACCAGTTGGCCGTCGCCGGGACCGCGAAGCTGATCGTGACGGTCGCGCCCAACGGTGTTGTCGCCGAGGAGATCTCGACGCTGTGGGAGGACGGGTTGCTCGAGCGCGTCGACCTGCAGCCCCCAGGGCACGACGACAACCGGCTGGCCGCCGTGATCGGTGACTTCGTGCGCTCGCTTCCGGATGCGGGACGACGGGCGTTGCAGTTCCTGGCCGTCGACGACCCGCTGCCGCAACGCTCGCTCGCGGAGCTGCTGGGCGGCGACGCACTGGCCGAGGCGCAGTCCTGCGCCGCGGTCGTGGTCGACGCGGGGTGGGCGCGTCCGGCGCATCCGTTGTTCGTCGACGCGGTGCGTGACGCGTTGGGCGGGCCCGAGCTGCGCAGGTTACGCACCGAGGTGGTCGACCGGTTGGCCGCCGCGCCCGTCGACGGGGTGGTCGCCCGGTTGCGGCGCGCCGTGTTGGCGCTGGACTGCGACAGCCCGCAGCCACCGGACGAGGTGGCCGCCGCGGCCGAGGAAGCATTGCGGCTCGGCGATTTGGTGCTCGCCGAGCGGCTCGGCCGGGTGGCGTTGCAGCGGGCACCCCAGCTGCGCACGCGGCTGACGCTGGGGTACGCGCTGGCGTGGCAGGGCAGGGGCCGCGACGCCGACGCGGTGCTCGACGCGGTGGATCCGTCGGCGCTGTCGGAGACCGAGTTGATGGCGTGGGCGTTGCCGCGGGCGGCCAACCAGTTCTGGATGCTGTCCGAACCGGAGCGGGCGACGGCGTTCCTGCGGGCGACGCGCAACCGCGTCGCCTCGCCGACGGCGCAGACGACGCTGGACGCGTTGTCGGCGACGTTCGCGATGAACGCGGGCAACCCCGCGCGGGCCAAGCAGATCGCCGACGATGTTCTGACGTCCCCTGCGGCCGACGACACCGCGGTCGGTTGGGCGGCGGCGGCCGCGGCGTTGAGCGCTGCGCGAATGGGACGTTTCGGCGAGGTCGACGCGCTGGCCGAGCGCGCGATCGCCGCCGGGCATCCCGGCCTGCTGCGGTTCACCAGCGGCTTCGGCCAGACCACGGCGCTGGTGATGGGCGGGGAGCTGGACGAGGCGCAGGCGTTGGGCCGGCGGCTCGCCGATTTCGCGCAGCTGCAGCAGCCCGGCCGCGCGATCGGTGAGGTGCTGGTCGCCGACGTGCTGATCGCCAAGGGTGAGCTGGAGCAGGCCGTGGCGCTGTTGCGGCCGGCGGCGGCCGCGCTGGCCCCGACCGGCTATTCGTGGGGCCCGTTGGCGTGGATGCTGCTGGCACAGGCGCTGGGCCAGCTGGGCGCCACGGTCGAGGCCGGCAAAGCGTTGTCGCGCGCGGAATCCCGGCACGGTTTGAAGTCCATGCTGTTTGCCCCCGAGCTCGCGCTGGCGCGGGCGTGGACGATGTCTGCGCGCCGTAACCGGCACGCTGCGGTCGACGCCGCGCGCGATGCGGTGCGCAGCGCCGAGCGGGGCGGGCAGTCGGCGGTGGCGCTGCGCGCGCTGCTGGACGCGGTGCGGCTCGGCGATATCCGCGCGGTCGACGGGCTCGCCCGCGTCGGCGCCGAATGCGAGTGCGCGGTGGGCCAGGTGGCGCTGGCGCACGCCCACGCGCTGGTGGATCGGGACGCGAACGCGCTGGCCGACGTCGCGCAGCGTTACGCCGCGATCGGGATGATGCGGGCCGCCGAGGACGCGTCGGCGCAGAGCGGCTGAATTGGTGTCTCGACCGCTGTAGTCGCAGCTTTAGACTCTGGTCATGAGCGCCAACCTGTACGTACAAACCGACGGTGTGCGGTCCTGCGCGCAGATCCACGAGCGGGTCGTGGGCGGGTTGTCACAGTTGATGGGCCCGGGCGCGACCGACGCGACCGGTGTGCAGACCAGCCACGGGGCCATCGCGTCCGCGGTGAGCACCGCGCTGGCGGGGGTGCTGGGCACCCGCCACGGCACCATGCAGACCACCGCCACCTCGGGTAGCACCATCGCCGAACTTCTGCAGAAGGCCGCCCAGATGTATGAGCAGGGCGACCGCACGGGCGCCGAACGGGTGCGGGCCGCGGCGGAGCCCTCGACTGACTGAAATTTTGCGCTGAGGGCTGGCCACGCCCGACGCGTTACACCCTGCGCGCGACGTCGTCGTCGCCGGTTTCCGGCTGCTGCGGCGGTGCCACCGGGGCCGATTCGGTTGGGCGCTCGCCCGGTTCCGCGCGGTCCTCATCCGCGCGCTGCAGCGGTTCGCGTTCCTGCGCTGAGTCTGCTGCGGCGCTGGCGCCGCGACCGCCCTGGCCGACCTGCATGCCCTGCTGGCCGAGTTGGCCCAGCATCCCGACGATTTGACCCACCGACTGCGAACCGGCGTCGTCGGAACTCGCGTATGCCGCCTGCGCGGCGCCGACCTTGCCGGAAAAGGTGTTCTCCTTGGCCGACAGCGCCGCCACGTTGGCGGCCAGCTGCGCGCCCAGCGTCGGCAGCACGGCCGAGATGGTCGAGCTCATCGCGTCCTGGCCCGCCGGAATCGTTGGTATCTGCGGTAATTCGACCGCAGCCGCGTTCCAGCCGATGGCCTCGGGCTTTCTCAGCGGACTAGACATTGCGTATCTCCTGCCTCACCAGTCGTCGTCGACATCGTCTTCGTCGAGGTCGTGTTCAAGCGGCGCCGGCACCGAGATCCCGGCCACGGTGCCGCCGCTGGTGCCGCGCTGGCCCATCATCGGCGCCATCCCGCCCATGCCGCCGCCTACCCCGGCGGCCGCCGGCGCGACGCCGCCCGCCACCGCGGACCCGGCCGCCGCGCCCTCGGCGGGGGCGGAGCTCACCGGCTTGCTGCCCACCAGGTTCGCCATCTGCGGGGTCTGCAGCGGGATCCCGCCAGCGCCCGGCAGGCCCGCGGCGCGCACCATGCCCGAACCTCCACCCGCGCCCGAGCCACCGGCCAGCGGATGGTTGGAGAACGACGAGAACGGCAGGCCCGCCGAGCCCAGCGCGTCGGCCTTGCCGCCCTGGCCGAACAGCGACGTCAGCTGCTGCAACGGTTGCGAGAGCTGTTGGCCCATCTGCTGCGGTACGGCCATCAGCGCCTGGCCGATCTGCATGGGCATCTGGGTGGCCATCGAGCCCATCTGGGTGGCCATCTGCATGGCCTGCTGCGGACTCTGCGCGGCTTGTTCCCCGCTGTCCTGGGCTTCTTTGGTGCCGGGCACCGGCGGGGCGCCGACGAACGGGATGCTCGGCGGCACCCCGAGCGTGTTGGCCAGCTCGGTCGTATTCGTCGTCACGTTGGCGATGTTCTGCGACAGGCCCATCTTGATGCGGCTCTGCACCAGCTGCTGGGCGTTGCCGAACGGCATCGCCGCGATGGCCTCGCACTCGTGCTGGACCTCTTGGGCGATGGTGTTGGCCAGCATCTTCGTCTTGACGACGGTGGCCTCCATCGCGCGCAGCTTGGCCGCGATCGCGGCGGCCTGTGCGGCGTTGGTTTCGTGGCCGCCGATGATCGTGCTGGCCTCCCCGGCCGCGGCGACCGATCCGGCCCCTTCCCAGGTGTCCGACAGCTGCATCAACTGGCCCTGCTGCTGCGGCACCACGGTGCCGGTCACCTTGGCTGCGAACGTTTCATACGCCGCGGCGGCCGCAGCCAGAACCTCTTCGTCGACGTTCGGCCAGCCCGGGCCCGTCACCGTCTGCGACCCGTACGGGCTGACGTCGGGCATGATCCCCATAACGGTCGAATTTACCGTGCCTGCGGTAGCTACCGGACCGCTTAAATCGGCGCCGATCAGGGCCGACTATGCCGTCTGCAGGCGCCCGTCAGATAGCCGGAGCCTGCGCTGAACGCCGATTTCGTCGAGAAACCGGTCGTCGTGGCTGACGACGAGAAACGCGCCGCGGTAGGCGTTGAGCGCGGACTGAAGTTGCGCCACGCTGGCCAGGTCCAGGTTGTTGGTCGGCTCGTCGAGCAGCAGCAGGTGGGGTGCGGGTTCGCCGAAGAGCACGCAGGCCAGCGTGGCGCGCAGCCGCTCGCCACCGGAGAGCGCGCCGACCGGCAGGTGGATCCGGCCGCCGCCGAACAGGAACTGCGCGAGCAGATGCCGCCGCCGGGTCTCGGAGAGGCCTGGCGCGAACACGTCGAGGTTCTCGGCGACCGAACGCCGCGGGTCCAGCAGATCGAGCCGCTGTGACAGGTAGGCCACCCGTCCGTCGGTGCGCCCCACGGTGCCGGCGGCGGGCGCCTGCGTGCCGTCGACGATCCGCAACAGGGTGGATTTGCCGACGCCGTTGGGGCCGGTGAGCGCGATGCGTTCGGGTCCGCGCACGCTCAGGTCGACGCCGGTGAACAGGGTGCGCGCGCCACGTCGGGCCGCGACGTCCTCGAGCCGCAGCAGTGTGCGACCGGCGGGCACGTCGGTCTGCGGCAGGTCGAGCACGATGGCGTCGTCGTCGCGCAGGCGGCGCTGGGCGTCGTTGAGGCGCGCCCTGGCGTCACCGACTCGGGCGGCATGCACGTCGTCGGCGCGGCCCGCCGATTCCTGGGCCCTGCGCTTCATCGCGCCTGCCACGATCTTCGGCAGCCCGGCGTCTTTGAGGTTGCGCGCGGCGGTATTGGCCCGCCGCGCGGCACGTTCGCGCGCCAGCTGCATGTCGCGCTTTTCGCGTTTGAGTTGTTGTTCGGCGTGGCTCAGGTTGTTCTCGGCGACGCGCTGCGCCTCGGCCACGGTCTCGGTGTACATCGTGAAATTGCCGCCGTACCACAGGATTTCGCCGCGGTGCAGCTCGGCGATACGGTCCATTCGGTCCAGCAGCACCCGGTCGTGGCTGACCAGCAGTAGGCACCCGGTGAAATCCTCGACGGCGTCGTAGAGCTTGTGGCGCGCGTCGGCGTCGAGGTTGTTGGTCGGCTCGTCGAGCAGCAGCACGTCGGGGCGCTGCAGTAGCTGGGCGGCCAACCCGAGCGAGACGACCTCGCCGCCGGACAATGAACCGAGTGCGCGGTCCAGCGCGATGTGCCCCAATCCCAGCCGGTCGAGTTCGGCCCGGCAGCGCTGTTCGACGTCCCAGTCGTCACCGATCGCGGCGAACACGTCGTCGCCGGCGTCACCGTCGGCCAGGGCGTTCAGCGCGGCGATGACGGGGGCGACGCCGAGCACCTCGGCCACGGTGCGCTCGGCGACGAACGGCAGCGTCTGCGGCAGGTAGCCGAGCGTGCCGTCGACGGCCACCGATCCCGTCGTGGGCCGGTACTCGCCGGCAATGAGCTTGAGCAGTGTGCTCTTGCCGGCACCGTTGGGCGCGACCAGCCCGGTGCGGCCGGGCCCGACGCTGACCGACAGGTTCTCCAAGAAAGCGGTGTCGTCCGGCCAGGCGAACGACAGATTCGAGCAGACGATGGAAGACATGCGAGAGAGCTCTCGATAACGAAAAACGACTAGGACACCGGAGTCGTCGTCTTACCGCATGCTTTCAGCGTACGGATCCGGTCAACCGGTTAAATACCGCCGCAGCATGTCGGTAACGGCGGTGATGGCCGCGGTCTCCACCCGCTCGTCGGCGCGGTGCGCGAGATTCGGGTCGCCGGGGCCGTAGTTGAGCGCCGGGATGCCCAGCGCGGCGAAGCGTGCGACGTCGGTCCAGCCGTACTTGGCCCGCACCTGTCCGCCTGCGGCGGCCACCAGCGCCGCGGCGGCCGGCTTGGTCAGCCCCGGCAACGCACCCGCCGCCGAGTCGGTGAGCTCGATCTGCACGTCGAGGCCGTCGAGCACCTCGTGCACGTGGTGCAGCGCCTGTTGCGGGCTGCGGTCGGGTGCGAAGCGGAAATTCACCGTCACCGATGCCGAGTCTGGGATGACGTTGCCCGCGATTCCGCCGTCGACGCCGACCGCGGAGAGCCCCTCGCGGTAGACGCAGCCGTCGATGTCGACGCTGCGGGCCTGATAGTCCTTGAGCCGCGCCAGCACGTCGCCGAGTTTGTGAATCGCGTTGTCGCCCAGCCAGGATCGCGCGGAGTGGGCACGGGTTCCCGAGGCGGTGACGATCACGCGCAGCGTGCCCTGACAGCCCGCCTCGATGTACCCGCCGGACGGTTCGCCGAGGATCGCGACGTCGGCCGCCAGCCAGTCGGGCAGTTCACGCTCGATGCGGCCCAAACCGTTTGCGCTCGCTTCGATTTCCTCGCAGTCATACATCACCAGGGTGATGTCGTGTTGCGGTTCGGCGACCGTCGCGGCCAGGTGCAGAAAGACCGCGTCCCCGGATTTCATGTCGGAGGTGCCGCACCCGTAGAGATACGGGCCCTCGAGCCGGCCGGGCACGTTGTCCGCTATCGGCACGGTGTCGGTGTGGCCGGCCAGCAGCACGCGCGACGGCAGGCCGCGGTGGGTGCGGGCCAGCACCGCGTCGCCGCTGCGGATGATCTCGAAGCCGCTGGTCTGCTCGCGCAGCGCGGTCTCGATCTCGTCGGCGATGCGCTGCTCGTTGCGGGACTCGCTGGGGATGTCCACCAGCGCCGCGGTCAACGCGACCGGATCAGCGTGCAAGTCCAGGCCCACACCGTCCGAGGTTAGTCGAGTAGCCTCATGCGACGTGACTTCTGCTTCTGGCGTCGGCCTTGCGACCATCGCCGCCGACGGATCCGTCCTCGACACCTGGTTTCCGGCCCCCGAACTCAGCGGGGACGGCCCCTCCGGCTCCTCCGGCACCACCCGGCTCTCGACGGCCGAGGTGCCCGCGGAACTGGGTGAGCTCACCGGCCGCGACGACGACCGTGGCGTGGAGATGGTCGCGGTGCGCACCGTCAGCGCGTCGCTGGAGGACAAGGCGGCCGATGCGTACGACGTGTACCTGCGGCTGCACCTGCTGTCGCACCGGTTGGTCGCCCCGCACGGGCTCAACGCCGACGGCTTTTTCGGCTTGTTGACGAACGTCGTGTGGACCAACCACGGCCCGTGCGCGGTGGAGGGGTTCGAGATGGTGCGCGCCCGGCTGCGCCGCCGCGGCCCGGTCACCGTCTACGGCGTCGACAAATTCCCGCGGATGGTCGACTACGTGCTGCCCGCGGGGGTGCGGGTGGCCGACGCCGACCGGGTGCGGCTGGGCGCCCACCTCGCGTCGGGCACCACCGTCATGCATGAGGGGTTCGTCAACTTCAACGCGGGGACGCTGGGCAGTTCGATGGTGGAGGGCCGGATCTCGGCGGGTGTGGTCGTCGACGACGGCTCCGACGTGGGCGGCGGCGCGTCGATTATGGGCACGCTATCGGGCGGTGGCACCGAAGTGATCTCGGTGGGCAAGCGCTGCCTGCTCGGCGCCAATGCTGGCCTTGGCATTTCGTTGGGTGACGACTGTGTGGTCGAGGCGGGTCTCTATGTCACCGCGGGCACCAAGGTGCAGACCGGCGACGGCCAGACCGTCAAGGCGCGGGAACTCTCGGGCGCCAACAACCTTTTGTTCCGGCGCAATTCGGTGACCGGCGCGGTGGAGGTGGTCAAGCGCGACGGCAGCGGTATCACGCTCAACGAAGCGCTGCACCAGAACTAGCCCGTTTGGCTCACTAGGGCGCGAGCTACCCTTTGCCGCGAGCGGGCGTGTTTGAGGACGACACGCCGTCGAAAACCCGAAGTTTACGCACGCTCGCCAGCCTCAGCTCGCCGCGTTGGGCTTCAACGGCGGGCAGCGCCCGTCGACCACCGCGAGCTCGAAATGCCAGATCTCGTTGGCGTAGATCTGACACAGCCCGTACCGAGACCCGTTGCGAATCAACCACATGTCGGCCTGCACGGGTGAGATGTCGACGGCTTCACCGGTGACATGCTTAGACGCCTCCGGCGCGGCGACGAACTCCCGGGCGGCCTCAACGCTCCCGTACTTCTGCACGCCAATGTCGAACAACCGCCGTTGAAAGCCCAATGTCCGCCAGCCGGAGGTGATCCGCATGTCGATGCCGTCGGCCGCGGCGGCCCGGGCGGCATCTTGAACCGCCTTGAGCAGCAACGGGTCGAGCCACCCCACGATCGGGTTGGATACGTCGAACGCGGACAGTGTCCTACCCGCGGGCAGCCAGCCGCCCACCGTGTCGGTGGCCGCGGCGCCGATACTCAGCGGCTCGACGGGAACTGTGCGCTCCGGTTTCGGCGGTGGCGGCGCGGTCCCGCACGCGCACAATGAGAATGCCACCGCGGCTGCCAGGGTCACGAGCGTGCGCAAACTCCGGACTTTGGTCGGCGAGTCGCCCTCAGCCACGCACGCTCGCGGAGGGAAGGATGCAGAATTCGTTGCCCTCCGGATCGGCGAGCACCACCCAGCTGGCGTCGCGCTGCCCGACGTCGACATGCCGGGCACCCATCCCGATCACGCGCTGCACCTCGGCCTGCTGATCGTCGGGCCGGAAATCGAAGTGGATGCGGTTCTTGACCACCTTGGCGTCGAGCACCGACAGGAACAGCCAGTTCGGTCCCGCGCCCGGCGGGGCGTGCAGCACGACGTCGCCGTCGTCGTCGACGTGCTTCTGCCAGCCCAACACCTGCGCCCACCAGGAGCCCAGCATCGTCGCGTCGTGTGCGTCGATGCAAATCTCGTCGAACCTCAGTCCCATTGTGCCAACTCCTTTTTGAGCACCTTTCCCATGGGGTTGCGCGGCAGCGCATCGACCAGCCGCACCTCACGCGGCCGCTTATGCGCCGAGAGTTCATGCGCCACAAAATTGATCAGCGTCGACGGGTCGGCGTCGCCGACGACAAACGCGACGATGCGCTGGCCCAGGTCGTCGTCGGGGACGCCGACAACGGCGGCCTCCCGAACCCCGGGATGCCCAAGCAACACCGTCTCGACTTCGCCTGCGCCGACCCGGAACCCACCAGTCTTGATCAGGTCCACGGATTCGCGGCCCACGATGCGGTGCATCCCGTCACCGTCGATCACCGCGACGTCACCGGTCCGGTACCAGCCGTCGTCGTCGAGCACCTCGGCGGTGGCCTCCGGTCTGTTGAGGTACCCGTCGAACAGGGTTGGGCCCCGAACCCGCAGTCGCCCAATGGTTTCGCCGTCGTGAGGCACATCGGCACCGTGCTCGTCGACCAGTCGGGTCTCGATCCCCGCCAGCGGCGGGCCCACCCAGCCGGGCCGGCGCTCGCCGTCGGCCCGGGTGCTCAACGTGATCAGGGACTCGGTGGCGCCGTACCGCTCGATCGGCCGGTGCCCGGTGACGCCGGCCAGCTTGTCGAACACCGGAACCGGTAGGGGCGCGCTGCCCGACACCAGCAGTCGAGCCGACGCCAATGCGCGCGCCGCGGCGCGGTCGGAGGCCACCCGCGACCATACCGTGGGCACCCCGAAGTACACCGAACCACCGGCGGCGGCATAGGCCGCCGGTTCCGGTTTTCCGGTGTGTACGAACCGGTTACCGATGCGCAGCGAGCCGAGTAGCCCCAGCACCAGGCCGTGCACGTGATACAGGGGCAGTCCGTGCACCAGCGTGTCATCAGGGGTCCATTGCCAAGCCTCGGCGAGCGCGTCGATGTCGGCCGCGACGGCGCGTCGGCCCAGAATCACACCCTTGGGCGCGCCAGTCGTGCCCGATGTGTAGATGATCAGCGCGGGCGCATCGGCGGGCGGTTCGACGTAGCGGTGCCGCGACCGCGCGTGCAGCCGCACCGGCACGTGTTGTAGGCCGTGGTCGTCTGCCGGCTTCTCGCCCAGCCAGGCTTGCGCACCTGAATCGGTGACGATGTGCCTGCGTTCGGTGGCGCCGACGTCGGCGGGTACCGGAACGACGGGCACGCCGGCGATCAGGCAGCCCGTGATTGCCAGCACCGTGGACGCGGTCGGGGTGGCCAGCACCGCGACGCAGCTTGCCCCCGCGACCCGTTCGGCCACCGAGGTGGCCGCGCCGACCAGATCGCTGCGGCTCAGCACGGCTCCGTCGATGCGGACCGCGTCGCCGATATCGGCGCCGCCGGCGACGGCCGCGGGGTTCAGCGAGGCAAGCAACACGTGCGTGAGGATACTGGGCGCGTGAACTCCATCCAGACCATCGCGTCGCGCGAGGTGTACCGCAACAACTGGTTGACGATGCGCGAGGACGCGATCCGCCACCCGGACGGCAGCGACGGCGTCTACGCCGTGGTCGACAAGCCGTCGTATGCGCTGGTGATGGCGTGTGACGGCGACCGTTTCCATCTCGTGGAACAGTTCCGCTATCCGATCGGGCTACGGCGCTGGGAATTTCCGCAGGGCACCGCGCCGGGCGCCGACGAGATGGCGCCTGCGGACCTCGCCGCGCTCGAGCTGCGCCAGGAAACCGGGTTGCGGGCCTCCGATATGCGGGTGCTCGGTCAGCTCGACGTCGCCCCGGGGATGAGCAGCCAGCGCGGCTGGGTCTTTCTCGCCACGGGCATCACCGAGGGCGAGCATGAACGCGAGCATGAAGAACAGGACATGCACAGCGAGTGGTTCGCCCGCGCGGAGGTGGCACGGATGATCCGCGACGGCGAGATCACCGACGCCCAGTCGGTTGCGGCGTGGGCGCTGCTGTTGCTCGCCGAGCATTTGCCGATGCGGTGACTTTCCGCCCGTACCGCGGTCTACCTCCTGGACGTGCACACGACAACTGGAGGCAGCATGACGGGAATCGGCACGATGCGGATCGGTATGTATTCGTTCGCTTGCCGCGACGCCGCGACGCTCGCGGGGTTCTGGGCCAAGGTGCTCAACCGGCCGGTGGACGACGGCGCTTCTGCGGACTTCGCGACCATAGGCCTCAACGACGGCGGTGTGACGTGGATGTTCGAGCGCCGATCCGATGCGCAGCTACCCAGCGGGCAGAATCGGCTGATGATCGACTTCGACGGCGGACCGTCTTGGTCGCACCATGCCGACCGGGTGGAATCGCTCGGCGCGCTCCGAGTCAGCGATCACCATGACGACGGTCTGGATTGGGTCGTCTTTCGCGACACCGAAGACAACACCTTCCGGATCTTCTCTCCTCGGCCCGAATGAGTGTCCGGTGGCCGCTGTCGGGCCGATGTGTGCCGAAGCGGCGATCGGCACTCGAGTTCGGCGCTGCGCGGGCGCTGCTGCGTTGCGGCAAACCCGCATAATCTCAGGGCTGATTCTGGTTCGGTTGCGGCTGACGATCGGATTGCGCAGGCGCGCTGGGCGTTGTGGTCGTGACGCACGTGCATCGCTTGTTCGCCGATACGAATCTGTGACCCCGTCGTAGCCTTCGGCAAACCGTGTCCTGGCGCGTCTTGGCGAGCGTGCCAAATAGGCTGGCGGGCATGTCTGCCCGTCCCGTGACCAGCGTGCTGCTCGGTCTTGTCTGTGCGACCGGGATAGGGGTTTCGGCGGTCCCGACCGCTGCGGCGGCAGACGCGCAATGGAACGGGCGCTATCAGATCGTCACCTTCGCGTCCGAGAAGATGGGCACCAGTGTGGCCGCAGCTCAGGCCGAGCCGGACTTCGGCGCCCAGTATGTGCTGTCCACCGACTGTTCGAGCGGGCTGTGCGTGGCCACTGTCGTGGACGGGCCCGCACCGAGCAATCCGACCATCCCGCAACCTGTCCGGTACACCTGGGACGGGTCGCGGTGGCAGTATTCGTACAACTGGCAGTGGGAATGCTTCCGCGGTGACGGGTTGCCCACGCAGTACGCGCCGGCGCAGTCACGGGTTTTCTACGCTCCTGATGTCGACGGGTCGATGTTCGGAACGTGGCGCACCGAGATCCTTTCCGGCCCGTGCCGCGGCACCGTCACCATGCCGGTCGCCGCGTACGCCCTCTAGCGTCCGCGTTCGACCAACGCACGTGGGAAGAACGCGAGGTGGGGCCGGGCGTTCGGCCGGTCGGCGCAGAAAGTAGGCATAACGCTGGGTGTCTAACCGGCACGTAGCTGCGGACACGGTTGCCGTCGTCGGTATGCCGCTGCTGTTCGTTGTCGCGAATGCCTCAGAGCATCTGGTATTCGAAACCGTTGTTCGCCTGTCGTTTTGGACCGCGATTCCAGATACCACGTGCACGGTCCCGCGGTCGTGTGTGGCGCCCAAGGGATAGCCATCGCAGGCCATCGGTATCTTCAGGCACCGCAGGTAGAAAGCGGTGACATCGTCGCGGCGGCCGAGCGAGCGATTGCAGATCCGTCCCAACACGTTTCGTCGCCGGGTGCGCCGTGCCGAACAGTTGCTGTCCACGTCACTGCCGGATCCCGATGTGCAACTGCTGTTGTCGCTGAATCTGCGAGCTACCTCCTGACGACGCCGATCGTGGATACTAAGCTTGCAAAGGAGGCGGCCGTGAGTGCAATTGGGGCGGCCGCGTTCTCGTCAGCATCCTTCGACCGATTTGGGAGCACACATGAAAACCAGCATCATGACACCCATGGCCGTCGCGGGTATCGCGACGCTTGGAATCGCCATGGCGCCCATGGCTGCCGCCGACAGCTACCCCACCACCGCGTCCTTCGGCGCGGCTCAAGAACTCATCGACGCCAGCGGTGTTGTCGTCACCGGTTGGACGGTTGAAGAACTGGAGCCGAGCGACGACGTTCTGCCGGGCTACCAGCCGGTCGGTACGCTGTATGAGGCCGACGCCACCGTCACAGCGGTCAGGGGCACAGTCACGCCGATCATCTCCAACTTCAACGCCCGCGCGGCCAACGGCGAGACGTATCGCGCGATCTTCACCGTGCCGACACCGGAGGGCGTCAACCCCGCCACCCTCACCGAGGGCGCATCATCGGAGGGCGAACTGTTCTTCGACGTCACCGGCCCGGTTCCAAACAGCGTCATCTACAACGCCGGCGGCCAAGACCTGTTGGTCTGGACTGGTGCTACGGCTGCACCAGAAGAGGTCGTCGACGAGGTCATCATCGAAGAGACCGAGACCGAGACCGAGACCGAGACCGAGGTGATCGTGGAAGAGGAGATCACCGAAGAGCAGTAGTAGACGGTCGTGGTTGTGGTTCAGGCCGAGAGTCGCTGTGCGGCAGCGTTGATGCGCTCGTCGGGTGCGGTTAACGCGACGCGCACGTGGTGTGACCCGCGCGGACCGTAGAACTCACCCGGCGCCACCAGGATGCCACGCCCTGCCAGCCATGCGACGGTGTCTCGGCACGGCTGGCCGCGCGTGGCCCACAGATACAACCCCGCCTCCGAGTCGTCGACGGTAAACCCGGCCGCGCGCAGCGCCGGCAGCAGCACATCGCGTCGCCGCGCGTAGCGGGCACGCTGTTCGTGCTCGTGCTCGTCGTCGTCGAGCGCGGCGACCATCGCGGACTGCACCGGCGTCGGCACCATCATTCCGGCGTGCTTGCGCACCGCCAACAACTCCGCCACCAGCGCCGCATCGCCGGCCACGAAACCGGCCCGGTACCCCGCAAGCGACGACGACTTGGACAGCGAGTGCACCGCCAACAGCCCGGTGTGGTCACCCTCGCTGACCGACGGATGCAGCACCGACAGCGGTTCGGCGTCCCAGCCCAACCCCAGATAGCACTCGTCGGACGCGATCAACACGCCGCGCTCTCGCGCCCAGCCGACGACCTTGCGCAGATGGTCGACGCCCAGCACCTTGCCCGTCGGGTTGCTCGGTGAGTTGATGTACACCAGCGCGGGCCGCTGCGGGCCGAGCTGGGTCAGCGAGTCCGCCCGCAGCACCTGCGCTCTGGCCAGCCGCGCGCCCACATCGTAAGTGGGGTAGGCCAATTCGGGCACCACGACGGTGTCCTCATACCCCAGCCCCAGCAGCGTCGGCAGCCAGGCGATCAGCTCCTTGGTGCCGATCACCGGCAACACCGCCGCCTCCGACAGCCCGGTGACCCCGTAGCGACGGGCCAACGCCGCGACGGCCGATTCCCGCAACGCCGACGTGCCGGCGGTCGTCGGATAACCCGGCGAGGCGCTGGCGGCCGCCAACGCCTCGCGGATCACCGGCGCCACCGGGTCGATCGGGGTACCGACCGACAGGTCGACGATGCCGTCAGGGTGCGAGCGGGCCAGCGCGGTGACGTCGGCCAGGGTGTCCCACGGGAACACCGGCAGCGACGCCGAGCGGAGATTTCGCACCGCGCGCTGCTCCACGGACATGTGCCCGCCCCGCTGACGAACCGTTATCAGTCCTCGCCCTGGGGCGGCAGGTCCTTGACGACCTGCGGGTCGTTCTCGGTCATGCCGACCTTGGACGCGCCGCCCGGCGATCCCAGCTCGACGAAGAAGTCGGCGTTGATCTGGGTGTACTCGCTCCACTGGTCGGGCACATCGTCTTCGTAGTAGATGGCCTCGACCGGGCAGACCGGCTCGCATGCGCCGCAGTCGACGCATTCGTCCGGATGGATGTACAGCATGCGTGCACCCTCGTAGATGCAGTCGACAGGGCACTCCTCGATACACGCCTTGTCTTTGACGTCGACGCAGGGTTCGGCAATCGTGTACGTCACAGGTTGCTCCTCGATCTCCTGTCCAGCGGGGCTGTTCGTTCTTGGACGGTGGTCTCAGTGTGCCTTATGTCCGCGCTCGCCCTCGGCTAAGGGTGGCGCGTGGTTACTGATACTAAACGTTGCACATACAGGCCGCCTACCGCGACTCCCCTATGCGCCTCAGTGCACTGCAACAAATTGCATATGTCTGCCGCAGGTTCTATGCTGCCGACGTGGCGTTACCCCACGCCATCCTGGTGGCGCTGAGCGAACAGCCCGGTTCCGGCTATGAGCTTGCCCGTCGGTTCGACCGGTCCATCGGTTACTTCTGGGCCGCATCGCACCAGCAGATCTACCGGACGCTGCGCACCATGGAAGACGACGGCTGGGTCCATGCGACGCCGGTTGTCCAGCAGGGCCGACCGGACAAGAAGGTCTACACGGTCTCCGACGCCGGGCACGCCGAGCTGGCGCGATGGATCGCCGAACCGTTGTCCGGCCGGGGCAACACGGTGGCCGACAACCGCACGCGCGAGCTGGCCGTGAAGGTCCGTGGCGCAACCTACGGCGACGTCACCGCGCTGCACGCCCAGGTGATCGCGCTGCGTGCCGAACGAGTCGACCTGCTCAACACCTACCGGGGTTACCAGAAGCGACAGTTTCCCAACCCGGTGAACCTCAAAGGCGGTGCACTGCACCAGTATCTGGTGTTGCGCGGCCGTATCCGCGCCGAGGAAGGCGCGATCGGCTGGCTCGACGAAGTTGCTGCGGCGTTGGAGGCCACATGAGCTATCCGAACTTGTTGTCGCCGTTGGCTCTTGGGTTCACCACGCTGCGCAACCGCGTCATGATGGGAGCTATGCACACCGGCCCGGCGCCCTGGCTGTAGCGTCCGCGAACTGCCGCAGGGTTGTGATTTCACGGCGACCACAACCCTGGTTTCGAAATCGCGGTATTGCGGCGACAGCCTTGCTATACCTGCAGAATGACGCAGCGCTGTGCACCCATCCACCGGAACGCCGTCGTGCATGTCCGCCAGCTCACCGCCGACGAGTTGGACAGCTTGCGCGCGGCGAAGAAGGTCTTCAAGGAAAGCGCCTGGGACGAGTGGCGGACCACCCAGCCGCTGATCTTCGATGAGTTCAACGAAACCTTCCAAGTACCCAGAGATTTCGCCACCGATCTGGTGTCGGTCCCGGGTGTGGTGTCGTGGTTCATCCCGCGCGCCGGCCGCTATGCACGGGCGGCCGTGCTGCACGATTATCTGTGGCGCTACCCGGAGCGCACCGGTTGCGACCGCCGCCAAGCCGATTACCGGTTCCGCCGCCAGATGCAACGCGACGGCGTGAGCCTGCTGCGGCGCTGGGTCATGTGGGCCGCGGTGCGGATGGCAGCGATTGTGCAGGGTAGGGGCGGCGCCGGATGGCAAAAGGATGTGCTGGGCGCGCTGATGCTGTTAGTGTTCGTTGCGCTGCCCATCGTTTTGCTACCGGCCGTCGCGATCCTCGCCTCGACGTTCGTGTTCTGGTTTCTCGAGATGCTCATCGCAGTCGTGGTTCCCGACGAGGCACGGCCGCGGATTCAGCTGAAAACCTGACCGTTTTCCGCGAGGGTGCACGGAATGCGGCTCGGAGCCCGCGTGGCGGTGCGCAGACACGCACGCTCGCGCACCGAAAAGTGCGGGCTAGGCCGCCAGCGGGTCGTATGTCGTGGAGCGCTGCCGAGCGCGGCGGCCGATACCCTCGGCGATCGCCGTCAGTTCCTCGACAGTCTTGGCCGAGCCGAACTCCGAACCGGCCATCCGCGAAATGGTCTCCTCCATCAGTGTCCCGCCGAGGTCGTTCGCGCCGCCACGCAACATCACCTGCGTGCGCTCGGTGCCGAGCTTGACCCAGCTGGTCTGGATGTTGGCGATCCTGCCGTGCAACATGATACGCGCCAGCGCGTGCACCGCGCGGTTGTCGCGGTGCGTCGGCCCCGGCCGCGCACCGCCGGCCAGATACAGCGGCGAGCTCTGGTGGACGAACGGCAGCGGAACGAACTCGGTGAATCCGCCCGTGCGGTCCTGGATCTCGCGCAACACCCGCAGATGGCCGACCCAGTGCCGCGGGGTGTCGACATGGCCGTACATCATCGTCGAGCTCGACGGCAACCCGACTTCGTGGGCGGCGGTGACGATTTCGATCCACATCGACGTCGGCAGCTTGCCCTTGGTCAGGACCCAGCGCACCTCGTCGTCGAGAATCTCCGCCGCCGTGCCCGGGATGCTCCCCAGACCCGCCTCACGCAACGCCGTCAGCCACTCTTGCGTCGAGAGCCCGCTGCGGGCAACGCCGTTGGCGATCTCCATCGGCGAGAAGGCGTGCACATGTATGGAAGGAACCCGCGCCTTGACCGCGCGCACCAGGTCGGCGTAGCCCGTCACCGGCAGTTCGGGGTCGATACCGCCCTGCATGCACACCTCGGTGGCGCCGGCCACGTGCGCCTCCCACGCTCGGTCGGCGACCTCGTCGACAGACAACGAGTACGCATCGGCGTCGCCCTTGCGCTGCGCGAACGCGCAGAACCGACATCCGGTGTAGCAGATGTTGGTGAAATTGATGTTGCGGTTGACGACGAAGGTCACGTCGTCACCGACGGTGTCGCGACGAAGCGAATCCGCCAGGGCCCCAACAGCGTCCAATGCCGGTCCGTCGGCCACCGCGAGCGCCAGGTACTCGTCGTCGGACAGGCCCGCCGGATCCTGTTCGGCTTTGCGCAGCGCGGCCAGCACGTCGGTGTCAATGCGCTCGGGCGCCCGAGCGGCCAGTTCGTTCACCTTCTCCCGGATCGACTCCCAGTCGCCGAACGCGCTGCCAAGATCGCTGCGGGTGTCGGTCAACCGTCCCGCGGTATCGATGGCCGAATGAAGGTCGGTGCGGCCCAGGGACTCCCATGCCTCGTCGGGCTCCTGCCACGGCTGCCCCACGGGATTGACATCGGCTGCCAACCCGGTCGCCGGATCGGCGAGCGCGTCGACGTGGCCACGCACCCGCGGATCGATCCACGCCGCGCCCGCCTGGACGTACTGCGGTTGGGCGGTGAGCCGCTGCATCAGGTCGTAGCCGGCTTCGGCGGTGACCGAGGACAACTCGTCTAACCCCGGCCACGGGCGCTCCGGGTTGACGTGGTCGGGCGTCAGGGGTGACACGCCGCCCCAGTCGTCGACACCCGCGCCGACCAACGTCAGGCACTCCGAGCGCGATACCAGGTTCGGCGGCGCCTGCACCCGCATCTTGGGCCCCATCACCAGCCGGGTGACCGCCACGGTCGCGATGAAGTCGTCGAACGCAGCGTCCGGCGACGATGCCATCGCGGTGTGGTCCTTGGCGCGGAAGTTCTGCACGATGACTTCCTGCACATGGCCGAACTCCTTATGGGAGCGCCGGATCGCGTGGATGGTTTCGGCACGTTCGGTCAGGTTTTCGCCGATGCCGACGAGCAGGCCGGTGGTGAACGGGATGGACAACCGGCCCGCGTCGGCCAGCACGCGCAGGCGAACCTGCGGGTCCTTGTCCGGGCTGCCGTAGTGCGCCAGGCCCTTGGTCTCGAACAGTCGCCGCGACGTGGTTTCCAGCATCATGCCCATCGACGGGGCCACCGGCTTGAGCCGCGACAGCTCCGACCAGCTCATCACCCCGGGGTTCAAATGCGGCAGCAGGCCGGTCTCCTCCAGCACCCGGATCGCCATCGCCCGCACGTAGTCCAGCGTGGAGTCGTAGCCGCGTTCGTCGAGCCATTGCTTTGCCTCGTCCCAGCGCGTCTCGGGTCGGTCGCCGAGCGTGAACAACGCTTCCTTACAACCTAATTCGGCCCCGCGGCGCGCCACGTCGAGGATCTCGTCGGGCTCCATGTACATGCCCAGCCCGGCCGCGCGCAGCTTGCCGGGAACGGTGACGAAGGTGCAGTAGTGGCAGGTGTCGCGGCAGAGATGGGTGACCGGGATGAACACCTTGGGTGAATAGGTGACCGGTAGGCGGCCGTTGGGGCCGCGTCGGCCGGCCGCCTCGAGTCCCGCGTCACGCACCCGTGCCGCGCTGGTGCACAGGTCGGCGAGGTCGTCGCCGCGCGCGGTCATCGCAATCGCGGCTTCGTCTACGTTGAGCGCCACGCCGTCGCGAGCACGGCGCAGGACACGCCGCAGGGCGGCGGAACTCGGTACGTCGGACTTCGGTGGGAGCAACGGATTGGGCAGGTCGGCGCCGCGCTGCGGGTTCAGAGCCACTCTCGTGTAACCCCGACGTCGGCGGCGATCATCCGCCTGTCTCACATATTGAAACGACTGCGCCTGGCATACCGGCCACAGTAGTCCGGTCGGTCCGCCGTGGCGTACACCCCATCTGCGCGATAATCCCCGTAGATTGACAGCAACGTAAGTTCCACCCACCGCGGTGGCAGGCACCAGAGGAGCCTCGAATGGCCGTATCCGTCAAGTCTGTTCTGATGTCGGGCATCTCCGTCGTCGGAGCCACCGCCATCGCGATCGCCCCGGTTCAGGCGCCGCCACCCGATATCAGCACCAGCTATCACTCAGCCCCCGTTCGGGTGGTCTCCGATGAGTTCATCGAACTGCTCGCGGCGGTCCAACCGGTCACGGCGACCGCGGACCCGGTAACGCTCAACGCCACCGGCGACGCCATCATCAACGCCTGGAACAGGGTGCTGCCCTGGATCGACTACTGGGTCGAGCTCGCGGCCTACGCCGCCGACTTCATCCCGTTCGGCTACTTCATCCCGATCGGCTACGACATCAGCGCTCAGATCGACATCTTCTACTTCACCCTGATCCGGCCGATCGCCAACAGCTTTGTGGTGGATCTCGTCGCGCCCGTCGTCGACGACCCACTCAACCTCGACAGCTACATCGACGGGCTGTCCACGCTCGGCTCGGTGACGTGGAACTCGCTGCAGAACTTCGTGATCGCCGAGTTCAACTTCTTCTTCGGTTGGCTCATCCCGCCGCTCCCGCCGATCCCGCCGCTGCAGTCAGCGGTCGAGGAGCCGATGTCGGCGATGTCGCTCGCGGCCACCGAGGAGGAGACAACGGTGCCCGAAGAAGCCGAGCCTGAAGAGGCCTCCGAAGAGCCCGCCGAATCGGCCCCCGAGACCACCGAATCAACAGACGAAGCCGAAGAGGCCGAGGAGCCGGTCGAGGTAACCGAAGAGGCCGAGGGGCCGGCCGAGGAAGTTGAAGAGACCGAAGAGGCCACCGAGGCCACCGAGGCCACCGAGGTCGACGAGCTCGAGGACATCGAGGACGCCACCGAGGTCACCGAAGCCCAAGAGATCGAGAATGTCGAGGAAGCAGCGGAGATCGACGACGCCGACGAGGCGGCCGAGTACTCGACCGACAGCGGCGACACCGTGACGCAGTCACCCAGCGTCGATGCGGCCGATGGCGACAGCGGTGACGAAGGCGACGCAGGCGACGCAGGCGACGACGGGGATGGTGGTCAGGCCTAGGGCGTCACGTACCGCCAAAGCACCGCGGCCGGCGGCAGCGCACCGAGCACGAGCAGCAGCAACACCGCGTACGCCATGACCCCGGAACCTCCGAAGACGACGTCGTCACCCGGCCCACCCAAGAACATCACGGCCACCGTGGCCAGCCAGGTCCACAGCGGCAGCGCGGCGATGCGGGGCGACGACGTCCAGTGCAGCGCCGCCCACACCAGCGCCGCGTTGACCAAGCCCGCGAGAAGTGCGCTGATCGGAAACGGCACCGAGCCGATCCGCAATGGCAGGAGGAACGCCGCGGCGATGGCGCACAGCACGCCGTCGAGCGCAAGCAACGTCAGAACCACCACGCGCAGACGATCGGTGGTGGTGGCCGGAGGGGTCAGGTCGGGATGCTGTCGAGCAGCGACACCATGGAGCCGATCACCCACTGGAAGTTGTCGAACCGGTCCTGCCAGTGCTGCAGGTTGGGATCGAGGTCCTGGTCCATCTGTCGTCCCTTCCACGCGCCGGTGTTGTCGGCAGCTTACCCCTTCGCCTACTGCAGGTTGAGCCCCGCAAGCAGATCGGTCTCCCAGCCGCGAGCATCGCGCTGTCCCGCGGTGCCCGCCGCAAGGACGTAGTGCTCGATCGCGCCGATCGGCAGCGCGATGTTGTTGGACAGCGCGAAAGACCGTCCGTCGAGCGCGACAGTGACCTGTGTGGCGTGGGCACGCAGCGCCGCGGTCTTGGCGGACAGCTGCTCTTCGACGTCGATGACCGCGTCGATCGCGTCGTCTTCGAAGCCGAACCCCAGGTCGTCGGCGGACACCCGGATCCATCCGGACGGCACGTCGGTCAGGGCCGCCAACCCTTCGGCGACCGCGGATCTCGCGAAGACCGACCAGTAGACCTTCGGCACGCTCCACGGTTCGCCGGGATGTTCGGAACCGGCGGCGGCGGCGACGGCGGCCATCGTCACCTCGTGGGTGTGGATGTGGTCCGGATGCCCGTAGCCGCCTTGCGGGTCGTAGGTGACGACGACGTGCGGGCGCAGCTCGCGGATGTGCGCCACCAGCGCGCCGACCGTTTCACGCGGGTCGGCGTCGATGAATCTCTGCCTGTGCCGCGGCGGTGTCCCCGCCATGCCTGAGTCGCGCCACCGGCCAGCGCCACCCAGATAGACCGGTTCATCGAGGCCCAAGGCGCGCAGTGCGGCGGTCAGTTCGGCGACGCGGAAGCCACCGAGTTGGTCGGCTTCGTCGACGGCGAGTTGCGCCCACCGCTCGCCGATCACTTCGCCCTCTTCACCCAACGTGCACGTGACCACCCGCACCTGCGCTCCCCGGGCGACATAGTGGGCGATCGTCGCGCCGGTGGCGATGGTCTCGTCGTCGGGATGGGCGTGGACGAAGAGCAGTCGCGGGGTCTCCATTCGCAACAGCTTGCCCGGTGGCTGCGCGCACCCGCCAGCCATATCGGTGGATCGGCACTTTCGACCCTCGCGCTCGATTTCCAGCTACCGCATCGGCGCGATATACAAAATTGCGCCGATTGTCGACCGAGACAGATCGAGCGGTCTGACACCTCCCAGAGCGCGGTTCCACCACGTGGCGGGCGCTGTAATAGCTAGCCAGGCAACATCACCGGTGCTGCATATCCGGCTTGACGGCCGTGTCTATTTGCCGTTCGATGGCCGAAATAAGGCCGTGATCGACCCAGCAAGAGAAATGGTTGCACAGACTTCGAGTTAGCCGAACCTAACCCTGGCTAACATATCGGCGGGAATACGGGCCCCGAGGACTCGGCATCGGCCCCGAATTGAGAGCAATCGGTCCCCCTCCTGTCGAAACTGGAGGGGGACCGATCTGTTTGGTGCCTGGTTACTCGTCGCCGCCCGAACCGGACTCCGAGCCACCGGTGTCGCCGTCACCGGCGTCACCGTCGTTGTCTGAGTCGCCGGCAGTGGTGTCGGCCGCGTTGGTCGTCTGCCCGTCGTCCGACGCGTCACCGCTGTCGCCGGCTTCGCCGCCGCTGCTCAGACCCGTCTGGCCGGGAGCGGCCTTCAGGCTCTCACGGACCTCGCCGGTGCCGGGCTTCTCCTCCGTTTCCTCGGTCTCCTCGGTCACGGGTTCGGCCTCTTCGTCCGCTGCCGCGTCGTCGACGACCTTCTCCTCTTCCGCTTCGACCTCTTCGACTTCGCCGTCCTCATCGAGCGCGCCTGCGGCGCCGGACCCGTCGGTGCCCCCGGTGGCCGCGACCGAGCCGGTTTCGTCACCTTCGACCTCGGCCGAAGACGCGGCGGCGATCTCTGCGGTCCTCGCGCCGGCGTCGACGTTGAGCGTGAGAACCTCGGCCTCCACGTCGGGGGCCTCGTTCGCCGCAAACCCGGCGCTCGAGGGCACGACGATCGGCTGCAACGCGTCCGCGATCACGTTGCGCAGGCCCAGCAAGGCACCGATCGGACCTGCCGTGAATGGGTTCACCTGCGGGGTCAGCAGACTCGGAACACCGTTGAAGCCGTTGAGGACCACATCAGCCATGACGATGGGCGCACTTATCACCGCGCCTGCCGCGGTGAGGAAGTCACCCGCGGTGACGGCGTCGAAGACCGTCTGGGCGATATCGGCCGTCCCGTTGATGATCGAGTTCACCGGCGACAGGACGATCGCCGAGAGCAGCGGGAACACCTGGTTCGGCAGTTCGGCGAACACGTTGGCGATATTCTGCGTGGTGTTCTGCAAGATGGTCAGCGGCGGCCCGATGAGGCCGAGCAGCGGAAGGCCCGCCAGAATCAACGTCTGGTTCAGCGTTTCTCCCGCGCCGACGAAGTCGCCAGCGGCTATCTGCGTGGCCACCTCACGCAGATTGGTGCCGACCTCTTCCACCAGGCCGGGAAGCAAGAAAGCGATTTGTTCGGCCGTCGCGGCGATCAGCCCGAAGTTGGCACCCTGGTTGATCAGCACCTGCTGCAGGATCGGCGCCGGGGAGGCTGCGAACTGCTCGAACAACCCGGACGTGTTGGTCAGGGTGTTAGCGAAGAGCTCCGAGAATGCGAGCAGCGGGTTGGACGTCGAGGTGAGCTGCATCGCCGTGCTGACGCTCGGTGCTGCTGCAACCTTGATGTCCGGAACTGGCGGCGCCACCGGGCTGACGGCGATGACACTGGCTCCGACCAACGCCACCCCCGCGGTTACGTAGGGGCGAACGGCTCCCTGCATGGCTTCTCCTTTACGTAGACGTCGACCATGTCAAGCACACGTTACCCGAGAGTCAGTTAACTGTTAACGATTTAGTAAATTTTGCTTTCAGCGAGTTCCGCACCGCGTTCGCAGCGGCCGTTTCAGCACACACCGGGCCGACCGACCGTTTGCTACGCACAGTGCGCACAGCGATCACGGATAGCTGAAGTACCCCCGCGCCATCCCTTCTCCATGCAGTCCAGCCCGACCTACCGAGCAAATAGTGCGGAGCTGGCCTGCCCGCACGTTCGCCCGGCCAACACCGGCGCCACCTTTGATGATGCAAATATTAGGCGGTCTGCGAACCTCCTCTCAGCAAACATTGTTGGGGCTTCGCGCCCATTCCCACCAGCCGGCCCCGCGCCTGGCATAGATTCACGTGGTGTCGCGGCGCACCCTGGAGTTCTGCTGCGCGATCGTCGTCGTCGGCCTGCTGGCAGGTCTGGCGGGTGCCGCCACCACGCTGCTGCTGCACGGCGTCGAACACCTCACCTATCACTATTCGTTCGGCGCGCTGCTGACCGGTGTCGGCGGCAGCAGCCCGGTCCGGCGTGCGCTAGGGCCGACGGTCGGTGGCGCGCTCGCCGGGTTCGGTTGGTGGCTGCTTCGGCGACGGGCCGATGTTCCGCCGCTGTCGACGGCGATCACCGCGCCCCGGCGGCTGCCCCGGTGGCCGTTGTCCATCGACGCGGCACTTCAAGTGCTGCTCGTCGGCTCGGGCGCATCGCTCGGTCGCGAAGGTGCGCCCCGCCAGTTCGCCGCCGCGCTCAGCGATTTCGGTACGGCCCGGCTGGCGCTGACGTCGCGCGACCGCGAAATCCTGTTGATATGCGCAGCCGGAGCCGGGCTGGGCGCGGTGTACAGCGTCCCGCTGGGCGGCGCCTTGTTCGCCGCCAGGGTCCTGCTCGGGACGTGGCATCCCAGGGTGGTGGGCACGGCGCTGATCACGTCGAGCATCGCGGTCGCAGTAGCCTCCCCAGTCACGCACTTCGAGCATGCGCTGACCTGGCCGGACGACGATCTCTCCTACCTGTTCGTGTTCCTGGCGTTGGCGATCTCGCCGCTTGCGGCCGCGGTCGGATTGGCCTTCGACCGCATCATGGCGGTAGCCCGGCCACACCAACAACTGCGCTCATGGCTGCTGATCCCCTCGATCGCGGCGGCCGGGCTGGCGATCGGAATCTGCTCGATCTGGTGGCCCGAACTACCCGGCAACGGCCGAAGCATCTTGACGGTGAGCATCAACAGCAGCCTGACGCTGGGCTCGGCGGCCGTGATCCTGCTCCTCAAGCCGCTGCTGACGGCGTTGTTCCTGCGCGCGGGCGCGGTCGGCGGCATGCTCACGCCGGCCCTGGCGACCGGCGCAGCGGCGGGATCGGTGGTCGTGCTCGGCCTGAATGGCTTGGCAGGCACCAACATCGACGCGCCGGCAGTGTCGTTGACCTGTGCGGCCGGCGTCCTCGCCATCACCCAGCGTGCACCTGGCTTTGCCGCGCTGTTCGTCTGGGAGTTGGCACACCCGCCGTACTGGCTGCTGGTTGTGTTCGCCGTCGCCGCTTACGCGGCCCACGCACTGCGCCTGCTGCGCGAACGACACGCGACCGACAACCGTTAACCGCGCCGTCGGCACGCCGGGCGAATACTTCGATCCCGCGCTCGACCGCCCAGATTGCCAAGTGCGCCGCTTGACGCGCGGAACCCGGCCAGTTGACGATGCATACACCGCAACCACTCATTATCAGCAACCTCGTTTACCGTCACACCCATTCGGTTTTGGTGCGCTTGTGACGTACTTTGCGGATCCACGCAACGAACCGCTCAACAAATGACATCCAGTGCGTCGACGTCATATACCGCTACGCGGTCTTTGCTACGACCGTACAGCTCACGAAAGTTCATTCAAGATTGCCTCACCCGCGAAAGATACTGCGTTCATTGGGTTTACGGGTTACGTACATTTGCCCTAGGCTTGCTCAAGCCTTCATGGCTGTCCGGTTCGCGGTGGAAACAAAGGAGATGCAATGCAAGTTGCTGTTCGCTCAACTGTCACCACAGGTGTTGCCTTGATCGGTGCCGGTGTCATCGCCGTCGCTCCGGTCGCGCCGCCGGTACCCGAAATAGCAGCAACTCCGATTTACTCCCCACCTGTTGCCCTGACCGCGACATACGCCGAACTGTTCGACAACACGTTGTCGAGCTTGGGTTATCTCGGCAACGACCTGTTCGAGGAAGGCATCGCGCCGATTCTTCAGCAGGTGGCCGTCAATCAACTCACGATGGTGCAGGACCTCGGTGCAGCCATTCACCGCCTGTTCGAAGCGAGCAACCCCGTCGGCATTCCCGCCACGTTCCGCACGGCGATTGACCAACTAGCCGCCGGGCAGATCCAGCAGGCTGCCGAAACGTTGTCCACCGGCGTGATTTTGGCGGCGCTTCCGCTACTTCCACCGTTGCAGGTGCCGATCAACAACCTCGTCGCCGTCATCGATCTCATTCCGCAAGTCATTCCGATGGTGGGCATCGGGTTGATCAGCCCGCCGCTTTCGCTGTTCCAGGCCACCGCGGAGGCGGTTCAGGACGTCGTCGACGCGGTGGGTGCCGGCGACTTCACTGGCGTCGTCAACGCGTTCATCAACGCCCCGGCGACCATCCTCAACGGGGTGATCAACGGTTACCCCGAGAACGGTTTCCCCGGCCTCATCGGACCGAGCGGCGGTGCGCTCGGCGTCATCGTCGACATCCGCGACATGATCCTCGGCGCCATCACCCCGGACACGGCGAACGAGGCAGAAGAAACCGAGGCCACTCCGGAGACCGCAGCCGTCACCGCCACCACCACTTCCCCGGCCCTGACGGTCAACCTTGACGTGGAGGCGGCATTTCCTGCCGCGGAGGTGCAAGCGGCGTCCACCAGCACGGCGACCACGGGCGGCGACGACCGGGGCGGCGAGACTCCGGCAACCGACGCCACCGAAGAGGCCGACGACGCCGAGGATGCTGGGGAAGAAGAAGCGGCCGAAGAGGACGACACCACCGAGTCCGCGGTTGACGAAGAGGTCAACGTCGAGAACCCAGCAGCCGAGGAAGAGACCGAATCCGACAACGGGCAAACGGATCTCTCGGACGGCAACAAGGTGAGCCCGGGCGATACAGCCGGCGACGACGCGGACACCGAGTCCGCCGATTCCGGTGACGCCGCAGAGTCCGACACCGCGGAGTCAGACGCGGATACCGACAGCGATTCGGGCGACGGCTCCGACAGCGAGTGAAAATCGGCTAACCGACCGCCGAGTGTGGGGTTGGGACACGTCCTGCGCAAAAATGCGTGCATCAAGCCCACACTCGGCGCTGAGGTCGGGCGTCGCCGTGCTACTGCGGCGTCTTGATCCAGTTGCCTGCGTCACCCACAATGCCCACCGGCACGGCACCTGACAGGCTGACGTTGCGCACGCTGGGCCCAGCGGCGACGATCGTGGTGTCCTGCAGGATCGGCAGCACCGTCGCCATATTCCACAGCCGCGGTTCGACGGCGGTGATCACGTCGGCAATAGCCTCCGTACCATCCAGTGCCGCATCGATTTTCGGCTGGATGCTGCGATCGCAGATGCCGGTGATGTTGCTCGGCGCCTGCACGAGCTCACCGGATTCCGGCTCCGGGTTGGGTGTGGTGGTCGCGGCGGTCGGCGTGGTCACCGGCGGCTCCGGCGGCGGTGTGTCCGTGGGCGGCACCGTCGGCTCACCCGTTCCGTCCGGCGCCGCCGGGGCGCCCGGTTTGGTCGCCACCGCGGTCGCCTCGAGGGCGCGGCACCCGAAGCGCGACGCCAGCGCGGTCGCGAGATCACCGCCGGCCTGACGCCAGCCGATGACGGCGTCGACGCGGTTGTTCGCCAACGCCTCGCCGTACAGCACCACCGGATCCAGTGCCGAAACCGACGCGGTGATGCCGACGTTGCGCAGCTGGTCGGCCGCGGTGTTCGCGACGGCCACCGACGTCGGATCGTTGGCGGCCACACCCAGCACCAAGGTCAGCGGCACACCGTCTTTGGTAATGCTGCCGCGCGTGTCAACCGGCCCGGGCGCACCGGGCACGGTCTGGCCCGGTTCGAGTTCGTAACCGGCGTCGAAAAGCAGGTCCAGCGCCGCGCCCTGCGTCATCGCCGGTGGTGCCGTTGGCACATAACCCGGATCGGACGGCGAGCGGACCAGCGCCTGCGCCAACGTCACCGTGTTGTCGTCACCGGCACCGACCGAGGCGAGCAGATCGACGTCGAGCAGGCCCAGGATCGCCTTGCGCACCCGGGTGTCGGCGAGCGGAAGCTGCTGGGCGCGCAGCGTCAACTGCATGACCCGGGGAGCGACGATGCGGGCCGTGCGCACATCCGGAATCGCGGACAGCTGCGCAAAAACGACAGCGCCTCCGTGCACCTGCGCTACCTGGGTGTCGCCGTTTCGGATCGAGTCGGCCAGCGCTGCGGAGTCACCGCCGCGGCGGAACAGGATCTGGTCGGGTTTGGCAGGTTGTGCCCAGTAACGGTCGTTGCGTGCCAGCAGGATCTCGTCCCGTTGTGGGTCGATGGTCTCGACCCGGAACTGGCCGCCGGTGACGGGCAGTGCCCGCGCGAGCCCCGCGCCGAATCCACCCGGGATGTCCTTGACGATGTGGGCGGGCAGGATGTCGTTGAACAGTTCGCGCCATGCCGGATAGGGCTGCGAGAAGGTCACCACCGCGGTCTTGCCGCCCTCCACTGACTGCACGCCGGTGATCAGGTCATAGCCGGCCGGGTCGACGACACCGGGATGGCTGACCATCTGCTGCCACAAGTACCAGTAGTCGTCGGCGACGATGGGAGCGTTGTCGGTCCAGGACGCCTCCGGCCGGATCTGGTACGTGACCGTGAACGGGTTCTCGTCGGTCACCTCCGCAGATACCAGCAGCGACGTGTCGAGCTCCCACCGCGAGCCCGTCGGGGTGTTCGGATCAGGGATCGGGCGGAACGAACTGGGCAGCACCAACGAACTGATCGCCGCGCTGACCGGTGACTGATCGGACAGCAGGTGCGGGTTGAACCCTGGGCCGATCCAGTCGATGGCCATGATGATCTGGGTCAGCCGGGGCGGGGGCGGGGCCGCCACCTCGGTGGTGTCGGTGCTCTGGGGCGCGGGCGGGGGGCTTACCGTACACGCCGCCAACACTGTCACCAGCGCGGATAGCGCGGTAATGACGCGTAGGGCTCCCAACACGGTGTTCAGGGTATCGGCATCAGCTGTTCCGCCCATTTTTGGTGATGTTGCGCCCGCGAAACCCGACCGCCGGTGAGAAACTTGCTCAGCGAACGGCAGGGGGGATGGGGAAATGCCGAAGATCTACGGGGTGAAGGAAAAGGATCAGGTCGTCGATCACATCATCGACCTGATCCTGAACGGAAAATTGCGCACCGGAGACCGGATCGACCGCACCGCGATCACCAGGGAACTTGGCTTGAGCCGCATACCGGTTCAGGAGGCCATATCCCAACTCGAACACGACGGCATCCTGACGACGCGCTATCACCGGGGTGCCTTCGTCGACCGTTTCGACCAATCCACCGTTCGCGAACATCATGAGTTGTACGGCCTGCTCACCGGCATCGTCGCGGCGCGTGCGGCGGCCAACCCCACTCCGCGGATTCTGGCCCACCTCGACTCCTCACTGCGGGTCTTGCGGGCCGCCCACGATCCGATCCAGTTTCAGGAGGCGGCTTGGGCGTATCGGCTTCCCCTCAACGAGGAGTACGCCGGTCCCCGCTTGCAGGCGGCGATCCGCGCGTTGCAGAGCTTCGTGCCGAATAGTTTCTGGAACTACCCCGACAGCCATAGCGATTTCCTTTCGGTCTACGAAGAGGAAATCTCGGCGATCTGCCGACGTGACCCCGACAGCGCCCGGTTGTCGTGTGCGAAGCGCGCCGACCTGATGGCCGAGATCATGCTCGACAAGCTGACCCGAACGGGCGTACTCGACGGGTAGTGCTATCCGCGGGCTTTGGCGCGTGCCTTGGCCCGCAGCCGTTGCGCGGCGTTCAGCTCGACCTTGCGCACCCGCACCACTTCCGGTGTGACCTCGACACATTCGTCGGAGCCACAGAACTCCATCGCCTGTTCGAGATCCAATCGTATTGGCTTGGCGAGCGTTTCGATCACGTCGGCGGTCGACGAGCGCATGTTCGTCAGCTTCTTCTCGCGGGTGACGTTGATGTCGAGATCCTCGGCGCGCGGGTTGATCCCGACCACCTGTCCCTCGTAAGTGTCCTCGCCGGGTTCGACGAAGAACTGCCCGCGGTCGGCCAGCTGAATCAGCGCGAACGGCGTGATCTGGCCGCTGCGGTCGGAGACGAGCGAGCCGGTGTGGCGGGCGCGGATCTCACCGGCCCACGGCCGGTAGCCGTCGAACACCGCGTTGGCGATCCCGGTACCCCGCGTCAGCGTGAGAAAGTCGGTGCGAAAACCGATCAGCCCACGGCTGGGCACGATGAAATCCATCCGCACCCAGCCCGCGGCGTGGTTGGCCATCTCCTCCATCCGGCCCTTGCGTGCGGCCATCAGCTGGGTAATGGCGCCGACGAACTCCTCGGGGCAGTCGATGGTGAGCGCCTCGAACGGCTCGTGCGGCTTGCCGTCGACGGTCTTGGTCACCACCTGCGGCTTGCCGACGGTCAGCTCGAAACCCTCCCGGCGCATCTGTTCGACCAGCACCGCCAGCGCCAGTTCGCCGCGGCCTTGCACCTCCCACGCGTCGGGCCTGCCGATGTCGACGACGCGGATCGAGACGTTGCCGACCAGTTCCTGGTCCAGCCGGTTGCGCACCATCCGCGCGGTGAGCTTGTGCCCGGATACCTTGCCCGCCAAAGGTGATGTGTTGGTGCCGATGGTCACCGAGATCGCCGGCTCGTCGACGGTGATGCGCGGCAGCGCGTGCGCGTGTTCGGGGTCGGCCAGCGTGTCGCCGATCATGATCTCGGGCAACCCGGCGACGGCCACGATGTCCCCGGCGACGGCCTCGTCGGTGGGGCTGCGTTCGACACCGACGGTGGCGAGCAACTCGGTGATCTTCGCGTTCGTGATGACCGGCGCGCCGTCGACGAGCCGCATCCACGCCACGGTCTGGCCTTTGCGCAGCCTGCCGTTGTGGATGCGGATCAGCGCGAGGCGGCCCAGGAACGCCGACGCGTCGAGGTTGGTGACGAGTGCCTGCAGCGGCGCGTCGGGATCGCCGCTCGGCGGTGGAATGTGTTCCAGCAGAACGTCAAACAACGGGTCGAGGTTGTCACCGTCGGGAACCTGACCGTCGGCCGGTTCCTCCGTGCTGGCCACCCCAGCGCGACCCGATGCGTACAGCGTGGGAAGGCCCAGCGCGTGTTCTGCCGCCTTCTGCGCGGCCGGGTCGCTGGCGGCAAGATCGTCAGCGACGTCGAGAAGCAGGTCATGGCTGGCGTTTACGACGTCGGCGATGCGCGCGTCGGGCCGATCAGTCTTGTTGACCACGAGGATGACCGGCAGGTGCGCGGCCAGCGCCTTGCGCATAACGAACCGCGTCTGCGGCAGCGGCCCCTCGGACGCATCGACCAGCAGCACCACCCCGTCGACCATGGACAGCCCGCGCTCGACCTCGCCGCCGAAGTCAGCGTGTCCGGGCGTATCGATCACATTGATGACGGTCACGGTGCCGTCGGCGTGATGGCGGTGCACGGCGGTGTTCTTGGCCAGGATCGTGATGCCCTTTTCCCGCTCCAAGTCACCGGAGTCCATGATCCGTTCAGTGGCGTCGTCGCCCCGGTGCGTCAATGCGCCCGACTGCCGCAGCATCGCGTCGACCAGAGTTGTCTTACCGTGGTCGACATGTGCCACGATGGCGACGTTGCGAAAATTCACGTCGGCCATTGTCGCAGCGCAAACCGTCGATCGCGAAAACGAGAGAGCCATCTCACGTGAAGGCCAGTAAGTTGGCCGACCTCAAACCGAAGAAAAAGTGCTGCCGCAGCGATCCGCGGTGCAAGCGTCCCCCGCAAGCGGGAGGTGCCCCAGCCCGGTGGTGGTGGCCAAGCTACGCAAGGCCGAGCGCCACGGGATCCGGGGTAAGGCCCTCGAAAAGGTTCACAAACGGGCCCGACGAAGCTGACTCAGCGGCGCGCTCAGCGCAATGCATCCCGCAGTTCGCCGAGCCAGGCCCGGTCGGCGGGTACCCAGGCCAACCCGTCGAGGTCATCCACGCACACCCACCGCAACGCGCGATGGTCGTTGGGATGCAGGTTGCCGCCGGTCTGCGTGACCCGGTAAGCGCGCAACGTCGTCGTCGCGTTCAGCGCAACGTCGGCGCCCAGACGCGCGCCCACCGTCACCTCGACGCCGAGTTCCTCGTGCAGTTCACGCGCCAGCGCCGCCTCGTCGGTCTCCCCCACGGTGACCTTGCCGCCGGGCAGCTCCCACAGCCCGGCGAGTTCGGGAGGCCGGGCCCGCTGGGCAACCAGCAGTGATGCTCCCGTGATCAGCGCACCCGCGACGACGATCTGGTTCGGCTTCTGGTTCAACACTGCCAGTGACGGTATACGGTCGAAACCATGGCTGTGTTAACGGACGAACAAGTGGACGCCGCACTGCCCGACCTTCCCGGCTGGGAGCGAGCCGACGGGGCGCTGCGCCGCTCGATCAAGTTTCCCGCCTTTCTCGAGGGCATCGACGCGGTGCGCCGCGTCGCCGAGAAGGCCGAGGAGAAGGACCACCATCCGGATATCGATATCCGTTGGCGGACCGTGACTTTCGCGTTGGTCACCCATTCCGAGGGCGGTATCACCGAACAGGACGTCGAGATGGCCCGCGAGATCAACGGGCTCGTCGGCTAGCTGCGATCCACGCCAGCGTCGCCAACGTCGCGATGATGTAGACCAGGCCTGCCCAGGCCAGATACCACGGTCGGGAGATGTCCCAGATGCTCGGCTGGGCAAAGCTCAGCAGCCACGGCACGCCGACCAGGCTCACCACCAGCCACCCCCAGCCCAGGATCCGTGCGCCCCAGCGGTCGCGCAGCGGGCCGTGCAGCAGCCAGATCATCAGCGGAATGAGCCACACCCAGTGATGCGTCCATGAGATCGGCGACAGCAACAGGCCGAACAACTGCACGACCAGGATCGCGCCGAGCCGGTCGGAGGCCCCGCCGATCGCGCGCCACGCGAAGACCGCCAGCACCGCCGTTGCCGCGACCGCGATCAGCACCGCAGGCTCGAAACCCGCGTCGTAACCGAGGATGCGCGAGATGCCGCCGCGCCACGACTGGTTGAACGACGTGCCGATCGGGCCGACCCGGTCCGCGTCGCCGAGCAGCTCGGTGAAGTAGTACCGCGTCGGGCCACCGATCACCAGCGCCGAAATGCCAACGGTGGCAAAGAAAACGACCGCCGAGAACGCCGCCGCGCCCCAACGCCGGGCGCCGACGAAATAGAGCCCCGAGATCGCGGGCGTGAGCTTCATCCCCGCGGCCAGACCGACCAGCAGTCCCGACAGCCACCATCGGGTGCTGTAGACCGCGTACAGCACCGCCAGCACCAGCAGCACATTGATTTGTCCGTAGTCGAACGTGCTTCGCAGCGGTTCGGTCCAGATGCCGACCGCCGTCCACAGCATGGCGATGCGCCGGTCGTCGAAACCCAAGAGCCGCTGACTGATCCGCACCACGCCGTACAGCGCCGCGATGATTCCGAGCTGCCAGACGAACGCGACGACCCCGAACGGCAACAGGTGCAACGGGTAGAACACCACCGCCGCGAACGGCGGATAGGTGAACGGCAGCGGAAAATCGGGCGTCTGCTCGGCGTAGACGTAGTCGTAGAGCGCGCCGGGCCCGTCCAGCGTTCCGGCCCCGCCGACGTACACATGAAGGTCGACGAAGTTCGCGCCGTTGGGCACCACGTAAGTCCACGCCAGACGCGCGGCAATGCTGAGGAGAAGAAGGAGCGGCCCCGCGGCGGCCACACAGTCAGCCATGCGCGTCGCGGTCAGCGGCACGGGCGCACCCTTTTGCGGGGCCTTTTTGATGTCAATGCGCCGACTCTAACCAGCGGCCGACCGTGGTCACCAAAACCCTTCGCATCCGTAACGGTTGAATAACCGCCCCACGTGTCACACGAGCCTCACTAGTAACAGGCCTAGCTTCGGGCGGAGGCGTGCCTACAACGGATTGGAAACACCATGCACAAGATCGGAAAAGCATTCACGACCTCAATGATCGCCGCAGGAGGGGCGGTTGCCGCGGCGCTCGCGTTCAGCGCCTCCGCCGGGGCCCAACCCGCCGCGCCCGCACCCGCGCCGAACGTGCCGGGTATCCCGTTCATCCAGCAGCTCGCCAGCAACCCGGCCGCTGCGTCGCAGCTCATGCAGGGCGTCACGTCCCTGCTCGGTGCCGCGCAGGCACCGGCCGCGGCGGCGCCGGCCGCCACGCCGCCGTCGGCCACGGCCTCGGTGACCCTTCCGCAGCCTCCGACGTCGCTGCCGGGAATGCCGGATGCTGCGCCTGCGGCGCCGACCACCGCCATGGCGACCGCGCCGCAGGACCTGCTGACCACCATCCCCACCAGCCTCGCGTCGCTGCTGCCGGAGGGCACACCGCTGGTGAACCTGTTGCCCGCACCCGCATCTGCCCCAGCACCGGCGGCTCCCGCACCCGCGCTTACCGTGCCGGCGGCTCCGGCGGCCCCGGCAGCTCCGGCGCCCGGCACGAGCCTGCCACCGGTGTTCACCCCGCTCTCGGCGCTGCCCTGACGACGACGGCGACGGTAGCTCACGACCAGACCACGACCAGCACACCTTGGGGGAGCCATGTCATCTAGGACGATGTTCGCCACCGTCGCCGTCGCGATCGGCTCATCGGCCACGCTGCTCTTGGGCAGCGTGGCCGGTGTAGCCAACGCTCAACCCGCACCGCCGCCGCCGACCGACGGGCTGCAGGCGCCCGGCCTGTCGGCGGTGCAGAGTATCGGCCCGGCCATTCAGCAGGCGGCGTCCGATCCGACCAACGCCGCGTCGACGTTGATGGCCGCCGCGGCGGTATTCGCCGGCGATGCGGTGGTCCCGGCCGATTCGCGCAATGTCGCGACGGCCGTCAACGAGTTCGTCGCGCATGTGCCTGCGCCCGGCGCTGTGCCCGGCACGCAGGCGCATTTGCCGGCGGGCGTGAACCCGGCCCATGCCGTCGGGCCGGCGCCGGAAGCGGTCGAGGTGCCTGCTCCGGCGCCGCAAGCCGCACCCGCACCCGCACCCGCCCCTGCCCCGGAGGCCGCGCCCGTCGCACACGCACCCGCGCCTGCGCCGGCACCCGAAGCCGCACCACCGCCCGCTCCGGCGGCCGCCTCGGACCCGGCGTTCGGTCCGGACGCGCCGCCGACACAGGACTTCATGTATCCGTCGATCAGCAATGGGTGCATGAAAGACGGCGGAACCGTGTTGGCCACCGCGATCTCGGTGGCGGGACCCGCCAAGATTCCGACGCCGGGTCCCGGGCCTGGCCAGACCGCTTATGTGTTCACCGCGGTCGGCACGCCGGGGCCCGCGGCCGAACAGAAACTGCCGCTCAACGTCACCTGGGTCAACCTGAGCACCGGCAAATCGGGCAGCGCGACGCTCAAGCCGCGTGCCGACATCAACCCGGAGGGCCCGACCACATTGACCGCGATCGTCGACACCGGGTCGGGCAGCGTTCTCTCGACGATCTTCGGCCAGGTCACCACGACCGAGAAGCAGTGTCAGTTCATGCCGACCATCGGCTCCACGGTGGTGCCGTAATGCCTTTTGACCCGCGCTAAAGGGTCAGTAGGCCATGAAGAGGATGGCGTCCCGGTCGTACTCGAGGCCGGGGTGCTTGTCCGCGAGGTGCGCCTGCGCCTGCTCGACCAGATCGTCCTCGTCCTTACCGGTGATCGCTTCGCCGCACGGGCAGTTCAGATGCGTCTTCATATGATCACCATGGCATAGGTCGGTATACGCGACGTGAAAGATGGAGAGCATGGACCTCTACAACGTCATGCGCTCAACGTTTGCCGTTCGCGAGTTCACCGGCGATCCGCTGCCCGACCACGTGCTCGTCCGCATCCTCGACAACGCCCGGTTCGCGCCGAGCGGCGGCAACCGCCAGGGCAACCGCGTCATCGCCGTGCGAGATCCCCAGACGCGCGAATCGCTGATCGAATGCACGGTTCCCGGGACCAAGCGCTACATCGCCCAGCTGAGACACGGGGAAAACCCGTGGAATGCGTTGCAGCCAACCGGCGTCGACGAGGAGACCATCGCCGCGGTCGAGGTGCCGACGCAGTCCCCATTGCGCGGGGCCGACGTCGTCTTGGTGGTGTGCGTCGACCTAGGCGTAGTCGCGGCGTTCGACCAGCACCTGGACCGCGTCGGCCTGATCGCGGGCGCGTCGGTGTACCCGTTCGTCTGGAACATCCTGCTGGCGGCCCGCAACGAGGGCTACGGCGGTGTGCTCACCACCGCGGCCGTGGCCGAGGAGCCGCGTGTCCGAGAGTTGCTCGGCATCCCGGACAACTATGCGGTTGCGGCGCTGCTGCCGCTCGGCAAGCCGACCCGCCAGCTCAGCAAGCTCAGCCGCAAACCGGTGTCCCAGATCGCCACCCGGGAGCGCTTCGACGGGGAACCGCTGGGGGCCGTAAGCCAACCCGCAGCCAACCCAGGTTGACAACGGGTTACAGTTCGGCTGCCGAGCCGACTCGATGAGCGCGTCTGGTTCCCAACCGCCGTTTGCCATGAGACCTTGTCAAGGTGACCTGCATGCTGGGCTACGCCACAGCAAGCGCCGTCGGGCAGAACCTCGAAGGTCAGCTCGCGGCGCTCTCCGACGCGGGCGTCGACCCTCGTCGGGTGTTCACCGACACGTTGTCCGAATCGGCCGACCGGGTGCGCGCCGGCCTGCACGCGATGTTGAGCTACGCCCGCTCGGGAGACACGATCATCGTCGTCGCCCTGGACCGGCTGGGCGTCTCGACCGCAGAGGTGACCCGCACGATCGCCAACCTCACCGACCGCGGAATCAGGCTGCGCACCCTCAAGGAGGGATTGGACACCGGTACGACGACCGGACGGGTGGTCGCCAGCATCGTCTCGGCGTTGGCCGCGCTGGACTCCGAAGCCCTCGGGGCGCGGGACTAGCCCTTTGCGGCCTTCGCGGCGGCCTTGGCCTGCTTCTTGGCGCTGCGCACCTTCTCCAGCGAGCCGGCATCGACCACGTCGGCGATCGACAGGTAGGAGCCATCCTTGCCGTAGTCGCCCGCGGCCTTGCGCCAACCGTCCGGTGTCACCCCGTACTGCTTGCCCAGCAGCGCCAGGAAAATCTTCGCCTTCTGCTCGCCGAAGCCGGGCAGGCTCTTGAGCCGCTTCAGCACCTCCGCGGCGTCGGGGTCGTCGGCGGTCCACACTGCGGCAGCGTCACCGTCGTAGCGGTCGACGACGAGTTGCGCCAACGCCTGGATCCGTTTGGCCATCGAGCCCGGGAACCGGTGCACGGCAGGGGTTTTCGAACACAGCGCGGCGAACTTCTCGGGGTCGTAGGCGGCGATCTCATGCGGGTCGAGCTCGCCGCCCATCCGGTCGGCGATCTTCTTCGGACCGGCGAACGCCGCCTCCATCGGGTACTGCTGATCGAGCAACATGCCCACCAGCAGCGCAAACGGGTTGGACTCCAGCAGCGCGTCGGCCGCAGGATTTTGTACTAGCTGCAGTTTCGCCACCTCCTCAGTCTAGGACGACGCGTGCGAGTGATCGGCTGCAGTGAACCGGCACGTCATGTCGCTGAGGTGTGCGATCGTAGCGACGTAACCGCTGGATACACCCCTAGGAGGCCGACATGAAACGGGTGATTGCAGCTCTGGTTGCCGCGGTGGTCGCCGCCCTCGCGTTGGCCAGCCCGGCTCAAGCGATACCGGACCAGGGCACACCGGCGTTCGACGAATACATGCAAGGCCTGGAACGCAACGGCTATCACTTCAATCCGGATACCGCCTGGCGCGTTGCTCACCAAGCGTGTGTAGGCGGTCTGCCCGGTTACATCGGTTTGGAGATGGCCGCTCAAGGAGTCATCGGCCCAGGAGCACAGGAGCGGGTGTTCGACGTGGCCAGAAAGTACGCCTGCCCGGTTCAATAGGAGAACCCGGCCGCGGCTGTCCAGGTGCGAAGTTTGAACGGCACATCCTGTGGGAACGAGCCGAATGTGACGCACGTCTCATAGGCTGGCGCACGCACATCTGCACATCGAGGTCAGGAGCCGCCTTGCCCGAGACCCACTACACGCCGCGCGTGGCACCGATCAGCGGCAACGATTACCTTGCCGCTGCGGCCAGCCCCGAATTCGCCGACTTACGAAGTAGATTGCGCCGCTTCGTGTTTCCGATGAGCGCGCTGTTTCTCATCTGGTACTCCGCCTATGTGCTGTTGGGGGCGTTCGCCCATGACTTCATGGCGATCAAGGTGCGGGGCAACATCAACGTCGGATTGTTGATCGGGTTGGGCCAGTTCGTGTCCACGTTCGTCATTACCTGGATCTACGTCCGGTTCGCCAACCGTGACCTCGACCCGCGGGCCGAGGCCATCGCCGCCAAACTCGAGGGCGGCGCCGCATGAACGTCGACGTGCTGGCACAGGCCGCGGCCGTCGGTAACCCCGTCACCAACATCGCCATCTTCGCGCTGTTCGTCGCCGTGACGCTCTACATCGTGATCAGGGCGAGTAAACGCAACGCCACCGCGACGGAGTTCTTCACCGCGGGTCGGTCGTTTACCGGACCGCAGAACGGCATCGCGATCTCCGGTGACTACCTCTCGGCGGCCAGCTTCCTCGGCATCGCCGGCGCCATCGCGGTCTACGGCTACGACGGCTTCCTCTACTCCATCGGCTTTCTGGTGGCCTGGCTGGTGGCGCTACTCTTGGTGGCCGAATTGCTGCGCAACGCGGGTAAATTCACGATGGCCGACGTGCTCAGCTTCCGGCTTCGACAACGGCCGGTACGCCTGGCCGCGGCAACCACCACGCTGGCGGTCTGCCTGTTCTACCTGCTGGCGCAGATGGCAGGCGCCGGCGGTCTGGTGGCGCTGCTGCTCAACGTGTCCAGCGACTTCGGCCAGGCCGTGGTGATCGCCGTCGTCGGCGTGCTGATGATCCTCTACGTGCTGATCGGCGGCATGAAGGGCACCACCTGGGTGCAGATCATCAAGGCCGTCCTGCTGATCGGCGGCGCCGCGATGATGACCGTGATGGTGCTGGCCAAGTTCGGGGTGAACCTCTCGTCGATTCTCGGCGCCGCCCAGTCGGCGGTATCAGGTTCGGCGAACGAAGCGGTCGCCAGCCGCGACGTACTGGCTCCCGGCGCGCAATACGGCGCCTCGCTGACGTCGCAGATCAACTTCATCTCACTGGCGCTGGCGCTGGTGCTCGGCACCGCCGGTCTGCCGCATGTGTTGATGCGCTTCTACACCGTGCCCTCGGCGAAGGAGGCACGCCGCTCGGTGGTCTGGGCGATCTGGTTGATCGGCGCGTTCTATCTATTCACGCTGGCGCTGGGCTACGGTGCCGCCGCGCTCGTCGGGCCCGACGTCATCCTGGCTGCACCCGGCGCGCAGAACTCGGCCGCCCCGCTACTGGCCTTCGAACTGGGCGGGGTGATCCTGCTCGCGGTCATCTCCGCGGTCGCGTTCGCCACGATCCTGGCGGTGGTCGCCGGGCTCACCATCACCGCCGCAACGTCGTTCGCGCACGACATCTACGCCAACGTGCTGCGGCGCCACGGCGACGACGACGTGGGCGAACGCCAGCAGGTGCGGGTCTCGAGGATCACCGTGGTGGTGCTCGGCACCCTGGCGATCGGCCTCGGCGTCCTGGCCGCCGAGCAGAACATCGCGTTCCTGGTCGCGCTGGCGTTCGCCATCGCCGCCGCCGCCAACCTTCCGACGATCCTGTACTCGCTGTACTGGCCGCGCTTCAACACCCGCGGAGCGCTGTGGAGCATGTACGGCGGGCTGATCTCGACCATTGTGTTGATCATCTTCTCCCCCGCGGTGTCGGGTGCGAAGACGGCGATGCTCGCCAACGTCGACTTCGCGTGGTTCCCGCTGGCCAATCCCGGCATCGTGTCGATTCCGCTGGCGTTCGCGCTCGGCATCGTCGGCACGCTGACCTCACAGGACCGCGGCGACCCGCAGATCAACGCCGAGTTCGAGGTGCGTACGTTGACCGGCGTCGGCGCCGAGCAGGCGGTGGCGCACTAATCGGCGCACTGGAATAGGGTTGCAGCCCACCGAGTTGCTTCCCGTCGTGACTAGGAGCCGGTTCGCTTTTCCGCTGCTGGCCTATGCCTTCGCAGCCATCATGCTCGGCACCACGATGCCCACGCCCATGTATTCGCTCTACGCCGAACAGCTGGGTTTTGGGGTGTTGACCACCACCGTCATCTACGCGATGTATGCGGGCGGAGTGCTGTTCGCCCTGGTGGCGTTCGGCCGCTGGTCCGACGTCATCGGACGGCGACCGATCCTATTGGCCGGGGTGTTGGCCGCGGTGCTCAGCGCCGCGGTGTTCCTGACGGCCGACTCGGTGACCTTGCTGTCGGTCGGCCGGGTGTTGTCGGGGTTGTCGGCGGGGCTGTTCACCGGGACGGCGACCGCCGCGGTGATCGAGGCGGCCCCGCCGAACTGGCGGACCAGGGCGGCGGCGGTCGCGACCATCGCCAACATCGGCGGGCTGGGCGCCGGACCGGTGGTGGCCGGCGTGCTCGTCCAGTACGCACCCGGACCGCTGCATTTGAGCTTCGTCGTGCACATCGTGCTCGCGCTGCTGGCGGGCGTCGCCGTGCTGATCGCACCCGAGACGTCGGAGCGCACCGGCCGACTCGGCATGCAGCGGTTGTCGGTGCCCGCCGAGGTGCGCGCGGTGTTCACCATCGCCGCGCTCGCCGGGTTCGCGGGTTTCGCGGTGACCGGTCTGTTCATGGCGGTGGCGCCGGCCTTCGTCGCCGACGTCGCCGGAATCGACAACGACGCCGTGGCCGGTCTGGTCGCCAGCTCGATCTTCATCGCGTCGGCGGTGACCCAGGTGGTTGTCGGCGGCATGGAGCCGCAGCGCGCGGTGGCAATCGGCTGCGTGATCCTCATCGCGGGCATGGTCCTTTTGGCTGGCGCGCTTGGACTTTCATCGCTGCTCGGGCTGATCGCCGCCGGGCTGATATCCGGCGTCGGCCACGGTATCGCGTTCAGCCGCGGGCTCGCCGCGATCGCCGAGCGCACCCCGGCGGAGCGTCGCGCGGAGGTGAACTCGACCTACTTCGTCGTCGGCTATGTGGCCATCTCGCTGCCGGTGGTCGGCGAGGGCTTAGCCGCCGAAGCCTGGGGATTGCGCACCGCGGGTGTGATTTTCGCGGTGGCAGTCGCGGTGCTGTCGGCCATCTGCCTGGTCGCGATCCTGGTGCAAAAATCGCGCTACAGCGTGAAGTGATTAATTTCCGGCCATGGCCTCGCGAGCCATCGTCCCCACATAGTCCGCGCGAGTCGACAACTTCAACACCTGTGGCAGGAGCCCGTCCTGGAACTCGTCGACAAGCGACTCGAGGGCGGCCGCAGGATCTTCGGCATGGTCCACGCGCGCATCCCAGAGCGGGTATTCCTCAGTGTCGACCACATAGATCGCTCCCGACAGGGAGCCCTTCAGGTCTGCGCCGGTGGCTTCCCCGGCCTGCAGCGCGCGTAGAAGTCTGTGCGCGAGGTCAAGGTGCTGATTCGCATAGAAGGCGTCCAAGGTCGCCTCGAGCGTCTCGACGCCGACCAGACGATTGCCCTGTGCCACCGTGTCGCCCCGATGCACGTGCCCGGCCCAGCGTTCCGTGCGGGCGCCGGTCCACGCGGCGGTGTTGCCCTGCGCGTCGACGACGCCGACCTGCCGATAATCGCGTCCGTCGTCGCGGCCGATCACTTCGTCGAGCGCCTCCTGGGCGGAATGGCCCGCGGCCATCAACTCGAGACTGTCGATCGCCAGGTACGGGTTCATCATGGCCTGCGACGCCACCGCGCCAACACCGGTCCGAGCGTGCGAGACGAGTTTGCCGACTCCGAGCATGGCGGTGATGGCGCCGACGCCCAGCTGCCCGGTGGCGGGATCGTACGCACAGATGGAGAACGTCACCGAAATCCTTTCGACTTAGTTCTCTATCCTTCCCAGCTGTGCGGGCAATGAAACCCGAAGGCGTCAGCGCTGCGTCCACGCCGGGTCGTGCCCGATAAGCCCGAAACACGTCTAGGAGCCGGACTCACCTCAGCGACTTGGCGATGATCGACTTCATCACCTCGTTCGCGCCGGCGTAGATCCGCTGGGCACGAGCGTCTTCATACATGCGGGCGATCAAGTACTCCCGCATGTAGCCGTATCCGCCGTGTAGCTGCACGCAGCGGTCGACGACCTCGCACTGCCGGTCGGTGAGCCAGTATTTGAGCATCGCGGCTTCAGCGGCGTCGAGTTGTCCGCGTAGGTGCTTTTCGATGCAGTGGTCGAGAAATACCCGAGAGGTGGTGGCGATGGTGTGGCATTCGGCGAGCTCGAATGCCGTGTTCTGGAGATCGAACAGGCGGTGCCCGAACGCTTGGCGCTCTTGGGTATAGCGCAGCGTTTCTCGTACCGCCCGCTGCATGGCGCCGCTGGCCTGCGCACCGATGATCAACCGTTCCTGGACCAGTTGGGCCATCAGCTGACCGAACCCGCGGCCCTCTGCCCCGCCGAGCAGATTGTCCACCGGTACGCGCACATCGGTGAACGACAGCTCCGAGGTATCCGCGCCGTGCTGGCCCACCTTGTCGAGCACCCGGCCGACCGAAAACCCCGGGCAGTCACGCAGGTCGACGATCAACAACGACACCCCTTTGGCCCCGGCGCCAGGATCGGTCTTGGCCGCCAGCACGATCATGTCGGCCGAAGATCCGTTGGTGATGAACGTCTTCGAGCCATTGACGACGTAGTGGTCGCCGTCGCGAATCGCGGTGGTACGGATCGCCTTGAGGTCCGAGCCTGCGCCCGGTTCAGTCATCCCGATCGCGCCGAGGACCTCTCCGCTGGCCATGCCGGGCAGCCATGCCGACTTCTGCGCCTCACTGCCGTACTCCAACAGATAGTGCGGCACAATGCCGCTGTGCACCGAGATTCCGAAGCTCAGATCACCTGCGTATCCCTGCGCTTCGAACACGGCGAGGTCGTGCGCGAACGTTCCGCCTCCGCCGCCGTAGCGCTCGGGTACCGAGCACAGCAGTAGGCCGAGCTCGCCTGCCGAGCGCCACACCTGCCGATCGATGCAATGCTTCACATCCCACACGTCGTTGTGTGAAACGACCTCACGCTCAAAGAATTCCAGCGCAAGCTCGTAGACCGCCTCGGTCTCGTCGCTGCGCCATGAGCTGCTCATCAAGTCGCCTTCCCCTTTCACTGGTCATTATTGGGTTTCGCCACCGCAGCTTGACGCGCCGGTCGGCGCGAACCATATCCGGTGATGCACGACCTCGGAAATGTCTCCATACCCCACTTTTCAGGGTCGGGAGACCCCATGCGAGCCGCGGCTACCGGCCACGAATCCAATCTGAACCGTTTGGTAAAGTTTAGCTTCGATTGCCATCAGAGTGGAAGGCGGGTTCGTCGAATATGCGGGAAGCCGTGGTCGCCGGCGTCGGGATGACGTCCTTCGGTAAACATCAGGGCCGGACGCTGGCCAACCTCGTGGCAGAAGCGGTTGCCGAAGCACTCGACGACGCCGGCCTTGCGGACAGCGGCGACTCGGTCGAGATGGTGTACTTCAGCAATGTCATGGCCGGGCTTCTGCTGGGTCAGGAATCCAATCGGGGCCAGCACGCGGTCCGTGACACCGCGTTGCGCGGCGCGCCCCTGATCAATGTCGAGAATGCGTGTGCCTCGGGCGCAACGGCATTCAGTCAGGCGTGGCTGTCGGTGGCGTCGGGCCAAGTGGACGTGGCCGTCGCGGTGGGAGCGGAGAAGCTTCATTTCGACGACAAAGCCAAGGCGATAGGCGCGCTGACGTCAGCGTTGGACCAGGACCGCCTCGATGATGTGATCGCCGACCTGGGCAGCACCGGGTCAGGCTCGGTGTTCATGGACATCTACGCCCGCTTCGCCACCTGGTACATGGAACGCTCCGGAGCCACCCCAGAAGATTTCGCCAGGGTCGCCGTGAAGAATTCCGAGCACGGCGGGGCCAATCCAAAGGCGCAGTACGGAGGTGCTTTGACCGTTCACGACGTGTTGACCGCCCGGCGCGTCAGTGGCCCGCTCACCGTGCCGATGTGCGCACCGATGAGCGACGGCGCCGCGGCCGCCGTGGTCATGAGCAGAGACGTTGCACGACGATGCGGTGCGGCACCGGTCCGAATCCTGGCCAGCGCGCTCGGTTCGGGTCGACCGGGCGGGTACGGCGAACTGGTGCCGGCCGTTGCTCGCCGCGCCTTCGACGGTGCCGGCATCGACCCGGCCGACATCGATGTCGTCGAATGTCACGATGCCGCCTCGCCGGCTGAGCTCATTGTCCTCGAGGAGCTGGGGTTGTGCGAGCCGGGCGGCGCTGTCGATCTGTTGAGATCGGGCCAGACTCGAATCGGTGGGCGATTGCCGGTGAACCCAAGCGGCGGACTGCAATCCAAGGGACACCCGTTGGGTGCGACTGGACTGGCCCAGATCGTCGAACTGACCGACCAGCTACGCGGCCGGGCCGGAACCCGACAGGTGGATGGCGCCCGGATCGGGCTGTCGGAGAACGCCGGCGGCTATCTCGGCCCGGACGCCGCGGTGGCGACGGTGATGATCCTGGGCCGATGACGAACAGGCCTTGCGTACCCCGGTTATCGAGGTAGACTACGGCTAGTATTCTAACTAACTGGTAAACCAACCTATTGGACAAGGATGGTGGCGGTGGCGGGCCTGCTGACGCAGAAAGTTGCGGTCGTAATGGGTGCGGGTCGTGGCATCGGAGCCGCGATCGCGCAACGGTTTTCGGCCGAGGGCGCAACGGTTGTGGTCGCTGATGTGTCCATGGGCGCCGCGGAGGCATGTGCCGCTACACTCGGCGCACCCGCGATGGCCAGGCGTTGCGATGTCGCCGACGAAGACGAGGTGGCCGACACCTTAGGCGCTGTCGTCGCCGAAGTCGGCGGCCTGGACGTGCTGGTGAACAACGCCGCGCTCGGTTCGACGTCCCCGCTGGCCGAAACCTCCAGAGCCGACTGGGATCGGGTGCTCGGCGTGACGCTGAACGGAACGTTCCACGGCATCAAGCACGCCGCGCCGCACATGCGGGAACGCGGCGGCGGCGCTGTCGTGAACATCTCGTCGGTGGCCGGTCGCACTGCCATGCGGTCGATGGCCTCCTATAGTGCTGCCAAGGCCGGCGTGGAGGCGCTGACGCGGACATCGGCGTTGGAGTTGCGCTCAGACAACATTCGCGTCAACGCCATTGTCCCCGGCATGATCCGCACCAAAACCGCCAGTGCAGCCAAAGACGCGCTCGCGCCCGGCCTCGGCATGGACGTCGACCGCTATGTCGCCGATCGACAGCATCGCTGGGGCGAGCCCGAGGAAGTGGCCGCCGTCGCGGCCCACCTCGCCAGCGATGACGCGTCGTTCACCACCGGAATGTTTTATCTGCTCGACAACGGCGCGACGCTGCTGCCCTGACCGGCCAGCACGCCACGATCTGAGAGGAACCGCCACGATGCCAACCACCACAGACAACACCTTCGTCGAATCGGTGCGCGCCTTTGCGCAAAAGGAATGCGGCACATCCGAGCAGCGCAAAAAGCTGCGCGGCGACGGTTCGCTCACCCACAACCCCGAGCTTTACGCGAAGGTCGCCGACCTCGGCTGGATCGGCTGCGCGATACCGGTCGCCTACGGGGGCGGCGGCGGAAAGCCCAGTGACGCCTGCCGGCTGGTCGAGGAGATGGCCTACGGTCTGGCGCCGTTGTTCGGCCTCGGTGTGAGCCTGGTCAGCTCGACGATGGTCGAACGTTTCGGCACCGAAGCTCAGAAGCAGGACATCCTCGGTGGGGTGTGCCGTGGTGAGGTGCTCGCGACGGCAATCAGCGAGCCCGGCGCCGGGTCGGACCCCGGTTCGATGATCTGCCGCGCCGAGCGCCGCGGCGACTCCTATGTCATCAACGGCCAGAAGACGTGGATCTCATGCGCGCACATCGCCTCTCGCATCTTGTTGATGTGCCGGACCGATACCGGCGCCGACAAGCACGAAGGCATCACGATGCTCGATGTGCCGGCCGACGCTGCCGGCATGACGATCCGGCCCATCCCGAGCATGGGCGGTGACGAAGTCAACGATGTGTTCTTCGACGACGTCGTGGTGCCCGCCGACCGGGTGATCGGCACCGAGGGACGCGCCTGGCATCAGATCATGCGGGGGCTCAACACCGACAGGCTGATGTGCGGGGCGATGTTCCTCGGCCGAGCGCGGCGCACCTTCGACGATGCGCTGTCCTATCTGAAGGAGCGCGAACAGTTCGGCCGGCCGATCGGCAGTTTTCAGGCGCTACGCCACCGGATCGCCGACCTGGCCACCGAGCTCGAATGCTGTCGGCTTCTCGTCGACAACCTGGCGAGCAAGCTCGACGAGGACCCCGACCGACAGATCCCAAGGGAGGCGTCGATGGTCAAGCTGAAGGTCACCGAAACCGCGAAACGGCTTGCCGTCGAGGGCATGCAGTTCATGGGCGGAGCCGGTTACACGCTCGACCACGATATGGAACGTCATCTGCGCGAGAGCATCATCGGCACGGTGTACGCCGGGACAAGTGAGATCCAGCGCGACATCATCGGAAAGTCGTACGGACTGTGAGCGGCGACAACGAAGCGGCCCAGATCCGTTACGAGCAACCCAGTCCCGGCGTGGCGCGCATTGTGCTCGCCCGGCCCGAGAAGCGAAATGCCCAGGACCGGGCCATGTTGTACGAGCTCGACGACGCGTATCTGCGGGCCCTGCAGGATGAGTCCGTTCGGGTCATAATCCTGGCGGCCGACGGCCCGGATTTCTCTGCCGGGCACGACCTACGGTTCGAGACGGCATACGACATGGACGGCATCACGCCGCGTACGCTCACCGGCGGCTTCGCAGACCCCGGGGCAGAGGGCTGGTATGCCACCGAGGAAGAACTGTTCCTCGGGCTGTGTCTGCGTTGGCGCGACATCCCGCGTCCTACCATCGCTCAGGTGCACGGCCGGGTGATCGGCGGGGGCCTGGAACTGATCTGGCCGTGCGACCTGATCATCGCCGCCGATGACACCGTCTTTCACGATCCAATCAGCGCATTCGGCTGCGCGGTTGCCGAATACTTCGTCCACCCTTGGGAACTGGGCCATCGCCGAGCCAAGGAGATGCTCTTCACGGGCGAGCCGATCGACGCGTTCGACGCCGAATCGCTGGGCATGGTGAACCGCGTCGTACCGCGCCAGCAGCTGGAAGCCGAAACGCTCAAGCTGGCGCAGCGCATCGCCACGCGTCCCAGCTTCGGACTCCGGCTCGCCAAGCGGGCCGTCAACAACGCGCTCGATCTGCAGGGCCAACGCGCAGCGGTCCAATCCGCCTTCGATGCCCACCATTTGGCGCACTCGCACAACCGGGAGCTCTACGACCACCTCGTCGACCCGGGCGGTGCCGACCTGATCCGCGCCGACGCCCGAAGTGGCCGCACCCGGCCGCGGCCCAGCTTCATGAACCTACCCGCACCCGAGACCGATTAACCGAGGAGACGGCTATGCAACGGCAGTACACCACCGTGGTTCAAGGCGGCGACTACTTCGAGGGCGCGCGCTGGCGCGACGGACGTTGGTATGTCTCGGACGCGTTGAAGGGCGTGGTCTGCGCCTTCGACGAGTCCGGTCGCCGAGAGGATCTCATGCAGGTCGACGCGCTGTGCTCGGGGCTGGGCTGGATGCCGGACGGCACCTTGCTCGTCGTCTCCATGAAGGACCGGTCGCTGCTCGCGCGCGGCGTCGACGGGGCGGTGACGCGTCATTCGGACTTGTCAGCGTTGTCACCGCACTGGATCAACGACATGTTCGTCGATGAGTTGGGTCGCGCCTGGGTCGGCACCATCGGTTTCGCGATCCACGAAGGCGAAACGCCGCGGCCCGCTGAGCTCTTCCGGGTTGATCCCGACGGCACGGTCACCGTGGCTGCCAGTGACCTCTGGTGCCCGAACGGTGTCGTCGTCAGCGCCGACGGCGGCACGTTGATCGTCGCCGAGTCGTTCGCCGCCCGGCTCACGGCGTTCACGATCGGAGCCGACGGCACCTTGAGCGACCGCCGCGTCTTCGCGCAGTTCGGCCCGGCACCGCAACTTGCCGGGCCGGCACAGATGATCGCCGCCACCGAACTCGCCCCCGACGGTATGACCATCGACTCGCAGGACCATATTTGGGTTGCCGACGCGAATCACCAACGCTGCGTGCGTGTCTCGCCTGCCGGTCAGATCGTTGACGAAGTCGCCCACCCCGATGGCGTCAACGTGTACACCTGCGCCCTCGGCGGCCACGACGGCCGGCAGTTGCTGATGGCCGCGGCCGCGGGCTTCTTCGAGGCGATTGCCGGTGTCGGCGGGACGGCGGCATTGTTGTCGACGCCCGTTGACGTTGCTGCCTGATCCGACACCGCTGACCCCGCAGGAGCCGAAAATGACTGACAGCAACAACGTGGCCGCCGAGGAAGTTCGATACGACGTCCGCAACAGCGCGGCGTGGATAACGCTGAACCGACCGGATGCCCGCAACGCGTTGTCCCGCGAAGTGTTCGACCTGATCGGAACGGGTCTCACCCGCGCCGCCGAGGACACCGGCGTTCGGGCCGTGGTGATAGCCGCAACCGGACCCACATTCTGCGCCGGGGCCGATCTCAAGCGGGTGGGCGCAATGGAGGACCACGGCAACGTGGTGGCCTTCCTGAAAACAGCTGCCGCGCTGTTCGATCAGGTTGCGAACCACCCAAAACCGGTCATTGCGGCGGTGCACGGTGCCGCGATTGCGGGCGGGTTGGAACTGGTGCTGGCCTGTGATCTGGTGGTCGCCACCACCGAGGCCGTCTTCAGCGACGGACACGCCCGCTACGGGCTCTTCCCGGCCGCCGGCGGGGCAACACGCTTGCCGCGCAAGATCGGGATGAACCGCGCCAAGCACCTGCTGTTCACCGCGGACCGCTGGACGGCGCAGCGGATGTTCGACGCCGGGCTGGTATCGCAGGTGGTTGCGGCCGAGGAGTTGGCGAGCGCCGTGTCGGCGCTGACCGACGCGATCGGCAGGCACAGTCCGCTCGGCATCGCCGGGATGAAGCGGGTTGTCGACGAGGGCGCGGACCGGCCGCTGGCCGATGCGCTCGCACTCGAACTCGCGGAATGCACCGCGTATTCCAAGAGCGCTGACTTCTCCGAAGGCCTTCGGGCCTTTGGTGATCGACGAGAACCGACGTTCACCGGGCGATAGGCCGGGGAGTAGCGCGGTGGTTTGTAATACGAAGGGACCCTTGTGAATATCGACAGCAAGGTCGTCGTCGTGGTCGGCGGCGCCTCGGGGCTGGGCACGGCTGTGTGTGAGGAGTTCGCGGCCGCCGGCGGTCGTATCGCAGTGCTCGATCGCGATGCCGACGCGGCACAGCGGGTAGCCGACGGTCTACCGGATGCACTTGCGGTGCAGGCGGACACCACCAGCGCCAACTCGATGGAGGCTGCGGTGGACGCCGTGTTGCATGCGTTTGGCGCGCTACACATCGACGTCAACACTGCCGGTGTGGTGTCGGCTGCCAAGCTCGTGTCGAAAGGCCGACCCGCCGACCTGAGCGAGTTCGAACGGACGGTGGCCGTCAACCTCGTCGGCACCTTCAACGCGATGCGGGTCAGTGCCGCCGCGATGATGCGCCACGACCCCGAGAACGGCGAGCGGGGCGTCATCGTCAATACGGCATCGGGCGCGGCGTTCGACGGCCAGAGCGGGCAGGCCGCATACGGCGCGAGCAAGGCAGGGATCATCGGTCTCACCCTGCCAGCGGCACGGGACCTGGCCGGCAGCGGAATTCGGGTCAATACCGTCGCCCCAGGGCTGTTCGACACCCCGATGTCGGCCTCGCTACCAGACGCGGTCCGCGACGGACTGCTCGAATCGGTGCTGGAACCGAAGCGACTCGGCCGGCCGGCCGAGTTCGCCCGCCTGGTTCGACACCTCGTCGAGAACGAGTACCTCAACGCCGAATGCGTTCGCCTCGACGCCGCGACCCGGATGCAGCCACGATGAGCGGCGCACCCGGTACAGTTATCTTTACCCGTGCGACTCATATGCGCCCGGCGCAAACGGAGGGAGTTCGAATGGCACGCCGACGCGTCACCTCCGTGCAGGAGCTGGTGGACGCCGCAGCGCGGGTGTTCGAGCGGGTCGGCTACGTCGATGCGACCATCGCCGACATCGCCGCAGAGGCCGGGGTCAGCAAGCCGACCGTCTATCAGTACGTCGACTCCAAGCGCTGGTTACTGGAAACGATCGTGGAGCAGATCATCTATCCGCTGCGGCACAATATCGAACAGATCCTGACCAGTGATCAGTCGCCGCGAGACAAACTCATCGCGTTCATCCGTGTTCAGATCGAATCCGCAATCACCTATCGGACTTATTACGCAGTGCTTACCGCCGACCAGCACCAACTTTCCCCACAGGCGCTACGCAATTATCTGTCGTGGGCGCGCGACGTCAACCATGCCACCGAGAAGCTTCTGCATGAATGCGTCGAGGCCGGAGTCATCCGCGACGATCTCGACATCGGAACATCGGCGAACCTGCTCAACGGAATGCTGTTGTCCATCGCGCGCTGGTTTCACACCTCTGGGCGAGTCAACGCCGACGAACTCGTCCATCAAGTGCTGGGCATGTTGAGCGGCTACATCGTCGACTCGCGCTGACCGGCTATCCATCTGCACCAACAACAGCACTACATCAGCGTTAATCTAACCGCGCAGTATTGATTACGTTCGGGTCGTGCGCCCTTCGGAGGACCGATGAAAGGAATGGGCCCGCTAGCAGGCGTCAAGGTCATCGAGATTGCCGCCCTTGGACCCACCCCATTCGCCGGAATGCTGTTGTCCGACATGGGCGCCGAGGTCATCCGACTCGAGCGCTCGGCAGTTCAGAGCATCGGCAGCGGGGCCTGGAACCACATGCATCGCGGCCGGCCTTCAGTCGAATGCGACTTGAGCACCGCCGCCGGGCGTGATCTGGTCCTGACCCTCGTCGAGTCCGCCGACGCGCTGATCGAAGGCTTCCGCCCCGGCGTCATGGAGAAGCACGGGCTGGGCCCGCAGGTGATCCACGCGCGGAACCCGCGAGTGGTCTATTGCCGCGCCACCGGGTACGGCCAGGACGGGCCGCTGTCCGCACGGCCCGGTCACGACATCAACTACATCTCGATCGCCGGTGTTCTCGGCGCAATCGCCCGACCCGGAACCAAACCGACGTTCCCGCTCAGCCTTCTCGGCGATTTCGGCGGCGGCGGGATGCTCGTCGCATTCGGATTGCTGTGCGGCGTGCTCGAGGCACGGCAATCGGGCCTGGGTCAGGTCGTCGATGCGTCCATGGTCGAAGGAACCGCGTTGTTGAGCACCGTGTTCCACGCCCTGCGTAATGCGGGCATGTCTTCCGATGAGCCCGGGACCAATTACTTCGACGGTGGCGCGCATTTCTACAACGTCTACGAAACTTCCGACGGCGGCTTCGTTGCGGTGGGCGCGGTGGAGCCGCAGTTCTATGCGGCGATGCTTCGCGAGCTGGGTCTGCCAGCGGATCAGTGGCCACAGTGGGACAGCAGCCGGTGGCCCGAGTTGTCAGATCGGTTGGCTCAGGTGTTCCGGACCAGGACGCGCGATGAATGGGCCCGCACATTCGAGTCCTCCGATGCGTGCATCTCCCCCGTGTACCGGCTCGGCGAGGCCGCACAGCATTCGCACAACATCGAGCGGAACACGTTTGTCGACATCGACGGCCACCTGCAGCCCGCGCCCGCGCCGCGATTCAGTCGCTCGATCGTCGGCCTGCCGTCGCCGGCGCCCGAACCGGGCTCGGACACCCGTTCGGCGCTGATCGACTGGGGGCTGAGCACTTCCGACGTGGACCGCTACCTCGATGACCCAGCCACAACGAAATCCACCCGCGAGTAGAGATTTGAGGAGATTGCACCGTGATGGACCCCGCTGCGGTACTGCGCCGCAATGCTGTTGCCGCGAGCGACAAAGCCGCCTTGCGATTCGAAGGACGGACGCAGACCTATCGCGAGTTGCACGAACGGGCGAACCGGCTAGCGAACGCGCTGCGTGAGCACGGTATTGAGCGCGGTGATCGGGTGGCGGTTGCCGCGGACAACAGTTTCGAGACGCTGGAGATCCTGGCCGGGTTGACCGTCGGTGGCTACGTCCGGTGTCCGCTGTACACCCACGATACCGCGGACCGGCATCGTTACCTGATCGAACTCACCGAACCCGCCGCGATCATCGTGGAGGACAAGTACTTCGGCGCGTTGGAACCGGTGCTCGCCGCGGCACCGTCCATCCGTGCGGTCGTCGTCATCGGCTCCGAATCCGCGCACTCGGCCCTGGACTACGAGGTGCTGCTGCGTGACGCCTCGCCCGCCGACCAGGAATTCGAGCTTCGGCCGGACGACCCCTACCAGATCCGATTCTCGGCGGGTACAACGGGTTTGCCCAAGGGGATCCTGCACACCCTGGGCGGCTGGATGGCAGTCGGCGAGGAGACCCTGGCCGACGTTTCGCCGCCCTTGTCCGCCGCAGACCGCTATCTCGCGGCCAGCCCGCTGACCCACGCGGCGAGCATTCCGGTGTGGCCGATACTGGCCGCAGGCGGCACCGTCGTGGTGATGCCCGCGTTCGACACCGGCGGGTTCCTGCGACTGGTGGAAGAAGAGCGGGTGACGGTGACCCTTCTCGTCGCGACGATGGTGCAGATGATCACTGTGCATCCCGACGCAACCGTGCGGGATCTGTCGAGCCTGCGGGCGATCTTCTACGGCGCGTCCCCGATACCCGAGACCACCCTTGTTGCCGCACTGAAGTTGTGGGGCAACGTGATGTACCAGAGCTACGGGCAGAGCGAAGCGGTTCCGGTGGCAGCGCTGCTACCAGAGCACCACGTCGTCGACGGGTCGCCGGCGCAGCGGCGGCGCTTGCGGTCGGCCGGTAAGGCGACCCCCAGATCTGGAATCCGCATCGTCGACGAGAACGACAATGTGCTGCCGCCGGGAGAGGTCGGCGAAATCGTCGTCAAGTCGCCGGGTCGGATGAAGGAGATCTGGCGGGCGCCGGATGTCACCGCGCAACGGGTGACCGACGACGGATGGGTGCGAACCCGTGACATGGGATGGCTTGACCACGAACAGTTCCTGTTCCTTGCCGACCGCAAGGAGGACATGATCATCTCCGGCGGGTTCAACATCTGGCCTGCCGAACTCGAGAACGTCCTGGTGGAACACCCGGCGGTGCGCGAGGCCGCGGTGGTCGGGATTCCGCACGACAAATGGATCGAAACGCCACACGCCGACGTGGTCCTCGAATCAGGCTGTGCCGGCACTGTTTCCGTGGAGGACCTGGTCGAGTGGACGCGGGACCGGCTCGGCTCCTACAAGAAGGTCACCAGCGTCGCGTTCGTGACGGCGCTACCGAAAACCCCCATCGGCAAGGTCCTGCGCCGCGAGATCCGCGACCGGTTCGCTGCAGCCGCAGAAAACGATCAAGGAGTACAACAATGACGGTGGGCGCGCCCCCGGTCGGCCTGCCTTAGTTGCCGGCCGGGGGCTGCAACATCGACTGCCATGTCTGCTCGCCGCCGGCAGTGACCGCCAGGTCGCTTTGGGTGTAGATCTGCCCATCCGGACCGACGTACGTACCGGAGGCAGGGTCGTACTCGGCCACCGCGATCGGCGCCGGTGCGGGCGCCTGCGGTGCACTCGCGTTCGGATCCACGGTCAGCTGCGGGATGTCCTGGCCCGACAACGTCGCGTTCGGGTCGCCCTTCCAGTTGAATCCGTCGTTGAGCGGAACGTAGGTTTGGTCACTTACGCACATCTGCCACGTCGGTGCCCGCTTTCCGGGCCGGGTGGCACACGGAGTGTTGCGGGCGCCGCGCACGTTCAGCGTCGAATCCTGCGGCACCCGGCAGTACAGGTCCCCAGCCGGCCGGTCCGGGTAGTCCTCGAAGGTCGGCACCCGCTGCTGTCGTGCCGGCAGGAAGCCGGTCGTGCACGGTGGCGGCAGGTTCACGTTGAGGTTGAAGCTGAGAAAGGCGCCCTTGTAGTCCTGTTTGGTGTGGCGGTTGGCCACGCCGATCGCTTGCATCGCCGCCGCGCCCTGCGGCAGCAGCACCAACAGTTGCTCGAGACTGTCGTCGTAGGTGAGCGCCACCTCGCCGACGCTGACGAGATTGGCCAGCACGATCGGCAGGGTGGGCTGTACCCGGTCGAACAGCCGGCGCACTTCGTCGGCGGCCGGCGCGCCACGCGTCAGCACGCCTTGCACATCGGTGTCGGTGGTGCGCAGCTGATCGGTGACACTGGCCAGATTTGCCGCCCAGGCCCGCACCTCATCCGAGGTCTGCGTCTGGCTGTCGAGCACCGGGCCGGCTCGATCAAGCAGCGCGGTCCACGAATCGAGATGCTCGCGGGCGTCGATCGCCAACGTGGTCGATCCCCTTACCAGGCGCGACAATTCGGGACCCAACCCGCCGAGCGCGAGGTGGGCCTCGTCGACGACGGTTCTCAGGTTCTCCTGCGGGATGGCCTGCAGCCCTCGGTTGGTCGCATCGAGCAGTTCGTTGATGTCGGGCGGCACCGATGTGCGGTCACGCGCGATGATGTCGCCGTCCTCGAGTACCGGACCGTCCTCGCTGCGCGGCAGCAGCGCGACGAACTGCTCGCCGACAGCAGTCTGGCTGCGCACCTGCGCGTCGAGGTCAGCCGGGATTCGGGTGTCCGAATCCAGCGACAACACCGCTTCCGCACCGCTTCTGGTGAGGTTGACCGCCGTCACCCGGCCCACTTCGGTACCCCGGTAGCTGACATTGGCCCGTTCGTAAAGGCCTGCGGCTTCCGGCAATTGGACGGTGACCGTGTACCGGCCGACACCCAGCATCAGGCCGGGCAACTTGATGTAGATCAACATCAGCGACGTGAAGGCCAGCGCAGCCACGACGCCGAAAATGCCCAGCTGAATCCAGTTCCGTCTGGTCATGCGCATGTCAACGCCCCTGGTCCGTGCGGTAGGGCACAACGAGCGGATTGCCGGCGGTGTACGGGCTGGGCAGCTGTCCGATGGTGCGGCCCCACTGCATCTCCAGTTCCGTCAGCTCACCCTCGAATCGGGTGCCGGTGAGAAACGACGCGTCGAGCCGGCTCAGCGTCAGATCGATGACGGCGGTCAGGTTCGCGTAGTCACCGCGCTGCCACTTGGTGATGGTCTCCTTTGGCCACGGGAAGGTGGAGTAGAAGCTCAACGACCGGGTCAGCGACGGGCCCGCGTTGGCCAGGGACTCCAGCACCGGCCCGAGATCCTTGAGCTCCTTGACCAGATTCTCCTTGGTCAGGTTGACCGAATCCGATGCCAGCGCGCTGAATTCACCGAGCTGGTGTAGGGCTTCGGTGAGGTGGTCGCGTTGGTCCTTCACCACGGTCAACGCGTCCGGCAAGGTCTGCAGCGCGCTTTCGACAACCGGATCCTGTTCGGCGACCTGACCGACGAGCCCGTTGAGACTCTCGGTGGCGGCGATGATCTCGTCGGTCTGATCGTCGGCGTGCCCGATGAACTGCTCGAGCTGCTCGATGAGGCTGCGCAGATCGTCCTCGCGGCCGGCGAACGCTCTGCTCAACGCTTGGGTGATGTCGTGGATGCTGCCGATGCCACCCTGGTTGAGCAGCAGCGACACCGCGGCCAGCGCTTGTTCGGTGGACGGGTACCGGCTGCCCGACGACAGCGGTATCAGCGATCCGTCCTGCAACCGGCCTTCTGGCTGCACATCAACGGGTGGCGCCAGCTCGATGTGCAACGAACCCAGCAGGCTGGTCTGGCCGACCGTCGCGGTCGCATTGGCAGGCAGCCGCACGTCGCCGTTGAGCTCCATGGTGACCAGCGCGTGCCAGTCCTGCCGCTCGATGCCGGTGACGTTGCCGACGGTGACGTCGCCGACGCGTACGCGCGAGTTGCGTTCGATGTTGTCCACATCCGGGAGCTGCGCCTGCACGGTGTACGCCCCGGGCCCGCCGCCTTCGGTGCCGGGCAGCGGCAGCGAGTTTGCGCCATGCCAGTCCGCGCAGCCGGCAACCGACATGATGCTCGCGGTTGCCAGCACCGCGATCACATTGGTGCGCCTCACGATCCACTCCCGTGCGGCACCATCATTGCTTCCAGACCGCCGGCCGGATCGGTCGGCGCAGCCTCGGCGGGCAGCGGCGGCGCAGCGGTCGATTCGGTGCTGCCCGGCGGCGGGATGTAGTCGGGCCGCAGCCAGTCCTCGCTGTAGGTGACCTCGTTAGGTCGAGCCGTCGCGCCGACGAACAGGTTCTCGCCCAGGGGCAGGAAGTTGAATTGGCGGTTCTTCACGATCGGCGCCAGGTACTGCACGCACAGTTTGGCGGACTCCTCGGCGCCGAGGCGAGACGCTGCCTGCACGGCTCCGCACAAGAACCCGATCGGGTCGGCGAAGTTGGTCACGGCCAGTGCGCTGGTCATGGTGGCCTGCGCGGGCTGGTAGATGTTCAGGAAGTTCTGAAATGCGTTGGGGGCCAGATGCAGTGTCTGCTTGATGTCGCCGAGGCTATCGTGCAACATCTGCGTCACCAATGCCAACTTGTCGCTGGTGGTTCCGGCGGTTTCGCGGTTATCGGCTACGAAGGCACCGACGTCGTCGACCACCGCGTTGAGGTCCCGCACCGCGTTGGCGACCTCGTCGGGGTCGTCGGCGAGCAGGGCGGTCACCGAGGCGATGTTCTGGTTCAGATATCGCAACAGGTCGGTGCTGTTGTACAACGCGGAAACCAGGATCGACAGGCTTTCGACGGTGGCGAACAGGTCGCCGCTGTGGTCACCGAGCATCGAGAACGTCTGCGCCAGTTGGACCACTGCGTTCCTGATGTTGGTTCCCTCGCCGCGGAGGTTGGCCGCGGCGGTGTTGACGTAGGAGCCCAGGGTGCTGACCCCGCCCGGTTCGGTTGGCTGCAGCGCCTCGGTGAGCCGCTCGAGTTGCTCCCGGAAGTCGTCCCACTCCACCGGGACGGCGGTGCGCTCTTCGGGAATGACTGCACCGCTTTGCAGTTGTGGCCCGCCGGTGTAGGAGGGGGTCAGCTGGATGGCCCGCGCCGTCACCAACGACGGGGACAGGATCACGGCGTTGACGTCGGCCGGGACGGGATGCTTGGCATCGACGGAAAAGGTGATCTTGACCCGGGTCGGTTCGGGTTCGATGCGCTCGATCGTGCCGACCGGTACACCGACGATTCGGACCTCGTCGCCGGCGAAGATTCCGTTGCTGTTCGCGAAGTAGGCCACCACGGTGGTGCGTCGGAGCGTTTCGGTCGACAGCGCAACGATCAGCCCGCCGAACAGGACGGCCACCAGCGTGATCGCGGCACCCACCCGAACCAGGCCAAGCTTCTTCACGGTGCTGCCTCCCCGGACGGTGCTACCTCGTTCGGTGCCGGTACATAGAGCGGGTTGGGGGTGGGTGCCGGCGTGGACGCCAACTCCGGTGGTGCCTCGGCGGGCGGACCGGGCGGCGGGCCACCGGGAGCCGGAGCCGGCGGCGGCTCGCGGTAGGGGTAACGCGGATCACCGGGGTTGCCGGTAATCGCGTCGGGCAGCGTCATTCTCGGCTCACCGCCCTGCCCGGTGCGCGGAAACGGAACCGGTAGCGCGGGACTGGCCTGCTGGCCCACCGGCGGATCGGTGAGCTGGGACGGCAGCAACACATGGGGGTCCAGACCGAGATCGGAGAATGCGGCGTCGACGAATGGCTGCACGAACTGACCAGGCAGCAGGTTGGCGATATAGGCCTTGAAGAACGGGCCCGAGGACACCGACTCCCCCAGCGACATCGCGTACGCGTTGAGCCTTTTGATCGACTCCTGCACCTCGGCTTTGCGGTTGTCGACGATCGCGAGCACCCCGTTCAGCTTCTCCAATGCCGGCTTCAATGTCTGGCGGTTCTCCGCAATGAAGCCCTCGATCTGGCGAGCCACGGCGGAGATATCGCCCGAAATACGGTCCAGGGCATCGCTTTGGGCCTGTAGCTGCACCAGCAGCGCGTTGCTGTCGGCGATCAGGTCGACCACTTGGCCGGCGCGTTCGGCGAGTACCGTCGTCGCCTTGTTCGCGTTGCTCAGGAGATTGCGCAACTGGTCGTCGCGTTTGTTCAACGTCTCGGCGAACCGGGCCACTCCCGCTACGGCGATCTTCAGTTCGGGCGGCGTGTCGGAAAACGTCTGCGCCAGCACCCGTAACGAGTCCGACACCTGGTGGGTGTCGAGCCCGCTGATCGCCGTCGTGAGGTCGCCGAGCGCCTCGGGCAGCTGGTAGGGCGAGCGCGTGCGTTCCAGCGGGATCGGGCCGTCCTGAGTCCCGTCGCCGCGCGGGGTGAGCTCGACGATCTTGGAACCGAGCAGGGTCTGCGTCTTGATCGCTGCTTCGGTGCGATCGCCGAGTCGGACGTCGGGCGCGAGCCGGAACTTCACCAGCGCCCACGGGCCGGCCAGCTCGAGGCTGGACACCTGCCCCACCCGCAATCCAGATAACTGGACGTCTGCGCCCACAGTGATTCCTCCGGCTTCGGCGAAGTAGGCCGAGTAGTCGTTGCCCCGGTTGAAGATCGGCAGTTTGTCGTACTGCAACGCACCCAGCGCCAGCACGGCGATGAGGCAGATTCCCAGAGCACCGGTCACGACGGGGTTTCGTCTCGCGGAGAACTTCATTTCGATGCGCACCTGCCCGTGCTCTGGCCGACCAACTTGACGAACACCGGCTGGCCGCCCTTACCGTTCAGCTTCAACACGATGTCGCACAGATAGAAGCTGAAGAAGTCGCCGTAGAGACCTTGGCGGCCCAGCGCCTGGTATGCCTCGGGCAAGGTCGCGAGCAGCTCATCCACGTACTCGTGGTCGGCCACCACCAGCCCCGCCGTTCGGTCCGTCTCCGCGACGACTTTGGTCAGCGGTTGCCGCGCCTGGCGCAGCAAGTCGGTGATCGACATGGCGGCCGAATCGGCATGGCCCACTGCGGCACTGATGTCAGATTTGCGCGCTTCGAGGCCGTCGACGAGTTCAGCCAGCGCGCCCACCCCCTTGTCGAACTGCTTACTCTGATCTGAAAACGTGCCGAGTACGGTGTGCAGGTTTGCGATCACCTCCCCGATCAGTTGGTCCCGGTCGGCCAGTTTGTTGGTCAGCGCAGCGGTGTGCGACAGCAGCGAACCGATCGTCTGTCCCTGCCCTTGAAACGCGCGGATCAACTGCGCGCTCAACGCGTTGACCTGTTCTGGGTCCAAGGCGCGGAACAGTGGCCGGAAGCCGCCGATGAGCGCGTCGAGGTCCAGTGCCGGCGCGGTCTGGTCCAGGGGAATGGTCCCGTTTGGTTTGAGTATCTCGGTATCGCCTGGGCCCTCCTCGAGGCCCAGATACCGTCCGCCGATCAGGTCGTCGTAGCGGATGACGGCCCGGCTGCCCTTGGTCAGGACCACCGAGTCATCGGTGGTGAACCGTACAAGCACCGTGGAATCGGGTTGCAGCGTCAGTGAGCTGACCTTGCCGACTTCCACGCCGGCGATTCGCACGAAGTTGCCGCTCTCCAGGCCACTGACATTGCGGAACTCGGCCGCATAGGTCTGCTCGGGCTGAAAGCGCAACTCGGCGAACACTGCGAACATCGCAAAGACGCCGAGCAGACACACCGTCACGAAGACGCCCAGGCGCCAAACGACGTGGCGCAGATCAGCTCTCATCGCGGCGGCCTCCCTTCACTACGGCGCCGTTCCATGCGTCGACGGGTGCAACGGCTCACTGCCCGGCGGTGGCGGCCCCGGTTCCCGAGGTTGGCCGGGCGGCGGTGCCGGCGGCAGGCCCGGCCACAGCGGCGTCCCGTCCGGCGCGTAGAGCGCCGCGCCGTACGCCGGCGCGCCGGGATACGGGATCGGCCCGGGTGCCGGCGGTCCGAGGTTGCGAATGCTCGGTGGTTCTGGAACCGCTCGGGTGGACGGGAAATAGTTGGCGTAGCCGGGGAATCCGATTCCCGGGTTGGGACGGATATCCAGTCCGGTGCCCCAGCCGGTGTTGGTGATCAGCTGGCGGAGGGGGAAGTTGTCGTCGACGACGGGTAGCGAGCCGCACCCGGGTTGGCCGCCCGGACCGCCTTTGGCGCCGACGATGGGTAGGTTCTGCGGATAGCGGTACTGGTCGTCGCCGAGGAGCAGCGCGACGTCGGTGGTGATGGACTTGCCGTTGACGCCGCCGGTGACGTCGTAGCCGCCGTTCTCCAGGAACCAGTGGCCACCCACCAGCATGCAGGTGAACTGCGGGTTGTACTTCATTAACAGCCGTGTCGTCGGCTCGAGTTTGTTGACCGCGTCGACGAGGTTGTCCTTATTGGGACCGATGAGGTCCGTGCCGCTGCGCGACATTCCGACGACGCTCACGAGCAACGCGTCGAGTTCGTCGGCATGGGCGGTGATGGTGGCACCGGTAGTGGTCGCGGCGTCGAGGGTGTCCAGGATGTCTTGGGCCGCGGCGCTGTAGGTGTCGCTGAAGCCCTGTAACGCCTGCCAGTCTTCGCGGATGGTTTCACTGCGGGGGTTCAGCGCCAGCAGAACCGCATTGGCGTCGGTGGTGGCCCGCCCGATGGCGTCACCCTCGCCCCGTAATCCCTCCGCCACCGCGGAGAGCACGCCGTTGAGTTTGACCGGATCAATCTGTCGCAGGACGTCGGTCAGGTTCTGAAATACCGTGTTGACCTCGGTACTGACGTTGTGCGACTGGATCACCGCCCCGGCCTTGAGTTGCTGTGAAGCGGGCATGGCCGGCGAAACCAGATCGACGTACTTCGCACCAAATGCGGTGGTCGCCTTGATCTCCGCAAAGACGTTGGCAGGGATGAACTGGGCTTGCTTCGGGTCGATATCCAGCTTGAGGCGCACCGGATCTTTGCCGCCCTCGACGGCACTGACACGTCCGATCGCTACGCCGTGCATCTTCACCTTGGCACCCGATTCCATCACCAGGCCGGCGCGCTCGGAGGTGACGGTGACACTCAGCGTGGGCTTGAACGAGCGGGTGAACAACCCCCAGGCACCCAGGACCATCGCGATGATGACGACGAACAGCACCAGCGTCCACCACGCCGGGTCGATCCCTTTGTCCTGCCGTATCGAATCCATCTGCTAGCCCGAGAGGTTGAAGTTGCCGGACTGGCCGTAGATGGCCAGTGAGACGAGCAAGGTCACAAATGACGACACCACCAGCGATGCCCGCACCGCGCGGCCGACGGCCTCTCCCACGCCGGCCGGGCCACCCGACGCGGTGAAGCCGTAGTAGGTGTGCACGAGCATCACCACGATCGCCATCGAAATAGCTTGCAGGAACGACCAAATCACATCGACGGGGTTGAGGAACGTATTGAAGTAGTGGTCGTAGACACCGGTCGACTGGCCGTAGAAGAAGGTGGTGCCGATCCGGGCGGCCACGAAGGCCACCTGAACCGCGATGCAGTACAACGGGATCACCACGATGACACCGGCCAGCACCCGGGTCGAGGCCAGGTACGCGATGGACCGGATGCCCATGACCTCGAGCGCATCGATCTCTTCGTTGATCCGCATCGCCCCCAGTTGGGCGGTGGTGCCCGCGCCGACGGTCGCGGCCAGCCCGATGCCGGCGACCAGCGGCGAGGTGATGCGGACATTGAGGAAGGCGGAGGTGAAGCCGGCCAGCGCCTCCACGCCGACATCGGCGAGCTGGTTGTAGGCCTGCACGGCGATCCAGGCTCCGGCCGACAGCGTCAGGAATCCGACGATGACGAGGGTGCCGCCGATGATGGCCAGCGCGCCGAGCCCGAGGCTCATTTGCGAGATGAGCCGCAGCGATTCGACTTTGTAGCGCACCAGCGCGTCCCCGAGGCCCTTGAGCGTCAGGCCGTAGAACTGGGTCTGTCGGCCCAGGCGTCGCCATCCCTCGACCCATCCGGACCAGCTGCGCCGGATCCTGGGGAACTGCGAGCTCGCGACATTGAGGGTCACAGCGTCACCTTCACCGCGACGGCAGTGGCGACCACGTTGATTACGAACAACGACATGAACGAATACACCACCGTCTCGTTGACGGCATTGCCCACACCGGCTGGACCGCCACCGACCGAAATACCCTTGTAGCAGGCGATCAATGCAGCTGCCAGCCCGAAAATCGAGGCCTTGACCAGGGACACGATGACTTCCGGCATGCCGACCAACAGCGTCAAGCCCGCCGCGAACGCGCCGGGCGTGACGTGTTGGACATAGACCGAGAAGAAGAAGCCGCCGACGATGCCCACGATGGTGACCACCGAGGCCAGCAGCAGCGAAACCAGCGTTGCGGCCAGCACTCTCGGCACTACCAGCGCCTGCACGGGGTTGATTCCCAGCACCCGCATCGCGTCTATCTCTTCACGGATGGTCCTCGACCCCAGGTCCGCACACATCGCGGTGGCACCGGCGCCGGCGATCACCAGGACGGTCACGATCGGCCCGATTTGGGTGACTGCACCGAGCGCGGCGCCGGTGCCGGAGAAGTCGGCCGCACCGATCTCGACGAACAGGATGTTCAGGGTGAACACGGTGAGCACGGTGAACGGGATGGCGAGCATGACCGTCGGAACGATGGAAACCCGTGCCACGAACCAACTCTGGGTCAGAAACTCGCGCCACGCGAATGGCGGCTTGAACATCAAGATGAAGGTGTCAAACGACATCATGAAGAAGTCGCCCAGCGCTCGCACCGGCTTGGTGGCGGCCTGCGTCACGCTCACAGCCCGTTCCCCCTCGGACCGGATGCTCGAAGATCGCGGCTGAGACCGCCCTCGACGCCCCGCTTCAGCTCAGCCTGCACATTCCGTCCTTTCCAGGACTTTACCGGCCAGCCGGTAAAGTCGTCGGCACGAACGTAGGCCGCTCTCGCGAATGAAGTCAAGGGTTCGCCGGCGTGCATGGGTTGCCACCTCGCGTCCGGCCATCCGAGCTGCCTTTCATTAAGCCTTACTACCTAGTAAAGTTATTCGGGGACGCTAACCGTCCCCATTGCCGCCTGTCAAGGGCCAGGCGGGCCGCATCCATAACGGGTTTCAGGCCACACAGCACGGGTCGACGCGCTGCCACAGTGGCAGACGACAACGTCGTAAAACGGTGCAGTGAATACCATTAGGCGGAGAAGGCACCGTCTTGCCGCGTCTTCATCCGGTTGCCCGGTGCCACGGAGTGTGCAAGGTGCGACCGGCGGGATCGAGGGGGTGACGGTTCGAGTTCGGCCGACGCTCCGGCGACCCGATGCGAACATTTCCTTATCCGTTAGTATAGTTATGATGGTCGGGCGCAGGCGCGCCACAATCGAGGAGTCGATCGGCGTTACGAGGTGGTCCATGCCCAGTCCCGTTTCATCGATATCGAGGCCCTCCTGGCCGGCGATGCGTGTCGGCTTCCAGCTTTGTCCCTCGCGCCGAGACCGGAAATGGAGTGCCCGGACACTGTTGAGTGGGCTGTGCCGCCACATTGACCACACTTCGGCGCCGGTCCCAAGGCGCCCGAACCGACGCGATGGAGGTATCGCAATGCCGAACGTCAACGGGCGAATACAGCAACTCCGCAACGAATACGCCAGCGCCGGAGCGTGCGCCGCTTATCTGCTGTGTGACCGTCATCCGCCTGAGGCGGTGGCCTTCACGCTCATCGAAACGGACCTGTCCAGTCTGGATATAACCTTCGGCGAACTGCGCCGTCGTTCCGAGCAGTTGGCTTCCGGCCTTGCAGCTCAAGGAGTGGTCCCCGGAGACCGGATCGCCACGTTGATGGGCAAGTCGATGGAATTAGTGGTCTCGATGCTGGCGCTTTGGCGCTTGGGCGCCGTGCAGGTGCCGCTGTTCACCGCTTTCGCTCCGGCTGCAATAGCGGTGCGGGTAGCCGGCAACGGCACCAAGTTCGTCATCACCGACGCCGCCCAGCGGCCGAAGCTCGATCCAGGTGCCGACCTGCCGGCCGAACGTGACTGGGGAATCATCACCACCGGCACCGCCACCGGCGACGACCTGTCGTTCCACCAGCTGGTGGAGTCTTCTGCGCCGCTTGCTGATCCAGTGGCTTGCGGTGGTACGGGCACCCTGGTCGAGTTGTTCACCTCCGGTACGACCGGCACACCGAAGGCGGTACCCATACCGCTGGGCGCGGTGGCCGCGATGGTCTCCTATAACGAGTTCGCGCTTGATCACACCGACGAAGATGTGTTTTGGAACGCCGCCGACCCGGGGTGGGCGTACGGGCTCTACTACGCAATCATCAGCCCCTTGGCGTCCGGCCGCCGAAGTCTGATGCTGTGCGCTTCCTTCGACGCGCAGCTCACCTGGTCGGTTCTGCAGCGCTTCGGAGTGACCAACTTCGCCGCCGCGCCGACGGTGTACCGTGCGCTGCGCAGTGCGCCGGTACCAAACGATCTTGCGCTGCGGCATCTTTCGTCCGCCGGTGAACCGCTCACTCCATCAGTGATCGATTGGGCCAGCCAGGCGTTGGGTCTTGAAATCCGGGACCACTACGGCCAGACGGAGACCGGCATGATCGCCGCAAACGCCTGGCACCCTGAGCTGGTGGCGGCGGCAAAATCCGGTTCCATGGGCCCGGCCCTACCGGGTTTCGCCCTGGAGGTGCTGCGGACTGAAGCAGATGAGATCGCCGACGTCGACGAGCCAGGTCGGCTCGCCGTCGACATCACCAGAAGTCCACTGATGACATTCCGCGGCTATCGCGACGCCCCCGAAAAGAGCGCCGCTCGATTCAGCGGCGACGGGCGCTGGTACCTCACCGGTGACGTCGTATCCCGCGACGTCGACGGCCATTTCAGGTTCGCGTCACGCGAGGACGACCTTATTCTCATGGCGGGCTACCGCATCGGCCCGTTCGAGGTCGAATCCGTGCTCACCAAGCACCCCGCAGTCGTCGACGCCGCAGTCATCGGCGTGCCCGACGAGTTGCGCGGCGAGGTGCTCATCGCGATCGTCGTCCTCGCTCCCGGCGTGTCACCCGAGGATTCCCTCGTCGAAGAGCTGCAGCACATGGTGAAGGAAGGCCTTTCCGCGCACGCGTATCCGCGCCGCGTTCACTTCACAGCCGAGCTACCCAGGACACCCAGCGGCAAGGTGCAGCGATTTCGGCTCCGACAGCAATTCAGCGACAACACCTAGCGCGCTCACCCCGCACTGGCGGCCCCGCCGTCGACCTCGAGCACACTCCCGGTGAGATACGCCCCCGCGCGCGACGCGAGGAACAGCACGGCGCCGACGATGTCCTCGGGCGTTCCGGTGCGGCCCAGCGGCACCGTCGAGAGCAGTTCCGCCCGCGTCGCCTCGTCGTCGAGTGCGAATGCGCTCATCCGGCTCGGAAAGTAGCCCGGGGCGATCGCATTGACAGTGACGTGCTCGCCGGCGAGCCGTCCCGCGAGGTGGCGGGTCAACATGTGGACTGCGGCCTTTGTCGCGCTGTACGGATAGTTCTCCACCGCGGTCACCCGATGCCCGGCCAATGAACCGATGTTGACAACACGCGCCGGGTCGTCGGCCGACGCCGCCTGCCGCAATGGGCCCAACAGCGTTGTCGTCAAACGAAACAGGCCGATCAGGTTGACGTTGGTGAGCTTGTGCCACGCGTCATCGGGAAAGTCGTCCAGCGGTGCGCCCCACGTCGCACCCGCATTGTTGACCAGCAGGTCGAGCCGGCCGCCGAACTCCGTCGCCACTGCGTGCGCAATAGCGGCACTGCCGTCGGGCGCACCGACGTCGGCGACAACCGAGAGGCAGTCGCCCCGCTGGGCGAGTCGCTCGGCTACCGCCTGCCCGGCGGCCGCACGCCGGGAGGCGATCACCACCCGTGCGCCCGCCTCGACCAGGCCGGTGGCGATCATCTCACCCAGCCCCGATGAACCGCCGGTGACGACGGCGTTCTTACCGGCGACCGAGAACAACCCGGCGGTCACAATGTCACCGAATAGCCACCGTTGACGCCCACCGTCTGCCCGGTGACCCAACCCGCTGCCTCTGATGCCAGGAAGCAGATCATCGCCGACCCGTCAGCAGGATCGCCGATACGTCGGATCATGTACTGTTCAAGCACTTTTCGCTGCACCCGCTCGTCGGCGAGCATATCGGCGGTCGCCGGGGTGTAGGTGGCGCCGAGGGCCACCGAGTTCGCGGTGATCAGGTAGCGTCCACCGATCCGGGCCAGCGCACGGGTCAACCCGGCCGCGCCGGCCTTCGCCCCGGAGTAGGCCTCCAGCCCGTTACCCTCACCCATGCGCCCGGCATCGGAGATGACGGTGACGATGCGGCCACCGTTACCGGCGCGCACCATTTGTTCGATCGCATGACGCGCACAGTTGAACACCCCACCGAGGTTGACCCGGATCGATTTGTCCCACTGCGCGGGCGACTGTTCCCAGAACGGCATGGCAGGGGGTGGCGTACCGCCGCCGCCCTGATTGCCTGCGTTGTTGACCAGGATCCCGACCGGCCCCAGTTCGCGTTCGATTGTTCCGAACATTTCGCCCACTTCATCGAAGTCGCCGACGTCAGCCGGAGCCGCTATAGCGGGCACCCCCGTTTCGCGAATCTCCTTGGCAACGCGCTCAGCCCGGTCGGCGTCGATATCGTTGACAGCAACTCCACCGGCACCCAAACGTGCCAGGTCGTGCACGATGCGATACCCGACTCCTTGACCGGCGCCGGTGACCACGGCGATTCGGCCGGCCATGTCCATGCCCTCACTCATCCTCAGCGGCCTTTCCATTTCGGTGCTCTCTTCTCCGCGAATGCCGCCAACCCCTCCTTGAAGTCCTCGGACTCGAGTACGGGTTCGAGCAACGGGACTTGCAGATCCCAACTCGCCCGGTCCTCCCATTCCTGGGAGCGGCGGATGACGGCCGTGCTGGCCCGCACGGCCACCGGTCCGTTGGCGGCGATCTCCTCGGCAAGCTCCAGCGCGACGGCGAGGCTCTGCCCCGGCTCGGCCAGTCGGTTGACCAGCCCCAGCGCGTGGAAGTCCGTGGCCATCAACGGTTTTCCAGTGAGCGCCAGCTCCATTGCCCGGTGGTACGGAATGCGCCTCGGCAGCCGGAATAGGCCACCGCCCATCGCCGGCACCGCTCGTGACGCCTCTGGCAGCCCCATCCGCGCGTCTTTCGCCGCCACGATCAGATCGCAGGCCAGACACAGTTCCAGGCCGCCGCCGAGGGCGTGCCCCTCGACCGCCGCGATCATCGGCTTCGTCGGGGGGTCGAGCATGATGCCGCAACCGCCGCGCCGTTCGGTCCTGGCGATCTCGCCGCGGGCGGCGGCTTTCATGTCCTGACCTGCCGAGAAGACCCCGTCCGCGCCGGTGAGGACGGCCACCCGTAGATCGGGATCCGCCTCGAAGTGGTCGACGGCGGCCTCCATCGCCTCCGCGGTCGGCAGGTCGAAGGAGTTACGACGCTGCGGCCGGTTTATGGTCAGCACCGCGACGTGCCCAACCCGATCGAAGAGGACCAGTTCAGAAGTGCTCGGCTCGGACATCAGGCGACCCGCCGATACATCGTCACAACGCAGGCGCTGCCCAGGCCGTGGTTGTGCGACAGTGCGGTACGCGCACCGTCGACCTGCCGGTCGCCAGCCTCGCCGCGCACCTGCCAGACGAGCTCGGCGCACTGAGCTAGCCCGGTCGCGCCGAGCGGGTGCCCTTTGGAGATCAGCCCGCCCGAGGGGTTGACCACCCAGCGGCCGCCGTAGGTGGTGTCACCGTCGTCGATCAGTCGGCCGCCCTCGCCTTCGGCGCACAACCCCAAAGCTTCGTAGAGCAATATCTCGTTGATCGAGAAGCAGTCGTGCAACTCGATGACATCGATATCGGCCGGGCCCAAACCGGTTCGGTCGTACACCGCGGTGGCGGCCCGGCGCGAGGCGTCGCGCCCCACGACGTCGAACGAACTGCCGGATTCGAAAGTGGCCGCAGTGTCGGTGGTCATCGCTTGTCCGACGATGTGTACTGCCTGGCCCTCGAGCCCGTGTTTGGCCACGAAGTCCTCGGAGGCCACGATCGCGGCGGCCGACCCGTCGGAGGTCGGCGAGCACTGCAGTTTGGTCAGCATCTCACACACCTGCGTCGAGGCCATGATCTCGTCGAGTGTGTACACCGAACGGAACTGCGCCCGTTCGTTGTTCGCCGAGTGCCGATGGTTCTTCTCGGCGACCTTGCCGAACTGCTCGGCAGTGGTGCCGAACTTCTCCCGGTGTTCCAGCCCGGCGTTGCGGAACAACTCCAGCATGGGAGGCGCACCGCTGGCCGGGCGATGGCCTGCGGCCGCGTCGAGAAAGGGCTGCACAGGGCTGGCCACGTCGGGATAGGCCATCGTTCCGAGAGAGCCCGGCCTCATCTTCTCGAAGCCCACCGCCAGTACGCATTCGGCAATTCCACCTTCGACCAGTTGGCGGGCGCCGAACAGCGCCGAGGATCCGCTGGCGCAGTTGTTGTTGACGTTCAGCACCGGAATTCCGGTTCTGCCGATGTCGTAGAGCGCGCGCTGGCCGGCTGTCGAGTCGGCATGCACATAGCCGACCAGCGCCTGCTCGACATGCGAATACTCAAGCCCGGAGTCGAGCAGCGCCGCGTTGATCGCCGCGCCGGCCAGATCAGGGTAATCGGCCGGAGATGCGCCGGGCTTGGTGAACGGCGTCATCCCGACGCCGATGACATGGGCGGTTCTCATCGCGTTGCCATTCCTGTTCTCGTCGATTTGGTGGACGTGGAAAACCAAGTGCCGCTGGGGTCCTCGTTGTGTTGATCGCGTATCCGGCTTCGCAGCACCTTGCCCATCGGCGATCGCGGCAGCTGCTCACCGAACATGACCGCGCCGAGTTTCTTGACCGGACCGAGCTTCTCGCGAGTCCAGTCCACGAGCTCCTGTCCGGTGACGGCGGCTGCGCCCGCGGTGGGCACGATCAGCGCCAACGGGGTCTCACCCCACCGGTCATGCGGGATTCCGACAACGGCCGCCTCCGCCACGGCGGGGTGCGCCGTGAGCGCCAACTCGAGTTCGGTGGGCCAGATGTTGAAGCCACCCGAGATGATCAGGTCTTCCTTGCGGCCAGTAAGGAACAGATAGCCGTCGTCGTCCAAATAGCCCATGTCTCTGGTAAGTACGGCGCCATTCGCCAGGAAACGGGCCTTGGTCGCTTCGTCGTCACCCCACACACCGGCGAAAGCGGTGGGAGTCCGAGACGCGATCTCGCCGACCTCGCCGCGGGGCAGTTCCCGGCCGTCCTCATCGACGATCAGCAGTTGCGACCCGGTAACGGGCCTACCCGCGGAACGCAGCCACTTGCCGCCCTCCGCGATGTGGTCGGTCGGACCCAGGACTGCCAGCGGCGCGCCTTCGCTCTGCCCGTAGATTTGCAGCAGCACATCGCCGAACGCTTTGCGTGCCAGCCGCATGGTCTCGGGAGTGATCGGCGATCCGCCGTAAGCGATGCAGCGGAGGGTGCTCAGATCGGTGGTCGCCGCTGCGGGGTGGGTTGCGGCCGCATGGATCATGGTGGGCACACCGAAGCTGAAGGTGCACCCCAGGTCAGCGATGTTTGCCAGGTATGCGCCCGCGTCGAAGCTGCGCATCAGCGCGATCGATCCGCCGGTACTGACGAAGGCGGGCATCGGCATGAGGCTCGCGTGGGAGAGCGGCCCAGCCGCCAGATAGCGGTCGTCAGGGGTGAAAGTAGGTAGCACCCGTGCGGTTTCGGTGCCGACGGCCGTCCAGCCTGCCACGTCGTGGAAGACGGCCTTGGGGCGTCCGGTGGTACCAGCGGAGAAGCGGATGGTTTGCGGCCGGTCGGACGCAATGTCGAGGTGCGGATCCTGCGCAGAGGCGGCTGCCAACACGTCGGCGTAGTCCAGGGCGGCGCCCCCGGCGGAACCGTCGCAGATCAACACATGTGACAGCTCCCGCACCCGAGCGAGGTGCGGTGCAATCGTCGCATGGTGCTCGTGCTGGACGATCAGCGCCGAGGCGCCGATCGCGGTCAACAGCTCGGCGTTGATCTCGGGGGTGTTGTGGGTGTAGAGCGAGGCTCGGACGAACCCGCCCAGCGCGATACCGAAAATCAATTCGAGCGCCTCGGGCGAGTTGTCTGCGAGCGTCGCCACCCGGTCGCCGGGCTTTAGCCCGAGCCCGGCCAGGGCCTGCGCCAGTCGGCAGGCCCGCTGGTAGCAGTCGGCGTAGGTCTGCGTCTGTTGGTCGCAGAGCAGCAGAGGATTGCCGGGGAATCGCTCTGCTCCACGCCGGATCAGCGTTGCCAGATCCATCGCTGCCCCTCTCTATGCGCTGACAGACCCGGTTTTCGGGTCGATTTCGACGCTATGAGCGCGGTACCGGGCCAACAATGGGACGAGGTGCCACCAGCCGGTGGCCAACGGACACATCGACGCGGCCCGCGATCTACCGCGCCACCGTGTCGTGTGACCGCGGTCATAGCTTCTCGTCGTGGCGGCTACCATGAGCACCGTCCAGCAAAGCTGCAGGGACCACGTGATGTGAGGTACCGGTCATGGTGATGAACACCGTCGAGATCGAGCGGGTGACCACCTGCGGCCTCGACCCCGCCGAGGGGCGCGCGCTGTGGACTGAGCTGCTGATGACCTACGAATCCGAGTTCGACTGCAGCTTCGAACCGAAGTGGGTGACCGGCTCGGCGGTACGGGCGCGCACCAGCCGATTCCAGTACGTTTCGTGGCGATGCGACGCTACGAGTTATCGACGCACATCGCGCCACATCGCCACGGACCGCGACCTCAGCGCCCGGTTGATGGTGCCCCGTAGCGGTTCACTGACGGTGACCCACGACGAGAAAACTGTGGTGGTCCACGCCGGCCAGGCCTATCCGATCTCGATGGCGCGGCCGATGACGCTCAGCCACGGCCCGGGCGCCGAGATCCTCGCGCTGGCACTCGATTCGGAAATGATCGCTCGGCGATTGTGCGACGTCGGCGCACCGGCTGAACCCATCGATCTACGCACCGGACTGGGCAGCTCGGTACACGCGCTACTCACCAGCCTGATCCGCGAATCCGATGCGCTGGCCGCCCACGAATTCGACGCGGTGGCCGATCGCCTCATCGATCTGTTCACCCTGACTCAGGAACGCGTCGCCGCCGATGCCGCGCCGGGCCGGCTCAGCCAAGTGGCGCGTGCGGCCCGGGCGTACATTCAACAGAATCTGGGCGACCGCAACTTGTCGGTCCATCACATCGCCGCGGGCCTCGGCTGGTCTCCTCGTCAAGTACAGCTTGCGCTCAAACATGCTGGGACGACACCGAACAAGCTGATCAAGGACGAACGGCTCAGCGCGGCGTACGCGGGAGTGGTGGCTCCTGGCTCGCCCTATTCCATCAGCGAGCTGGCGACCGAGTTGGGGTTCGCCACCCCGAGCGCGTTCAGCACGGCGTTTCGCGAGCGCTACGGGCGCAGCCCCCGGCAGTTACGCGAAGAAACCCGGCGCGCAACGCTCAGCGGCGGTTAGCCGCGGCCGCGAGCAGGCTCAAATCGGCGTCGCCGGGGATGGGTCCGTCGGAGACGATCGGTCCGTCGTGTCCGCCGACAAGGGCCGGCCACAGCTGGTCGAACGGCACGGTGCCGAAGTCGGCGGCCGCCGCCAGGCCCCTTCCCGGCACCACGTGGTCGGCGTAGCCGAGTCCGTCGAGCCGCTGCGCGCCGCACAACACGGCCGGTACGCCCATCGTGTCGAGCCGTCTCACCAGCGGTGCATGCGCGTCCACCAGATCGCCGTGACAATCGTCGGCCGGCTCCCACACCAGGATGCGGTCGGCGCCAGCGGCCACATAGCTGCCGACGAGCACACCGATTAGGTCGCCCACATCGGCGATCAGATCCGCAAAGTCCTCGTCGGGAGTCGAAAAACGTTCCGCCAGAAAACGACTCAATAGGCCGGGTCCGGTGACCGAGGCTGCCACCGGCTGTGCGGGATACAAGCCGGCCAGCACCGTGGTCAGCTCCAGTGCCGCAGCCAGAATTGGAGTCCGGGCCAACTCGACGTCGACCACCTCGGTGGTCTGCGTCACCGAGGCGGTCACCGCGTCGGCCTCGGCGTGCGGATCGAAGTGGGTGATCACCCAGTCCGGCCGCACCAATGCGACGGCCTCGCGCAGGCAGTAGGCCCAACGCGTCGGGTCGGATCTCCAGCAGGGATCGACCCCGGCGATCCGGGCCGCCACCCGGTCGAGCACCGGCGCGAACGCGTTGGGGCCGTGCGTCATCGGCCCGCTGCTCGGTCCGCGTCGTCGGACCAGTCCCACGATCCCAGATAGCCCAGGTGTGCGGGCGGATCGTCAGCGCGCCACTGTGCGACGAAGGCGTCGTAGCTCATCCCCCGGTCAAGCCGATCCTGCCGGGCCTGTGCGCGCGCCTCGCGGGTACGCTCCACATCGAGCTCACCGCGATCATCTGCGGCGACCCGGTAGACATTGTGCGCCACCTCCTCGCTGATCAGCCCGCGCCGCAGATCCTTGCACACCTCGGCGGGTTCGCGTTCCAGCGGGTCGCCGTAACCGGCGCCGCCGCCGACCCGCTGAATCCAGATGTCGCCTTCCACAATGGGATCGGCGGCCTGCACCGGGTTGCTCACCTCATAGGTCCCAGCCAGTGGTTGGTCCCGCATGATGCTGCGCGCGTCGTAGGTCAACCCGTCCGCGCCGTCCGCCAGCCATTGCAGGACCGCGTTCACTCCGCCCTCGGGCCGCACCCGGACCAGCGGGATACACGGACCGGCATAGCCGCCGAACATCCCACTGGTCACTGGGAACTTTCCGCCCATGCTGGTGATCCCGAAGGCGAACATCTGACTGCCGTAGAGCATGTAGGCCCATTCCACCGATGACCCGCCGCGGTACTTACCGAAGCCGTGGTTGTCCGGCGGAATGCGCCGCCACATGCCCAGCACCGGAATCTCGTTCTCGCGCAACTCGATCTCACCCCAGTCCGAAACCGGCGCGAACACCGGGCCCGCCGCGTGCTCACCGTCCTCGTCGAACCGGGCGCCGCCGCCGGCCGCGTTCATCTCGGTGGACACGTTCGCGGTGAGCTGTGCGTGTTGGGTGAGCCCGCCATACTGCAGGGTCGGGATCATGGCGTACCACGGCGCCATCGGCCGGACGCTGCCCGGATTGGCGAACAGCGCCTTGGTGACCGCCGAGTGCAGTGCAGCGCTGAAACAGAACATCGTCATCAACGACAGCGAGGTCGGCTGCTCGGCCTCGGCGGTGACGATGGAACCCGGCTCCAACTCGAAATCGAGTGCGGAGATGAAACCGGCCGTTCGGGGCAGGTCCGCGAACAGAAAGTTCATGAATAGGTTGCCAACCATGGCCCGGGTGAAATGGGCCTGCGCGTTGAGCGCGCGGTCGATCGAGGGCGAGGAGCCTTTGGTGCGCACGGTGAGCCGGTCACCGCGCTTCTCCAACTCGACGGTGAGCTTGAACAACCGCTCTTCCAGCAGCGTGGTGTCCGCGAACTGGTTGCCACGGTAGATACCGTCGGGCCAAGCCGAGATCCGACGCCGGACTTCGGCCTCGGTCGATTCCAGCACCGTGCGCATGGTGGCGATCAACAGGTCAGCCGATCGTTCGGCCATGAAGTCGTGCATGCGTTGCTCGACCATCCGCACGGTCGCCAGTTTCGATCGGAAGTCGGTGAGCCACAACAGCGGATCGCGAACCTGATTTTGAAACAGGTTGATCAGGTCACGTCGGAACGTGTAGTTCTCGCCGACCTTCATCGGCGGGATCCGTACCCCTTCGCCGTATTTCGTGGTCGCGCGCAGCGCGAAGCCGCCCGGATCGACGGCCGCGCCGTTCTCACCCTCGTGCACGATCGCGCCGACCCAGGCGATGTGCTCGCCTTGCCAGTACAACGGGATCAGCAGGGTGTGGTCGGGGTTGTGGGTGCCGCCGTAGTTGGCGTCGTTGTGGTAGAACACGTCACCCTCGGCGATGCCGACGGTGGACTCGTCGGCCCAATACCGGTTGATGAACTTCGGCACCGGCGACGTAGTCGCCGAGAACATGTTTACGCCCCCGGAACTGGCCACTGCAAACTCGCCCTCGCGAGTGTAGATTCCGACGATCAGGTCGCCGTACTTGGCGGCGGGCGAGGCGCAGATCTGTTCCAGCATCTCCATCGCGGACTCGAGCACCGCTTCGATGCGGCTCAGCCCCACGGTGATGTCGGTGGGGTCGGTGATCGACCGGATGGCCGCGTCCTCGCGTGCGGTGCGCTCACGCAACCGGTATTCGGCGGTGAGACCCGCGTCGGGTCCGTACATCACCGGCTGGTTGCTGATCAGGTCGGAGAGGAACTCCTGCGCCTCCGCGGAATCCATTTCGCCGTTCACGGCGGAATCCATCGTGCTCATCGGGTGTTCTCCTGTCGCATCCGGAAGAAGCCGTAATCGTCCATCTCGCCGGTCCAACCGGGTTCGACGAGGATTGTGGTGTCGGCGGATTCGATGACCGCGGGGCCGCTGACCCGGTGGCCCGGCTGCAGCGCGCCGTAGTCGTAGATGTCGGTTTCCGCCGGTCCCCCTCGCCACACGCAGGATCGCGATCCGGTCCACGCCGCCGTCACGCCCGACGTGCTGCCGGTGGTGACTCGCTTCTCGGGTTCGGGTGCCGCGCGAGGGATCCATGCCCGCAACCGGATTGCGTCGATCGACACGCCGACTTCCCGGGTGAGCGCCAGGTCGCCGAACCGGTCGCCGTACTCGTCGAAATAGGCCCGGATCACCGCGGCGACGTCGGCCTCGGTGCGCAACCGCTTGACTGGGCTGGCGATCGTGATGACGAAGAGCTGGCCGGTGGAACGCATGTCCAGTTCGACGGCGGTCTCCACGTCGTCGGGACGGAAACCCTGCCCGGCGAAGTCCTGATAGGCCTTGTTCTCGAACTCTTCGATGATCGAATTGAATTCGGTGTAGTCGGTCAGCACCTGCTTGATCAACGGGTTGAACAGCACCTGCCAGACCGACTGCTCGTAGATGTGCAGCCGCTCGAGCCCGGCGGCGCCGGTGGCCGAGAACACCTCGCTGTGCGGGGGCACCACGACCTCGTTGGCGTTCAGCGAGCCGGCGTAGCCGCAGGCGTGCAGCGGTCCGCCGCCGCCGAACGAGAACACGGTGAACTCGCGCGGGTCGTAGCCCTTGACGGTGATCGATTTGAACAGTTCCGAGCCCATCGTCTCGTCCACCACCCGGCGGATGCGCAGGGCCGCTTCGGTCACCGGAATGCCCAGCGGTTTGGCGATCCGCCGTTCGATGGCTCGCTCGGCGCGGCGCAGGTCCAACGGGAGTTCGCCACCGTGGTACCGCTTCGGGTCGAGGTAACCCAGCACCAGGTCGGCGTCGGTGACGGTGGGCTCGGTGCCGCCCTGCCCGTAGCAGGCCGGGCCGGGATCCGACCCCGCCGACTCCGGACCGACCACGATTCCGGCCACCGCGTCCAACCGGGCGATCGACCCGCCGCCGGCGCCGATCGCCGAGATGTCCATCATCGGCACCTGCACCCGCCACCGGTCGATGACGGGGTTGAAATCGTAGAAGCGCACCGATCCGGCGACCACGGTGCCGACGTCGAACGAGGTGCCGCCCATATCGGTGGTCACCACCTTGTCGAAGCCGTGTGCGGCGGCGACGTGCCGCGATCCGTAGAGCCCCGACACCGGGCCGGCGTGCACGGTGTGGATCGGGGTCGTCGCGGCCAGCGTGCCCATCCCACCGCTGTTGTGCACCAGCAGCAGCCCGCCGCGGTAGCCGCGGCGGCGCAACTCGTCGCGCAGGTGCGACAGCCGGTCGGCGGTGAACCGGTGCAGATAGGCGTTGATTGTCGCGGTCATGGTGCGGGCATACTCGCCGGACCGGCGCGATATCTCGTGGGTGAGGATCACCGGGAAACGACCCAGATAGGTTGTCGGGTAATCTCTTTCGATGATCTCGCGAACGCGCAGTTCGTGATCGGGGTTGATATGCGAGTTCAGCAGTGACACCACGAAGCCGCGTACACCCGCGTCGACGAGGTCTTGTACCCGGTCGGCGACTTCACTGTCGCGCAACGGAATGAGTATCCGGCCGTTGACGTCGACGCGTTCCTTGAGCACCGCGATCTGTTCGGGCTCGATGAGCGGTTCGGGGCGCCGGGCCCGCGGCAGGTCGCGGGTGACCTGGACAGGCAGGCCGTCGGCCCATTGCCGGCAGCGGCCGATCGGCACGGTGTGTTCATGGCCCGCGGTGGTCAACAAGCCCAGGCGTGGACCGTTGCGTTCGATCAGCGCGTTGGTGCCCAAGGTGGTGGCATACCGGATGGTGTCGGTCTGCGAAAGCATCTCGTCGACATCGAGACCTGCTGTCGAAGCGATGGATTCGATCGCTCGGAAGAAGCCGAGCGCGAGGTCGTGATGGGTGGTGAGCGCCTTGGCCGTGCGCGGGCCGCCGGGCCATTCGCCGGTGGCCACACAGTCGGTGAAGGTGCCACCGATATCGACGTTGATCTCCATGTGCTCTCCTATGCCTCGTCGCCGGCGATCAGCGCATCGACGTCGATGTCCATATCGCGCGTCAGCGGATGTCCTGGCGGCAGGTACTCGGTCTCCACCTGACTGGCACAGCCCGGGCAGTAGTACTCGACGATGCGGCACCACTGAGGATCCGGGTGGTAGCCGCGATCGCCGGGCAGACCCGCGGGGTAGATGTCGCGCGGATCGCGGTCGTAGAGCAGCAGACCGCGCTTGTAGTCGGAGTCGGCCGGCCCGATGTCGTGTGCGCAGCGCAGGCACACCCAACGCCGGGTTCTCGGATCGATGCCGAGGTATTCGGTGATCGTGATGGTGCTGGTCATGCTTGGTCCTTCCCGGCGCCGTTGGGGCGCAACCGGAATGCGCCGCGGTCATCGATCGTCAAGGTCCAACCGGGTGGCACGACACAGGTCGACGCGACACCGTCGATCAGTGCCGGTCCAGCCAGCTCGTACTCCGGTGAAGTGTGCTTCTGGTCGATGATCGCGGTGGGCAGAAGGCCGTGCTCGTCCCAGAACACCTCTACCGACCGGGCGGCGACATCGGCACCGCCGGCGACTGCGGCCGATTGGGCCCGCGGCAACGGATAACGTCCCTCGACGGTGACGTAGCTGAGTCCGTCGCGAAGGCACTGTGCCGTCTCGATCTGGACGACTTCGGCGCTGTAGCCTTCGCCCCGCATATCGCGCAAGACCGCATCGCGCAGTCGCGGCTGCGGATCGGGTTCGCCGACACCGGGTGCGGGCGCTTCGTGGCGGTGCACGATGTCGACGGTGGACGCGCCGTACGCCGAGAACACCGGTGCGTACGGCATCACCAGTACGTCCCGGATACCCGCCGCCTGGGCGATCGCCACACAGTGCGTCGGGCCGTTGCCGCCGAAGGCCAGCATGGTCGACTCGGCCGGGTCGATGCCCCAGGCGCTGAGCTGCGCTGCCAACTGCCGACCGGTCTGGCGATGCAGGGCGGCCCGGACACGGGCGGCGGTTTCACTGACGCCAAGTCCGAGCGCTTCCGCGAGCCCCTGATAGGCGCGCTGCGCCGCCGCCACGTCCAGCGGCATCGAGCCACCCAGGAATGCCTCGGGCCGCAGGATTCCCAGTACCGCGTCCGCATCGGTAACTGTCGGTTCCGTGCCGCCCAGGCCGAAGCAGGCCGGCCCGGGATATGCTCCGGCGCTGCGCGGCCCGACGCGCACCTCGTCGCCATCCAGCCAAGCGATCGAACCGCCCCCGGCGCCAAAGGGTTCCAGCTGCGGCAGGGACAGGGATACCTCGACGCCGGCGACCAGACCGTGGTCGAGCATCCGCACCACGCCGTCACTGACGACGCCAACGTCCAGGCTCGTCCCACCCATGTCGACGGTGACCAGCGAATCGATGCCGTAGTCGCGGGCGATTTCGCGGGCGCCGAGCAGCCCTGCCATCGGACCCGAGTTGTAGGTTTTGGCCGCGACGGTGCGGGCCACTCGGGCCGCGCCGCCGTCGTTGTGCACGATCAGTAGCGGCCTGCGGTAGCCCAGCGACCTCAAGTGGTCCTCGGCGCGGTAGAGGAAGTCGGCCGCCGACGGATGGACGTAGGCGTTGAACAGCGCGGTCGCGGTCCGGCGGGCCGCATCGGAATCCGCCGCCACCGCGCCGGCAGTCAACAGTGGCACCGCGTCGAGACAGTGCCGCGGATAGTTCTGCAAGAAGATTTCGGCGACCCGTTCGGCCGCGGCGTCGTCATCGGTGCTGTCATGGATGGCCACCACCAGACCGCGCGCCCCGCGATGCAGCAGATCCCTGATCGGCGGGAGCACCGTGGTTTCGTCATCGGCTCCGCATGCCAACTCGGCCACCATCTCCGGTTCGACGAAAACGCCGACTCCCGCGGAAGTTTCGGCTGGCTGCGCGGTCAACAGGCCGAGCCGGGGCCCGGTCCGTTCGAGGACCTGATTGGTGCCTACGGTGGTCGCGTACCGCACCACGTCGGTGGTGCGCAGCATCTCCGCAACGCTGACACCGACCGATTCGGCCGCGGCTTCGAGGACCGCCCGGAAACACACCAGCAGGTCGTGTGGAGTGGTCAACGTCTTCACCGTGTGGACCCGGCCGTCGTGGATGACGAACCCGTCGGTGAATGTTCCACCGGTGTCGATACTGATCGTCGTTGTTGCCATTGCGACCCTTTCGCTGGATCGTCGCGGTGTTCGTGAGGTCCACCTTCGCGGCCGGTCTGGGCAGCGACAATGTCGTACCCGGCCACAGTCGAGTGGTGTCAGCGACCAATGGCCGGGCAGGCACCGAACGCCGTGCGCTCGGGGAGCGGTTTCGTGCGCTCCGCAGAAAGCGCGACCGGACGCGGTCCTCCTAGCGTCGGCGCAATGAGCACTCCCACCATCACCCCGGGGGCGTGTCGAGACGATGCGTCGTCACAGCCGTGGAGATGGCTGTCCGTCTGGATGACCGGCGAACACGACACCATCCTCGATCAGCTCACCACAGAGGTGCTGGGCGAACTGCCCGAACTCGCATTCGCCCCGCACCGTCCGGAAGTCCATGTCCGCGAGGCCATCGGCGCGCATGTGGATACCGTGCGTCAAGTGCTGGGCAGGCCGGATGAGATGACCCAGGTGATTCTGCCCGCCGTGTTCGACGACTACACGCGTCGACTCGCCCGTGACGAAACCCCTGCGCTGTCGGTGCTGTTGAGGTCCTTCGACAAAATGCATGCCCACCTCTGGGGTCAGTTGCTGACGGCGTTGCGCAGCCCGGACCACGGGGTGCGGCCAGAGCATCGCGGAGAACTACTCGAATTCGCGTCGGCACGACTGTTCGAGTACTTCAATTCCGTCGGTACCCAGACCGCACGCGCCTACCAGGCGGCGCGCTCGCTCCATCAGATGCGCAACGCGGCCGCCCGCCATGAGGTGGTCACCCGGGTGCTGGCCGGCGAACTCGAACAGGCCGAGGCCGAGCTCTTGCTACGCCACGAGTTCAACACCACGCAGATCGCTTACGTCGCAACGTTCGAGGGTCATCATGAGCTGGCCGACCGGTTGGGCACCACGCTGTCGCGCCTCGGCGCGCGCCTCGGCGCCCGGCATCACCTGGCGATGCGGGAGCCGGACGGCTGCTACGGCTGGTTCAGTCCGCTACGGGACAACTGGCGCGAGGCGCTGAAGGACCTGGCGGTACCCGACTCGGTTCTACTGTGCATGGGCGCTCCGCACGAAGGCCTGTCCGGCTTCCGCCAGACCCGGGCCGAAGCGCTGGAAGGCCACCGCGTCGCCGGCGCCACGTCGCGCAACGGTGTTGTGTTATTCGAGGACGTCGCCCATCTCGCCTTGGCCACACGTGATCTCGCCGCAGCCCGCGCCCTGGTCGATCGCGAACTCGGCCGGCTCGTGGCCACCGACGAAGCCACTTGCCGACTGCTGGAAACCTTGCAGATCTATCTCGACGAGTTGGCCAGCCCCACCCGCACGGCGCGCCGGATGTACGTGCATCCGAACACGGTGATCAAACGCCTGGAACGGATCGAGGAGCACCTCGGCCGGCCGATCGCCTCGAGCAGCCTGAACCTCCGGATGGCGGTCGAACTCGCCCCCCTCGTCCGCGCGATGTGAGCTAGGCGCCCGGAGCCTCCAGGATGGTCACCGCGCAGACCGCATTGTCGTTGCCGATAACCCCGCCGCCGTTTTCCGCGAGGCCGTAGCGGGGGTTGGCCACGGCGTTACCGCCCGCTTCACCACGCAGTTGGATGGTGATCTCATTGAGCATCATCAGCCCGGTCGCCCCGATCGGATGCCCGCGCGAAACCAACCCTCCCGACGCGTTAACCGGAAGCTCGCCACCGACCGCGGTGGCACCAGAGGCGGTGAACTCGCCACCCTTGCCACGTTCGCAGAAGCCGAGATCCTCGAGGATATGGATTTCGGCGAACGAACTCGCATCGTGCAACTCGACCAAATCGATGTCAGCTGGAGTCAGACCGGCGTTGCGAAAGGCACGGCGCCCAGCTATCACCGGTGCGCGCTCGTCTTCCCAGGAGGTGTCGAACACCCCGCACGCGACCTCGCTGGCCCGCACTCGGATAGCCCGTTCGCGCACCTCGGCCGGGCAGCTGTCGAGATAGGATTGCGAGCAGACCAGCGCGGCGGCGGCACCGTCACCGACGGGCGCGCACATTGCCCTAGTCAGCGGGTCGCTGACCATCCGGTCCTCGAGCACCTGTTGCACCGTCAGCGGGAATTGGTACTGGGCGCGCGGGTTGTGCACGGAGTTGGTGTGGTTCTTGGCCGCCGCGACGGCGAGTTGCTCCGCCGTGGTCCCATACGCCCGCATGTGGGTATGAGCCCACATCCCGTAGAGGTCCATCGCCAGACTCCGCTCCGGAGCGGTCTCGAACGTCATACCGTTGGCCGCGGCGGTGCGTTGGTAGAGGTCACGCCACGACTGCGGTTCCAGCCAGTCCAGCGCGCCCTCCATCCCGCGTAGCGCCGCCCGGGGGTTGTCCGGGTCGAACATCTTCTCTACTCCGATGGCCAGCGCCACCTCGCTGTGCCCTGACTGCACCTCTCTGACTGCATTGTTGAAGGCCTGCGAGCCTGCGGCGCAACCGCCTTCGACGTTCGTGATGGGCATACCGCGCGGGGCCAAGCCGTCATTGACCAGCGGGGTGAAGCACAACTGGCCCTTCAGATACGGCTGTCCCTGGTTTTCCATCAGCATGTTCGAGAACCACGCCGCACCGATCACGTCGGTGTTCTCCAGCTGGGCGTCGGCGAGCACGCCGAGGTAGGCCTCACGGGTGAGATCCTTGGGGCTTTTGTCGGGGAACTTGCCGACGCTCGTCGCGTAGACCCCGAGTATGTAGGTGTTCATCTCGCTATCGTCCTTCGAATACGGGTTCGCGCTTCTCGATGAATGCGGTCAGCCCTTCTTGGAAATCCTTGCTCTGCATGTGGTTCTGCAGGACCCGCATCTCCTCGCGCAATCCCATCTCCTCGTCGCGATCCAAAGCGGCGTTGGCTACCTCTTTCATCGCGCTGAGGACCAGCGGACTCTTGGCGGCAAGCTTCGCGCAGTATTGTTCGACCGTGGTCCTCAACTGGTCGTCGGGAACCACCTCGTAGACCAGGCCCCAATCGCGCGCCGTCGCCGCCGAGATCGGTTCACCGCTGAACAACAGGGCTTTGGCGCGCTGCGCACCGATGCGGCGGGGCAAGACCGCCGCCCCGCCCCCACCGGGAAGCAGCCCGTACTTGGCGTGTCCGTCGGCGAACGTGGCGCTTTCCGCGGCGAAGAGCACATCACAGAACAGCAGCAGCTCGAACCCGCCGGCGACGGCGGGGCCGTTGACCGCGGCGATCACCGGTTTGGGGCACTTACGCAGCGCGGAGAACGTCTCCACGCTCGATGCTGGCGCATTCGGGCCTTCGATGCTTTGGCCCATCTCAGCCAGCACGAGCTTGAGGTCGCCACCGGCGCTGAACGCCCGCCCGGCGCCGGTCAGCGCTATCACGCGCACATCGGGATCGGCGGTCGCCTTCAGCAGCGCATCACGCAGTGCGACAAGCAGGTTCCTGTCGAATGCGTTGAGGACGTCGGGCCGGTTGAGGCACAGCCACTCCACCCGGCCGTCACGATACGTTTCCAAAATGGTTGGCATGAGGTCGATGTGCTCCTAGTGGCGGGCGCGCAGTCCGGCATCCAAGCTGATGCAGGTGGCGTTGAAGTAGGAATTGGTGATGATGTGCTCGATCAGCCGCCCGATCTCGGGTGGGTCACCCATCCGCTTCGGAAACAACACCGAATCCTGCAGAGACGCAAGCACCGCCTCTGACACCTCACCAGCCATACCGGTCTCGAAGACTCCGGGAACGACTGAGACACAGCGTATTCCGTCGTTAGCGAGATCGCGGGCGATCGGCATCGACATTCCGACGACGCCGGCCTTGCTGGCGGCGTAAGCCACGGTGCCACGTGTGCCGTCCCAGGCGGCCCCGGACGCTATGTTGACCAGGACCCCACGTTCGGTTGTTTCCGGGTCCGGTTCGTTCGTCACCATCTGCGCCGCGGCGAGCCGGATCACGTTGAACACCCCGGTCAGGTTGACGTCGATCACGCGCTGCCACACCTCGAGGCTGTGCGGGACACCCTTGGACACCGTTTTCATCGCCGACGGGATACCGGCACAGTTGGCCGCGGCGTGCACGGTGCCGAACCGCTCGGTGGCCAGTCGCACCGCAGTCTCGACCTGTTCGGCGTCGCTGACATCGGTGCGCACCGCAATCGCGCCGTCACCCAGTTCGGCGGCTGCCTGCTGCAGTAACTCCTCGGCAACGTCGAGCATCACCACGTTGGCGCCTGCCTTATGCAGGGTTTGTGCGGTGGCCCGGCCCATGCCGGATGCGGCGCCGGTCACGATGGCGCAGCGGCCTTCCAATTTCATCGTCGTGCTCCTTGATTGGTGAGTTGCGGCAGTTCCACCGCGTTGGCCAGGCCCTGCTGCTTGAGCTTGAACTTTTGGACCTTGGCGGTTTCGGTCTTGGGTAGTTCGTCGACAAATCGGATGTAGCGCGGTATCGCGAACCGCGGCAACGCTTCTGTGCACACCGCAGCGATGTCGTCGAGGCTGGGCGTACGGCCCGGTTCCGCGACGACTGCAACAGCGATCTCGTCTTCGCCGAACTCCGACGGCACCGGGTAGGCACCGCACTCCACCACACCGTCGATCGTGTTGATCGCGTCCTCGACGATGCGCGGTGAGATGTTCTCGCCGCGGCGGCGGATCATCTCCTTGAGCCGGTCGACGTAGTAGACGTAGCCGTCCCCGTCGATCCGGCCGGCGTCACCGGTGTGGAACCAGAAGTTACGCATGACATTCAGCGTCTCCTCGGGCTGATTCCAGTAGCCGGTGGTCATCGCCCACGGCTCCTCGCAGCTGATGCAGAGTTCGCCCACTTCGCCGGGTGGCAGCGCGCGGTCGTACTCGTCGACGACGTGCACCCGGTAGGGCTCGACCGGTCGCCCGCACGAGCCGACCGGAGCGGTGTCATCGGCCGAGTTCAGGATCGGGATGTTGATCTCGGTGGCGCCATACATCTCGAAGATCGGGATGTCGAACCGCTGCGCGAAGGTCGAGATCAGCGCCTGTGGAGCAGGGACGATCAACGCACGGGTGATTTCGTTGGTTCGGTCCGCGGGCGACTCCGGTTGGGCCAGTAGAAAGTGCGCCATCGACACCACCATGTGGGCCACCGTCACCCGGTGGTGACGCGCCTGTTCCCAGAACTTGCTCGCGCTGAACTTGCGAACCAGCACCAGTCGAGTGCCCGCCATCAGGCACGCGCCCACGTTCATGTACTTGCCCCCGCCATGGAACAGCGGCAGCACGGTGATCAGGGTGTCATCCGGGTTCAGCCCCAGCGCCCGCCCGGTGCGCGCACCCATGTGCACGGTGGCGTTATGCGGCAGCACCGCACCCTTGGGCAGGCCGGTGGTGCCCGAGGTGTACATGATCGATGCGGTGTCCGGGCCGAGTGCGGAAGTCTTCACTGGCGCACCGGTGCTGGCGATGAACGTGTCCAGCACTTCTTGGCCGGTGGCCGGCGCGCCGCGTTCCGGTATCACCTCGACGATCAGCCGGCAGACGCCTTCGGGCAGCGCCTCCTCGATGACTTGACGGTGTCCGCTGTCGATCACGGCCGCCTTTGGTGCGGCGTCCTGCAACACGTGGCGCAGGCTCGCACCCACCAGGCCCGGGTTGATCGGCACCTCGATGGCACCGATCTTGTTGAGGCCCAACATCAGGTAGACGGACCGAACATCGTTGGGAACCAACGTCATCACCCGGTCGCCGGCCTCCACCCCACGGTCCCGCAACGCGGCGGCGACAGCCGACGCGCGCTGGTCGAGCTCACGATAGGTGACCTTGATCCCGTCGTCCTGCACGATGCACACCCGATCGGGATCGTGGGCGGCCCACCGTTCGACGACCGCACTCAGCACGGAGTCGAGGATGTCGAACTCTCCTATCGGCGTGTCCACTACAGGTCTCCGGAAAGCACCGGGGATTCAATCCGCTCCTCATCCGCGGTGTGCAGGCACGACCGGCATTTGACGACACGCAGCCAACCGCGGTAGTCGACCACGCGGTAGCGGGCCAGCGCCTGGACACCGCAGCGCTCACAGCCATCGTCAACCTCCTCGGTCGGCTCGCTGATGAACAGCTCTGTTGGCTGAGGGAAGATCTTCACGGGTACTCCTCCAGATAGCAGCGGCGTCGGGTCAGTTGCCGGCGGTCACAATGTCGTTGCGGATGTCGCGCGCGATTGCGTTCGGATCACGCAGGGCGGGGTCACCGCAGCCGCCCGCGCCAGGGGTCTGATGGACGACGACGTCGCGGGCGCCGATGAGCACGCCGGCCTGTTTACTGGACCGGAATTCGGTGACACCGGGGACTTCTTCGCTCACCAGCTGGCCGGACTCGTCGACGATGCCGGCGAGCACTTCCGGTTCCTCGAGGTCGCCTCCGGAGGCCCAGGCGTCGAGTGCGTCACGATAAACCTTGATGTGAGCAGTGGCTCCGTTATCGCCGCCCATCGCACCCCGAGGCCCGATCCGGCACTGATCAAGCTGGAACGAGCTTTCGCAATCCACCAGTGGGACCATCACGGAGCGGGTGGCCGGACCCCCGCGATACTGCCCGGATCCGGCTGTGTCCGCAACGAATTCGCGTTCCAGCAGCAGCACCGGGAAAGCTTCTTCCTCGAGTTCGACCGAGGTCACCACGCAGTTGCCGCCCTCCTGAAAGGTGTAGCAACTGCCGTCGCTCTGCGCCGTACCGCCGAACGGTCCCTGGAACAGGTTCATCGAAATGAACGGAATGGGAAAGCCGCTGCGGGTATCAGCACCGGCGAAACTCATGAACAGCACGTCGTCGTAGTTCTCGGCCACTGCCATGGATGGGTCTGCCTGCGATAGAGCTTTTTTCACCAAATTGATCGCCTTGGCGATGAACATGGTGTGCCCGGCGTTGGTGGCCATCGGGGGCAGCGCGTGCAGACAGCTTCCCGGTGGCAATACGACGTGAACCGGACGGTAGGCACCGGCGTTGGGGCTGATCGACTCCGGCAGCGCCACTTGCAACCCCAGATGGGCGCCGGAGACCCCATCGGACCAAGTGCAGGCGAAGCCGCCCCATTCGTTGCGCGACGAGCCGGAGTAGTCGACCTCTACCTCACCGCCGCGCTTGCGCACCGTGCAGCGGATCAGCATGGGATCACCGTTCATGTCGTTGTCCATGTAGTCCTCGGCGGTGTATTCACCGTCCGGGATCTGGCTCAACGCCGCGCGCATCGCGCGCTCGGTGTGGTCGAGGGAGTACTGCACCGCGCCCGCGTAGGCGTCGCGTCCGTAGCGGTCGACGTAGCGCAACACCATTTCGGCGCCCAACGCCAGCGCCGAATGGATGACCTGGAGGTCGTTGACGCTGATATCCGGGATCCGGGTTTGCCCGGTGAATAGTTCGACGGTTTCACGTACGAGTTTGCCCTCGCGATAAAGGTGCCGCGGAGAGATCCGAATCCCTTCGGCGTACATGTCCCGCTGCAGGCCCGGCCCGAACCCGGTGGGGATCGGACCGCCGATGTCGAGCCAGTGGGTGATCGCGGCGGCAAAGCCGACCAGCTCCCCGTCGTGGAAGATCGGCATCAGGGTGCCGACATCGTTGATGTGGCTGCCCCCGCGGTACGGCTCGTTGAAGATGATGACGTCGCCGGGCTTGAAGTTCTCCACGCCCCAGTGCTCGATGGCCATCCGCGCGTAGAACTGGTTGATCACGTAGTGCCCCGGCGCCGCGGTACCCATCGCGATCGCATCGAAGTCCAGGTCGCGCTCCGGATCTCGGGGTGCCAACAACCCGATGCCGAAGTCGTTCACCTCACTGAGTAGCGGGCTCAGCGACGCGGTGTTGATCTTGATCTGCATCTGCAGGCCGATGTGTTCCAAAGCGTGCCGGATGACTTCGGCGGTGGTGATGTCAACGCCGTAGCGAGCTTCGACGTCCTTGGCGCCAAGGACTGAAACCGGTTGGGGTGCCAGAGTTGTCACTGGTTGTTCTCCTCGATCTCGATGACCACATCGCCGAATTCGTTGACTTTCGCCACATCTCCGGCGACAAGCACGCCGGTGTAGGTCTGCGCCTCGATCACGGCCGGGCCTGCCACCACCTGATCGCAAGCGAACTCGTCGGCGTTGTAGACCGGCACATCCCGGATCAGCTGACCCATCAAGGTGATGTCGCGACGGCGCCTGGGTTGCCCCGGTTCGCTGTTGGTCAACCGAGGCGGGAACAGCCGACGTTGATCGGTCGACACCGCGCGGGTGCGCAGCGTCTGCACGTAGATCGGTGCCGGCAGGCTGTAGCCGAACTGACGCTCATGTGCGGCTGCGAAGGCCTCGGTCAGATGCCGCAGCGGCTCCGCATGCGACGGGTCGATGACGGCCGCGAGCTCCCAGCGCTGACCGAGATAGGTGGCGTCGAGCCAGGCTTCCACAACTACGCCGCTGTTACCGCGATCGCGCAGTTGACGGACCAGGGTCTCGAGGCTTTTGCGGGCCCGCGCGAACAAGTCGTCGGCAACCTCTGCGGTGACCGTCGCCATCACCGGCGTGACCTCCTCCTCGAAGGCCTGAGCCGTCAGCAGACCGAACGCCGAGAACACCCCGGACAGGGACGGGATGACGACCCGCGGCATCTGCAAGCTGCGGGCGATCTGGCTGGCGACCAGCGGGCCGGCCGCGCCGTAGCTGACAAGCCCGAACTCACGCGGGTCGGCACCGCGGTACACCGTGAGCCGGCGAACCGCCTCCGCCATGTTGTGGATGGCGACTTCGGTCGCGGTGCGCGCCACGTCGGCGGGGCTCAGATCCAACGCTGCAGCCAGCGGCGCGAACGCCTTCTCTGCGGCCGCGACGTCCGGATAGATCTCACCTCCCAGCGGCACCTTGGCATCCAGCACGCCCAGCACCAGGAACGCGTCCGTGACTGTCGGCTGAGTGCCGCCGCGTCCGTAACACGCCGGGCCGGGATCGCTGCCCGCGCTTTCCGGACCGACCTTGAGTCCGCCGCCCTCATCGATCGCGATCAGGCTGCCGCCGCCCGCGCCGATGCTGTGGATCTCCACCACAGGCAGGCTGACGAGCAGATCGTGCTCGATTTCGAGTTCGCGTTTCACCGAGGCCCGGCCGTCCACGACAACGGCGACCTCGGTGCTGGTGCCACCCATGTCGAAACCGACCAGGTTGGGCATCGCCAGCCGTTCGGCGTAGGCCTGCACACCCATCACTCCGCCGACGGGTCCACTGTTGAGCGTCACCACCGGTCGTGACGTCACCTGTTCCGCGGTGACCAGGCCACCGTCGTTCGTCATGAACGTCAAAGGAGCCTCCACGCCGGCCTCGCGGAGCCTGTCCTCGACCCGCGTGGTGTAGGACTCCATCAGTGGCTGGACATAGGCGTTGAGCACGCAGGTAGAGAACCGGTTGTACTCGCGGGGGAACGGGGCAACCTCGGCCGAGGTGCTCACGCTGATGCCGGGGAACCGGTCGCGGATGAGTTCGGCCGCACGCTGTTCGTGCTGCGGATGCTTGTAGGCGTGCAGGAAGCACACTGCAATGCCCCGGCACCCGTCGGCTACCAGGCGTTCCACCTCCTGCAGCAGGCCCACTTCGTCAAGGGTCATCAGCACCCCGCCGTCGGTCATCAGCCGCTCACCGACGGTGCGGCGGCGATACCGTTCGACGATGGGGCGCAGTTCATGGGGCCGGCGCCATCGCGGGTCCACCATCGCTTCGAAAGGCCGCCAGCCCCGGGCCATGTCGAGCAGGTCGCGGTAGCCGCGGGTGGTCACCATGCCGATGTCGGCGCCGCGTCGGGTCAGGATCGCGTTGAGTGCGACCGTCGTGCCGTGCACGATCTGCTCGACCGGGGTGTCGCCGGGACCGGCCTTCTCCACGGTGCGCAGCAGACCGTTGGCGAGGTCGTCGTACGTCGTCAACGATTTGGTGCCGATCCGCACGTTCTCACCTTCGGCAAGCACCAGGTCGGTGAAGGTGCCGCCGGTGTCGATTCCGATCCGCAGTGCCGGTTTGCCGGTCATGACCGTCCTCCTTTGTCGTTGTCTCGCACGCCCATGCCGTAGATCAACCGGTCCGCGAACGTCTCGGCGATTTCATCGATGCTTGCCGCGCCCTCGGGGTCGAACCAGAAGGCCGTGAAATTGCATGCGCCGAGAATCGCGAGCGCATCCAAACGCGTATTGCCCGGCCGGAATTCACCGGTGGCGAGGCCTTCGTCGATCACTTCTTCGAAGACCGACCGGAAGCGGTCGCGCTGCTTGAAGACGGTCGCGGCCATCTCGCCGGTAAGGTGGGTGTACTCCCGCAGGAACACGGTGCCCTCGGATTGATAGACGACCGCCGTCTCGATGGTGTGCTTGATCAGCTGGCGCAGCTTTTCGGTCGGGGACAGGTCGGCGGCCGCGATCCGTTCGGAGTAAACAGAAAGCCTGCCGGCGAACCGCTCATGTAGTGCGAACAGCAGCACTTCCTTGCTGGCGACGTGGTAGTACAGCCCTGCCTTGGTCATGCCGGCCTCGTCGGCGATCTGACGCAGGGAGGCGTTGGCAAAGCCTTCGCGCCCCATCACTCGGGCGGCCGCGACGAGGATTCGCTCCGGAATGGGGGGCTTCTGATCGGGGGTGTCGGTCTCGGTCACGTGCGTTCTGTTCCCTTCCTTACTTTACCGGCCGGCCGGTCAAGTTGCGACGACGTTAACCGCCCTCCGCAGCGGTGTCAAGAGGTCGGCGTACCGCGGTTACCGCTGGGTCTTGGGTCTATCCACCCACGCCGCGCCCGCTGGAGAACAACCCGCTGCCGCTAATGGATGGTGGATTCGTCGACCGGCCCGGCGTCCGTAGCGCGACGGTCGGCGCGCTGCTCTGCGTCGCGGGCGCAGCCACGCTGGCCTCGGTGGGCCGGGGCTGAGGATCAGGGCCTGCTTCGTGTGGCGGTGATGTTTGCCGCGCTCATCGCCGCGCGGAATCAGCCGCTCTTGCGCCGGAACTCCCGGCGATGCTCAACTGGTCCGTGCGCCCGCGGTTGCTTAGCGCCGCCGTCCTTGTGATTGCCGCCGCCGGCCGCCTTGGCCTTCTTGCGCTCCAACGCTTCCCGGAACTTACGTTTGGTGTCGTCTTCGCGCGGCGTGTCAGCCATGCCTGGCAGCCTAGCGCGGCACCGACTGCCGTCGCGCGGTTTATAGCCTGCCGGGCGGCATCCCGTAGACGTGTGAGATGGGCAGCGTCATCAGCACGCGTCGGTCGTCGACCATGGCGCGGCGGTAGTCGTCCCAATCTGGATGTTCACCGGCGATGTTGCGGTACAACGCGATCAAACCCTCGACCGTGTCGTCGTCGGGCGCGGCGGCCGGCGGGGTGAGCACCGCGTCACCCTCGGCCACGGCATACGCCCAGCCGTCGTCGGAGCTGACGTGGATCGACGCCCGAGGGTCGCGACGCAGGTTGCGCGTCTTGGCCCGCGGCTCGGTGATCGACACCTGGATCGTCAACGCGCGCGCATCGAAGTAATAGGACACGTTCGACAGCTGTGGTCGGCCGTCGCGCTTGATCGTGGCCAGCACGCCCAGCGAGTTCCCGCCGATCAACGCCAACAGCTTGTCGTCGAACACGTCGCGTCCCATGGTTTGAGCCTACGTCTCTACGAACGACTACGTCTCTACGATCGAAGTCGATGACTTCTTCTGTCGACGGCAGCGTGCTCGACGGCGTCTCGGCCACCACGCTGTGGACGCTGCACAACCGCGCCAGCGAGGCGAAGCGGTCCGACGGCGTGATCCGCGACCCGTGGGCGGTCGCGCTGTTCGATGCGATCGACTACGACTACCTCAAGTTCGGCAAGCCCAACCCGACGCACGCGTTGCGCGCGGTGGCCTTCGACACCGCCACGCGCGACTTCCTCACCACCCATCCCAAGGCTTCGGTGGTGGCGTTGGCCGAAGGGCTGCAGACCAGCTTCTGGCGGCTCGAGCGCACCGGCGTCGCCGACGAGTTGACGTGGTATTCCATCGATTTGCCGGCCGTCATCGCGCTGCGCGACAAGCTGCTGCCCCACGATGAACGCATCGTGACGCTGGCTCAGTCGGCGCTGGAGCGCAGCTGGATGGACCACGTCGACACCGAGCACGGCGTCTTCATCACCGCCGAGGGCCTGCTGATGTACCTGCAACCCGAGGACGCGCTGGGGCTGATCGCCGAATGCGCCGAACGCTTCGGCGGCGGGCAGATGATGTTCGATTCCGTGCCGCCCTGGCTCAGCCAACGCACGTTGGCCGGGCTCAAGCTCTCCGACCGTTACATCGCGCCGCCGATGCCGTTCGGGCTCAGCCCCGACGACGCCGTCGCACTCGCCGGGCGCATCTCGGGCGTACGCGTCGCCCGCGATGTCCCGATGCCGCCCGCACGGGGCCTGTGGAAGCTGGCCGGCTCCCAGGTGCTCGACCGGTTGGGTGCGTTCCGGCGCCGAAGGCCTTCGTTCACGCTGCTCGAGTTCGGCGCATGACGCGCTACGCGGCCTTTCTGCGCGGGGTCAACGTCGGCGGTGTCAACCTGAAGATGGCCGACGTCGCCGACGCGTTCGAGACGGCCGGATTCCGCGATGTCCGAACGGTTTTGGCGAGCGGCAACGTGCTCCTGGACAGCCCCGCCGACGTGACAGCAGTGCGGCGGCGCGCTGAGAAGGCGCTGCGCGAGCGGTTCGGCTACGACGCCTGGGTGCTGGCCTACGACCTGGACACGGTCAGGGCCATCTCGGAGGCGTATCCGTTCGAGCGCGAGGTCGAAGGTCACCACTCCTACGTCACCTTCGTCAGCGACCCGCAAGTGCTCGACGAACTGGCCAGCCTCGATCCCGGAGACCTCGAGAAGATCCGCCGCGGGGAAGGTGTCGTCTACTGGCAGGTGGCCAAATCGGCCACGCTGGGCTCGGTCATGGGCAAGACCATGGGCAAGAAGCGCTACAAGTCGTCGACCACCACCCGCAACCTGCGCACCGTCGAGAAAGTTCTGCGGTAGGTAGATTCGGACAGGTGAGCTCCACACCCACCGCAAAGGCCGACGGCACCGTGTTGACCGGCGTCTCGGAAACCGCACTGATGACCCTGCAGGTCCGCGCGACCGAGGCGCGCCGGCCCGACTCCATCCTCGACGACCCGATGGCCGTGCAACTGGTCGATTCCATCGATTTCGACTTCGCCAAATTCGGGTCTTCGCGACGCCAGGACATGGCAGTGCGGGCGTTGGCCTTCGACCGGCATACCCGCCGCTACCTACGCGACCACCCGAAAGCCACCGTGGTGGCGTTGGCCGAGGGGCTGCAGACCAGCTTCTACCGGCTCGACACGGCCGATGTCGGACATGAGTTTCGTTGGCTCACCGTCGATCTCCCGCCGATGATCGAGTTGCGCCGCAAGCTGCTGCCTGTCTCCGATCGGGTGCAGATGGCCGCACAGTCGGCGCTGGACTACAGCTGGATGGACCGTGTCGACACCGAGCACGGGGTGTTCGTCACCGCCGAGGGCCTGCTGATGTACCTGCAACCCGAGGACGCGCTCGGGTTGATCACCGAATGCGCCAGACGGTTCCCCGGCGGGCAGATGATGTTCGACCTGCCGCCGGCGTGGTTCGCGGCCGCCGCCCGCAGTGGACTGCTGCGGCCCTCGCTGCGTTACCGGGTGCCGGCGATGCCGTTCAGCCTGACCCCGTCCCGAGCTGCGGACCTGGTGCACGACATCGCGGGTATCCGGGCCGTGCACGATGTGCCCATCCCGCCCGGCCGCGGCAAGATCTTCAACACGTTGGTGTGGAGCGCTCAGCGGATTCCGGTCTTCGATCCGGTGCGACCGGTGTTCACGCTGCTCGAGTTCGGCTGACCGACACCGCGGCTCAGTCGAAGGCCGCCTCGACGTAGCGCAGGGCGTCGGCCTTGCCCATGCCCATCGCCTTGGCCGCCGAGGCGAAGTTGTGCGCTGCGGCGGCCATCGCCTGATCGACGGGGTCCACCCGGGCCACGAATGTGCCGAACCGCCCCCGCGTTTCGAGGATTCCGCTCGACTCCAGCTCGCGGTAGGCGCGCGCGACCGTGTTGACGGCCAGCCCCAACTGGCCAGCCAGCTCCCGCACCGTCGGCAGCCGAGTGCCAGGAGGCAGCCTGCCGTCGCGAATTCCGTCGATGACTTGCGTTCTCAGCTGGTCAAACAGGGCGCCGGAGGCCCGTTGATCGATGCGTACCCACTCCGCCAACCCCGCCACGTGCATCAGTATCGCCCAAAGCGGCTACTTTGGACATGTGCAGGTTGCAGTTCTCAGTGGTGCGGGCATCTCAGCCGAAAGCGGGGTGCCCACGTTCCGGGATGTCGAGACGGGGCTGTGGGCAAAGGTGGACCCGTACGAGATTTCCAGCTCCGAGGGTTGGCGCGCGAACCCGGAGAAGGTGTGGGCGTGGTACCTGTGGCGCCACTACATGATGCGTTCGGTGCAGCCCAACAGCGGTCACCTGGCCGTCGCGGCCTGGCAGGACTACGCCGACGTGCACGTCGTCACCCAGAACGTCGACGATCTGCACGAGCGTGCCGGCAGCACGAAGGTCTACCATCTGCACGGCAGTTTGTTCGAATTCCATTGCGATGCTTGCAACTCCGCGTTCGAGGGCGATCTGCCCGCGATGCCCGAGCCGGTGGAGGCCGTCGAGCCACCGGTGTGTCCGTGCGGCGGGTTGATCCGGCCGAAAGTGGTGTGGTTCGGCGAGGCCCTGCCCGAGGACGCCTGGCAGCGTTCGGTGGATGCGGTCATCGGCGCCGACATCGTGATCGTGGTGGGAACCTCGTCGATCGTCTACCCCGCCGCCGGCCTGCCCGAGATGGCGCTGGCCCGGGGCACGGCCGTCGTCGAGGTCAACCCCGACCGCACCCCGCTGTCGGACGCCGCCACGGTGTCGCTGCGCGAGACCGCGGTCGACGCGCTGCCCGGCCTGCTGCAGCGCCTGCCCGCCCTGCTCAGCTGAGCGATTTGTGTGCGTTCTGTTGCGCTGACCGCGCCATAACGCACACAAATCACGGTGGGTGGAACCGGTTGGGCGCGTCCCGCGTCCAACCCTAATGTGGTCGACGACTATCTACGCCGGCACGACGGAGTGATCACACTTGCGCAGGCGCAGCAGGCCGGGCTGAGCAGGTATGCGGTCGACCGCCGTGTCCGCGCCGGACATTGGCGACGGTGCTCGCCCGGCGTGTTCTTCGCCGACGACCGGCCGTTCACCGATGCAGCGCGAATCCGAGCTGCCGTCTGGGGTTACGGTCCGCAAGCGGTTGCCAGCGGCATCGCAGCAGCCTGGTGGCATGGGCTGACGCGGTATGCCCCACCAGTCGTCGACGTGACGGTGCCGAGGGCGAGCCACCATCCGCACCGTGACGGTATCCGGATGCGGCGACGTGACCTGAACCCCGCAGACATCGTCGAGCGAGACGATCTGAGGGTTACCGCGTTGGCGTTGACCGTCCTTGAGGCTGCCGTCCGGTTACGCGGGGGTGCCGTGTTGATGGATTCTGCACTGCAGCGCCACGTCGAACTTCGCGACCTATGGCGCGCCCATCTAAAGAACAAGGGTCGGCACGGATCACCAGCAGCCAGGCGGCTGTTACAGGCAGCTTCCGACGGTGCCCGATCCGAAGCTGAACGCCTCTTCGGGAAACTCCTGCGCGAAGGGGGCATCACGGGCTGGCGAACGAATTATCCGGTTGGCGGCTACAAGGTAGATGTGGCGTTTCCCGACGAGAAGGTGGCGATCGAGGTCGACGGCTGGGCGTTCCACAGCGACGCAGAGGTGTTCGTCAGCGATCGAAAACGGCAGAACGCCATCTCATTGCGCGGATGGAAAGTACTGCGTTTCACGTGGTTTGACCTCACCGTGAACCCGCAGCGGGTGCTCGCCGAAATCAAACACGCACTCAGTTCCTGAGCGATTCGTGTGCGTTCTGTTGCGCTGACCGCGCCATAACGCACACAAATCGCTACTTGACGGCGCGGCCCAGCGCGAACTCCGCCACCGGAATCGGCGCCCAGGTCGGCAACGTCCACTCGCGGCGCGCGCCGGCCACCTGAAATCCCGCGCCGCCGATGGCTTGCTCGGTGTGGCGGTGGGTGTGGCAGTTGCCGAACAGCTTCGGCCACAGCGTGGCGTCGGCCAGCTTCTGCATCCGTGCGCGGGCCCCGGTGCCGGCGATGTGCTCGAGGTAGCGCAACTCACCGCCGGAGCGCAGCAGCGAATGCAGTTGGCGCAGCACCGCTTCAGGCTCATCGACCGAGCACAGCACCAGCGAGCACACCACCGCGTCGAACGGTTCAGCGCCGTGGCTTGCGTAGTGCTCGACGGTGTCGGCGGTGACGGTCACCGGGACCGGTGCGACGGCGGCGGCGCGCTGCGCCAACTCGGCCAGTCGGCGCTCGGGTTCGACCGCCACCACCTCGGTCACCGTGTCCGGGTAGAACTCGAAGTTGGTGCCGGTGCCCGCCCCGACCTCGAGCACCCGCCCGGACAGACCTGCGAGGTTCTCGCGGCGCAGCCGCTGAATCGCCTCCGTCTCGTGGCGGGACATGAACGTCCACAGTCGCGCGAAGAACGGGTTGTCAACGGTGTTGCTCATCAAGCAGTCCTTTCAACATGGTGAGAGCTTCCTGCGGGTTGACCTTGGGATCGACTGTGCCCGAGACGATCTCGCCCACCACCACGGACCGCAGTACCCGGTCGGTGAACTCCTCGGCATCACCCCACGGCAGATATGGCCGCGAAATGAGCATCGCGGCCACGCCATGGGCGGCCGTCCACAGTTGCAGCGCGAGCGCAATTGGGTCGCCGGGTGGGAACACATTTTCGGCCATCAGCTGCTCCACTGAGCTGCGCAGGTGCACGAACGCCGACGTGTTCAACATCATGTCGACATCGCTACCGGGCCGGCCCTCGCCCATCGTCGCGATCCGGTACAGCTCAGGGGTTCTCACCGCGAACCGCACGTAGGCCAGTCCCTGCGCGCACAGCACCTCGATCGCCGACGGCGCGTCGGCGGCCAGACTCTGCATCTCCTCGTCGAGCTTCTCGAAGTACCGCACGCACACCGCGTCCAGCAGCGCGTCCTTGTCGGCGAAGTGCAGATAGATCGACGGGGGCGTCACCCCCACCCGCTGCGCGACCGACCGGATCGACACCGCCTTGGCGTGACCGGTCTCCAGCAGCAGATCGGTGGTGGCGTCGAGGATCTCCTCGCGCAACCGTTCACCGGATCCGCGCGGCGCACGCCGCCGTTTCATCGCGATCCGACTACCTCAGACGACGGGCCGCTGGCCGGTGCCTGCTCTTCGGCGGACTCGCTGATGCCGATCCGCGCATGCAGCCGGGCCAGCGGTTTGGGCGCCCACCAGTTCCATCGGCCGAGCACGTGCATGAAGGCGGGAACCAGCGCCATGCGCACCAGTGTCGCATCCGCGACGATCGCCAGCGTCAGGCCGACCCCCATCATCCGCATGAACGACACCTCGGCGGCAATCAGCGCGGCGAACGAGATCGACATGATCAGCGCCGCGGCGGTGATGACCCGGCCGGTGCGGGCAAGCCCGAGCGCGACGCTCTGGTCATTGTCGGCTGGTGTGCGGCCCGACCGCAGCCAGTACTCCCGGATCCGCGACACCAAAAACACCTCGTAGTCCATCGACAGCCCGAACGCGATGCAGAACAGCAGCACCGGCATGTTGGCCACCAAGGTGCCCGTCGGCGTCGTGCCCAGCGCGCCCAGATGGCCGTCCTGGAAGATCCACACCAGCGCGCCGAACGCCGCGGTCAGCGACAACACGTTGAGTATCAACGCTTTCAGTGGCAGCACCACGCTGCCGGTCAACATGAACAGCAGGATGAACGTGATGCCGGCGATCACCGCGAGCACCAGGGGCAGCCGCGATGTGACCGCCGAGGAGCTGTCGCGGTTGGTCTGCGCGACGCCGGTCAACTGCGCCGCAGCGCCATCCGGCGTGTCCACCTCCCGCAACGCGACGAGCTGGTCTTCGGCGGCTTCGGTGAACAGCGGCGCGGTGCTGGCCACCGTCAGGAAGGCGCTGCCGTCCTTGATGCCCGTCGGCGCCGACGGCGGGCCGACCGGCGCACCGGCCACGAATGTGCCGCTGGGCGCCGACACCGAGGACACGTCGGGCACCTGCGACAGCGCGCGGGCGTAACGGTCGAGGTCGGCGGGTGTGACGGCGCGCGCATCCGGTATCACGACGGTGACGTTGCGGGCGGAATCGACGGCGAAGTCGCTGCGCAGTTCGTCGCCGAGCTGTCGCGCCGACGCCGACGCCGGCAGCACCCGGTCGTCGGGGAAGCCCCAGTTGGCGCCGAGGAACGGCGCGCCGAGCACCAGCAGCAACGCCACGATCGCCGCACCGATCGGCATCGCCCGGCGCATGACGAACTTCGTGCTGCGGTACCAGAACGTCTGCTCGACGGATTTGCGCACCGGCTCGGGACGGCCCAGCAGCCGACGCGCCAACCGGCGCACGTCCAACGCGTCCAGCCGATCGCCGGCCAGCACGATCGCCGCAGGTGCGACGACGACCGCGGCCAGCGCCGCGAACGTCACCACCGCGACACCTGCGTAGGCGAACGACTTGAGGAAGTACATCGGGAACAGCACCATCGCGACCATCGACAACGCGACGGTCAACGCCGAGAACAACACCGTGCGCCCGGCGGTGACCATGGTGCGGATCAGCGCACGGTGGCGCTCGGCGCCGTCGGCCAGCTCGTCGCGGTACCGGCTGATGATCAGCAGCGTGTAGTCGATGGCCAGGGCCAGCCCCATCGCCACGGTCAGGTTCAGCGCGAAGATCGACACATCGGTGACGAGGGTGACGGCCCGCAGCACCGCCATCGAACCCAGGATCGCGAACCCGCCGACCGCCAGCGGCAGCGCGGCGGCCACCAGCCCGCCGAACACCCACACCAGCACGACGAAGCTCAGCGGGATCGCGATCGACTCCATCAACAGCAGATCCCGTTCGGTCTGCCCGTTGATCTGCACGTAGGTCATCGCTTCACCGCCGGCGCGCACGGTGACCCCGTCGCGGTCATGCACCAGCCGGTCGGTGAGTTCTTTGGCGTGCTTCTGCGCACCGCTCTCACCACCGGTGATGCCGACGACAAGCAACCCGGTCTTGCCGTCCTTGCTGATCAACGCTGGCGTCGCCACCTCCGGCGCCGTCCATGCGGAGACGACCTGCACGACGTGCGGTGATGCCTGCAGCTGGGCGGCGATGTCGGTGGCAACTGTCCGTGCGGCCGGGCTGAGCGCGCCGTCGTCGTCGGTGACGCTGATCAGCAACTCCATATCGCCCTGGCCGAATTTGTCGACGAGTAGCTGGTTGGCCTGGGCGGACTCCGACGTCGGATCGGCGAAGCCGCCCGCGGACAGATGCTTGACGACGGGGACGCCGAAGATTCCGCAGGCGACCATGCCGAGCGCCGCGACCGCGATGATCCGGCGCGGCGCGGCCAGCCCCCGGCGGGCGATGCGTTGCAGCACGTCGCGTCCCTCCAATCCGTGGATAACGCGGGTAACTTAACAGCGGTAACCAATGCGGGTCAATGCGCCCCACCGATGACACGCACCGACTACCCGGAACCGTTCAGCGAGAGATCGTGCGATGAGTTCAGCCTGCTCTGGTAGTCGTATTCGATATGACGACAACGGAACTGCACACCCCAGCCCGGGCGGCCACCGGTGGTATCGGCCTGTTGATCCTGCGTATCGGGGTCGGCGCGGCGATTCTTCAGGCCGGTCTGATCAAGGCTTTCGACTTCAGCACGACGGTCGAGTTCATGACGGCCGGCGGTTGGCGGGCCCCCACGTTGGCCGCGCTGATGGTCACCACCGCCGAGACCCTCGGCGGCATCGCGTTGATCCTCGGCGTGCTGACGCCGCTGGCCGCGTTCGCGGTGATCGCGGCGATGATCGACGCCTGGGCGGTCAACGTCTCGACGGCCGCGTTCTGGTCGCAGCCGTTCAACGTGCCGTTCCTGATCGGCATCGGCACAGCTGCGCTGCTGTTCGCCGGGGCGGGGGCATATTCGGTCGATGCTCGGGTCCTGGGCCGCACCACCTGGTCGCCGCGGATCGCCGTGGGACTGCTGGTCGCGGCGTTCGCGGCAGCGATCTTGACCTGGGTCGCGCTCAACGGCACGAACCCGATCCACTTCACCGCGCCGGCTCGGTAACTTTCCCCGGGTGAGCAGACGCAAACTCGCACATTTCGGCGTGTCAACACGCGACTTTGCGTCTGCTCGGCGCTAAGAGCCGCGCCAAAACAGGCCGCGGAACCTACCCGGCGGTAAGAATTGCCACGATATTCCGAATCGTGACTCAATGAATCCTTAGACGTAATGGTTACTGTTCAGTACATGTGGATCGACGACACCAGTGCCGATGTCATCAAGGTTGATTTCGAGGCGCTCTACCACGGCGATGTCCTGGTAGAAGGCGACACCTCCGAACAGCTCGACGACGACCAGCCGCTGCGCACCGCGGTCTGACCTCACGCGCCCCGAGCGAGCGGCGCGGTCGGCCGTGACTGTTTGCCCACCGCGGGCCCCTCGCTGATCCCTGCTTTACGCCACACTTTCTTCCTGGTCGGCTTCGACCATGCCGGTCAGCCGGTCGCTGATGATCTCCTCGGCCTCGGCCACCATCCGCGACACCAACTCACCGCAGGTGGGGATGTCGTTGATGAGGCCCATCGCCGTGCCGACACTCCAGATGCCGGCATCCAAATCGCCGACCTCGAACACCTTGACGCCGCGGGTTCCCGCGACCAGGTCCTTGACGTCCTCGAACTGCCCGCCGCGGTCGAGGATCTCCACCACCTCGCGCGACACCTTGTTGCTGGCGACGCGGGCGGTATTGCGCAGCGGCCGGAAGATCAGCTCGGTGTCGAGTTCGCTGCCCGCCACGATCGCTTCCTTGACGTTCTGATGGATCGCCGACTCGACCGTGCACATGAACCGCGAACCCATGTTGATGCCGTCGGCGCCGAGCGCCAGCGCGGCCACCAGACCCCGCGCATCGGCGAAGCCGCCCGAGGCGATCATCGGGATGTCGATCTTGGTGGCCGCCGCCGGGATGAGCACCAACCCCGGGATGTCGTCCTCACCGGGATGGCCCGCACATTCGAAACCGTCGATGCTGATGCCGTCGACACCGAGGCTCTGCGCCTTGACCGCGTGGCGCACCGATGTGCACTTATGCAGCACCTTGATCCCGTTGTCGTGAAACATCGGCAGGTGCGGCGCCGGGTTGGAGCCGGCGGTCTCGACGATCTTGATACCGGAGTCGACGATCACCTGCCGGTACTCGTCATAGGGCGGCGGGTTGATGGTCGGCAGGATCGTCAGGTTCACCCCGAACGGTTTGTCAGTGAGCTCGCGGCACCGGTCGATCTCCTTGGCCAGATCCGCAGGCGTCGGCTGGGTCAACGCGGTGATGAAACCCAACGCACCCGCATTGGCCACCGCTGCAACGAGTTCCGCGCGACCAACCCACTGCATACCGCCCTGCACGATGGGGTGCTCGACCCCAAACGTCTCGGTGAACTTCGTCCTGATTGCCATCGGGGCCTACCTCGGGGCCATTCGGATGGCGCCGTCGAGGCGGATCACTTCACCGTTGAGCATCGGGTTCTCCACGATGTGCACGGCCAGCGCGCCGTACTCGTCGGGATCGCCGAGGCGGGCCGGATGCGGCACCTGCTTGCCCAGCGACTGTTGCGCCTCCTCGGGCAGCGAGCCCAGCAGCGGCGTCTTGAACAGACCCGGTGCGATGGTGCAGACGCGGATCAACTCGCGCGAGAGGTCGCGCGCGATCGGCAGCGTCATGCCGACCACCCCGCCTTTGGACGCCGAGTACGCGGCTTGGCCGATCTGCCCTTCGAACGCTGCCACCGACGCGGTGTTGACGATGACGCCGCGCTCACTCCCGTTCTTTCCGGCGAGGGGCTCTTGCCGGGCGATCCGCTCGGCCGACAGCCGCAGCACGTTGAAGGTGCCGATCAGGTTCACCTCGACGACCTTCTTGAAGCCGTCCAGCGGAAACGGCCCGTCCTTGGACAGCGTCTTGACCGCATTGCCGATGCCCGCGCAGTTGACGTTGATGCGCAGCGGACCCATCTTCTCGGCCTCGTCCAGCGCCGCGGTCACCGCATCGGGGTCGGTCACGTTGGCCTCGACGAACTTGGCGCGATCACCGAGTTCCGCGACGGCGTCACCACCCTTGAGGTCGATGACGACGACCGATGCGCCGCGGTCGAGCAGTCGCTTCGTGGTCGCCAGGCCGAGGCCCGAAGCGCCTCCGGTGACGACGGCTGCAGCGTCTTTGATCTCCACTGAAATGAATTCCCTTCTCTACGTCCAGTCCCGCAGGACGGCTTCGGTGTCCGCGCCGGCCTCGCCGGGCGGTGTTGGGGTCGGCAACACGCTGCGCGAGAACCGAGGCGCGGGCATCGGCTGCAGATGGTCACCGTCCCGGTAGAAGGTGCTGCGCTCGGTGACGTGCGGTTCGGACTCCACCTCACCGAACGACAACACCGGCGTCACGCAGGCATCGCTGTTGGCGAACACCTTCGCCCAGTGGCCGCGGTCCTTTCCGCCGATGACCTCGGTGAAGCGGGCGCGCAGTTCAGGCCAGCGACCGGCGTCGTTCTGGTCGGGCAGGTCCTCCCCGTCCAGGCCCAGGCCCTTGAGGAACTCCGCGTAGAACTGCGGCTCGATGCAGCCGACGGCGATGTAGCGGCCGTCGGCGCAGGTGTAGGTGTCGTAGTACGGGGCGCCGCCGTCGAGGATGTTGACCCCGCGCTCGTCGGACCACAGCCCGTCCTGGCGGAAGCCCCAGATCATCTGGGCCAGCACGCTGGACCCGTCGATCATCGCGGCGTCGACCACCTGGCCCTTGCCGGAGGTCTGCCGTTCCCACAGCGCCGAGAGGATGCCGACGAGCAGAAACATCGATCCGCCGCCGAAGTCGCCGGTGAGGTTCAGCGGCGGAACGGGCCGCTCCCCCGCCCGCCCGATGCTGTGCAGCACACCGTTGAGCGAGATGTAGTTGATGTCGTGGCCCGCCTGCAGCCGCCGCGGACCGGTCTGGCCCCAACCGGTCATCCGGGCATAGATGAGGCGTTCGTTGACCTTCGCGCAGTCCTCGGGGCCCAGGCCCAACCGTTCGGTCACCCCCGGGCGCAGACCTTCGATGAGTACGTCGGCCTTGGCGACGAGCTGCAGCACCAGGTCGCGGCCTTCCTCTGACTTGAGGTCGGCGGTCACCGACCGGCGGTTGCGCAGGGTGGCTTCGCGGTTCTTGGTTCCGACGCCGCCCATTTTGCCGGGCCGGTCGACGCGCACCACGTCAGCGCCGAGGTCGCCGAGGATCATCGCGGCGTGCGGACCCGGGCCGATGCTGGCCAGTTCGATGACTCGAAGTCCGTGCAGTGGTCCAGCCATACTCAACCGCCCTTCATCCGCGCGAACGCTGCCGACCGCCGACATAGCTTACTTGTATAACCAAGTGGACCGGATTTAGGGTGCAGCCATGACAACCGCGGGTTCCAGCGTGCATACCTACACCGGTACCGACAATCTTCTTGTGGAGTTGTCCGACGGCGTGCTGTCGGTGACGCTGAACCGGCCGGACAGCCTCAACTCACTGACCCGACCGATGCTGGACGGTATCGCGGACGCACTCGAAACCGCGGCCGCTGATTCGCGCGTCAAGGCGGTGCGGCTCGGCGGCGCGGGTCGCGGGTTCTGTTCCGGCGCCGGCATCGGCGACGACGACCAGGCGCAGAAGAGCGTCGACGGTCCGGCCTCGGTGCTGGATGCGGCCAACCGCGCGGTCCGCTCGATCGTGAACCTGCCCCAGCCCGTCGTCGCGGCGGTGCACGGCCCGGCGGCCGGTGTCGGCGTGTCGCTGGCGCTGGCCTGCGACGTCGTACTCGCTTCAGAGAACGCCTATTTCATGTTGGCGTTCACCAAGATCGGGCTGATGCCCGACGGCGGGGCCTCGGCGCTGGTGGCCGCCGCGATCGGCCGCATCCGCGCGTTCCGGATGGCGCTGCTGGCCGAGCGGATCACCGCCGCGGACGCCTACGATTGGGGCCTGGTGTCCGCGGTCCATCCGGCCGACGAGTTCGACGCCATGGTCGACGAGATGCTCACCACGCTGGTGTCGGGGCCGGCAGTGGCGCTGCGAAAGACCAAGCACGCCATCAACGCCGCGACCCTGACCGAGTTCGAATCGGCGCTGGGTCGTGAGCGGGAGGGTCAGCTGGCGCTGCTGACCTCGCCGGACTTCATCGAGGGCATCACCGCATTCCAGCAGCGCCGCCCCGCCAAGTTCTCCGACTTCTAGGCTCCCGCTCACCCCGCGGGCCCCGCGCACAGGGAGAAAAATCGGTGGACGCCGCGATGACGCGTCGGCGACCATCTGTGGGTGAGTATGCAATTCGATATCAAGCCGGTCCGCGACGCCGGCGGCTGGCGCGTACTCGCACCGTTTCGGTTCCGCGAGTACCGGCTGCTGATCACGGCGGTCACGCTGTCGATCTTCGCCGACGGCATGTTCGCGGTCGTGCTGGCGATGCAGGTGATCGAACTCAACAACGACCCGGTGTCGCTGTCGCTGGTGACGACGTGCTTCGGCGCCGCCCTTGTCGGGTTGGTGCTGGTGGGCGGGATCGCCGCCGACCGGTTGCCGCAACGCGCGATCATCATCGCGGTCCAGACGGTCAACGTACTCGCCTCGTCGACCATCGCGGCGCTGGGAATGTTTGGCTCGCTGCAGATCTGGCATCTGGCGGTGGGTGCGGCGGCGCTGGGCGGCGGGGCGGCGTTCTTCTTCCCGGCCTACAGCGCGATCCTGCCGCGGATCCTGCCGCCCGAGCAGTTGCTCGCCGCCAACGGCGTCGAAGGCGTGGTGCGCCCGGTGTTTCAACGCGCCGTCGGCCCCGCCGTCGCAGGCGTCGTCATCGGAGCGACGTTCCCGGCACTGGGCGCCACGGTCGTCGCGGTCCTGTTCACCCTCGGCCTGGCGTTGCTGATCGCGACCCGTCCGGACCTGACACCTGTTGCTTCCACGCATAATTCGCATGTGCTGCGGGATCTGCGCGACGGCTTCGTGTTCGTGCTCGGCACCCCGTGGCTGTTGTGGACGTTGCTGTTCGCCAGCATGTTCGTGCTCGTGGTGCTGGGCCCGATCGAGGTGCTGCTGCCGTTCGTGGCCAACGACCGGTTCGCCGACGGCGCCCGCCGCTACGGCTTCATCCTCGCGTTCTTCGGTATGGGCAGCGCCCTTGGCGCGCTGGTGGTTTCGTCGGGCCGGCTACCACGGCGCTACCTCACGGTGATGATGGCCATGTGGGGCCTGGGGTCCATACCGCTGGTGGTGTTTGGTTTCACCGCGTCGTTTGCGTTGATGGCGGCGGCGACGTTCGTCATCGGCGTCACCGACGGTGCAGGCATGGTCATCTGGGGCACGCTGTTGCAGCGGCGGGTGCCGAGGGCGATGCTGGGCCGAGTGTCCAGCCTGGACTTCTTCGTCTCGCTGGCGTTCCTGCCGGTGTCGTTCGCGATCGTCGGACCACTGTCGAAAGTCGTTTCCATGCAAACGATCTTCCTGGTGGCCGGAATCGCGCCGCCGCTGCTGGCCGCGATCGCGATGTGGGCCGCGCGGATGCGCCGCGACGAGCTGGCCCACCCGCTGCGGTGAGCTAGACGCCGAAGATCGGCGGCAGTGCGAGCACCATGACCAAACCCCAGAAGAAGTGGGTGAGCATCGGTGCGAGCACGCCGCCGGTCGCTCGGCGCTCCAGCGCGCAGACCGTGCCGAGGATGATCGCGGCGAAGCCCAGCATCGGGTTCCCAGTGGTCGCCGATGTCGCAACGACATAGAGCACCGTCGAGACCAGTACCGGATGAAAACCGCCCAGTGCGGTGTAGAGCGCACCGCGAAAGTACATCTCCTCGGCCACCCCGTTGACCACCGTGATGAAGACGACCAACACCAGCGGACCGTAGTCGGCGAATTCGAGGACACGGGTGATGTATTCGCGCACGCCGGGGATCTCGCGTGCGATCAGGCCGCCCACGACGAACGCGCCGCCCAACGCCAGCCCGACGACCGTGCCGGTGATCACCGGCCGTTGGTTGCGTCCACGAAACCTCACGCACCCCAGATGCAGCGGGCCCGACACCAGCGCACCGAGCGCCCACACCGCGGCCAGCGCCAGCGTCAGCCAGTAGAAAGATTCGTCGCCGGGCGACCGGGTGAGCGAATAGCCAAGCAGCACAGCGCCGACCACCAACACCACAGCCACGGTGATGCGGCGGCGACGGATCACCCCGGGCGGTTCGTTATGTGGGACGGCGACGGTGGTGGCGATATCGCGCACCTCGCTGAGGAACCCGTCGGTAGAGGTCATGCGGGGCGGGCCTTCGGCACCAAGCCCAGCAAGGTGTCGAGTCCGGTGCGCACGGCCGCCGCGACGGGCCCCGGCACCGCGCCGATCAACCCCAGCGCCGGCCGCGCGATCGACGGCGTTACGGCACGGGCCAGTTGGCGGATGCGCAGCGTGTCGCCGCCGGCCCACACCGGATCGGTGTCGGCCAGATGATGCGGGTCGGCGAGTTCGTCGACCGGCATCGGCCGCCGACTCGAAAGTGCACGGGTGATCGCCTCGTCGATGTCCACCAGCCCGCCGGGCGGCTCACCGACGAGGTCACGCAGCCCCGAATCGGAGGCCATCATCGGATGATCAAGTGACTCAACGAGATCCGCGGCCAGCCCGCCCGGGACCGGCAGCACCGCAGCCGTCATCCACGACACCACGCCGACATCGATACCGACGACCGGCAGTTCGGCGCGCCACTTGCCCGCGATACGCGCATAGCTGCGCATCAGATCGCCGTAGGACGTGGTCTCCGGACCGCTGATGTCGTAGGCGCCTGCGGGCACACGGTCGACGTCGGCCACAGCGACCAAGTAGTACAGCACATCTTGGATCGAGATCGGATCGATCGGGTTGGCCGACCAGGCAGGCAACGGGATGACCAGGAACCGGTCACCGACGTAACGCAGCATCTCAAACGACGTCGACCCAGCCCCGATGATCATCGCCGCGCCCAACCACACCACGTCCGCGCCACCGTCCACCCGCAACGCCTCGGCGACTTCCGCGCGGCTGGTCAAATGCTCGGACAGGTCGTGCTCGTCGGGCACGAAGCCGCCCAGATACACGATCCGTCGCACACCGGCGTCCTTGGCGGCGTTGGCCACGTTGGTCGCCGCGCGCTTGTCGGCGTCCCGGAAATCGGGTTCGCCGATGCCGTGCACGAGGTAGTACACGACGTCGATCGGGCCCGCGTCGGCGAAAGCCTGCCGCGCCGACGCCGCGTCGTGCGCGTCCAGCGACACCGCGGTGACGCGTTCGTACCAGCCGAAACCGGCCAGCCGAGCCGGGTTTCGGCTGACGGTGACGACGTCGTGGCCCTGGTCGAGCAGGGTCGTGACAAGACGTGAACCGATGTAGCCGGTCGCGCCGGTGACCAGGATCCGCACAGTTTTCACAGTAGGGCTGTACCCGATAGACCCGGAATTTAGCCGGTCGCTTCGCGGTGCAGTTCGATGAGCCGTTGATACGCCTGTGCGTTGTACCGGTTCCCTGCGACCTCGGCCTCGCTGAGCTCGCGGCGGATGGTCCCGGGGATGCCGGTAACCAGCGAGCGCGGTGGCACCACGATCCCCTGCGGCACCAGCGCGCCCGCAGCGATTAGCGACCCGCTTCCGATCCGCGCACCGTTGAGGATAACCGCGCCCATGCCGATGAGCACGTCGTCCTCGATCACGCAACCGTGCAGCACGGCGTTGTGGCCGACGCTCACGCCCGCGCCGACGCTCACCGGGAATTCGGGGTCGACGTGCACGGTGACCCCGTCCTGGAGGTTCGTGCCGGAGCCGACCTCAATCGGCTCGAACTCGGCGCGCAGCGTCGCTCCGTACCAGATGCTGGCCCTGGCCGCGAGGGTGACCTGACCGATCACCGCCGCGTTCGGCGCCACCCAGGATTCGGCGTGGAGTTGGGGGGTGTTGCCACGGATGGGCAGGATCAGCGGTTCGGGCATGCGCGCCATCGTAGGCATGACCCGTTCAGATAACCTGAGCAGCCGTGCGCACTGCGGTGGACGTGGTCGACGGCGTCGACGGGCGCGCACATGGTGCTGACGGGCCGTGGCGCCGCCGCGTTGTGGAAGGTATCGGAGACGCTGTGTGACGCGACCGTTGACCAATGAAAACCCGCAGCTCAGGCCGGGTGCCGCTGGTGTTTTGCGTGGTCATCGCTTTGGTGTTGTCGCTCGAGTGCCTTTAACATGCGTGACGACGTGAACCGAGCCGAGGAGCTGTAAGTGAAGACTCGCACCAGCAAGGCCATTGGCGCCGCCGCCGGAATCGCGGCGATGGCCCTCTCTGTGCCGTTGGCGGTAACCGCGTATGCCCAGCCGGCCGAGGAGCCGGAGCCCACCGTCGAGATTCCCAATCCGGAGGGGCCGGGCTGCGACGCCTTCAGGGAGGCGGTGCCGAACTGGGAGGCGCTAGCCCAGTTGCCGGTCGGGCAGGCGCTGCAGAGCATCCCGGAGGCCAGCACCTTCTACTCGGCGATCTCGGGTGGACTCAACCCGGCGGTCAACGTCGTGCCGGTGTTGGAGAACGGCCCGTATGTGGTGTTCGCGCCGACCAACGAGGCCTTCGCGGCGCTGCCGCCTGCGCAGCTCGACGCGTTGAAAGCTGATCCGGCCGCGCTGACCGACCTGGACTACTACCACGTGTTCCTCGGCATTCTGGGCCCGAACGACGTCAAGGGGCAGCGGCCCACCCAGCAGGGCGCGGAGATCAAGGTGACCGGTACGGGCGGCGACATCACCGTCAACGACACCGCCAAGGTGGTCTGCGGCGGTATCCAGGCCGATAATGCCCGCATCTATCTGATCGACACGGTGCTGGATCCGACCAACCCGCCGGCGGCCGCCACCCCGACGGCCTCGGCGACGACGACAACCGAGACGCCCACCACGACGACGGAGCCGTCGCCGGTCCCGGCCGCCGAAGCCCCCATCGGCTGACCCGGTTTCGCCGAGACGGACGCTTTGGCGGATACATGCGCGTTGAATCCGCCAAAACGTTGGTCTCGACGGATTACAAACCCAGGTCGCGGCCGATGATCTCCTTCATGATCTCGGTCGTACCGCCGAAGATCGTCTGGATGCGCACGTCGACGTAGTCGCGGGCGACCTTGTACTCGTTCATGTAGCCGTAGCCGCCGTGCAGCTGCACACAGTTGTCGACCACGCGCTTGCCGAGTTCGGTGCACCACCACTTGGCCTTGGACGCCTGCACGGCCGTCAGCTCCCCGTCGACCACCGCGCGCAGGCACCGGTCGATGTACTGCTCGGCGATCTCCAGCTCGGTGGCCATCTCGGCCATCACGAACCGGTTGTGCTGGAAGCTACCGATGGGCTGCCCGAAAGCCTTGCGGTCCTTGACATATTGCAGCGTCTCATCGAACGTCGCGCGCGCGCCGGCGATGGCGGCCACGGCGATCGACAACCGCTCCGACGGCAGGTTGGTCATCAGGTGGTAGAAGCCCCGCCCCTCCTTGCCGAGCAGGTTGCTACCGGGCACCCGAACATTCTCGAAGTGCAGCTCGGCGGTGTCGGCGGCGTGCAGCCCCATCTTGTCGAGCTTGCGGCCGCGTTCGAAGCCTTCCATGCCGCGCTCGACGACCAGCAGCGAGAAGCCCTTGTGCCCGGCCTCTGGGTCGGTGCGGGCCACCACGATGACCAGGTCGCTGTTGATGCCTGCGGAGATGAAGGTCTTGGAGCCGTTGAGGATCCAGTCGTCACCGTCGCGGACGGCGGTGGTCTTGATGCCGGCGAGGTCGCTGCCCGCACCGGGCTCGGTCATCGCGATGGCGCCGATCAGCTCGCCGGTAATGTAGCCGGGCAGCCAGCGCCGCTTCTGTTCCTCGTTGGCCAGCGACGCGAAATAGGGCCCGACGATGTCGTTCTGCAGGCTCAGCCCCGGGGTGGCCGGGCCGAACTTCGCGAACTCCTCGACGATGACCGCGTTGAACCGGAAGTCGTCGACACCGCCGCCGCCGTACTCCTCGGGCATGTTGAACCCGATGAGCCCGTATTTGCCTGCGGCAGCGTAGGATTCGCGCGCGACCAGCCGGTCCTGCTCCCACTTTTCGACGTGCGGTGCGCATTCCTTTTCCAGGAACTGGCGTGCCGTCTCGCGCAACTGCTCGTGCTCGGGTTCGAAAACCAGTCGTTTCATTACTTGCTTACTTTGCTTTCCATACGGGCTGGCGCTTCTCGGCGAAGGCCAGCGGTCCTTCTTTGGCGTCCTCGGAGCGGATCACGGTGGCGATCTCGCTCATGGTTCTGGTCCAGCCCGGTTCGTCGCCGACGATCACGCCGTCGTCGACGCCCATCGCCACCCGCTTGCTGGCCCACACCGCCAGCGGTGCATTGCACGTAATCCGTTCGGCCAGCGCCAATGCCGCGTCGACCGCGGTGCCGTCGGGCACCACCTCGTTGATCAGGCCCCACTTCAGCGCGTCGTCCGACGTCATCGGTTCACCCGTGAACAACAACTCCATCGCGACCTTGCGCGGCAGGTGATCGACGACCCGGAACACCCCGCCGGCCGCCGCGATCAAGCCACGCTTGACCTCGGGCAGACCGAACTTGGCCCGCCGCTCGGCCACCACCAGATCGCTGGCCAGCGCCAGCTCGGTGCCACCGCCCAGTGCGGTGCCGTTGACCGCGGCGATGGTCGGCTTGTCGATGTAGTGCCGGACGTACCCGGCGAAACCCCAGTCCGGATGGTCTGGGTGGAACAGGTTCTCACGACGCGAAATCGCCTTGAGATCGGCTCCAGCACAAAACGATTCGCCGGCGCCGGTGAGCACCACCGCGCGCACCTCGGGATCGTCTTGCGCCTGCTGCAACGCGTCGCCGACGGCGGTGCTCACCGCGCTGTTGACGGCGTTGCGCGCCTCGGGCCGGTTGAGGGTGATGAGCAGTACGTCATCATTCCTGCCCCGCCGCTCGCTCAGAGCGGCCGGGGCGGTCGCCTCTTCGGTCACAGCAGCTCGAGAATGGTGGCGTTGGCCTGCCCGCCACCCTCACACATGGTCTGCAGGCCGTACTGAATGCCCTTGGCCCGCATGTGATAGAGCATCGTCGTCATGATGCGGGCGCCCGAGCCGCCGAGCGGATGTCCCAGCGCGATCGCACCACCGTTGGGGTTGAGCTTCTTCTCGTCGGCGCCGATGTCCTTCAGCCACGCCAGCGGCACCGGGGCGAACGCCTCGTTGACCTCGAACACGCCGATGTCATCGACGCTCAGACCGGACTTCTTGAGCGCCTTCTGGGTAGCGGGAATCGGTGCTGTCAGCATGATCACCGGGTCGGCACCGGCCAGCGTCGCGGTGTGAACGCGCGCGATCGGCTTGAGGCCCAACGACTTCGCCTTCTCGGCGGACATGAACAACAGCGCAGCCGAGCCGTCGGAGATCTGCGAGGAGTTACCGGCATGGATGACGCCGTCCTCCTTGAACGCCGGCTTCAGCTGGCCCATCTTCTCCAGGGTGGTGCCGCGGCGGATGCCCTCGTCCTTGAGCACTGGATTGCCGTCCTGGTCCTTGATCCCGACGATCTCGTCATCGAAGGCGCCCGAATCCTGTGCAGCGGCGGCCTTCTCATGGGAATCCAGCGAGAACTGGTCGAGCGCGGTGCGGTCGAAGCCCCACTGTTCGGCAATCATCTCGGCGCCGATGCCCTGGTTCGGGGTCTGCTGGTAGCGGTTGCGGAACGCATCGGGGTAGGGGTGCCCGCCGTTGGCCAGCGAGGAACCCATCGGCGTGCGTGACATCGACTCCACGCCGCCTGCGACCACCACGTCGTAGTGGCCGGCGACCACGCCCGCGGCGGCGAAGTGCACTGACTGCTGGCTCGAACCGCACTGGCGGTCGACGGTGACCCCCGGCACGGTCTCAGGCCACCCGGCCGCGAGCACCGCGGTGCGGGCGATGTCGAGCGCCTGCTCACCGGCCTGCATGACACAACCCCAGATGACGTCGTCGACCAGCGCGGGATCGACGCCCGCGCGTTCGACGAGACCGTTGAGGACCTGCGCCGACAGCTCGCCGGGATGGACGCCCGACAGTCCGCCGTTGCGCTTGCCGACCGGCGACCGCACGGCCTCGACGATGACGGCTTCAGCCATGACCTTCTCCTTCGAAGTTCGATGTTGTTCCCACGCAGGGCTCGGCCCGAAACGGGTCACCCCTGAACGTAAACGAACAAGGTTTACTAGGTCAACCTACTGGTTGGTAGGCGGAATTGCTAATGCGCGGGGTCTCGATCCGCCCGCGGTTGCGCGGAATCCCGCCACGTCACCTGCACCGGGATGGTGTCGTCCCAGGGTTGGCGCGTCACCATGTCGGCGACCCGGATGAAGCCCCGCTCGAATTCGCCGGTGGCCGCGTCCACCAACCGGTACTGCTGGGTCTGGCGGTGGATGGGCTGGCCGTCGATCAACACGACCCGGACCTCACCGGGTTCGAAGTGACAGCGCTCCTGCAGCGCGTCGATGAGCTGCTCGTTGTGCATGTGGCCGTCGCCGAAGTTCCATCCGATCGCGGTGCTGCAGATGCGCTCCCCGTCGGTCAACACATAGTCGTCCTCGTTGTGTCCGGCCATCGCGCGGTGCGCAAGCGTGAACATCGCGCGGCCGTGAGTGTTGAAGGCGCGGAACGCATATCCCATGTAGAGGTACATCTGCGCGGTCTCGGGGCTGCCGTAGTAGCGTTCCATCTGCGCCTGCGGCATACTCGCGATCGACACGATGCCCTTCTCGAGCTTCTCGGCGGCTGAGGGTTTCATGCACCACAGCCCGGTGTCCCAGTTGCCCGCGTAGTAGCGCATCCCCGGCAGGAAGGACACCTTGCGGGGAAAAAGGTTTCCCAGCGCCACCGTCGTGGCCAGGACGGCGAACAGCACGATCGGCCAGGGGCTCTGCAGGTCGCCCAGCCCGATCCCGGCGTGCCCGACGAACAACGCCACCACGGCGAACATCATGAAGACGTTCCACTCCAGCGGAACACCCATCGGTATCGACGACAGGATGCCGAAGTGGAAGCACACCATGATGAACGCGGCGATGTAGGTCGGCCAGCCGCCGCCCGAGAAGAACAATACGAGCGGGACCAGGCCCTCGATGGCGGTGCTGAAGTGCGCAAGCCATCGCGACAGCCGACCCGGCCGCAGATCGTCCGGAAAGCGTTCGAAGAACTTGCGTTTGATCCACTTCGGCCGGAACACCGGGTTGTTGCTCATCATCGTCGAGATGACGAACGGGAAGTGCTTGTTGAGCTTGGATGTGGCCGCGCCCAGCCAAATCGTCAGGCAGACCAGCTTGGCGGCGAGGATGATGTCGGCGTCTGCGAACAGAAAGCACACCGCCAGCGAGGCATACACCTCGCCGCGGGCGGCCAAGAAGATCACCTTGTCGCGCAGCCCCAGCACCGCGAGGAGGCCCAGGATCGCCCAAATCTGCCACACCGGCAGCACACCCACCGTCGTCCCGAGTTCGGGGATCGGGCCGGTGCCGTCGGAGAACAAGGCCACGACGAGCATCACCACCAGCGCGGCATACAGCAGCGCATCGAACGGTGTGCGCCTGGTCCCCTTGGTCAGCGGGATGCGGGTCGGCCACGGTGGCAGCCGAATGGTGTTGGGCCGCAACCAATACAGGATCGAGCCCATCGGCGGGAAGAAGCGGTTGTTCAGCGGCCCGAACCCGCATCCCAGGCCGACGACCTCGAACAGCATCGTGTAGAGCACGACCTTCTCGAACACGATCGGCTCGTTGTACCAGGAGGTGACGTTGGTGAACCCGTCGATGCCCTCGGTGGTGAGCAACACCAGCCAAGCGCCGAGGATGTAGAGCAAGATCTTGACGACGTAGAACAGGTGCAGGACGACGGGCGTCCCGAACCCCACCTCGGCCCAGTGCCGCGCCATCGGCACGATCTTCTCGGCGCGGGTGCCCTTGCTCCACTGTTCGTAGTCGACGACCGGCGCGTCTTGTTTCAAGAACCCCATGCTCAAAGACTAGAACGTGTTCTAGCTCGGCGGCCCTAGATCCTCACGTCCGCTTCGCGAAAACTACAACATGGTCGCGATCGCCGCGCGGTTCACGACCGTGGTGTGCGGTTCGCGAACTGCGTGGGGCGCTCGTTAGGCGTCGGTCTTGGCCGGCGGACGGTAGAAGATCGCCAGCTGACCGATGCCGCCTGCCAACCCCAGCCCCAGCGCGATGATCAGACCCCACCAGCCGTGCAGCAGCTCGGCGAAGCCGCTCTCGCCGAACAGCAGGTAGTCGAGGCTGTACTTGCCCGCGCCGATGGTCGCGATGGCCACCGCCGTCGTCGCCAGAATCAGGTTGTACTCCCAGCCCTCCTTGACGATGAAGAAGCCGTTGGCGCGGTGCACCGTCCATGCCGCGACCAGCATCAACGCGACAAACCCCGCGGCAGGCACGGGCGTCAGCAGCCCGACAGCCAGGCCGATGCCGGCGGCCATCTCCGTGGTGGCGGCGATGCGGGCGTGGAAGGTGCCCGGCTTCATTCCGATGCTCTCGAACCAGCCGGCGGTACCGGGGATCCGCCCGCCGCCGAAGAACTTGTTGTAGCCGTGCGCGGCCATCGTCAGGCCTAGCACCACCCGCAGGAATAGCAACCCGAAATCCAAGGCCGAGTCGTAAGCAGTCATGCAACAGAACTTAGGCCATGTAGCAACGCACTAACACCCCTACCGGTGCGCGGTCAACGCCGCGGACAACCGCTGCACATACGCGTCGACGTCACCGATCGCTGACTGCGCGGCGTGCACGCTGACCGCGACGGTGTCGCCAATGCCATGCACACCGTGTGTCAGGCCCATCATCGGCGACAACGCGGGATAGCCAGCCGTCAGCGCCACCGGCGCATCCCCGAACCGCAGGTCGGCGGCGCCGCGATTGACGCTGGACACCACGGTGTTGCCGGTGACCGTCGGCGAACGCAGCGTCGGATCGAACTGGCGCACTCCCCACCGCAACAGCGGCGCCGGCACCGCGGCGGACGCGCGGCTTGCCGCGAGCAGCGCCGGATGCGCGGCGCGACGACGGCGCTGGTCCAGTTCCGCCGCGATACGCGCGACCCGCTCGGAGTACGTCAGCTCCGGGTGCAGGTCGACGCCGACGTTGCCGAAATGATTGTGCGCCAGCCGGATACCACCTTTCGCCATGGGCACCTCGGCTCCCAACCGGGCCGGGTCGTCGCCGAGCTCGCGAAGATGCGCGGACAACGCAGACGACACCGCTGCGAGCACACCGACCGTCACCGTCGGGCCTGGGATCTGCGACCGATGCAGGATCACGGTTCGCACACTGCGGGCACCATCGGGCAGGCTGTTGCTCCGCAGGGCGGGACGCGACTTCGCCTGTGGCACAACTAATCCGGTGTCGGTGTCGCGGGCCAGCTGGCGGTGGGCCCGCGCGGCCCGGTACGCGCGCCACGGCAGGCTCAGGCTCTGCAGCGCCGGGCGCGACGGGGCGGTGGGCACCGTCGCGGCGCGGCCGAACAGCAGGGCCGCCAACGCCGACGACCGAACACCGTCGCCCAGCACGTGCGCGACCTGCAGCACCGCCACCGTGGCCACGCCGCCGTCGACCGGTCCGGACACCTCGGGAAAGACATGCAACTTCCACGCATAGGCCCGTGGGTCCAACTGGTCGCCGGCGAGTTCGGCCACCGCAGCCAGACAATCCGGCCAGGCACCGGGTGGTTCGTGCACCACGACCTGATCGGACACGACGGCGCCACACACCCATTCGGGATAGCCCAGCAGCCGGTCGCGCACCCGCAACCCCAGTTCAGGACACCCGTTCGCCCTCCCCCGGATCTGCTGCAACGCACCGTGCATATCCGAGGGCGCCCCGACGAAGCCGTACAGCAGGAACTGATCGTTGGGGATCATCGCCGATATCCAGTACGTCTGCGCGTCGACCGCGGATAGTCGGCGGGGCGTCATGGGCCCAGACTAGGCGGCGCCCACGAAGTCGACGATGTGGTGTGCGACCGCCTCCGGCTGCTCCAACTGCAGGAAGTGGCCCGCGCGTTCGACCAGCGCCACCTTGCTGCCCTCCGGCAACACCCGCTGGACCCAATGGGCGTAATCCGGTGAGGCACAACCGTCGTCCAGGCCGTGCATGTACAGCGTCGGCACCCGCGGCTCAGACAACCAGTGGCGGTGCAGGTCGGCGTATTGCGCGGGCGGCTTGGTGTTGCGCACCGCGGCGCGGTAGTACCCGAGTGCCGCGCGCCACCGCTCCGGGGCGCCGATGGCCGCCTCGACGTGGCGCAGATCCTCGTCGGCCCGATATCCCGGCGACCATTGCCGCCACAGCCTCGGCAGCACCCACGACGGCGAGCGTTCGGGAAGCCAGGGCAATTGGAAATACATGATGTACCAACTGCGCAGCAGCTGACGGGGTATCTGACCCGCGAGGCGCCCAGCGTCGGGGACGCGGCCCAGCGGCCGAAACGACGCGGGCATGGGCACCGACATGATCACGGCCTTGGTGAACGGGCTGTCGGACATCGCGACCAGACCGGCACCGGCGATCGCACCCCAGTCGTGCCCGACGAACACGTCGCGCCCGGTCGGACCCGCGGCGTCGAGGACCCGAAGCGCATCGTCCATCAGCGCGCCGACGTGGTAGCTGCCGTCGGACGGCAGCGACGAGGGTGCGTAGCCGCGCAGAAACGGCGCCACCACCCGCCAGCCCGCGTCGGCCAACTGCGGTGCGACCTTGCGCCACCCGTGGGCGCTGTCGGGAAACCCGTGCAGGCACAGGGCGATCGGAGCGTCCGGCGGCCCCCACGTCAGCGCCTGCAGCGTCACGTTGGGCGACGCCACCTCGATGACCTCGGGCGCGTCCACTACACCGGGTCGAACTGCGAGATCAGCCAGCGATCCCCGACCTTCTCCAATCCGACCCGCACGCTCGAAGCGGTGTCGGTGGGAGCGTCCTGGCCGACGACCACCGTCTGGTTGACGAACAACAGCACCACCGCGTGGTTCGGATCGGCCGACACCGACGCCGCGGCGGGCACGGTGGCGACCGCGGAGATCTGTTGTTCCTGGGCGCCTGGGATCACCACGTCGTTGATCAACGAGGTGTAGGAGTCGCGGAACTCCCCGGTCAGCAGGTCGCGCGCGGCGTTGAGCTGTTCACCGACGGTGTCCGGCTTGTAGGACAGCATCGCGACGGTGCTGTCCTTGGCCGTCTGCACCGACTCGATACGCACGGTTTCGGCATTGTCGACGGAATCGTGCTGCCACTTGAGGTAGCCCGCGGCCAGGGCGAGCACCAATGCCAGACCGGGCAGGATGCCGTAGGCCAGCACACGCGACCAGTCGACCCGGCGTTTACCCGTCGCGGCAGGTTCGGCTTCCTCGGCGGCAACGTCCTCGGCTGGGGCTTCCGTGGGGTCCTCCGCCGTATCCGCGACGGTCTCCTCAGCCGTTTCGGTAATGGCCGCCTCCTGGGTTTCTTCTGCCGTCGCCTCGGTCTTGTCCGGCGTTCCTGCCTTGTCGCCGCCTCGCGGCATGCTGTGCCGGCTCACGGGACGAACTCCACGTTGGACACCTTCGCCTCGTCGTCGATCTGCTGCACGGTGATCCGCATTCGCCACGACCGGGGCTGCTGCTCCGGAGCACCCGCGTTGCTGGTGTTGACGGTCACCGCCACCAGCACCTGCCCCTCGTCGCCCGATACGGACTCCAGGCCGGCCTCGGTGATGGTGCCCTCCGACTTCGACTGCGCCTGCTTGACGACCTCGACGAACGGTGCCGAGCGCTGCTGGAAGTCGTCATAGAACGTCCCGGTGGCCGAGTCGAGGATGCGCTGCACGTCCTCCTCGGCGTTCTCCCAGTCGATCGTCGTGAGGTTCAGCGCGCCCTGCCGGCCCACCTGCACGAACAGTTGACGTTGTTCCTCGGCCTGGTGCGCCTCATAGGCCTGATAGCCCAGCCACCCGACCAATCCGCCCAGCCCCAGCACGAGGACGACACCGACGATCGTGGCCAGCCGCACGTGCGACATCCGCGGCTTGGCGGCGACCTCCTGGGCGGAGTCCTCGTGGCCGGCGGCGGCGTCGTAGTCCTCCCCTTCGGCAGCGGTATCGACGACGTCGGTTTCGGCCTCGACTGGGCCTGGGTCGGCCGTGGCCTCGACTGGGCCGGGGTCGGCGGGGTCCTCAGACGTCGAATCGTCCGGGTTCCCCGCGGGGGGGTTCGCATCGTCTGCCATCAGGTTCCTCTGCGGCCCAGCGGGCCTGGTCGGGTGGATTGCATAGATCGGCTCCAACTTACGTGCGACACCTTATCGTCGGAGTTCAGAAGTCCAGGACATCCCTACCAAATCGGGATCCGTCTTTGGGAGCTTTGGCCCATACCCGACGACGCTTTCGCCGTCGCGGGCGCCAGGGACGGCCGACATGGTTTACTGAGTGCTACAACTGAAGCACCGAGGAGGAACCTGCGGTGTCACGACGAGAACCGCTCGCCCCGATGATCTCGCCCGACCCGGCGTCGGGGGCCGTCCGGTCGCCCAAGACGGCCGAGCTCGTGGCTCGTACGCTTCGACGCATGGTCGTCGAGGGCCAGCTGACGGACGGCGACTTCCTGCCGCACGAGGCTGAGTTGATGGCGCATTTCCAGGTCAGCCGGCCCACGCTGCGCGAAGCGGTTCGGGTGCTGGAGTCCGAACGCCTGGTCGAGGTGCGCCGCGGCTCCCGCACCGGAGCGCGGGTCCGGGTACCGGGTGCCGAGATCGTCGCGCGACCGGCCGGGTTGCTGCTGGCGCTGTCGGGCACCACGCTCGCCGACGTCTTGACGGCGCGCACCGCGATCGAGCCGCCGGCGGCCAAGCTGCTCGCCGAGGAGGGCACCGTCGAGGCGCACCGCGAGCTTCGCGCGTTGATCGACGCCGTACCGCAAGCCTGGGAGGACGGCACGCTGGCGGCGGCAACTGCGCTCCTGCACCGCCGCATGGTCGAGCTCTCCGGGAACGCGACGCTGGGCATGATCGCCGGAATGCTGCACGAGATCGGCGAAAGGCACACGGCCGCAGCGCTACTCGGAGCCGACAACAAGACCGGGATGAGCGAGGCGGAGTACTCGAAACTGCTCAAGTCCTACACGAAGCTGGCCGACCTGGTCGAGGCCCGCAAGGGCGACGCCGTCGAAGCGCACTGGCGTCGGCATATGGAAGCCGCAGGCGCAGCGATGCTTCGGGGCCACGAGCAGACCAGGGTCCGCGACATCATGGACTGAGCCGGTTCCGCGGGACGATCACCGCCCTGGCGGCACCAGCATCGACTGCCACGTCTGCTCTTCTGCCGACCCACCTGCCAGGTTGGACTGCGTGTAGACCTTCCCATCCGGCCCGACGTAACTGCCGCTGGCCGGGTCGTATTCGGCGGCGGCGACGGGCAGTGGCGGCGTACCCGGCGGAGGGGGCGTGATGTCGACGGGCACGTCCGGGGGCACATGCGGAATGGGCTGACCCGACAGCGTGGCGTTGGGATCGCCCTTCCAGTTGTAGCCGTCGTTGAGCGGCACGTACTGCTCGTCGCTCTCGCACATCTGCCACGTCGGAGCGCGCTTACCGGGCACGGTGACGCACGGCAGGTTGCGGGCGCCGCGGACGTTGAATGGCGCGTCCTGCGGTGTCCGGCAGTACATATCGCCCTCCGGCCGGTCTGGGTAGTCCTCGAAGACCGGCACCCGCTGCTGCTGCGCAGGCAGGAACCCGGTCGTACACGGCGGCGGCAGGTTCTGCGGGGGCAGCGGCAGCGGCGCCGGGAACGCAGGCAGGATCGCGTTCAGGTTGAAGATCAACGAGTCACCCATGTAGTCCTGTTTGGTGCCGCGCTTGTGCACACCCACGGCCTGCGTGACCGCGGTGCCCTGCGGCAGCAGCACCAGTAGCTGCTCGAGGCTCGGCTGATAGGCCACCGCGACCTCTCCGATGCTGACCAGGTTGGCCAACACGATCGGCAGCGTCGGCTGCAGCCGGTCGAACAGTGCACGCACCTCGTCGGCAGCACCCGGCCCCTTGGCCAGGATTCCTCTCACCGCCGGATCCTGGCTCTGCACTTGACCGCTGATGTTCGCCAGATTGGCCGCCCACGCCTCAATCGAGCCGGCGGTTTCGGTCTGGGTGTCGAGCACCGGCTTGGACTCGTCGATGAGCGTGAGCAGCGGGTCGAGGTTCTCGCGGGCGTCGATGGCCAGCTTGGCGCTGCCGCCGACCAACCGGCGCAAATCGGGCCCGAGCCCGCCCACCGCGGTATAAGCCTCGTCGACGACGGTCTTCAGATTCTCCTGCGGGATCGCCTGTAGGCCGCGCGCCGTATCGTTGAGGACCGTATTGATATCCGTCGGAACCGTGGTGCGATCCAACGGGATCACGTCGCCGTCCTTCAGGTCCGGACCTTCGCCGCTACGCGGAAGCAACTGGACGTACTGCTCGCCGACCGCAGACACGCTGTGCACCTCGGCTTCGAGGTCAGCGGGAATCGGGACGTCGGAGTCCAGCGACAGCACCGCCTCGACACCGGTATCGGTCAGCTCGACGCTTTTCACCTCGCCGACCTGGACACCGCGGTAGGTGACGTTTCCCCTCGGATACAGCCCTCCGGTCTCCGGCAATTCCACCGTGACGCGGTACTGACCGACCCCGAGAAGCGTAGGGAGCCGCATGTATCCGAAGACCATGATGCCCAACGCCAGGATCGCGATGGCGGAGAAGATCGCCATCTGGATAAGGATCTGCCGGGTCATTCGCATGCTACGGCCCCTGATCCCAGCGGTACGGAGCAACCAACGGGTTGCCGCCTGGTGGCGGCACGTTGTGGTTGCACGGGCTGGGGAACTGGCCGATGGTCCGTCCCCATTGCAACTCCAACCAGGTCAGGTTGCACTCGAACCGCGTTCCGGTGAAGAAGCTCGCATCGAGTCTGCTCAACGTCAGGTCGACGACCAACGTCAGGTTCGCGTAGTCGCCGCGCATCCAATTGAGCAATGTCTCCTTGGGGAACGGGAAGGTCGGTAGGAAGCTCAGCGCGCGGGTCAACGCAGGACCGGCGTCGGCCAACTCCTCCAGCACCACGCCGAGGTCCTTGAGCTCTTGCACCAGAGCGTCTTTGGTCTGGTCGACCGAATCGGCGGTCAGCGCGCTGAACCGGCCGAGCTGGGTCAGCACCTCGGCCAGGTTCTGCCGCTGGTCCCTGAGCACGGCCAGAGCATCGGGAATGGTCCTTAGGGCTTTGTCCACCACCGGCTTCTGCTCGGCAATCTGACCCATCAGGTTGTTCAGGCTCTCGGCGGCGTCGATGATGTCCTGCTTCTGGTCATCGAGATGGCCGATCGCGATGTCGAGCTGCTCGATGAGGCTGCGCAGGTCGTTCTCGCGGCCGGTGAACGCGACGCTCAAGGCCTCGGTGATGTCGTGAATGTTGCCGATGCCGCCCCCGTTGAGCAGCAGCGCAACGGCGGCCAGCGCCTGCTCGGTACTCGGATACGCGCTCGAGGACTCCAACGGGATCAGCGAGCCCTCTTTCAGCTTGCCGACCGGCGCCACATCGGTCGGCGGTGCCAACTCGATGTGCAGTGAACCAAGCAGGCTGGTCAGCCCGAGCTTGGCCGTCGCATTCGCGGGCAGCTCGACGTCACCGTTGAGTTCCATCGTCACCAGCGCATGCCAGTCCTGGCGTTCGATCTTGCGCACGGTGCCGACGTTCACATCGCCGACGCGGACACGCGAGTTCGGCTCGATGTTGTCGACATCGGGCATCTGCGCTTGGATCGTGAACGCACCCGGCCCGGTGCCCTCGACGCCGGGCAACGGTAGCGAGTTCAGCCCCTGCCAGTCCGAACAGCCCGACAGCAGCGCGGCCGCCACGGCCAGCACCGCCACTCTGCGAAAGAGCTTGCGCCGCATCATGGCCCGACTCCCTGGGGCACCATCATCCCGTGCAGACCATCGACCGGGTTCGTGGAGACCGGTGCCTCCGCCGGCAGCGGCGGGCCCGCGGCCGGCGGCGGTGCCGGTGCCGGTGGACCTGAAGCCGGCGGCGGTGAAGCTGCCGGGGCAGGTTGCGGCGGGATGTAATCCGGCCGCAGCCAATCCTCGCTGTAGGTCAGCTCGTTCGGTCGTGTCGTGGCACCGGAGAAGACGTTCTGCATGATGGGCAGGAAGTTGTACTGGCGGTTCTTCAGGATCGGCGCCAGGTACTGCACGCACAGCTTGGCCGACTGCTCGGCGTTCAGCCTGGACGCCGCCTGAATTCCGCCGCACAGGAACGAAATCGGGTTGGCGAAGTTGTTGAGCATCGGCAAGCTGCTCACTGCCCCCTGGGCGGGTTGCCAGATATTGACGTAGTTCTGCAGTGTGTTGGGCGCCACGTGCAGGAACTGCTTGACGTCGGCGAGGCTGTCGGTCAGCGCCTGGGTCACCCCGGCCAACTTGTCCGACGTGGTGCCCAGCGCTTCGCGGTTGTCGGCGACGAACGCCTGGACTTCGCCGACCACGTTGTTGAGGTCGCGCAGCGCGTCAGCGACCTCGTTGGGGTCGTTGGCAAGCAGTCCGGTCACGCTCGCAAGGTTCTGGTTGAGCTGGCGCATCACGTCGGTGCTGTCCTGCAGCGCCGAAACCAGGATCGCGAGATTCTTGACCGTAGAGAAGATGTCGGTGCTGTGATCGCCCAGGGCTGTCACGGCCTGCGACAGCTTGATGAGGGTGTCCCGGATGTTGGCGCCTTCACCACGCAGGTTTTCGGCAGTGGTGTTGATGACCGATCCCAACGGGCTCACGTCTCCCGGCTCGGTCGGCTGCAGGGTTTCGGCGAGCCTCTCCAACTGCTGTCGGACCTCGTCCCACTCCACCGGGACAGCGGTGCGCGACTGCGGGATGACCGTATCGTCTTGCATCACCGGTCCGCCGGTGTAGGGCGGGGTCAGCTGAATGGCGCGCGCGGTCACCAGCGTCGGCGACAGGATCGCGGCCTTGGCGTCGGCCGGCACCTTGTACTTGCTGTCGTACCAGAACGAAATTTTGACCCGCTCGGGCTGCGGTTCGATTGATTCGATCCTGCCAACGGGTACGCCGACGATGTTGACGTCATCGCCGGGGTAGATGCCGTTGGCGTTGTCGAAGTAGGCGACGACGTGTGTGCGGTTGATCCGTTCGGTGTTGCCGAACACCACGATTGCGCCGCCGGCCAGTATCACCACCAGCGCGACGGCCAACATGTTGCGGGCGGCGCGGGTCATCGTCCGGCCTCTTCCGGTGCAAGGTGGGCGACGCCACCGGGAGCGGGCACCGCGACCGGAGACGGTGTCGGATCGGGCGTCGATTGCAGGCCCGGCGGTGCCTCGGCGGGCGGCCCCGGCGGCGACCCGCCGGGGGGCGGCGCCGGCAGCGGCTCACGGTATGGATAACAGCCGGGGCCGGGCAATGGCAGCCCGGGCGGTCCACACGCCTGATCGCCCGGATTGCCGGTGATGGCGTCGGGGACCGTCAGCCGCGGTTCGCCGCCCTGGCCCGTCCGCGGGAACTGCACCGGGAGCGCCGGTGTTCCCGGCTGCCCGACCTGCGGGTCGCTGAGTTCCGATGGCAGCTTCACATTGGGATCCAGGCCGAGGTCGGAGAACGCAGCATCGATGAACGGCTGCAGGAATTGGCCCGGCAGCAGGTTGGCGACGTAGTTCTTGAAGAACGGCCCGCCCGACACCGATTCACCCAGTGACATCACGTAGTCGGTAACCAGCTCGAGCGACTTCTGCAAGCGTTCCTTGCGGTTGTCGATGATCGTCAGCACGCCGTTGAGCTTGTCCAGGGCGGGTCGGAGGGTTTCGCGGTTCTCGCCGATGAAGCCCTGCAACTGCGCGCTGAGCGCCGAGATGTTGCCGGAAACCTCATCGAGTGCGGCGCTTTGATTTTCGAGCTCGGCCAGTAGCGCGTTGGTATCGGCGACCAGACTCACGATCTGGTTGCTGCGCTCGGCCAGCACCGTGGTGGCCTTGTTGGCGTTGCCGAGTAGACCTCGCAGCTGCGCGTCACGTTCATTCAGCGTGTCGGAGAACCGCGCCACCCCCTCGATCGCAATCTTCAGTTCCGGCGGCGTGTCGGAGAATGTCTCCGAGAGCACCCTCAGCGAATCCGACAACTGGTTGGTGTTCAGGCCGCTAATCGTCGTGGCCAATTCTCCCAATGCATCGGGTAATTCATAGGGCGACGTCGTGCGATCGAGTGGGATCGTGCCCTCCTGCTGGCCGTCACCGCGGGAGGTCACTTCGAGGATCTTCGTGCCCAGCAGGCCTTCGGTCTTGATCGCCGCCTCGGTGCGATCGCCCAACCGGATGTCACTGTCGACGGTGAACGTCACCAGGGCGCGGGGCCCGTCCACCTCGATGGATTTGACTTGGCCGACTTCGAAGCCCGAAACACGTACGGCCTTACCGGCTTGTAGCCCGCCCACTTCGGCGAAGTAGGCCGAGTACTCGCTGCCCTGCAGGAACGGCAGCCGGTCGTAGTTCAACGCCCCGAGCACGATGCCGACCGTCAACACCAGCCCGACGGCACCGATGACGGTCTGATTCCGTTCAGAGAAGGACTTCACCTCGGCGCACACCTCCCGGTGGACTGCCCGGCGACTTTCACATAGACCGGTTGGCCGCCCTTGCCGTTTAGCTTGAGCACGATGTCACAGAGATAGAAGTTGAAGAAGTCGCCGTAGAGCCCTTGGCGTGCGAGCGCTTGATGGGCGTCGGGCAAAGTGTTCAGCAGGTTGTCGAAGTACTCGTGATCGGCCACCACGATTCCGGCCGCGCGGTCGGTCTCCTGCACCGTCTTGCTGAACGGTGGTCGAGCCTGCGACAAGAGATCCGCGACCGTTCCGGCCGCTTCGTTGGTGTACGCCAACCCGTTGCTGATGTCCTCTCGGCGCTCCGCCAGCGTCCCTACCAATTCGCTGAGCGCGTCGACTGCCTTCGCGAACTGGTCGTTCTGGTCGCCAAGTGATCCCAGCACCACGTTGAGGTTGACGATGACATCCCCGATCAGTCGGTCACGGTCGGCCAGAGTCGTTGTCAGCGCCGCGGTCTGGGCGAGGAACGAGTTGATTGTCGCGCCCTGGCCCTGCAAGGCCTGGATCAGCTGACCCGACAGCGCGTTGACCTGATCGGGATCCAGCGCGCGGAACAACGGCCGGAAGCCGCCAATCAACGCGTCGAGATCGAGCGCAGGAGACGTGCGGGCGAAGGGAATCGTGCCGCCGGGCTCGAGTTTCTTGACTCCGCCTGCGCCTTCCTCGAGCGCCAGGTAGCGGCCGCCGATGAGATCGTCGTATCGGATGACCGCCCTGCTGCCCTCGGTCAGCACCACCGACTCGTCTGCGGTGAACTCCACCCGTGCCGTGGTATCGGGTTGGATGGCAACGTCTTCCACGCTGCCGACCTCCACGCCGGCGATGCGGACGAAATCGCCGTTCTCCAACCCGGTGACGTTGGTGAACTCGGCGACATAGCTGTTGGTGGCTTCCCCGAAGCGAAACTCGCCGAAGACCGCGAACAATCCGAATACGCCGAGCAGGCACACAGCCAGGAACACGCCGAGACGCACTGCGTCTCGTCGGACCCTGGCGTTCATGCTGGACATGGCGTTTCACCTCTCATGGCGTGGTGGCTCATCCGAACGGCGGACCGGGTCGCGCCGGCGTCGGCAAGGGTGTCGGTCGTAGCGGCGTGGGCTGCATCTGCGCAGGCGAATGAACGATGAACGGCTCTGAACCCGGCGCCGGGCCCGGATCCCGCGGCGCCATCGGCGGCGGTGCGGCCGGCAGCCCCGGCCACAGCGGGGTGCCGTCGTCTGCGTACAGGTCCGCACCGTAAGCCGGAGCCCCCGGGTACGGGACCGGGCCTATCGCGGGTCCACCGAAGAGGTTGCGGACGCTCGGCGGTTCGGGCACAGCGCGGGTCGTCGGCAGGTAGTTGGCGTACCCGGGGAAGCCGATGCCGGGGTTGGGCCGCCAGTCGAGTCCGGTACCGAAGCCGGTGTTCGTGACGAGGTTGCGCACCGGCCAGTTCTCCGCGACGACGGGCAGCGAGCCGCAACTGGGTTTGCCGCCCGGCCCGCCCTTGGCGCCGATGATCGGCAGGTGATCGGGGTACCGGTAAGAGTCGTCGCCGAGGCCCAGTGCCACATCCAAAACCAGCGTCCGACCGTTACCGCCCGGTCCGTCGTATCCGCCGTTGTCCAGCAGGTGCTTGGCGCCGGTCAGCAGGCAGGTGTACTCCGGGCTGTACTTGTGCAGCAGGTTCGTCGTCGGCTCGAGCACGTTGATGGACTTGATCAGGTTCGCCTGGTTCGGCGCCAGCAGGTTGATTCCGCTGTTGGAGAGGCCAATGGTGGCCAGCAGCAACGCATCCAATTGGCTGGCCTGGCCCGTGATCGTGGCGCTCGTGGTGCTGAGGGCATCGAGGGTGGTCAGAATGTCCTGTGCTGCAGCGCTGTACGTGTCGTTGAAATCGCGCAGCGCGCGCAGGTCTTCGGTCACCGTTTGGTGACGTGGATTGACTTCGAGCAGAACTTGATTCGCGGCGGTGGTGGCCTCACCGATCAGCTCGCCCTGCCCCCGGACGCCCTCGGCGAGGGCGTACAGGGTGCTGTTGAGCTTGACCGGGTCGACCTGTTCGAGCACATCGACGATGTTCTGGAACACCGTGTTGGCTTCGACGGTGACATTGCGCGACTGGATCACCTGACCGGCGGTGAGTCGCTGTGAACTGGGATCGCTCGGATAGATCAAGTCGACGAATTTGGCGCCGAACACCGTCGTCGCCCTGATCTGCGCCTCGATGTTCGATGGGATGTACTCGATCTTGTCCTTGTCGATCTCGAGTTTCAAGGACACCGGAGTGCTGCCGCCCTGGATTGCCGACACCCGGCCGACCTGCACGCCGCGCAACTTCACATCGGCGTCGGTTTCCATCACCAAACCGGCGCGCTCAGATGTCAAAGTGACGGTCTCGGTGGCCCTGAAGGCGCCGACGAACAGGGCCCACGTCAGCCAGATGGCGACGGCGATGATCACCGCGAGGATCAACGTCCACCAAGCGGGATGCAGGCCTTCGTCTTCGACATCCATCGATCAGCCCGCCAGGTTGAAATTGCCGGATTGACCGTAGACCGCAAGGGAGAGCATCACCAGCACGAAGGCCGAAACGATCAGCGAGGTGCGCACCGCCCGTCCGACGGCCTCGCCAACGCCCGCCGGGCCGCCACGGGCGGTGTAGCCGTAGTAGGTGTGCACGAGCATGATCATCACCGACAACGCGATGGTTTGACCGAATGACCACATCAGGTCGGTGGGATTGAGGAACGTCCGGAAGTAGTGGTCGTACACACCCGTCGACTGACCGTACAGCACGGTGGTGCCGAACCGTGCCGCCCAGAACGCGGCGATCACACCGACGCAGTACAGCGGGATCACCACGAGAAAGCCGGCGACGACCCGCGTGGAGGCGAGATAGGCGACGCTTCGGATGCCCATCACTTCAAGCGCGTCGACTTCCTCGTTGATCCGCATGGCACCGAGTTGTGCCGTCGCGCCCGCTCCGATGGTGGCGGACAACGCCACCGCAGTGGTGGCCGGTGCGATCAGGCGCACATTGAAGAACGCTGACGCGAAGCCGGTCAGGGCCTCGACACCGATCTCCGAGAAGTCGGTGTAGCCCTGCACCGCCACCAGCGCGCCCGTCGTGACGGTGAGGAACCCGACGATCGCGACGGTGCCGCCGATGATGATGAGCGCCCCGGCGCCAAGGCCCATTTGGGCGATGATGCGGATCAACTCGACCTGATAATGAACGACGGTGTAGCGGATCGAACTCAGGGTCCGGCCAAAGAACTTGGCCTGCATCCCGACCCGGTTCCAGGGATCGGCGACGCTGCGGAACCGGGCTTTCAGCCAGGGGAACTGGGAATGCGGCCTCGAAACTGTCACAACGTCACCTTCACCGCAACCGCGGTCGCGACGATGTTGATCGCGAACAGGGCCATGAACGTGAAAACCACGGTCTCGTTGACCGCGTTGCCGACACCCGCTGGCCCTCCGCCGACGGAAATGCCCTTGTAGCAAGCGATCATGCCTGCGGACAGGCCGAACAGCGCGGCCTTGAGCAACGCGATCGTGACATCGGTGGTTCCGATGAGCAATGTCAGACCGGCCGCGAACGCACCCGGTGAGACGTTCTGGATGTAGACCACGAAGAAGTAGGCGCCCGCCAGTCCGACGAGGATCACCGTCGCCGACAACGCAAGCGACACCAAGGTAGCGGCCAGTACGCGCGGAACAACCAGCGCTTGAATGGGATTCACGCCCATGACCCGCAGCGCATCGAGTTCTTCGCGGATGGTGCGGGCGCCCAGGTCGGCGCACATGGCGGTAGCGCCGGCGCCCGCGACGACCAACACCGTCACGATCGGCCCGATCTGACGGACGGTCCCGAGCGCGGCGCCGGTACCGGAGAAGTCCGCGGCGCCGAATTCCCGCAGCAGGATGTTGAACGTGAACGTCAATAACACCGTGTACGGAATGGTCAGCATCAGGGTCGGAAGAATCGACACCCGCGCGACAAACCACGCCTGAGAGATGAACTCACGCCATGCGAAGGGCGGTCTGAACATCCACACGAATGTGTCGAGGGCCATCGAATAGAACCCACCGAAGGCGCGCACCGGTTTGGCAATTGCGTTGACAGCGACCATCAGTCGGCTCTCACCCGCGTGCCCTGCACCGCCATAGCAACGCCGACCTTCCCTGACACCAACAACACGCGCCTGTGATGGCTGTGGCGCAAGGGTACACAGGGGTGGGCGGCGGGGAAACGGATATCGGCATTTGCGGCCGAACACCAGACCGTGACACCAAAACCGGCCAAGCGGCTGCGGCGCTGTCAGCTACCCCGGACGGCGGCCTCCAGGTCGGCGACGACGATCTTTCGCATTCCGAGCATCGCTTTCGTCGCTGCGGCGGCCCGGGTCGGGTCCGGATCGTCGAGCAGCTCGTAGAGGCGGTCCGGCACGATCTGCCAGCTCAGCCCGAAGCGGTCCCTGAGCCAGCCGCATTGCGACTCCTCCCCGCCCTCGCTGAGCCGGTCCCAGTAGTAGTCGACCTCGCGCTGGTCTTTGCACCTGACGAGGAACGACACCGCCTCGGTGAAGCTGAAGTGCGGGCCGCCGTTGATGGCGACGAACCGGTTGCCGTCGAGCACGAAAGTGCCCGAAACCACCTGGCCCGGCGTGCCGGGTCCGGCGTCGGTGTAGCGGCTGATCTTCTCGATCGACGAGTTGGGGAAGACCGATACGTAGAACTGCGCGGCCTCCTCGAGGTTGTTGTCGAACCAGAGGGACGGTGTGATGGTCGGCATGTGAGTACCGACCGCCGAAGCGGACCGAACTCATCGGTGACGTTCGGCGCCCAGCGCGCGCAGCGCGAAGTCGAGCACCCGGGCCTTGGTCTGGTTGACCCGTTCGAGGTCGCGAAACGACTGGTTCGGCATCACCCTGCTGACGATCGCGTTGATCGCGACCGCGTCGGGTTCGGGGTCGGCCAGCGGAAACGTTCCGTCGTCGCGGCCCCGGCGCAGGATCGTCACCAGGGAGCATTCCCGGTCGCTGTGGGCCTTTTCGCGGGTCTCGCGGTAGCCCCGTGCGGCGCGGACCTCATCGGTGTCGATCACCGTGAAGTGCGTCCGCAGCGTGTCGTCGGTGATCAACGCGAACATGCCGTCGATCCACGCCGCCAGCTGCGCGGCCGGACCGCCGCAGGGTTGCGCGGCGATGTGGTCCAGGCGTTGAGCCAGCGCGTCGGTCTCGTGGCGCAGCATCGCCAGGAACAGTTCGTCCTTGGACTGAAAGTGGCGGTAGAACGCCCGCGTCGACACCCCGGCCCGCGCCAGGATCGCGGCCACCGGGATCGCACCGCTGTGCGGTTCAGACAGGCACCGGTAGGCCGCCTCGATGATGCAGCGGCGGTCATCCCCCGTATCGGACCGCACACGGCGGATTGTAGGGAGCCGCGCCCGTCACGGGCCGCAGATCGGCGCAAATGCCCGCTGGGTAACGTGAGCGCTCGGAACCAGCCGAGAGGATGTCCGTGAGCACCACCCGCAGCGAATCGCGCACTGTGCAGTTTCGGGGCAGCGAAGGCATCACCCTGGTCGCCGACGAATGGAACCGCGATGCGCCGCCGGTCGACCGGCCCACCGTGCTGCTGCTGCACGGCGGCGGCCAGAACCGCTTCTCGTGGAAAAACACCGGGCAGATCCTGGCCGATCACGGCCTGCACGTGGTGGCGCTGGACAGCCGCGGCCACGGTGACAGCGACCGGGCACCCAACGCCAACTACACCGTCGACGCGTTGTGCGCCGACACGCTGGGGGTGGTGGACCAGATCGGCCGGCCGGTGGCGCTGATCGGCGCGAGCATGGGCGGAATGACCGGGATGCTGGTCGCTGACGCCGCCGGCCCACAGAAGGTGACCAATTTGGTGCTGGTCGACGTCGTGCCGCACTACGAAAAGGACGGCAGCGCCCGGATCCGCGACTTCATGGCCAGCGGTATCGACGGCTTCGAGACGCTGGAGCAAGCCGCCGACGCCGTCGCGGCGTATCTGCCCTATCGCAGGAGGCCGCGCAATCCGGAGGGGTTGAAGAAGAACCTGCGCCTGCGCGGCGGGCGGTGGTACTGGCACTGGGATCCGGCATTTTTGACCGCGCCCATGGACGACCCGTTCGTGCGGGTGGAAAAGCTCGACCGGGCCGTGATGAACCTGTCCATTCCGATCCTGCTCATCCGCGGCAAGCTGTCCGACGTGGTCAGCCCCGAAGGCGTCGCGGACTTCCTGCAGAAGGTGCCCCGCGCGGAGTTCGTCGAACTTTCCGAGGCCGGCCACACGGCCGCCGGCGACGATAACGACGCGTTCTCCGATGTCGTCGTGCAGTTCGTCTGCCGCTGACTTTCTCCGCGCGAGCAGACGCAAAATCCCCTAAACAGCACCACTTTTGGGGGATTTTGCGTCTGCTCGGCAACAGGACCGGCTAGGCCGACAGCGGGACGCGCTCGTCGGCGTTGTCAGTGAGGATCTCGAACATCGCGCGGCGCTCGGCCACCAGCTCGGCACGCTCGAACGCCTTGCCTGCCACCTGCATTCGACATGTGGCGAGAGCCGAGTTGTAGCAGTACTTGGACCGGCCGTCGGTGTCGGTGTAAGTCAGACCGATGGCGTCGGCGGGTTCGGCAATCAACTCACCCTCGATCATGCGCTCCCCCACCCTGCCGCCGAACGTCCACGTGAACGGCCGGTACCGTCCGTGGGTCTGCAGGCTGCCCAGAACCGAACGCACCGCGAATTCCTCTCCGGCATGGCGGAACACGAACAGCGTCGCACCGGGCAACAGCAGCGACCCGACGGCGGCGCGGGCCGTGACGATTTCCAGCGTCGAGTCGGGGGCATTGTCGAACCCACAGATTTGCCCGTAGGCGTAGGCGGGGGTGTGCCTGCTGCCCCAGTTGTGGCTGACGCTGCCGGTCCAGCCGTCCATCACGATGGGTACGTCGTCGAGTTCGAGCTGGCCATCGAACTGCGCCAAGGGATCTCGCACCATCGTCTTCGCTGTCGGGAACCGCGTCTCATACGCCCGCTCGGTGAGCAGTTTGACCGGTTCCCCGGGGCCGGGCGTGATCCGCAGGTCCCAGCGCGACGAGCGGCCACCACCGGTCACCACGCCGTGGGCGGACCGGTCGTCGAGGACGGCCGATCCGATGCGCGCCGACCACGGTTCGTCGGCGTAGCTGGCCAGGTCGATGGGGTAGGGCTCCTTGAGCGCCCGGTTGCCCGCGCCGTCCGGGTCGAACACCATCACCCACACATCGGCGACGGGCTCGGCGACCGTGGAAAGCAGCAGCGTTTGGCGCAGCCACACGGCTTGCGCCAGTTCGGGATGGTTGGCGCGGATGTAGCGACTCTCGTAATAGGGGGCCTTCGGGATCCTCACAGGTTCAGCATCCAATACTTGACCGGTGATGACAGCCCAGATCGTGGCTTACGCGCTCGGTGTGGTCGCGGTGGTGCAGGCCGTCGCACTCGTCGTACTGTGGCGGCGAAACCGCAGGCAGCAGGTGGAGCTCGACGACGCGCGCCGGCGCGTCGACACCAAGAACATGCTGCTCACCGGCGGGCGCGAGGCGGTCAAACAGGTGTGGCAGACCGCCAACATCCTGCGCAAGGACGGGTTGGGTGCCGCCGTGCGATCGTCGATCGAGGATCTGGCCGACTGGGCCGAGGTCGAACGCCCTGACCTGGCCCGGCTCGCTACCAGCGGCGTGGTGGTCATCCTGTTCACCGACATCGAGGAGTCCACCGCGCTCAACGAGCGCATCGGGGACCGCGCATGGGTGCGGCTCATCGGCCGACACGACAAGATGGTGCGCAGGCACGTGTACACCCACTCCGGGCATGTGGTGAAGAGCCAGGGCGACGGCTTCATGGTGGCCTTCGCGCAACCCGAGCAGGCAGTGCGGTGCGGCATCGACATACAACGCTCACTTCGACGCCAGCCCAACCGGATTCGGGTTCGGATTGGCATCCACATGGGCAAGTCGGTGCGTCGCGGCGACGACCTGTTCGGACGCAACGTCGCGATGGCCGCGCGGGTGGCCGGCGAGGCGAGCGGCGGCCAGATCCTGGTCAGCCAGGTGGTGCGCGACGCCCTCGCCGACGCCCCCGATATCGCGTTCGACGACGGCAGCGACGCCGAGCTCAAGGGTTTCAGCGGCGCACAGCGGCTCTACGCCGTCGGCGACTGATCTGGTTGTTGTTCGCTTTCGGCGACGCGTTGATGCAACCGGGCGCGGATGCCCTCTGGCGTATAGGCATTTCGGCGGCGCTGGTCGCGGGCGACCAACACCCCGCCGGCCACCACGCCGGCGACACTGGCCAACCCGACCCATTTCCATATCCGGCGCATGGCATGAGTCTGCCTAAGCTACCAGGGTGAGGCCAACCGCGGTGCCGTTGCAGCAGGCGCTCGACCAGACCCGGACCGGGGATCTGTGGCTGTTTCGCGGACGTTCGGGCCCCGACCGCGCGATCCAGTCGTTGACCAATAGCCCGGTCAACCACGTCGGCATGACGATCGCGGTCGAGGACCTGCCTGCGTTGATCTGGCACGCCGAACTGGGCGACAAGCTGACCGACATGTGGACCGGCGACAACCATCGGGGCGTGCAACTCAACGATGCCCGTGAGGTGGTCGAACGTTGGGTGCACCACTATCACCAGCGCTGCTGGCTGCGTCAGTTGATCCCACATGCCGACCGCGAGCAGGAGGATCGCGCGCTGAAAGTGGTGGCGCGGATGGACGGCACCCCGTTTCCCAGCACTGCGCGGCTGACCGGCCGCTGGTTGCGCGGACGGATCGCGGTGTCGGACGTGACGCGCGGCATCCCCTTTCTGCACAGAAAGGTCAGCGAGGCCAGCCGACGCAAGAAGGCCGAGAAGCTCAACGTCGGCCTGGAAACCGCGTACTGCGCCGAGACGGTCGCCATCACCTACGAAGAGATGGGCTTGTTGTCCACCGAGAAGCACTTCAACTGGTTCGACCCGGGATCGTTTTGGAGTGGCGATTCGCTGCCGTTGGCGCCGGGCTACCAGCTCAGCGCCGAAATCGAAGTGCTCCCATAACTTTTCGGCGCCTTAGGTACAGCAATTCGGGTCGAGGACGACGCACAACGCCGCCAGGGCGTCACGGTGCGCCCGGTGGTAGACGTTCATGCCGCGCCGTTCGGATTCCACCAGGCCGGCTTTGCGGAGTTGGGCGATGTGGTGGCTGACGGTGGACTCGGTGAGGTCAAGGGCAGCGGCGAGTTCACCGCTGTTCTGCTCGCTGGCGTCGGCGCCGAACAGCAACGAGATGATCTTGACCCTGGCGGGGTCCGCCAACGCTTTGAGACGCAGTGCCACCTCGAGTGCGGCCTCATCGGTCATCGGCCCCGCAGCCACGGGGGCACAGCACACCGGCGCGGACATGTCGATCATGGGCAGTGCTTTCGGCATGGAACCCAGCATAGCCAAGTCTCTTGACATATATCGAAAAGGAGGAGCATTCTGTAACCGGCGCCAGTTCGATATATGTCACATCACCGGAAGGTTCATCATGTCCCGTATCCAACTCGCCCTCAACGTCGACGACCTCGACCAGGCGATCACCTTTTACTCGAAGCTGTTCAACACCGCACCGAACAAGGTCAAGGACGGCTACGCGAACTTCGCCGTCGCCGATCCGCCGCTCAAGCTGGTTCTGCTGCAGAATCCCGGCCAGGGCGGCACGATCAACCACCTCGGGGTGGAGGTGCAAACCAGCGAGCAGGTGCACACCGAGATCGCACGGTTGTCCGGCGAGGGTCTGTTCACTTCCGAGGAGCTCGGCACGACGTGCTGTTTCGCCACCCAGGACAAGGTGTGGGCGACGGGGCCGGGCGGTGAGAAGTGGGAGGTCTACACCGTGCTCACCGATTCGGACACCTTCGGCGACGGTTCGCAGGAGCCGTGCGCATGTGTCGCCGACGAGCCGGTGCAGGCATGAGCCGGTGCAGGCATAGGGAAACACCCGATTCATCTGCGGCGCGCAGAACCTAACTTTGTCCGCGGATGGTTTCGAAAGTGACGACCATCCCCTTCGGCCGCCACCGCTTGACCTCCGGTGGCGGCCGATTCTCATGCCTGGCACCTGCGATGTTTCAACATCGCTTCTCGGGGGGTACACGGCCGTCATCAGGTTCAGCTCCAAGAGCCGCCGAATTCACTCGATGAACGGGGATTGCCGCATGGCTGGCTTGTCTGGCGATTACAAAGATGTGACGGATATGTTCCGGCGGCTCAAGAAATTTCCCGAAGGCTCGGCACAGTACAGGCGTCAGCGCGACGCGATCATCGAACGCTGCCTGCCGTTGGCCGACCATGTCGCCTTCCGTTACCGGGACCGCGGCGAACCGCTCGACGATCTCATTCAGGTGGCGCGCGTCGGCCTGCTCAACGCGGTGAACCGCTACGACGTCGACACCGGCGCGGAGTTCCTGTCGTTCGCGGTGCCGACGCTGATGGGCGAGGTGCGCCGCCACTTCCGGGATCACGGGTGGGCGGTCAAGGTGCCGCGGCGGTGCAAGGACATCCAGGCACAGCTGGTGCGGGCCCGTGCGGAGCTGTCCCAGGTACTGGGCCGCGCGCCGAACGCCTCGGAGATCGCCGAACATCTGGACGTGCCGCGTGAGCTGGTGGTCGACGCGACGATCGCCAGCAGCAACTACTCGACCCTGTCGACCGACGTGCAGGCCGGGCCCAGCGACGATTCGCGCGCGGTGGTGGACACGCTCGGCGACGTCGACCCCGGCATGGACAAAGTGCTCGACCTCGAAACGGTGCGCCCGCTGATCGCGGCGCTGCCGGAGCGGCAGCGCACGCTGCTCACCCTTCGGTTCTTCGAAGACATGACGCAGACGCAGATCGCCGAGCGCATGGGGATCTCGCAGATGCACGTCTCGCGGCTGCTCGCGAAATCACTCGACACCTTGCGCCGCCAGGTGCGCGAGCCGGAGCTGGCAGCGGCCGGATAGTTCAATCCAGCGCACGCGTGAACGTCATCACTATCGCCGCCTCTCCTGACGGCGTGACCTGTGGCTCCGGCTCACCCTTTTGGACGAAGCCGGCTCCTTCCAGCACGCGACGTGATCCGGCGTTTTCCGGGACCGTTCTGGCCGTCAAGTGGGTCAACCCTGCGCCGGCAGCGATGCGCGCGACGGCAGCAAGGGCCTGCTGAGCGGCGCCGCGACCACGCGCCTCCGGACACAGCCAAAACCCCACCTCGGCACGGGTTTCGCCGATGTCGAACAACACGATGCTGCCGAGAAACTCATCAGCGGAGGCGTCGGCGATGGCGAGCACCGCCAGCGAGCCGTCGGCCAGACCGTCGGCGATGACGCCGTCGATCTGCTCGCGCACGATCCGCGGTGAGTAATGCGGCAACGGAAGGTGCCCGTAGCGGCGAACGGCAGGATCCCGGGTGCCGGCGGCGAAAGCCTGGGCGTCGTCGTGGCGCAGTCGCCGGACTGTCACGTCACCCTCGGCGCTGGGCAGACGATCGGCGAGAGAACGAGGACGGGACATGCTGGGCACGGCCGCGAACCCTAACAGCGCCGCGCCGGCCAGCACCGCGCCGGCAGGAGGCGCCCACGCGATGTCAGCGATGAGGTATCCGGCCGCGGAGACCAGCGCGAGCAACCAGTTCTCTTTGGGCGCGTGGGTGAGCAACATCCGCGCGACCGCGGCGATCGCCAGTACGACGCCCGCGACGCGGGCTACGACGTCCCAGCGGCTGGGCAGCCCGCCTGCGTTGACCAAGACGAACACGATGCCGAAGACGATGCCGACCGCGGCGAAGACACGTGAGAGCCTCACGGTCTCGGCGGGCAGGGTTCGCTTGGCTTGCCAGGTGACACCGGGGGCCTTTCAAACTGGCGCTAGCGACGAGAATGCACACAGGGCTGTTGCGCGGCGACCACTGCCCTGTGTGCAATCTCGGTCATAGCGCGCCGGCGGCAGGTGGGGTACAAGAACGGCCGGCAATCGGTTACTCGATCGCGGCGCGGATGATCATTTCACGACTCCGTAGCCAGATTGCGGGACATCTCGTCAGACGTTGAACCGGAATTCGACGACGTCACCGTCGGCCATGACGTAGTCCTTGCCCTCCATGCGCACCTTGCCCGCGGCCTTGGCGGCGGCCATCGACCCGGCCTCGACGAGGTCGTCGAACGACACGATCTCGGCCTTGATGAAGCCCTTCTCGAAGTCGCTGTGGATCACGCCGGCGGCTTTCGGCGCAGTGTCGCCTTGCCGGATTGTCCACGCCCGCGCCTCTTTCGGCCCTGCGGTAAGGAAGGTCTGCAGCTTCAATGTGTGAAACCCCGCACGCGCCAAGGCATCCAGACCTCGTTCGGACTGGCCGATCGACTCGAGCAACTCGGCGGCCGACTCGTCGTCGAGCTCCTGCAACTCGGCCTCGATCTTCGCATCCAGGAACACCGCGTCCGCCGGGGCGACCAGCTCGCGCAGCTCGGCCTTGCGCGCCTCATCGGTGAGCACCGCTTCGTCGGCGTTGAACACGTACAGGAACGGCTTGGTGGTCAAGAGGTTCAGCTCACGCAGCAGCGACGCGTCGAAGCGCGCCCCGAACAGCGTCGTGCCGCCGTTGAGGATCTCCTGAGCGGCCACCGCGGCATCGTGGATCGGGCGGCGGTCCTTGTGGGTACGCGCCTCCTTTTCCAGCCGCGGTAACGCTCGTTCGAGCGTCTGCAGATCGGCGAGGATCAGCTCGGTCTCGATCACCTCGATATCGGACCTCGGGTCGATACGGCCGTCGACGTGGGCGACGTCGTCATCGGTGAAGACACGCACCACCTGGCAGATCGCGTCGCATTCGCGGATGTTGGCCAGAAACTTGTTGCCCAGACCGGCGCCCTCGGACGCGCCCTTGACGATCCCGGCGATGTCGACGAAGGTCACCGGCGCGTAGATGATCTTCTCCGAGCCGAAGAATTTCGCCAGTTCGGGCAACCGCGGGTCGGGCAGCGGCACCACACCCTCGTTCGGTTCGATTGTGGCGAACGGATAGTTGGCCGCCAGCACTTCGTTGCGCGTCAGCGCGTTGAACAGCGTCGATTTACCGACGTTCGGCAGTCCGACGATTCCCAGATTCAGGCCCACAGGGTCCAGAGTCTAGGAGAGTGTGACGGGCACGCCAGCACCGCGCTGACAGCCGCGCTCAGCAAGAGCCGGTACGGTCTACCTGTGTCAGCACAGCGCGCACGGTCGGCAGTGACCGCCGGCCATCGTTCCGTGCATCCCAACTTTCCGGGTGTTCCGTGGTGGGGTGCCGTGCTGATCGCTATCACCGCGACGACGATCGGCTTCGCGTTCGACGCCGGGTCGGGCAGCAAAGAACTGAGCACGGTGTTCGCGGCTTGCTATGTGCTCGGCTGCCTGGCCGCGGTGCTCGCGGTGCGTCAGGCCGGCCTGTTCACCGCCGTCATCCAGCCACCGCTGATTTTGTTCGGCGCCGTGCCCACAGCGTACTTCCTGTTCCACAACGCCCAGATCACCAGCGTCAAAGACGCGCTGATCAACTGCGGCTATCCGCTCATCGAACGCTTCCCGCTGATGTTCTTCACGTCGGCAGCGGTGCTGCTGATCGGCGCGGCGCGCTGGTACTACGGCGTGGCGACGCGCAAGTCGACCCCGCAAACCGACAAGCCCGCGCTGGCGTCGACGCTGACCACAAAACTGTCGTCGTTGTTGGCCCGCCCCCGCGCCGACGGCGACGAGGCCGCCGCGGAACCGCCACGCAAGCGGCGCACCGCCGAGCGGCCGGCGCGACCCCAACGGCCCCAACGGGCCGAACGCCCCGACCGGCCACGCCGCCCTGCCAGGACCCCGGCCGGCACGTCGGGGCGCAGCGGAAAACCGACCAGAAGTACGACGCCGTCGCGTTCGCGCCATGTCCGGCCGCCGGAGGGCGAACCCTTCGACCCGCTCGCCGAGCGTCCGCGCCGCAGCAGGGCCAACCGCCAGGCCGAGCCGCCACCGCCCCCGCGGCGACGCCCTCGCAAGGCGGCCAACCCGCGTCAGCCGGGCCCACCGCCGGCTGACCGTCGCTCGGCCTACGAGCGTCCCGAGCGTCCCCGCCGCTACGACGACTACTACGAGCCGCGCGAACCGCACACCAGAAACGGAAACGGCACACACCATCCGATCTCGCGGGTGCGCTATCGCGGTGCCGAGGGCGACGACGACCGTGCGAGCTACCGCACCCGTCGGCGCCCGACCCGCGGCCGCGACGCCGAAAGCTGGGAGTACGACATCTAGCCCTGCGCGCGCAGGAAGCTGCCCGCGGCGTTCACCGCGGGCCCCGAACTGCCTGCGTCGCTGACGAGTACCGCGAACGCCAGGTCGCCCCGGATCCCGACGAACCAGCCGTGCGCATGCGTGTCGTCGATGTACTCAGCGGTCCCGGTCTTGCCCAGCAGGCCCGGAATGTCGCGCAGCTCGGCGGCGGTCCCGTCGGTGACGGTTTCGCGCATCATCGCCTTGACCTGCTCGGCGACCGTCGCCGCCAGCGGCTCCGGGGTCCGATCCGGCGTTCCGGGCTGGCCGGCCACGATCGCCGGCGCCGGCACCGAGCCGCGCGCGATCGAGGCCGCCACCAACGCCATGCCGAACGGTGACGCGGTGACCTTGCCCTGACCGATGCCTTCCTCGACGCGCAGCGCGGCCGTGTCGGCGACGGGCACTGAGCCGGTGACGGTCGTCATTCCGGGCGCGGTGTAGTCGATGCCCAGGCCGAGCTGCTCGGCGGCCTTGGTCAACGCGTCGGGCGGCAGGTTCACCGCCAGCCGGCCCATCGTGGTGTTGCAGGACCGCGCGAACGCCGTGTGCAACGGCACCTGCCCGAGGTCGAAGTTGTCGTCGTTGGGGATCTGGCGGCCCTCGATGTTCTCGGTGCCCGGACAGGCGACGACGCTGTCGGGGGTCACCTGGCCGGCCTGCAGCGCCGCCGACACCGTGACGGTCTTGAACGTCGAGCCCGGCGGGTAGAGCCCGGTCAGCGCGATGGGTCCCTGCGCGTCGGCGGCCGCGTTCTGCGCGACGGCCAACAGCTCACCGGTCGAGGGCTGGATGGCCACGATCGCCGCCGGGGTCGGCAGAGCCGCCAGGGCCTGCTCCCCCGCGCGCACCATGCCGATGTCGAGGGTGCTGCTGATGTCGCCGACCGGCTCGGGGTCCTGCCCGCCGACCCGGCGGGGCCCCGCGCTGGTCGTCGCGTTCACCGCCCACCCGGACGCGGCCTCGGTGCGCTGCTGCCACAGGTCCGACAACCCGGCCAGCGTTGGTGAGGTTAGCGTCTTGTCGACCGCCAGCAGCCGTGTCTGCGGGGACAGCGTGACGTTGGCAAGGCTCGTCAGTTGCGACTCGATCGGCTCAAAGTCCTCTTGGCGCAACGTGATTGCGGTGATCGGTTGACCACCGGCCTCAGCGAGGTGCTGTCGCAGCGACTCGGCGGTGATGCCGGGCGCGAGCGGGTTCAGCAGCGCGGCCAGCGCGCCAAGGTCCGCGCCCGGCGATACGTTGACCAGCGTGACGATGTGCTGGGTCAACAGTTCCGCGCCGGTGCGGTCGAGCACCCGCGCCGCCGGGCTGGGGACGAGCGTGCTGTTGGACAGCGACCCCGCGTCCAGGCCCGGTGCGACGGTGGCCGGATTCCAGTCGATCTTGTACTCATCGTCCGACTCAACCGCGGTGCCGGTGGTCGTGTAGTTCCACTGGGTCTGGCCGTCGCGGAACTTCCACGTCGTGTCGAGGGTGAACGTCGCGCCGCCGTCCTCCCGAGGCTCTGCGGCTTGAGCCTGAACCTGCACGTCGGTGCCCAGGCTGGCGAACAGTTCGGCCAGCGTGCCCGACGCCTGCGTGGGGTCCGTGGTGAGCGCACCGGCGGCCGACGCGTCGCCTTTGGAGAGCGCTTCGGCGAACTCGTTGACCGCGGCGGTCAGCCGATCCTGGGCATTCGAGCAGCCGGCGAGGACGAGCACGAGCGCCAGTCCCCCGGCGAGCAGACGTAGAAGTGTCCTAATCGCCATGGTTTTGGCCGCTTCTGCGTCTTCTCGCGGTTATGACCTGGCGGGCCGGATCTCACGGGGAAGGGCGAACACCAGCGTCTCGTTGGCGGTCGTCACCGGCTGCACGGTGCCGTAGCCGTACTCCGCGAGCCGTTCGAGAACACCGCGCACCAGCACCTCGGGCACCGACGCGCCGGAGGTAACACCGATCGTCGTCACCCCGTCGAGCCAGGCGGGGTCGATGTCATCGGCGTAGTCGACCAGGTGGGCAGTGTCTGAACCCGCCCCCAGCGCGACCTCGACCAACCGCACGGAGTTCGACGAGTTGGCCGACCCGACAACGATCACCAGCTGGCACTCCGGTGCCATCGCCTTCACCGCGACCTGGCGGTTCTGGGTGGCGTAGCAGATGTCGTCGCTGGGTGGATCCTGCAGTTTCGGGAAGCGTTCGCGCAGACGCTGCACGGTTTCCATCGTCTCGTCGACCGACAGCGTGGTCTGCGACAGCCAGATCACCTTGTCCTCGTCGCGCACCCTCACCTGGTCGACCGCGTCGGGCCCGTCGACCAGCTGGACGTGGTCGGGCGCCTCGCCCGCGGTGCCGATGACCTCTTCGTGGCCCTCGTGGCCGATCAGCAGGATGTCGTAGTCGTCGCGGGCGAACCGTTTGGCCTCGTTGTGCACCTTGGTCACCAGCGGGCAGGTGGCGTCGATGACCTTGAGCTCGCGCTCCTTGGCGTTGGCGTGCACCGTCGGCGCGACGCCGTGCGCGGAGAACACCACGATGGCGCCCTCGGGCACCTCGTCGGTCTCGTCGACGAACACCGCGCCCGCCTTGGCGAGCGTTTCCACGACGTGGCGGTTGTGCACGATCTCGTGGCGCACGTAGACCGGCGCGCCGTGCTTCTCCAGCGCACGCTCCACGGTCTCGACGGCCCGATCCACGCCGGCGCAGTAACCTCGCGGTTCGGCCAGCAACACCCGTTTGCCCGTCACACCACCGGTCACCGAGCCCGCTGCCGTCTGGCTGACGCCCGGAATCCCCATGTCAATTGTCGGCGGCATGGCACCCAGGGTACGCATCGGCAGCCGTCTCAGACCAGCGCAGCAGCCAGCCGTAGGCTGGGGGCCATGGCAACTGCACCGTATGGGGTCCGTCTGCTGGTTGGGGCAGCGGTCACCGCCATCGAGGAAACCCGCAAGCTTCCGCAGACCATCCTGATGTATCCGATGACGGTCGCCAGCCAGGTCGCGCATCTGGTGATGAAGATGCAGCAGGACGTGGCCGACCTGGTCATCAAGGGTGACGAGACCCTCGATGCGATGTTCCCGCCCAAGGACGAGCAACCGGAGTGGGCGACGTTCGACGAAGACCTCGAGGACTCCGCAGGCTCCGACGGGGAGCGTCGCACCGAAGGCCGTTTCGCGCTGTTCAGCCACGGGGAGCCCGACACGCCTGCGTCCGAGTCCCGGGTCAACAACGTCTCGGTCGCATCGGATGGGACGCCGGAAATCGTCACCGAGCTGGACTACGAGTCGCTCACGCTGGCCCAGCTGCGCGCGCGGTTGGCGTCGCTGCGGGTGCCCGACCTGGAAGCCCTGCTGGCGTACGAGGAAGCCACCAAGGCGCGCGCACCGTTTCAGACCCTGCTAGCCAACAGGATCACCCGCGCGTCGGCCAAGTGATCGCCTCGACGGGCCGGCGACGATGACGGACGCTGAGCAGGGCCAGTCGCCGGAGAACCCGTACCCGGTTCGCTCCGTATCGATGAAGATCAAGGACTGGATCGAGCGCCTCGGCACGGTGTGGGTCGAGGGTCAGGTCGCCCAGCTGTCCACGCGACCGAACTCCAGCACTGCCTACATCACCCTGCGAGACCCGTCGGTCGACATGTCGCTGTCGATCACCTGCCCGCGCGAGCTGGTGCTCAACGCGCCCGTCAAGCTCACCGAGGGCACCCGGGTGGTGATGCTCGGACGACCGAACTTCTTCGTCGGGCGCGGATCGTTCTCGTTGCGCGTCAACCAGATTCGCGCGGTGGGTGTCGGCGAACTGTTGGCCCGCATCGAGCGCCTGCGCCAGCTGCTGCACGCGGAGGGGCTGTTCGACCCGCGGCTCAAACGGCCGATCCCGTTCCTCCCCAACACGGTCGGGCTGATCACGAGCCGCGGCAGCCACGCCGAGCGCGACGTCATCTCGGTGGCCACCAACCGCTGGCCCGCGGTGCGGTTTGCCGTTCGCAACACCGCCGTGCAGGGCCCCAACACCGTGCCCCAGGTGGTCGAGGCGCTACGCGGGTTGGACGCCGACCCCGACGTCGACGTCATCGTCATCGCCCGCGGCGGCGGCAGCGTGGAGGATCTGCTGCCGTTCTACGACGAGACGCTGTGCCGCGAGATCGCCAAGTGCACGACGCCCGTGGTGAGCGCGATCGGCCACGAACCCGACAACCCGCTGTGCGATCTGGTGGCCGATCTGCGTGCGGCCACCCCCACCGACGCGGCCAAGCGCATCGTGCCTGACGCCGCCGCCGAGGCGGCGCTCATCGCCGACCTGTGCCGTCGCAGCAGTCGCGCACTACGCAACTGGGTGCACCGCGAACAGCACACACTGGACCAGTTGCGAAGCCGGCCAGTGCTGGCGCAACCGCTGGCCGCGATCACCGCGCGCGCCGACGAGGTGCACCGCACCCTTGCCGCCGCCCGACGCGACATCACCCGGCTGGTGGCCGCCGAGGGCGATCGCATCGGCCACCTGTCCGCGCGCCTTTCTACGCTGGGGCCCGCGGCGACGCTGGCGCGCGGGTACGCCGTCGTGCAGACCATGCCGGAGACGCACGTGCTGCGCACGACGGCGGACGCGCCCGCGGGCACCCGGTTGCGCATCCGCGTCACGGACGGCGCGATTTCGGCGGTGAGCGAAGGCCCAGAAGGGACAGTCGAATGAAGCCCATTAGTGAACTGGGGTACGAAGAAGCCCGCGACGAATTGATCGCCGTCGTGCACCAGCTCGAGCAGGGCGGGCTCGACTTAGAAGCGTCGCTGAAACTGTGGGAACGCGGCGAAGAACTAGCTAAACGCTGTGAAGAACACTTAGCTGGAGCCCGTAAGCGAGTGGAAGAGGCGCTGGCCTCCAAGGACACCGACGAAGATTGAAGATTCAAATTTTAGGCCATTGAAGGGTCGAAACTGTAACACGTTTCAGTTACGCTTCTTCTCCATGGGCGATTCAGCGTTGACCACTGAACTGGGCCGCGTGCTGGTTACCGGGGGATCCGGGTTCGTCGGCGCCAACCTCGTGACCGAATTCCTGAACCGCGGACATCACGTGCGCTCGTTTGACCGGGTGCCGTCGCCGTTGGCCCGGCATCCGCGCCTCGAGGTGCTCGACGGCGACATCCGCGACCCCGACACCGTGGCGGCGGCGGTGGCAGGCATCGACACCGTCTTTCACACCGCGGCGATCATCGACTTGATGGGCGGGGCGTCGGTCACCGAGGAGTACCGGCAGCGCAGCTTCGCGGTGAACGTGCACGGTACGGAGAACCTCGTGCGCGCGGCGCAGCGTGCGGGCGTGAAGCGGTTCGTCTACACCGCGTCCAACAGCGTGGTGATGGGCGGCAAGAAGCTCTCCGGCGGTGACGAAACCCTGCCCTACACCGAGCGATTCAACGACCTCTACACCGAGACCAAGGTCGTGGCCGAGAAGTTCGTGTTAGCCGCCAACGGCGTTGACGGCCTGCTGACGTGTTCGGTTCGGCCCAGCGGGATCTGGGGCCGCGGCGATCAGACCATGTTCCGCAAGGTGTTCGAAAGTGTGCTCGCCGGTCACGTCAAGGTGCTGGTCGGCAGCAAGAACGTCAAGCTGGACAACTCCTACGTGCACAACCTGGTTCACGGCTTCATCCTGGCCGCCGAGCATCTGGTGCCGGGCGGGACGGCTCCCGGTCAGGCCTACTTCATCAACGACGGTGAGCCGGTCAACATGTTCGAGTTCTCCCGCCCGGTCGTGGAAGCTTGCGGCCAGCGCTATCCCAGCATCCGTGTCCCCGGCCGGCTGGCGTGGTTGGCGATGACGGCCTGGCAGTGGATGCACTTCCGCTTCGGCCTGCCCAAGCCGATGATCGAACCCCTTGGCGTGGAACGCCTTTACCTCGACAACTACTTCTCGATCGCCAAAGCCGAGCGCGATCTGGGGTACCGGCCGCTGTTCACCACAGCTCAGGCGATGGCCGAGTGCCTGCCCTACTACGTCGACCTGTTCAACCAGATGAAGAACGAAGCGCCGCAGCGCGTCTCCGCGTAGCCCGACCTGAAGCTACCGGCCGATAAGGGACAGCGCGTGGGCCCGCCGCAGCTTGCCCGACGGTGTCTTGGGTATGGTGCCCGGGCCGAGCACCGCGACGTTGCGCGGTCGCATGTCGACCTCGGCGAACACTTCATGGGCCACCTGATGCTGGATGCGTCGCGCGTCGGCGCCGTCCTCGAACGCGTTGGACTCCACGGCGACCGCGAACCCTTCCCGCGAATGTCCGGCATCGAGTCGCACGGCGACGGCGCAACCGGGACGCACGCCCTCGACGCGGCAGGCGGCCCGCTCGACATCGGTCGGATAGATGTTGCGGCCCGCCATGATGATGACGTCTTTGACCCGGCCGCACACGACGATGCGGCCGTCCTTCGTCAAATAGCCGAGATCCCCGGTGTCATACCACCCCTGCTCGTCCTGGGCCGGGATGAAACCGCCCACGGTCAGATAGCCGGGCGTAACCGGTTCTCCGCGAACCTGGATCACTCCGACACCGCGGGTGGGCAAGACGACGTCGAACTCGTCGACGACCCTGGCCTCGAGGCCGTCCAGCAATGTACCGAGCGTCGCCAAGCGCCGGGTGTGCCCCTTTGTCGCCGGTACCGCACGGTGGAGCACCGCAAGCAGGTCGGCGTCGATCTCGTCGACCACCAGGCCCGCACCGCATTCGGTAAACGACACGGCCACAGTGGTTTCGGCCATCCCGTATGCGGGCAGGATCGCCTCCGGCCGTAACCCGAACGGCGCCCCGGCATCGCACAGATCCTCGACATCGGCGGGTTCGACCTGCTCGGCGCCCGAGAGCGCCCACCGCAGCGTGGACAGGTCGAATTCACCGGGCTTTGCCTGGCGACGCAGCCGCTTGGCGAACAACGCGTAGGCGAAGTTCGGCGCTGCGGTCATGGTGCCCTTGTACTTGTCAATGAGCCTGGCCCACAGCAGCGTGTCCCGCAGAAAGTCCATCGGGGTCACCTTGACCAACTCCGCACCGAAATACATCGGCACCACCAGGAAGCCGGTCATCCCCATGTCGTGGAACAACGGCAGCCAGCTGACGATGACATCGGTTTCCAAATCGTACTCGGCGCCTTTGAACATCGCCTCGGCATTGGACACCAGGTTGCGGTGCGTGATCTGCACCGCCTTCGGCGAGCCGGTCGAACCGGACGTCAGCTGCAGCAGCGCGAGATCGTCCTCGCCGACGTCCAACGGGTCGATCGGGTCGAACGCCAGAAGCTCGGCAATCGTGACGACGTGAAAGCCGCTTTCGGCCAGCACCGGGGCCGCCACCAGAAACGGTTCGGAGACCACCACGACTTTGGCGCCGATGAGGCCGACCACCGCACCCGTTTCGGCGGCCCACAGCACCAGATCCGTGCGCGGTGTCGGCTGGTGCAACATCGTCAAATGGGCCCCGCGCATCCAGACGGCCTGAGCGGTGGGCGCAATCTCCACAGGAGCGCCGGCCAGTACCGCCACGCCATCGCCGTGTCCCACACCCACCGCTGCCAGGCCACCGGCGATACGACGTGCGCGCTGGTGCACCTGTTGCCACGTGTGCCGGACCGGCGCGACCGGTTCGCCGGTCACCAGGCCCCTGGTGCTGGCTTCAGCATTGGCGTACATGGTGTCGCAGAATCTGCTCACCGCTGCCCCCTGACAGGTTCGACGTTAGAGATGTCGTTGACCAACCGTCTCAGCATGTCCGCGCTCATCGGCGCGTGGGCATCAGAAACCGTGCGAAGCAGTTGGCCGGCGATGTCTTTGCGGCTCGAGGGCGCCAGCACGTAGAGCACGGCGTCGCGGGAATGGGTGCCCATCAGGTAGATCGTGTCGGACGCGACCATGGCGTACGGGTCCACCGCGACCGCTGTATTCCCCCGAATGATCCGCGACGGAGCATTCGGCCAGACCATGGGGTCGTAGACCACGCGATGCACGGCTCCGATCAGTCGTGAAAGCACTGTGACCAGGTCGGGGAGAACTTTTCGCAGGTCGGTGCTGGCAGGCCACCAGACACCGTCCACAGCGCCCGCCGCTGTCCCGCGGTCGCACAACAGCAACCTGGCCGGGCTCGAACGGTCCGAAACGCTTTGCACCATAGGCGGCGCTCCCGTCATCTAGCGATGTGATCGCAGACGGAAACCAACAAACGGAGACGCGACAAACCTACGATTCCGTAACCATAGCAGCGCTGTTCCATCACTGGCCTGTGACGCGACGAGGCGTATTAACCGTGACGAGAAAGAGATGCCTTCGCGACGCCTATGCCGCGCGCTCCGGCGGATGGGAAGCGAAGCCCAACGCCGCAATACTATGAGATGTGCGTTCGCACATTGGGGGATGTACGCCGGACATTCCGCGCCTGACTCGTCAGCCGCCGGTGCGGGTGTCGAAGTTGAACCAACGGGTTACATCCGACGGCCCGCCGACCTGCCGTTGACCGCGTAAGAGATTCGACGTTCAACCGAACTCAAGGAGCCGCCATGCCGAACGGCAAGCCGAACATCCTGGTCATCTGGGGCGACGATATCGGCATCACCAACTTGAGTTGTTACAGCGACGGCCTGATGGGCTACCGCACGCCGAATATCGACCGCATCGCCAGCGAGGGCATGCGGTTCACCGATTCCTACGGCGAGCAAAGCTGCACCGCGGGCCGCTCGTCGTTCATCACGGGGCAGAGCGTGTATCGCACGGGTCTGTCCAAGGTCGGCATGCCGGGTATCGACGTCGGCATGTCCCCCGAAGACCCGACGATCGCCAGCCTGCTCAAGCCGCTGGGCTACGCGACCGGCCAGTTCGGCAAGAACCACCTAGGCGACCTGAACAAGTACCTGCCCACCGCGCACGGCTTCGACGAGTTCTTCGGCAATCTGTATCACCTCAACGCCGAAGAGGAGCCCGAGAATCCCGACTATCCCACCGCAGAGGAAGCACCGCAGCTACGGGCGAACATGCTGCCGCGCGGTGTCGTGCACTCCTGGGCCACCGAGGAGTCCTCCGATGAGGTCGACGAACGGTTCGGCCCAGTGGGAAAACAGCGCATCGAGGACACCGGCCCGCTGACCAAGAAGCGGATGGAGACCATCGACGACGAGACCACCGAGGCGTGCATCGACTTCATCAGGCGCCAGAAAGAGGCTGACACACCGTTTTTCGTGTGGATGAACACCACCCACATGCACTTCCGGACGCACACCAAGCCGGAATCGTTGGGGCAGGCGGGCCGCTGGCAGTCGCCGTACCACGACACCATGGTCGACCACGACCGCAACGTGGGTCAGCTGCTGGATGCCCTCGACGAACTGGGTCTGGCCGAGGACACCATCGTCATCTACTCGACCGACAACGGCCCGCACGCCAACACCTGGCCGGACGGCGCGACCACGCCGTTCCGCAGTGAGAAGAACACCAACTGGGAAGGCGCCTTCCGGGTGCCGGAAATGATCCGCTGGCCCGGAAAGATACCGGCGGGCGCTATCTCCAACGAGATCGTCCAGCACCACGACTGGCTGCCGACATTCCTAGCGGCGGCCGGCGAGCCGGACATCGTCGATAAGCTCAAGAAGGGCCACGCGGCCGGCGACACGACGTACAAGGTGCACATCGACGGCTTCAACTTGCTGCCGTATCTGACCGGGGAGGTCGACAAGAGCCCCCGGCGCGGCATGATCTATTTCTCCGACGACTGCGATGTGCTGGGTGTGCGCATCGACAACTGGAAAATCGTCTTCATGGAGCAGCGCTGTCAGGGCACGCTGCAGATCTGGTTCGAACCGTTCACGCCACTGCGAGCACCGAAGATCTTCAACCTGCGCACAGATCCGTACGAACGCGCCGACATCACGTCGAACACGTACTGGGATTGGTTCTTCGACCACGACTACATCGCGTTCATGGCCAATGTGGTCGTCACCCAGTTCCTGGAGACGTTCAAGGAATTCCCGCCGCGACGCGAACCGGCCTCGTTCACCATCACCAATGCGGTCGAGAAGCTCCACGACTTCCTCGAACGGGTCGGCGGCTGAGTTGGCCGTGCTGGAAAGCTGGAACGACGGGCCCACGAAGTCGGCGATCGTCGACTTCGTGGGACGCACCGTCAGGGATGTGCCAGCGGAGGAACGCGTCGCCGTATTCGACAACGACGGCACGCTGTGGTGCGAGAAACCGGCCTACATTCAGCTGGACTTCCTCGTGCGCCGGATGGCCGAGCAGGCCGCCGCCGACCCTGCATTGGCCGAAAACCAGCCGTACCAGGCTGCCGCCGCCGGTGGTCTCGGGTGGTTCGGCGACGCCGTCACCAAGCACTACAACGGTGACGACTCCGAGTTGAAAGTGCTTGCGGGCGGCATTCTCTCGGCGTTTGCCGGGCTGACGGTCGAGGAGCACGCCGAGCGGGTCAAAGAGTTCTTCGGCACGGCCCAACATCCGACGCTGAAGCGGCCGTACCCCGCATGCGGTTATGCACCGATGATCGAGTTGCTGCGCTACCTGGACGACAACGGGTTCACCAACTACATCGCATCCGGCGGCGGCCGTGATTTCATGCGGCCGATCACCACGTCCATGTACGGGATTCCGCCAGAGCGGGTCATCGGCAGTTCGGTCGGCCTCGATTTCGCCGACGGCGACCTACGCACCACCAATCGCCCGGAGTTCCTCGACGACGGACCCGTCAAGCCGGTGCGGATCTGGGGCCGCACCGGCCGTCGGCCGATCTTGGCCGCTGGCAACTCCAACGGAGACATCGAGATGCTCGAGTTCACCCGCGGTCTACGGCTGCTGGTGTTGCATGACGACGCCGAACGCGAATTCGACTACACCGCAGGCGCGGACAAGGCGTTGGAGTTGGCCAAGCAGAACAGCTGGCCGGTGGTCAGCATGCGTGACGACTGGGCGACCGTCTTCAGTGGCTGAAAACTTCGCGTTGACCCTGCGCTCACGGCGTAAAACTTCGATTAGCCTGCGCCCTCACCCCAGAGCCAACGTATGACGGATGTCGATCTGGTCTGGATACCGGCGCAGACGACGACTCTGGGATCTGATGCGCACTACCCAGAGGAGGCGCCGACGCGGGACGTCAGCGTGGACGGGTTCTGGATCCAGCCGTATCAGGTCACCAACACCCAGTTCGCCGAATTCGTCGACGCCACAGGGTATGTCACCGTCGCACAGCGGCCGCTCGATCCGGCCGCATATCCCGATGCACCAGCCGAGAACCTACAGCCGGGATCGATGGTGTTTCACCGCACTCAGGGTCCGGTGGATCTGCGGCACCTCAACCAGTGGTGGACGTGGACACCCGGCGCGTCATGGCGGCACCCCGTAGGCCCGCTGTCGTCGATCGCCAAGCGTGCCGACCACCCCGTCGTCCACGTCGCCTACGAGGACGCCGAAGCCTATGCGGCCTGGGCGGGCATGGCGCTACCCACCGAAGCGGAATGGGAGATCGCTGCCCGCGGCGGCCTGTGCGCCGCCGAATTCACCTGGGGCCACGACCCCGAACCACCCGGCGTACACCTCGCGAACTATTGGCACGGAGACTTCCCCTGGCGGCCCGAGAAGGGCTACGGCCGTACGACTTCCGTCGGTTCCTTCCCGCCCAATGGCTACGGCCTGTTCGACATGGCGGGCAATGTATGGGAGTGGACGACGGACTGGTACGGCGACACCCGAGACGACCAGCCATGTTGCGCGGCAGACAGCTACGACCCACAGCAGCCGCAGTTCCAGGTGCCGCGCAAAGTCGTCAAGGGCGGTTCCTTCCTCTGCGCGGACTCGTATTGTCGGCGCTACCGACCGGCCGCACGCCGCCCACAGCCGGTCGACACGGGCATGAGCCACATCGGGTTCCGCTGCGTCAAGCGCTAGCCGCCATCGCCACCCTGCTGCGCGATCCACTGCTCACCCCGCCGCACCGCCTCCTCGACGGGGCCGAACACCCGGTCACTGGCGGGCACGATCCCGTCGTCGCCAAGGACGTTGGTCAGCCCTCCTGCCGCCAGCACCTTCGCCGTGGCTGGGCTGGCGCCGGCGATGATCAGACGTCCACCATTGTCACGCAGGTCTTGCGCCCACCGCCGCAGCGACTTGATCACCTTCGTCGACGGAACATCCGGCAGTGTCCTCATGCCGAGGACCACGACAGCACGATGCGAATCCGTCACCCGCGGCCACTCCTCGTCGATACGAGGCACCTCGGCGAACAGTCCCACGCCCGAATACTGCAACACCGTCACTTTATCGCTTTCGACCTGCTCCGGTACCGGTGCAATCTGCCAGTCGCCGTCCTGCATACGCACGAACGCCTTGAGTCCTGCTGCCTGCGAAGCCTTTACGCAGTAGAGCACCAGCGAGGTGAGCGCTCCGATGAGGATCGCGGTGTGCAGCGGCAGTTGGGTGGTCGCGAGGAAGGTCACCACCATCGCCACCGCCGACAGCGGCGCAGTGCGCAGCACCAGCTTGATGTCCGCCCACCGACCGGCCACGAGTTCCGCGCCGATCACCAAGATGAGCCCGCCGATCACCGGCATCGGGATGAGCTCGGCCAGCGAGCCCGCGACGACGACCAGAGCCGCCAGCCATACTCCGGCGAAGATACCCGCCCACCGCGTCTGAGCGCCCGCCGAAACCGCCACCCCGGTGCGTGACAGGGAACCGCCCGTCGGCAGAGCGCCGAAGAACCCGCCGGCGAGGTTGGCCGCGCCTTGCGCGACGAAATCGCCATTGGTATTGGGTCGCGTGCCGTCGGGATTCGGTACCGCCGCCGAGATACCGGCCGCCTGCGCCAGCCCGACCAGCGCCACCGCCAGGCCACCGGCCAGCAGTTCCGGCATTGCCGCGAAGTTCGGCATCAGAAAGGGCGGCAGCGCATTCGGAATGGAGGCGATGTCCCCCACCGTTTCGACCTCGACGTCGATCACGACGACGACGACGGTCACCACGACCAATGCGATCAGGGTGGCGAAGGCTTCCAGCGGCTTGATGAAGTGGAACACCGCCCACACCGCGACGGTGCCGAGCGCGACAAGGCACGGCGCCAGCTGCCAGGACCCGGCGTGGGCGGCGGCGTCGACGAACTTCCCGATGGTGTTGTGGCTGGCGGGGCGATAGCCGGTGGAATCGTGGATGACCCCGGCGATGATCTGCAGCGCGATGCCGGTCGTGAAGCCCGTCATCACCGCGTTGGAGACGAAGTTCATCATCGCCCCGAACCGGAGCAGACCGAACAGCAGCATCAGCGCGCCGGCGACGATCACCAGCGCCGCGATGTTCGACGGGTCGGTCGGATCGAGTCCTGCTGCGCTCAACACGCTTTGCGACGTCAAGGCCAGCGCGCTGGTCAGCGTGGTCACCATGAGCACGGTGCGGGCGAACATCGAGCCGACGATCGTCGAGACGACACCCGAATAAAGGCCCGCCACCGGGTTGAAGCCGCCGATGCTGGCGTAGGCCATGCCCTCCGGGATGGAGAACAGGCCGGTCACCAGGCCGGAGATCACATCGCGGAAGCGGGGACGGCCGAGCGCCGACGCGGCGCATCGCAACCGGTTCTGCGGCGGGCGTCGAACGCCCGGAGTTCCGCCCACCGGTATCACCCTGCCACTCCGCGCCTCCCCGCGGGCCCGCAATCGCGGCGATCACGGCGCTGAGGAGTCGCCGAATTCTGCAGGAGGGTCGCAGGAACCGACGGGCAACGACCCTGGTGCAGAATTCGCGGATGGGCGAAGATGCCTGGAACACGTTCTACGAGGAGGCACATGACAGACCAGCACACCGCCAGGAAAGCGTTAGTGATCGGCGCAGCGTCCGGGATCGGCTGGGCGTCGGCGCGCGCGCTGGCCGCCGACGGCTGTCACGTCACCCTTGCCGACCGCAACATCGACGGCGCCTGGGAGCGGGCCGCCGAACTCGGTGATCCGCACACCGCCGCCCACGTCGAGGTCACCGACGAAGCATCCGTGCAGTCGTTGTTCGAACAGACCGGCCCGCTCGACGTCGTCGTCAACTGCGCGGGCTTTTCCAACGTAGGGATGATCACCGACATGGCCGTCGAGGACTTCCGCGCCGTCATCGACGTCTGCCTCAACGGCGGGTTCATCGTCGCCAAACACGCCGGGCGCACGTTGCGCGAAGGCGGTGTGCTGGTGTCGATCAGCTCGCTGAACGGACGTCAGCCCGCCGCCGGGATGAGCGCCTACTGCGCGGCCAAGGCCGGGCTGTCGATGCTCACCCAGGTCGCGGCGCTCGAACTCGGCCCGCGCGGCATCCGGGTCAACGCGGTGGCGCCCGGTTTCGTGCACACCCCGCTGACGGCGCCCGCCGCTGCCGTGCCCGGCGTCGTCGAGGAATACGTGGAGAACACCGCGCTCGGGCGCGCAGGCACGCCCGAAGATATCGCCGAAGCGGTGCGCTATCTCTGCTCACCGGCGTCGTCCTGGCTCACCGGCGAGGTGCTCGACCTCAACGGCGGCGCGCACATGAAGCGGTACCCGGATGTGATGGCCCACGTGATGAAGCTTGCCGCGCAATGACATTCGACGGCAAACAGGCGATCGTCACCGGAGCGGGATCGGGTATCGGCGCGGCGCTGTGCCGCGCGTTGACCAACGCCGGCGCCGACGTGTTGTGCACAGACGTCGACGCTGACGCGGCCGAACGCACCGCCGCGGCCCTTGGGCCGCGGGCACGTGCGTCGCGTCTCGATGTCACCGACGCAGCGGCGGTGCAGGCCGCCGTCGACCACGTCGTCGACCGGGCCGGCCGGCTGGACCTGATGTTCAACAACGCCGGAATCGTGTGGGGCGGTGACAGCGAACTGCTGACGCTTGCGCAGTGGAACGCCATCATCGACGTCAACATCCGCGGTGTGGTGCACGGGGTCGCGGCCGCGTACCCGCTGATGGTGCGCCAAGGCCACGGCCACATCGTCAACACCGCGTCGATGGCCGGATTGACCGCGGCCGGACAGGTCACCAGTTACGTGATGACCAAACACGCGGTGGTGGGGTTGTCGCTGGCGCTGCGCAGCGAGGCGGCCGCGCGTGGGGTCGGCGTCCTCGCCGTCTGCCCGGCCGCGGTCGAGACCCCGATCCTCGACAAGGGCGCGATCGGCGGTTTCGTCGGCCGCGACTACTTCCTGCAGGCTCAGGGCGGCAAGCCGTATGACGCCGATCGGTTGGCCCGCGACATCCTGCGCGCCGTGCAGAACAACAAGCCGCTGTTGGTCAAACCCCGTATCGCGCATGCGCAATGGCTGTTCGCGCGGTTGGCGCCTTCGCTGATGAACCGGATGTCGATGCGGTTCATCGCCTCGCAGCGCGCCCGACAACGCACCGGAACATGACAAGATCGCCCCATGGGTCGCTTCTCGAAACGGGCGGTGGTGGTTGCGGTGGCCACCGTGTTGGCCACCGTCGCGCTCACACCACCGGCACAGGCGCAGCCGCAACCACTACCGCTTGACACCGGGGCCGCCGAGCAGCTGCTCGACGACTACGTCGCCAACGACCGCACACCCGGTGCGCTGCTGCAGATCAGCACCCCGAACGGGACCTGGTCGACGGCAAAGGGTTTGGCCAACACCGCGACCGCGACACCGATGTCGATCGATCTGCAGCACCGAATCGGCAGCGTCACGAAGACCTTCACCACCACCGTGGTGCTGCAGTTGGCAGCCGACGGGATGTTGTCGCTCGACGACCCGGTCGAACGCTACGTCCCCGGCGTGCCCGGCGGCGACCGCATCACGATCCGGATGCTCGGCGACATGACCTCGGGTCTGGCCGACTATCTGGCCAACGACGAGTTCTACCAAGCACTGCTGGCCGATCCGCATCGCCGGTGGAGCGCCGAGGAACTGCTGGCCGCCTCCTATGCGCTGGGACCGCAGTTCGCCCCAGGCAGCGACTGGTCCTACTCCAACGCCAACACGGTGTTGCTCGGGCTGGTGGTCGAGAGTCTGACGGGTAAACCGTTCGCCCATGTGCTCGACGAGAGGATTCTGACGCCGCACGGTCTGGGCCACACCAGCTATCCGGCCGGCAACCACTTCAGCGAGAACCACACGTTCGGCTACACCGACGAGTTGGCCGGCCGGCCGATGACCGACGCCACCTTCTGGAGCCCCAGCTACGGCAACGCCGCCGGGCAAATGATCTCCACCGCAGACGACTTGACGAAATGGCTGCGCCTGCTCGGCACTGGGGTGTTGCTGACCCCGCAACTACACGCCGAGCGGCTGGCCTGGCAGCGCGTCGGCGCCAACAACGACAGCTGGCACTACGTATTCGGCATGGCCGACTTCGGCGGCTGGCTCGGGCACACCGGCGAGATCTTCGGCTTCCAGACCGCCGCCGTCTACCACCCCGGGCTGGATACCACGATCGTGTTGGCGCTCAACACCGATAAGCAACTCGACGGTGAACCCACGGCGCACGCCCTGCTGCGCGAACTGGGCCGGTTGCTGTTCCCCGCCAATCCCGTCGACGTGCCCGTAGTCTGAGCACGCCGATGACGACCGACGAATTCAGCACCACCCAGAAACGGGCCCTAGCCGTGGTCACCGTGATCGCGTTACTGGTCGGGGTCTATTTCCTGCGTGGCTTCTTCGTGCTGATCGTCGTGGCGGCAGTGTTCGCCTACCTGTTCACCCCGCTTTACGAGCGGCTGCAGCGACGGCTCAGCGTCGGGATGTCGGCGACGCTCACATTGATTGCGGCGCTGCTGATCGTCGCCATCCCGCTGGCCGGGATCGTGTTCCTGGCGATCGTGCAGATCTCCCACATGGTCAACGCGGTCAGCGGCTGGGTGGCGCAGACCGACATGTCCACGCTGGGTGACCGCAGCCTGCAGTTGATCAACGAATTGTTCGACAAGGTACCGTTTCTCGACGTCAACGTGACCCCCGACTCGCTGCGCCAGGCGGTTGTCACGGTCGCCCAACGGGTCGGTGAATGGCTGCTGCAGGTGCTGCAGGGCGCGGCGGGCAGCATGGTCGCCGCGATCGCGGCGGCGATCATCTTCCTATACGTGTTCATCTCGCTGCTGGTGAACCGCGAGAAGATCCGCAGGCTGATCGCCCAACTCAACCCGCTAGGTGAGGAGATCACCGATCTGTACCTGGCCAAGACGGGCGCCATGGTGCGCGGAACGGTCAAGGGCCAGTTCGTGATCGCGTTGTGTCAGGGGGTCTCCGGGGCGGCGTCGATCTACATCGCCGGTTTTCACGACGGCTTCTTCATCTTCGCGATCCTGTTGACCGCGCTTTCGGTCATCCCGCTCGGCGGCGGCATCGTGACCATCCCGTTCGGGATCGGGATGATGTTCTTCGGCAACATCATCGGCGGGGCGTTCGTGGTGATCTTTCACCTGGTGGTGGTCACCAACATCGACAACTTCCTGCGCCCGATCCTGGTGCCCAAAGAAGCCCGGCTCGACCCCGCGCTGATGCTGCTGGCGGTGTTCTCCGGGATCGCGCTGTGGGGGTTTTGGGGCATCGTCATCGGACCGGTGCTGATGATCATCATCGTCACCACCATCAGCGTCTATCTGTCGGTCTACAAAGGCGTGCCGATCACCCAACACGACGACGACGAGAAGCCGCGCCCGCCCAAACTGTTCAGCCGGCTCGCGGAGCGTCTCAAACGGGATAGCAAACCGGCTAAGTCAACCGCCGGGTGAGAAACTCGACGACACGCTTGCGGGCCTCGTAGGCCGGGTGCCCGTCGACCTCGCGCACCTCTTCGGTGAGCACCGAGTGCGCCATCTTCGCGAACCCGTGTTCGTTGCCCTTCTTCGAGTCGATCTCGATGACCTCGAACGCATCGCCCAGCCGAGCTTTGAGCGTCTTGAACCGCTCCGCAGGCGCCAGCGGGTCCTCGCTGAACCGCAATCCCATCGCGCACAGCCCCTCGGTCGCGGCGCGCTGTTCGACGATGCGCAGCTCGGCCTCCGACAGGCCCGGGTCGCGGCGCTGCTTCGGGGTCAGCGGCAGCGGCAGCGACGGCTGGCTCAGCACTGGGGCCAGCACGCTGTATTCGACCGCCGCCGCCAGCGCGAAGCCACCGGTGAAGCACTGCCCGATCACGCCGACACCCTTGCCCGGCGTCTTCTCGTTGAGGTCGCGGGCCAGCGCACGAAGGTAGTGGGCCACCGGCCGGTCGGCGTTGGTGGCGAAGGCGGCGAACTCCCGCGCCACGCATCCGCGCGCCAGCACACCCACCATGCCGGGCCGCACGGCCGCCGCGCCCGGGGTACCGAATAGTGACGGCGCGGCGACGGTGAAACCGTTGTCCACCAGGTGGTTTCCCAATGCCAGCACGCCCGGGTGCAGTCCGGGCATCTCGGGGATCAGCAGCACACCGGGGCCGTCGCCCTTGCGGTAGACATCGTAGGTGAATCCCGCCGCGGAGAACGGGGCGGCGACCCAGCCCGCCAGATCGGCTTCAGGAGCGGCGTCGGCTGTCATGGCTTCCCATCCGTCACTTGCCGGGCAGTGGCGCGGCGGTCTGTGTCGCCGCGGCCAGCGTACGGAACTCGTCTTCGCTGCCTGCGCCAGTTATCGCGATCTGGGCCGGTCCGGTCGGACCAGACAGCCGCGTGGTCCACACCGGTTCGGCGGGCTGATTCTCCCCGTCGCCGCCCTGGTAGACCACCCAGGTGACGCCGTTGACATCCTCGACACCGGTCGGGTGGGCGTCGGTGTTGATCGAGGTGACCAGTTTGGCCTCGTCGGCATTGCTCTGCGTGAGGCTGAGGTACATACCGCTGGGCGCCAGATAGCCGACGACCGAGCTGACGGCGCGTGCGGGCTGAGCGGTCACCGGGTCGGTGCGGCCGGCTTCGATGCCCTTGCGGCTACCGGAGTTCGACTGCCAACCCTGCGGTAGCTGCGGCAGCCGGATCGGGATGTGCAGCGCGTCGGCGTCGGCCTGCAGGGCCGCGGGGGCGTCATAGGACGGGGCGGGTCCGGTGCCGGGCCCGCCGGCCTGAAACGAGCACATCCCCAGCAACCCGGCCAGCACGATGCAGGCCAGCACCAGCGGGGCCATCGACCAGAACATGTCGCGACCGTCCTGCAGAAGCCGGGGCTTCTGCGGCTTGGGGGCCGGTGGTGGCTGCGTGCTCATAGCCGCCAGTATCCCAGCTGCCCCAGGGCGCGCCGATAATGGGACAATCTGGCCCATGACGCCCGCTCGTGGAGAAGCCCCGGACCGAAACCTTGCCCTTGAGCTCGTGCGAGTGACCGAGGCAGGCGCGATGGCGGCCGGCCGCTGGGTCGGCCGTGGTGACAAGGAGGGCGGCGACGGCGCCGCCGTCGACGCCATGCGTGAACTGGTCAACTCGGTGTCGATGCGCGGGATCGTGGTGATCGGTGAGGGTGAGAAGGACAACGCCCCGATGCTCTACAACGGCGAAGAGGTCGGCAACGGCGACGGCCCGGAATGCGACTTTGCCGTCGACCCCATCGACGGCACCACGCTGATGAGCAAGGGGCTGGCCAACGCGATCTCGGTGTTGGCGGTCTCCGAGCGGGGCACGATGTTCGACCCGTCGGCGGTGTTCTATATGGACAAGATCGCCGTCGGCCCGGAGTCGGTCGACGTCATCGACATCACCGCCCCGATCGGCGAGAACATCCGCCGGGTCGCGAAGGCCAAGAGCGTGTCGGTGTCCGACCTCACGGTGTGCATTCTGGACCGGCCGCGCCACCAGCAGCTGATCGCCGACGTGCGCGAGGCCGGCGCCAGGTGCCGGTTGATCACCGACGGCGACGTCGCCGGAGCCATCTCGGCGTGCCGGCCCAACACCCCCACCGACATGCTGGTCGGGATCGGCGGCACCCCCGAGGGCATCATCGCCGCGGCGGCGATCCGCTGCATGGGCGGTGCGATCCAGGGCCGGCTGGCGCCCCGCGACGACGAGGAACGCCAGAAGGCCCTCGACCGCGGTTACGACCTCGACCAGGTGCTGACCAGCGAGGACCTGGTGTCAGGCGACAACATCTTCTTCGCCGCAACCGGCGTGACCGACGGCGATCTGCTCAAGGGCGTGCACTTCTACAGCGGCGGCTGCACCACGCAGTCGATCGTGATGCGGTCCAAGTCCGGCACGGTCCGCATGGTGGAGGCCTACCACCGGCTCTCCAAGCTCAACGAGTACTCCGCCATCAACTTCACCGGCGATTCCAGCGCCATCCGACCGCTGCCATAACAACAACGAGCGAGGAACAACACATGAGCGTCGAGAACGACGTGAACTACCGCATTGAACACGACACCATGGGCGAGGTCCGGGTGCCCGTCGAGGCGCTGTGGCGCGCCCAGACGCAGCGCGCGGTGCAGAACTTCCCGATCTCGGGCCGCGGCCTGGAGCGCACCCAGATCCGGGCGCTCGGCCTGCTCAAGGGCGCGTGCGCGCAGGTGAACAAGGACCTGGGGCTGCTGGCGGCCGACAAGGCCGACGCGATCATCGCCGCGGCCAACGAGATCGCCGACGGCCAGCACGACGACCAATTCCCCATCGACGTGTTCCAAACCGGTTCGGGCACAAGCTCGAACATGAACACCAACGAGGTGATTGCCAGCATCGCCGGCCAAAACGGCGTGACGGTTCACCCCAACGACGACGTCAACATGTCGCAGTCGTCCAACGACACCTTCCCCACCGCGACCCACATCGCTGCGACGGAAGCCGCTGTGCGCCACCTGATCCCGGCGCTAGAAGTGCTGCACGAATCGCTGGCCGGCAAGGCGCGGCAGTGGCGCACCGTGGTGAAGTCCGGTCGCACCCACTTGATGGACGCCGTTCCGGTGACGCTGGGCCAGGAGTTCGGCGGATATGCGCGACAGATCGAGGCGGGCATCGAACGAGTCAAGGCCACCCTGCCTCGGCTGGGTGAACTGGCCATCGGCGGCACCGCGGTCGGCACCGGGCTCAACGCACCCGACGACTTCGACGAGCGCGTCGTCGCGGTGCTGACCCAGCAGACCGGGCTGGCCGAACTACGGGTGGCCGCCGACCATTTCGAGGCTCAGGCAGCACGCGACGGGCTGGTCGAGGCCTCCGGCGCGCTGCGCACCATCGCGGTCTCGCTGACCAAGATCGCCAACGACATCCGGTGGATGGGCTCGGGACCGCTGACCGGCCTCGGCGAGATCCAGCTTCCGGATCTGCAGCCGGGAAGCTCGATCATGCCGGGCAAGGTCAACCCCGTCATCCCCGAGGCCGTCACCCAGGTGGCCGCACAGGTCATCGGCAACGACGCCGCGGTCGCGTTCGGCGGCGCGTCCGGCGCGTTCGAACTCAACGTCTACATCCCGATGATGGCGCGCAACCTGCTCGAGTCGTTCAAAATCCTGACGAACTCCTCAAAGCTGTTCGCCGAGAGGTGTATCGACGGCCTGGTCGCCAACGAGGACCGGCTGCGCGAGCTCGCCGAGTCATCGCCGTCGATCGTGACACCGCTGAACTCCGCGATCGGCTACGAAGAGGCCGCCGCGGTCGCCAAGCAGGCGCTCAAGGAGAAGAAAACGATTCGGCAGACGGTCATCGACCGTGGTCTGATCGGCGACAAGCTCTCCATGGAGGAGCTCGACAAGCGCCTCGATGTGCTGGCGATGGCCAAAGTCAAGGACGGCGACCGGTAGCTGTCGGCATGGGACCAACGGCCCTGCACAATCCGCGCCCACCCGCATAGGGTTGGTGGGGATGCGAGACCGAGTCGAAAGGTAACGGCATGTCGGAGCCCACCACCAAGTACGGAATTCTGGTCGCCGTCGACGGATCACCGGAATCACAGGCTGCCATCCGGTGGGCGGCCCGCGAAGCCGCCACCCGGGGGACGCAGGTCACGTTGATGCACGTCATCGCGCCCGTCGAGGTGACGTGGCCCGTCACGTACCTGCAGTCGAGTTTCGACGAGTACCAGGAAGAAAACGGCACACAGGTCATCGAGCAAGCGCAGAAGATCTTCTCGGAATGCGTCGGCACCGCCGAAGCACCGCCGGTGCGCACCGCGATCGAGCACGGACCGATCGCGTCGACGCTGATCACGGCGAGCGGTGACGCGTGGTTGGTCGTCGCGGGCACCCGCGGCATGGGTGCGCTCGGGCGCACGCTGCTTGGCTCGGTCAGCAACGGTCTGCTCAACTACGCGCGGTGCCCGGTCGCGATCGTCCCCGACGAAGCCCAAACCCCCGACCCCGCGGCCCCTGTCCTGCTCGGTATCGACGACTCACCGGCCTCAGACGGTGCCGCTGCCCTGGCGTTCGACGAGGCGTCACGTCGCGGCGTGGAGTTGGTGGCCCTGCACGCATGGAGCGACAACCGGATCTTTCCGATCGTCGGAATGGACTGGCAGAAATACGAAGAAGAAGGCCACAAGGTGCTCGCCGAGCGTCTAGCGGGTTGGCAGGAGCAGTATCCCGATGTGCAGGTGCGCCGCCGCCTCGTTGCTGACCACCCGGCGCGGTGGTTGCTCGACGAGTCCAATCAAGCACAGCTTGTCGTGGTCGGCAGTCGCGGTCGCGGCGGCTTCAAGGGCATGCTGTTGGGTTCGGTCGCCTCAAAGGTTGCCCAAGGAGCCAAGGTTCCGGTCATCGTCGTCCGCGGTCGATAACCGATGGCCCCGAAACCCGACAGCACAGGCCCGGTCGTCGTCGGCGTCGACGGTTCGAACGAGGCGACAAAAGCCGCGGTCTGGGCGGCGGCCGTGGCCGAGAAGTTCGAAGCGCCGCTGCACATCGTGCACGCCACACCGGACACCGGGCGTCTTTTCTCCGATGCTGCTGCGGCCGTACGCGCATCGCTGATGGCCGAACAACAAAGGTCGGCCGACGCGATCCTCAAGTCAGTCGAGGAGGCGGTGCGCACACGGTTCGCCAAGCTCACCGTCACGGCCGACCGATTCGATGAATCGGCGTCGAAGGTGTTGACCGACCTGAGCAAACAGGCCCGCCTCGTCGTCCTCGGAAGCAAAGAGATCTCTCCCAGCGCTGCCCTGCTCCTCGGTTCGACAACCGTTGCGGTGACCACACATTCGTCGTGTCCCGTTGTCACCTGGCGTGGCGAGATCACCGCGCCGACGGATCAGCCCGTCGTGCTGGGCGTTGAACCCGAACGCACCGGTGCCGCCGCGTTTCGGGCCGCGTTCGAATTCGCCGACCGGTTCGGCGTACCCGTGCACGCCATCAACGCCTGGCCGGGGCGCCGCATCCTCGGCGGGATCGAGATCCCTGCGCTGATCGACTGGGGTGCCGTCGAGGCGGCGCAATGGCAGTACGTGATGGGCGCGGTGGAGCCGTGGAGCGAGAAGTACCCCTCCGTCGAGGTCAGATATTTCGTCGACGCGGCCGGGGCCGGTTCCGCGCTGCTGAACTACGCCGCCGACGCACAGTTGGTGGTCGTCGGCAGCCGGGGCCGCGGGCTCCTGGCCGGCGCGCTATTGGGCTCGACGAGCCTGAACATGCTGCACCACAGCCCGGTTCCGGTGCTGGTGTGCCACAACGCTAACCCCTGACAGTTCGCCGCGGCGTGCTGGGCATCGCGGCGATCAGCGGTGTGTCCACACCGACGGGGCCCAATGCGGCGGCCCCGCCCGGTGCCCCGAGCGGTCCGTCTCGCCCGGGCAGCGTTTCGTTGAAGAACGCGGCGTTGTCAGCCAGATGCTGGAGCTGATCCTCCGGCAGATCGGTCTCGTAGTAGATCGCGTCCGCTTCGCACGCCAGCCTGCAGGCACCGCAGTCCACACATTCGTCCGGGTTGATGTAGAGGACCCTGGCGCCCTCGTAGATGCAATCCGCCGGACACTCCTGGACGCAGGCTTTGTGCATCACGTCCACACACGCCGCACTGATCACATAGGTCATGGTGGCGACGCTACGTACGAAGACGGGTGTGGTCGCCGGCCAAAGGCCACCGAACCGAGGGACCAAGGTCCCTACCCGGTGGCCACCGCCGCGTACACGATACTGGTGGCGTCGGCGACGGACTCGGCCAGCGGGCGGCCGGTGTCGACGCGGTGCGCGTCCGGCCAGTCGTCGACCGAACTTGCCAGCTTGGCAGCGATCTCGGGGGTGGCGTCCGAGCTTGTCGCGCCACGGTTCTCGATCCTGGCCGAGGCGGTCGGCAACGGCAGGCTGCAACACAGTTCCACAAACGGCGCATGGGATTCGGCCGCCAGCGTGCGGGCGCGTTCGCGGTGGTGCGCATCGCGCCATGTCGCGTCGAGGATCACCGATCGACCGCCTTGAAGGCACTTCCGCGCGCGCTGCAGCACGGCGTCGTAGACGGCGGCGACGTTCTGCGGGCAGTACAGCCCGGCTCCGGCCTCGCCGGCCTTTCCGGTGATGACCCCGTCGGCTTGCAGTTCGCGGCGCACATCGTCGGTCGAGATCACCTGTGCGCCAATCCGTTCTGCAAGCGCACGCGACAGCGTGGTCTTCCCCGTTCCGGGACCGCCGCCGATGATGACCAGCCGCACCGTAGCGGCCCGCAGATGGTCCAGAGCGATGTCCATATGGCGCTGAGCGTCGGCCGCGGCATCGGCGTGGCCCTGTGCCACCCGTACGCAGTCGACCTTGCCGCGCACCACCGCGCGGTAGGCGACGTAGAAGTCGGCCAGCGGTCTCGGCGCGGTTTCACTGGCGGCGCGGCTGTACTGCGCCAAAAGGTACTCCGTCAAGTCCTTTCGGCCGAGGAATTCGAGGTCCATCGCCAGAAAAGTGGCGTCGTCGAGGCCGTCGACATAGCGCAACTTGTCGTCGAACTCGAGGCAGTCGAGCAGCACCGGCCCTTCGGGCATGCAGAAACAGTCATCGGCGATCAGGTCGGCATGCCCGTCGAGGATGCGGCGTTCGGCGATGCGCTGGGCGAACAACGCTGCGCGGCCCGAGATGAACTGCGCGGCAAGGCGCCACACTTCGTCGATGGTTTCGCGGTCCAGTACCGCCTGGCGGTATAGCTCGTCGATGTTGTCGCGCCAGCGCGCGGCGACGGCGTCGGCCGTCGCGCACGCGTCGATCGATTCGCCGCGGGCTGCGCGGGCGTGAAATGACGCCAACGTCTCGGCGATCGACGTCAGGTGCGCTTTTACCGGGCTGCCCCGTTTGACCAGGGATGTCAGTCGGTAGGCGTCCGGATAGCGGCGCATCACGATCACCGGTTCGGGCGGCTCGCCGTGGACGCCGCTGAAATGGGCCAACCCGAGGTAGCTGTCGGGTGCGAGCCGGCTGTTGAGCTCGATCTCGTGCACGCAGGCCGCCTCGCGACGCTGCGGCGTGCTGAAGTCGAGGAAATCGGTGACGACGGCCTTTTTCGCCTTGTAGGCAAACTCGCCGAGCAACATCACCAACCCGGTGTGGGTCTCATGCACCTCTGCGGACAGATTGCCGGGCGTCGTCGCAGCCATACCCCCATCTTGCCGGTCGCCCGCGCGGGCGCGCAGTGGCCGTCCGTCCCTGCACGCCGAGGCACAAAGGCCCTATCCGCGGTGCCCGCGCGTGACGAGACTGGGAACCGGAGCGCAGTGGAGGCTTGAGATGACGCACACCATGGTGGATTCCGCCGTAATCGCGAATGCCGTGCAGTTGGCCTGCCGCGCGCCGTCGTTGCACAACAGCCAGCCGTGGCGATGGGTGGCCGACGACAGCGGACTTCACCTTTTCGCCGCTGTGACGCGCAATGTTCGTGGTACCGACACGTCGGGCCGCGAGACGCTACTGAGCTGCGGCGTGGTTCTCGACCATCTCGATGCGGCGATGGCGGCGGCCGGGTGGGCGACCACGGTGCACCGGTTTCCCGACGCGACCAACCGTCTGCATCTGGCGTCGATCGAATTCCGCCCGATGGACTTCGTGACCGATGGTCATCGCCGCCGCGCCAACGCCATCCTGTTGCGGCGCACCGATCGCCTGCCGTTCGCCGCACCTCCTGACTGGCAAACCTTTGAGCCGCATCTGCGCCACGTCGTGGACTGCGCGGCGGTGCGTCTCGACGTGATCGCCGACGATCTGCGTCCAGAGCTGGCCACGGCGTCGAAGCTCACCGAAGATCTGCGTCGATACGACTCGCACTACCACGCCGAGTTGCATTGGTGGACAGCCGGGTTCGAGGCCGCCGAGGGCATACCGCGCAGCTCGTTGCTTTCGGAGTCCGAGGCGGACCGTGTTGACGTTGCGCGGGTGTTCCCCGTCACACAATATGGCGCCCGACGTGAACACGTCGAGCGGGACCAGTCGAAGATCCTGGCGCTGTCCACGTACGACGAATCCCACGACAGCGTGCTGCGATGCGGTGAGCGGCTCTCGGCCGTGCTGCTCGAGGCCACCATGGCCGGCTTGGCCACCTGCACGTTGACCCATATCATCGAGCACCCCGAGAGCCGACGGATGCTCGCCGAGCTGATCGGTCAGGACATCGCGCCGCAGGTTCTCGTCCGCGTCGGGCTGGCACCTTCGATTGAAGATGTGCCGCCCCCAACCCCCCGACGTTCGCTGCGCGAAGTGCTCCAGTTCCGCCACAGCGGAGCCTGATTCGGCGTGATGTCAGGATGATCGGGCGACGATTACCGGCATGCGGGCAGCCTCGGCAACCGCCGCTCCCACAGAGCCCAGCAGCATCCCGGCGAAACCGCCCCGGCCGCGGCTGCCCACCACCACGAGTTGCGCGGAATCGGCCTGCTTGACCAGCTGCCGCGCCGGGTGGTCGCGAACCACGACACGGCGTACGGGCACGTGGGGATAGCGCTGCTGCCAACGGCTCAGCTGTTCTGTCAACTTCTGCTCGGCGAGTTCCTCACCCCTCGCCGACCATTCGTCGGCGGGTAACACGATGCCCGCGTCGTCGATCCAGGCGTGCACCGCGACGAGTTCGACCCCGCGGCGGGATGCGGCCTCAAACGCGACCTGGGTGGCCAGCTCTGAGGCCGGAGAGCCGTCGATGCCGACGACCACGGGCGCCTCGGCGACGGGGCAGGGCATCAGCGGATCCTCGTCGTGGATGACCGCGACGGGGCAGTGCGCACGTTGGACGAGTCCTCTGCTGATCGAGCCGAGCAGCCGTCGCGCGATCGAGCCGAGCCCGCGACACCCGACCACGACAAGCTCAGCCTCGCCGGAGAGCTCGACGAGCGCAGGTAGCGCCGCACCATCGAGCAGTTGGGTTTCGATGCGGCCCGGTGTGCCCTCCACCTCCTGCGCCACCTGGCGCGCGTCGCGCAACGACGCTTCGGCCTGCTTCTTGTAGAGCTGGTCGATCTTCTGTGACATCGACAACTCAGGCCACACTGTCAGCGCGGGCATGACGTGCACGATGGTCAGGACGGCGTTGCGCAGCGCCGCCTCCCGAGCCGCCCAGTCCACCGCGACCTTCGCCGCGGGTGACCCGTCGACACCCACCACGATGCCGTGCCGGGAGGCAAACTCAGACATCGATTACTCCTTGTGCGATCGCTTCAACCGACGATAGGCCAGGTTGGGACCACGAATCTGGAGGCTTTCGGCATTGGTGAAGTGACCAACGGCCATATCGCCGCGGGGTTCGATGTTCGCGACGGACGAAACGCCGATACGCTCAGGCAGCACTACAACGACACGCACACCTGTAACCGCCGAGAGTTCGTCCGTATGCCCGCGTATCTGGCACACCGCCCCGCCGAAGAGGCGACGGTGGCGGAGTTCCTGGATTCCGCGTCCAGCACGCCGTCGGCGCTGTTGATCGAGGGCGATGCGGGCATCGGTAAGACCACGTTGTGGCTGGCAGCCGCCGAAAGTGCGCGCCACCGCGGGTTCCGGGTGATGTCGACCGACGCGACCGAAGCGGAGTCGGTGCTGGCCTACACCGCGCTGGCCGACCTGCTCGCCGACGTGGATCCCGCGATCTGGTCTTACTTGCCGGGACCGCAGCATGCCGCGGTCGATCACATCCTGTCCGAAACGAAAGGCTCCGCTGCGGCAACCGATCAGCGTGCGGTCGCGGCGGCGTTCCTGTCGATCGTCGAGAGGTTGAGCGAGGACGGCCCGTTGTTGTTGGCCATCGACGACCTGCCGTGGCTGGACCCCTCCAGCGCGTACGTGATCGCCTACACCGCAAGGCGGCTGACCGGCCCGGTGGGGCTTGTCGCCACGATCCGCACCGAACCCGACGCCGGCGACGCCGCATCGTGGCTACAGCTGCCCCGGCCCGACGCAGTCCGTCGGATCACGTTGGGACCCTTGTCGTCCCGCGCACTTCATCAGGTGCTGTCACAAAGTGTCGATCGACCGCTGCCACGATCGACGTTCACGCGTATACATCACGTTTCGGGTGGAAACCCGTTCTACGCCATCGAATTGGCCCGCACTATCGACGAGAACACCGGCACCGAGCTTCCTGACACGTTGGCGGAGCTGGTGCGCGTTCGGCTCAGCGGCCTCGACGCCGAAACCCACGACACGCTGCTGGCCGTCGCTTCGCTGGCCACGCCGACCGTCGAGCGGGTGCTCGCCGCGTCCGACACCGATCGCGACCGGTTGGTCGAACTGCTCGAGGCGGCCGAACAGCAAGACATCATCGCCATCGAGGGCCACCGGATCCGGTTCACCCACCCGCTGCTGGCCGCCGGTGTCTACTCCGACGCCTCACCGGCGCGGCGCCGATCCATGCACCGGCGCCTGGCCGACGTCGCCGTCGAACCCGAACTGCGGGCCCGGCACCTGGCCTTGGCGGCGACCAATGGCGATGCCGAGACACTGCAGGCGTTGGACGACGCCGCCGCCTCCGCACAGGCCCGCGGTGCGCCCGCGGCCGCAGCCGACCTTCTCAACCTCGCGATCGGTCTCGGTGGCGACACCCCGCAGCGTCGAATGCTGTTGGCCACCCACACTTTCGACGCCGGCGACCCGGTCCGAGCCCGCACCCTGCTGGAGCAGTCCATCGCGGACATGGAACCCGGACCGCTACGCGCGCAGGCCCGGCACGCGTTGGCGTTCGTGCGGTTCATGGCCGACGGCTACGTCGAGGGACGCAATCTGCTGGCCCGCGCGCTGGACGAAGACTCACCCGACGGTCCACTTCGGGTCAGCATCTTGATTGCGCTGGCATACGCGCAGCACATGACCGGCCAGTTCGAAGCCGCGTGGCGGCTCGGTCAAGAGGCCGTGTCACACGCCGAACCGCTCGGCGACCCCGCGCTGCTCAGCCAGGCCCTGGGCGTGCGCGCCACCCTGCAGTTTTTCGGCGGCGGCGGTATCGACGAGGCCAGCCTGCAGCGCGCGCTCGAGCTCGAGGACCACGACTCCTTCACCCCGACCATGCTTCGCCCCAGCGTCGAACACGCGCTGATCCTGGCCTGCAGCGGCGACCTGGACTCCTCGTATGAACAACTACGGGCCGTCGAGCGACGCTGCATCGACCGGGGTGAGGAAGGCGAGCTGATCTTCGTCAACTTCTACGTCGTGGTGAACCGGATCTGGCGCGCTGACTTCACCGAGGCCAAGCGGCTGGCCCAGGAAGTCACAGCGCTGGCCCGGCAACTCGGCGGCGACTTCCCCACGATGCTGAGCCTGCTGCTCAAGGCCTGGTTGGCCGTCTATGACGGTGCCGAAGACGAGGCCCGCCCCGTCATCGCCGACGCGATGGACGTCTGCAAGCTCAGCGGCACCGCGTGGCACGAAGACCAGGCCAGAACCGCTCTGGGCTTGCTGGAGCTGTCGCTGGGCAATCACGACGCCGCAGTGAACGCGTTGGCGCCGTTGATGGCGCGGCACGCCCCGAACTCCACGGAGTTGTCGGCGGCGGCATACCTGCCCGACGCGGTGGAGGCACTCGTCGCGACGGGGCGGGTGGCCGAGGCCGAACCGCTCGTCGACGATCTGCAACGCAACGGACACCGGCTCGACCGCTCCTGGATGCTGGCGACGGGTGGGCGCTGCCGGGCGCTGGTGCTGGCCGCCCGAGGTGACCTGACCGGCGCCGTCGCCGCCGCACATCAGGCGATCGACCATCACGACCGGCTTGCGATGCCGTTCGAGCGGGCCCGCACGCAGCTCGTGCTCGGCACGCTTCAGGCGCGTTCCCGGCAGCGGGAGGCGCCGGCGTCACTGCACCAGGCGCTGACCGCCTTCGAGCAGCTCGGCACCCCGCTGTGGGCGGCTCGCGCGCGGGCCCGGTTACCCGGCGGCGCCGAGGCGCCACAGCAGCGCCGCGACCTGACGGCTGTCGAGCGCCGGGTGGCCGAGCTGGCCGCCTCCGGCATGACGAACCGCGCCGTTGCCGGAGAGCTGTCGCTGAGCGCCAAGACCGTCGAAGCCACGTTGGCGCGGGCATATCGCAAGCTGGGAATTCACTCGCGCGCCGAGCTCGGCCGGGTGATGGCCGCCGCCGATGACGTTGCACCGAACAATTGGTGATCCTCGCGGTTTGCTGAGATTCTTTTTGGTATGGCCACCGGCGATGTGGGGATCCATCCTGTGCACAAGCGTGCGATCGATGAGTTCTTGGCGGCCACCGCCGTCGGCCCTTCGGCCTTGCTGATCGAGGGCGAGGCGGGCATCGGCAAGACCACGCTCTGGTTGGCCGCGGTGGAGCAGGCACCGGCGCGGGGCTTTCGCGTGTTGTCCGCACGCGCGGCGGAAGCGGAGTCGGTGCTCGCGTACACGGCGCTGGCCGACCTGCTCGACGAGGTCGACGCCGGCGCCTGGGCCGATCTGCCGGACCCACAGCTGCACGCGGTCGATCAGGTGCTGCTGCGCGCAGACAATGACGCGGTCACCGACCAGCGCGCGGTGGCGGCGGCGTTTCTTTCGGTGATCGAACGGCTCGGCGACGAAGGCCCGGTGTTGCTGGCGATCGATGACCTGCAGTGGGTGGACCCGTCCAGCATGCACGTCATCGCGTTCGCGGCGCGCCGGCTCATGGGTCCGGCGGGAATCCTGGCCACCGTGCGCACCGACTCGGGCGACGGTGCCGGCGCGGGATGGCTGCAGTTGCCACGGCCGGAGGCGCTCAAGCGCATCCGGCTGCACCCGTTGAGCGTTCAGGACCTCCACACGGCGGTGACGGCTCGGCTACGAAAGCCGTTCTCGCGCCCGCTAATCGGGCAAATCCACCAGATGTCGGGCGGCAACCCGTTCTATGCGATCGAACTGGCCCGCGCGATCGGGGACCGACCGACGAGCATCGGCACCGCGCTGCCGCGCACGCTGACCGACGTCGTGCGCAGCCGGATCGGCACCCTCGATTCCGACGTGCACGACGCGCTGCTCGCGGCGTCGTGCATGGCGTTCCCGACCGTCGAATCGGTGTCGAGTGCGACGGTCAGCGACGACGACCGGGTGGTCGAGCTGCTCGAAGTCGCCGAGAACAAAGGCATTATCGCCATCGACGGCAACCGAATTCACTTCACCCACCCCCTGCTGGCCAGCGGGGTGTACAGCCAGGCCGCCCCGGGTCGCCGGCGCCAGATGCACCGCCGGCTCGCCGAGATCGTCGACGAACCCGAACTGCGGGCCAGACATCTGGCACTGGCCGCGACCAGCGGCGACCAGGTCACCCTCGACGCACTGGATGCGGCGGCGGAATCCGCGCGGATACGCGGAGCGCCCGCAGCCGCAGCCGAACTGGTGGATTTGGCGATCGGCCTCGGCGGTGACACCCCCGACCGTCGGCTCCGCAGCGCACTGCACCATTTCGACGCCGGCGACCACCGCCGGGCAGCGGCCGTGCTCGAAGAGACCGTGGACCGGTTGCCCTCCGGTGATCTGCGCGCAGAGACGTTGAGCCGCTTGGCCGTGGTGCGCCTCTACAGTGCGGGCTTCTTCGAGGCGGCACCGTTGCTACGGGAGGCGCTCGACCATGCCGTCGACGGCAGCCCGCTGCGGGTGCAGCTGCTGGTTACCTTGGCGTACTGTCTCTTTCACAACAACCACATCGAAGAGGGCGTCCGCACGGCCGACGAGGCGGTGTCATATGCCGAGCGACTGGGCCAACCGCACCTGTTGAGCATCGCGCTGGGGATGCGTTCGATCCTGTTGTTCACGGCAGGCCGGGGACTCGACGAGCAATCCATCTGCCGGGCGTTGGAACTCGAGGACACCGAAGCGTTGACGCCGCTGGTGTTTCGGCCCAGCGTCCAGCACACCCTGCTGTTGCAATGGACCAACCAGTTCGATCTCGCCGATCAGAAGCTCGAGGCGATCCGGTCTCGCTGCCTGGAGAAAGGTGAAGAAGGCGAACACATCTTCATCGCTCAGCACGCGGTGATGAACTCGCTGTGGCGCGGCGACTTGGTCAACGCCAATTTGGTCGCCGAGGACACCTTGGAATATGCCCGTCAGCTCGGCGGGAACACGCCGCGCTTCCTGGCCCAGAGCCTGCGCGCGCAGTTGGCGGCATACGCAGGCCACGAAACCGACGCCCGTCGGGCCGTCGCCGATGCGCTCGAAAGCGCTAGGCACTCAGGGACTTCCCGGTTGTCGGAGCGGGTGTTGGGCGCGCTGGCGTTCCTGGAGCTGTCGCTGGGCAACCATGACGCGGCGCTGGCGGCGGTGGCGCCGTTACTGGCGGCTTTCGATCCGGCCTCGACGCCGACGGAGCTGCCCAATGCGGCGTACCTGCCCGACGCCATCGAGGCGCTGGTGCAGTCGGGCCGCCCGGAGGAGGCCGCACCGTTGATCGATGCCCTCGAACGCAACGGGCACCGGCTGGACCGGCCCTGGATGCTTGCCGTCGGCGCGCGCTCGCGGGGCATGCTGCTCGCGGTTTGTGGGGATCTCGACGGCGCGCATGCGGCGGCGCTGCGCGCGATGAACGCACACGAACGGTTGCCGATGCCGTTCGAACGCGCCCGCACCCTGCTTCTGCTGGGCCAGATCGAACGCAGGCAACGCAGGAAAGAGTCGGCGTCGACGCGTCTGCGGGAAGCCTTCGACATCTTCGAGCGATTGCACGTCCCGCTGTGGGCGGACCGGGCGCGCTCGGAGTTGGTGCGGGCCAGCGTCGGCCCCCGCCAGAGCGGTCAGCTCACCCCCTCCGAACAGCGGGTCGCCGAGTTGGCCGCCGCCGGGATGAAGAACCGCGACGTGGCCGCCGCGCTGTTCATCAGCCCCAAGACCGTCGAAGCGAACCTGGCCCGCGTCTACCGCAAGCTGGGCATCAAATCGCGCGCCGAGCTGGGCCGCCACGTCGGGCGCGCCGAGGCATAGGGAAACACCCTATTTCCCTGCGTCCCATCAGCAATTAGCGTCGAGCGCTGGACCGATCGATCGACTTCAGGAGTATCCGGTGCTCGCTGATCACGACTCCGCAATCCCGCCCGCTTACCCGTGTGCCCTGGTGACCACGGGCACCTGGCAGCCCGCGTTGCGTACCGGGTTCGCGGCACTGGGCCTGGCGGCGCTGCTCGACCTGCCGCGCGCCGACCGAGCCGATCGGGTGATGGCGCTCGGCGGCGCGGCGGCCGCGGGCTGGTACCTGGTGCGCGGCTACGACCGGTGATTTGTGGAGCGCTGACCGCGCTGAGCGCGGTTGCGGCTCCACAAACCGCGGTCAGGGCAGGGCGCCGGGGCTGATCTCCTCGAGCATCTCGGTGACCAACGCCGCGATCGGTGAACGCTCGCTGCGCAACAGCGTGATGTGGGCGAACAACGGGTGGCCCTTGAGCTTTTCGATCACCGCGGCCACCCCGTCGTGGCGGCCGACCCGCAAGTTGTCACGTTGGGCCACATCGTGGGTGAGCACCACCCGCGACCCGGTTCCGAGCCGCGACAGCACGGTGAGAAGCACGTTGCGCTCCAGCGACTGGGCCTCGTCGACGATGACGAACGAGTCGTGCAGCGAACGCCCCCGGATGTGGGTCAGCGGCAGCACCTCGAGCATGCCGCGGGCAAGCACCTCCTCGAGCACCGCGGGACTGGCGAGGCCCTCGAGGGTGTCGAAGACGGCCTGCGCCCACGGGCCCATCTTGTCACTCTCGCTGCCCGGCAGGTAGCCGAGGTTCTGCCCGCCGACTGCGTACAACGGCCGGAACACCACGACCTTGCGTTGGGTGCGACGCTCCAGCACCGCCTCCAGCCCGGCGCACAGCGCCAGCGCGGACTTGCCGGTGCCGGCCTTGCCGCCCAGCGAGACGATGCCGACCGACTCGTCGAGCAACAGGTCCAGCGCCACACGTTGTTCGGCGGAGCGCCCGCGCAGCCCGAACGCCTCACGATCGCCACGCACCAGCTGCACCCGCTTTTCGGCGTTGACCCGTCCCAGCGCGTGCGATGAGCCACCGAGCAGGCGAATACCGGTGTGGCAGGGTAGATTACGGGCGTCCTCCAGGTCGACCTCACCGTCGGCGAACAGCATGTCGATGTCCTCGGGCGCGACGTCGAGTTCGTCCATGCCCGTCCAGCCCGAAGTGATGACGTCCTGGGCGTGGTACTCGTCGGCGGACAATCCGACGGCACCGGCCTTGACCCGCAACGGGATGTCCTTGCTGACCAAAGTGACCGCTTTACCTTCGGCCGCGAGGTTGGCGGCCACGGTCAGGATCCGCGCGTCGTTGCTGTCGGTGCGGAATCCGGCGGGCAGCACCGAGGGATCGCTGTGGTTGAGTTCGACGTGCAGCGTGCCGCCTTGTGTGCCAACAGGAATCGGCTGATCGAGCCGTCCGTGTTCGAGGCGCAGATCGTCGAACATCCGCAGCGCCTGGCGGGCGAACCAGCCCAGCTCGTGATGATGACGCTTGGCTTCCAGTTCGCTGATGACCACCAGCGGAACAACGACCTCGTGTTCGGCGAACCGGGTTGCCGCCCACGGATCGGACAGCAGCACAGAGGTGTCGAGCACATAGCTCCGGATGACCGAATCAGTCACGTAGCGCTCCTCGAGCCCGCGCGGCCCCACACGAACACGTCGGCGGACGCTGCGGTACGAGGACCGGGGCCGGTCCTTTCGTCGTTGTAACGATCGGTACCGCCCGGATAGCAGAGCACGTCGCTAGCCATCGAAGCCGACGCTACTCCGGTCGCGACATTCCCGCCGCGCAGGCGCGCCGTAGCTGCGGGTTACGTGGTGGCGAACTCCGCAAGTCGTGATTCGTCGGCCAGCCCCCACGCGGCGATGCGGTCGGTGACGACCTGGCGCAGTTCGTCGGGCCCGAAGATGCCCGCCTCGGCGACGTGCTCGACTTTGTCCGCGTAGGCGTCGATGTCCCCGCCGACGACGCCGAGGTCGGCGGCGCGGTTGGCGATCGCCTCGATGGTCTCGTCGCGGTGCGTGGTCAGCAGGTGGGAGACCAGGTTGGCGAAGAACTCCTCGTGGCGCTCCTCGTCCCTGGCGATCCGCCCGATCAGGTTCTTGAGCACCGGCTCGGAGGTCTGCGCTTCGAGGTTGCGGCAGAACACGGCGTGCGCGCGTTCGAAGAACGCCATGAACACCAGCCGCTCGACCTGGCTGTAGGTGTCGGCGCGGTATCCCTTCATCACGTGCTCGACGCGCACGTCTTCGTTGGCAGCCGGGTCGATCTCGCGGGTAACGACGAGGTAGTTGCGCAGCGCGATCGCGTGCAGGTGCTCCTCGGCGGTCCAGCGGCCGATCCAGCGGCCCCACTTCTCTTCCAGGATAAAGCTGAAGACGAACTCGCGGTGGAAGCTGGCCAGGTTGTCCTTGGTGATCAACAGGATCTCCAGCGCATCGGTGACGTGCTTGGGCAGCGTCACCTGCGACGGGTCCCAATCCCGGCCACCGAGGAAGGCGAAGTTCTCGCCCTGCTCGAACGGCACATAGTCATGCGCGTACCAGAGATCTTCGGAGTCGATGTGGCGGCGCAACTCCTGCTGCACGACCGGTTCGAGCTCGGTGATCAGCGCGTTTGGTACAGGTTTCTGTGCCATGAAAGTAACTGTAACCCGAGTTCACACGTTCCGGAAAACCACCCCGCCGAAAGGGGCGTTTGGACAGAAAAGTGCGATTAAAGCGCGACCAACCGTCGACCTCGGCGTTACGGGAGGACCGCGCCGCAAGCTACAGCGTCAGGCCCGGATACAGCGGGTTGGCGGCCAACAACTCGGCGGCGGCGGAGTGCACCCGCTCGGCGGTGCCGTCGGCCAGCTTGTACTTGGCCTTGGAGGGGCCAGCCGTGCCTACCGCTGGTTCCGTGTTGGTCAGCACGTCGACGACGAGCTCAGCGACGCGGTCGAATTCGGCCGCCCCGAACCCGCGCGTCGTCAACGCCGGGGTGCCGAACCGGATGCCGCTGGTGTACCACGCGCCGTTGGGGTCGGCCGGAATCGAGTTGCGGTTGGTGACCACACCGGAATCCAGCAGCGCGGACTCGGCCTGGCGTCCGGTCAGCCCGAACGACGTCACGTCGAGCAGCACGATGTGGTTGTCGGTGCCGCCGGTGACCAGCCGGGCCCCGCGCTTACCGAATCCGTCGGCCAGCGCCTTGGCGTTGTCGGCGACCCGCTGAGCGTAGCTCTGGAAGGCGGGTTGGCGCGCCTCGACCAGCGCGACGGCCTTGGCGGCCATCACGTGAGAAAGCGGGCCGCCCAACACCATCGGGCATCCCTTGTCGACGGCGTCGGAGTACTCCGGTTGCGCGAGCACCATCCCGCCGCGCGGTCCGCGCAGCGACTTGTGTGTCGTCGTGGTGGTGACGTGCGCGTGCGGCACGGGGTCCTCGTCGCCGGTGAACACCTTGCCCGCAACGAGCCCGGCGAAGTGCGCCATGTCGACCATCAGCGTGGCGCCGACCTCGTCGGCGATCTCGCGCAGCTTCGCGAAGTTGACCCGCCGCGGGTACGCCGAGTACCCGCCGACCAGGATCAGCGGCTTGAACTCCCGCGCGGCGGCCGCCAGCGCGTCGTAGTCGAGCAGCCCGGTCTCGGGGTCGGTGCCGTAGCTGCGCTGGTGAAACATCTTGCCGGAGATGTTGGGCCGGAACCCGTGCGTGAGATGGCCACCAGCGTCCAGCGACATGCCGAGCAGACGCTGGTTACCGAGCTTGTTGCGCAGCCCCTCCCAGTCCGCCTCCGACAGGTCGTTGACGTGCTTGACGCCGAACTCGGCCAGCGCCGGCGCCTCGACGCGGGTGGCCAGGATGGCCCAGAACGCGACCAGGTTGGCGTCGATCCCCGAGTGCGGCTGGACGTAGGCGTACGGCGCACCGAACAGCTCGCGGGCGTGCTCGGCGGCAACGCTTTCGACGGTGTCGACGTTCTGACAGCCCGCGTAGAACCGGTGCCCGATGGTGCCCTCGGCGTATTTGTCGGACAGCCAACTGCCCATCGTCAACAGCACCGCCGGTGAGGCATAGTTTTCGCTGGCGATCAGCTTCAGCGAATCCCGTTGGTCGGCAAGCTCTTTGCGTGTCGCGGCGGCGATACGCGGCTCGACGGACTCGATGACCTGCAGCGCTGCCCGGTAGGCCTGGCTGGCGGTCTCGGCGTACTCCGCACCTGGAGCAGCAGCGTGGGTGGTCACGGGGTCTGCAGTCATGGGGTTCAGCCTAATGCCCGTGCATAGGGTGCCGAGTGTGGGAGTAACGCACGTCCGGACCGCCGCAGGCGTGCGGGTAACCCACGTTCGGCGCGGGTTTAGCGCAGCGACGACGGGATCAGCGGTTCGTCGAGCAGCCTGCCGAACCGCTCGGTCAGCCCGACGCCGGCCGGGCGGGCGTCGAGCCAACCGCGCAGCAACCGGTAACCCTCGACATACGTGCTGGTGTAGGCCCGCCACAGCGGCGAGGACAGAAACCGCAGCATCTGACGCGCCCGCTGGTCGTCGACCAGCAGCCACCGCTCCAGGAACGCGACGACGTCGTCGACGTCGCGGTGCTCGTCGTGCAGCATCAGCGCCGCATCCTGGCGCACATCAGCCAGCGCTGCCGTCGCCTCCGCCACCGCCTGCGCACGCTCACCGTCGAACCGCAGGCCCAGATCGGCGTAGATCTCAGCGGCCCAACTCCCCCAGGTGGGGCCGACCGCGGCGTAGAGCGCGAGATCGGCGAGGCCCTCGGCCATTAGGCACTGCGGGGTGTTGACGAGAAAGATCGTCTGCTCCTGCTGCCCCTTGCCCTCGACCAGGCCGGCTTCCTTGCGGCAGTGCTCGGTGTGGTGGCCCGGATAGGACTCGTGTGCCACCAGCCGCGGCAGGTTGGCCATCTGCTGTTTGAGGTCGGCGTTGACGGCGACGGTGGAGCGGTAGTCGCCGAGGTAGTAGTTGAACCCCGACCACGGTTTATCGGTCACCACCTCGTAGGTGATGGTCTCCGTCTCGGGCAGTGGGTACTGCGCGCGCACCCGGTCCCGCAGCGCGCTGGAGAACGCGTGGATGCACTCCTCGAGGCGCTCCGGCGCGATCTCCTCACCGGCGCGGTAGGCGGCCATGCGCTCGGCCAGCGGCCCGTGCCCGCCCAGCGCCTCGTCGAGCCGGCGGTGCGCCTGCCGGTACCGCTCCTCGTCGCCCTTGGTGACGCGCACGTCGAAGTAGGCCTCGACCTCGTCGACGAACCCGACGTCGTGGCCTGCGAACTTGCGTCCGGCGCAGGCCAGCGCGCGCAGGTGGGCGGCGACGAAATCGGCGCGCGCCGGCTCCAGTCCCGCAGGTAGTTCGGCCTGCAGCCGCTCGGCCTGACGGGCCAGCTCAGCGGGGTCGGGCGGGGGTTCGGCGGCCACCGCGCGGCGTAGCTCCTGGTCGCCGGTGAAGGCGTCGACGTACCCGGCTTCGATCCGGTCGAAGCGCAAACCGAGCAGCAAGTACTCCCGTATCACGGTGCTGGGGTCCATGGCCTCAACGTTAAATGCCACACTGAGCGCATGGCGCGGCTGAGCGAACCCAGCCCCTACGTGGAGTTCGATAGAAGTCAGTGGCAGGCACTGCGCATGTCGACGCCCCTCAAGCTCACCGAGGACGAACTCCTGAGGTTGCGGGGCCTCGGCGAGAAACTCGACCTGATCGAGGTTCAGGAGGTCTACCTGCCGCTGGCGCGGTTGATCCACCTGCAGGTCGCCGCGCGACAGCGGTTGTTCGAGGCCACCGCGGAGTTCCTCGGTGAGCCGCAGCAGAACCCGGACCGGCCGGTGCCGTTCGTCATCGGGGTGGCGGGCAGCGTCGCCGTCGGCAAGTCGACCACCGCCCGTGTGCTGCAGGCACTTCTGGCGCGCTGGGAACACCATCCGCGCGTCGACCTGGTCACCACCGACGGTTTCCTCTATCCGAACTCCGAGCTTGTCCGCCGTAACCTGATGGGCCGCAAGGGCTTTCCGGAAAGCTATGACCGCCGCGCGTTGATGCGGTTCGTCACCTCGGTGAAGTCGGGCGCCGACGAAGTCTGTGCGCCGGTCTACTCACACCTGCTCTACGACATCGTGCCGGGTGAGAAGCAGCTCGTGCGCCACCCCGACATCCTGATCCTCGAGGGCCTCAACGTCTTGCAGACCGGCCCGACGTTGATGGTGTCAGATCTGTTCGATTTCTCGGTGTACGTCGACGCCCGCATCGAGGACATCGAACAGTGGTACATCAACCGGTTTCTCGGCCTGCGCACCACGGCGTTCGCCAACCCCGCCTCGCACTTCCACCACTACGCGACGTTGACCGACGATCAGGCGGTATTCGCCGCCCGTGACATCTGGCATTCCATCAACCGGCCCAACCTGATCGAGAACATTCTGCCGACCAGGCCGCGGGCCACACTGGTGTTGCGTAAGGACGCCGACCATTCGATCAACCGGTTGCGGCTGCGCAAGCTGTGAGCCACCCGATGCGCGAGCGGCCACTTATGGTTTGATCCGCCGCCAGCCCTGGTACTGCAGTTCGGCGAACACCAGCGTGTAGGCCCCGGTGGCCAGGGTCAACACCACACCGATCGTGGTCAACGGGAACACGTCGACCAAGACGAGCACCACCGCCGCGACCGCGTACACGACGTTGGCGACGATCACCGCCATCCCGGCGCGCCGCACCGACGGCAGCGCCGCCAGCCCGAGCACCACCACCCCGTATGCGATGAAGAACGCGGCCATCGCGTACTCGAAGGTGGTTGTGGTACCGGAGATCTCGGCCAGCCAGCCGGCCAACGGGATGGCCGCGACGCCGGCCAGGCCGGTCAGGATCCCGTCGGCGCGCATGGCCAGGCGCAGTAGCGAGTCGGTGGACTCGTGGAGTTTCGGGGTGGTGATGGCAGCCATGGATCTGTTCCTTTCACTTGGGTGGGTGGTTTGACCGTTCCGGAGCCGACGCCGCAACCTCGAACGACGGCGGCTCCGGACCAGTCATGCGGGAGGTACGCCGAGGCGGCGCACCCCGAGGTACTGGGCGTAGGCGAAAGTGACGGTGACGACGGTGAACGCGATGTTGGCGGCCAGCACGGCGACCCCGACGCGCCGGACGTCGGGCAGCCCGGCGAGTACGAACAGCAGCAGGCCGTAGCCGACCAGCGCGGCGCCGCCGATCCACTCGGCGGTGGCGGACAGCCCGGTCAACCGCGACAGCGGTTCGGCGGCCATCACCACCAGCAGGCCGAGCGCACTGCACAGCGTGGCGTCAGCGCGCAGCGCGAAACGTAACAGCGCATCCCCGGCGGTATCGGCGGGGCGGGTGACGAGTGCGGTCATGGCACCGACGATGCTCAGATGCCGCTGCCAGATCGACACCTGATGCTGCCAATTACTGCCAGCCGCAGGTCACGGCAGCATTGAACTCCCGCGAGCGCTCATCCTGGTACGGATCCAGACGCTCAAGTTGTACGAGGGTGAGCGCTCGCGCTCCGGGTTTGAAACTCAGACGTCAGTCCCCCAGCGGCCACCAGGCTGCCGCGCAGATCAGCGGCGATCAGCCGCGCGGCGGCGTTCTGCCAGTTGTGCAGTGAGCGCTGCGGCACCTCGGTGACGAACCACTGCCAGGCCCGGCGCGCGACCGGGTTCAGCCCGGATGCGGTGGCGTTCTGCGCGTAGGCGCGCACACCCACGACGTACGGGAAGTACAGCGAGTTGTAGTGGCGCCACTCTTCGGTGGTGCCGAAGTCGCCGCCGTCCCGCGGTTTGAGCCGGGCGATGCGCTCAGCCAGCACCGCCTTGAGTTCGTTGGCCCGCTCCAGCGGCTGATCGGGTGCGCCGCGGGCGGCGAGGCGTTCGTCGATGACCGGAAGCGCGGTCAGCGGGCTGGCCACCAGCTTGGACAGATCACCGTAGTGGCCGAGCGCGCGACGGGTGAGCCGGACGAAGGTTTCGTCGTCGACGTCGTCGAGCGGATTGGTGGACCGGCGCGGCAGTGCGGCCTCGGCCTCGCGCAGCGCGGCGCGGTCGGCGCGCAGCGCGGGTCTGCGGGAGAACGCCACCCGGTCCAGCAGGCCCGCCAGCGGGTCCGCCAGCACGTTGATCGCGATCGCGATGCCCGTGCTGGTGAACAGCAGCACGGTCAGCGCGGTGTCGTGGCCGGTGACCGCCAACCCGATCAACGCCTGCCCGCCGAACAGCACCGCCACCACCGTCGTCGCCGCGAACGAGCGCAACATATCGGCCCGCAGTGCCTGACCCTCGTCGAACGCGTCACTGATCGCGACCGCGACGCCGAGCACTGCCACGTCAAACCCGGTGCCCGCCAACGCCAGCCAGCTCGGCACCAGGCCCAGTGGGATGATCAGGATTGCGTTGCCCAGCGCGAAGAACAGCGTCGCGACGACGACGAAGCCCACCACGGGGCCCGGCTGTAACCGCCGCAGCACCGCGTTGACCATCGCGCCCAGCGAGGACACCGAGATGGCACCGAACATCACCCAGTGCCCGGTGCGCAATGGGCCGTCGACGCTGCCGGCCATCGCCGCGCCGACGAACGCCACCGCGGCCACCCCGGCCACGAGCGCGATCTCACCTGCGCGGCTGCGCCAGGTGTCGCGGGGGCGCGACAGTTCGAGCAGCACCGCGAACCAGGCGATGCCCGGCACCGCGACGAGATAGATCTCGACGCGGCTCAGCGCGTCCGAACCGCTGACCACCCGCACCGCGTCCAGCGCCACCACCAACCCGAAACTGGTCAGGCCGATCGCGGACAGCACCAGGACGGGTTTACGTGGATCACGCGCGAGCAGATACAGCCCCAACCACCAGCTGAGCGCGAAGACCACCGCCGACAGCGCAGCCATGGTTCAAGTTTCCATCACATGCCGTAGCGGCGGTGGCGCACGGAGTAATCACGCAGCGCTCGAAGGAAGTCCACCCGCCGAAACGCCGGCCAATACGCCTCGGTGAACCACATTTCCGAGTAGGCGCTCTGCCACAACAGGAACCCCGACAACCGCTGCTCCCCCGATGTGCGGATAACGAGATCCGGGTCGGGTTGCCCGGAGGTGTACAGGTTCTCCGAGATCGCGTCGATGGTGACGGACTCGATCAACTGCTCGCCGGTGGCGCCGTTCACCAGCGCCTTGCCGAGCAGTTGACGCACGGCGTCGACGATCTCTTGGCGCCCGCCGTACCCGACGGCGAGGTTGACATGGAAATTGCTGCCGTTGCCGTTCGTCGACTCTACGGCTTCCCGCAGCCGCCGGGCCGGCTCCTCGCCGATCAGCTCGAGGTCTCCCACGGTGCGCACCGTCCACCGGTCGTCGGCCGCGCAGATCTCTTCGACCACGTCGGTGATGATCTCGATCAGCGACGAGAGCTCATCGGGATCGCGCTGCAGGTTCTCCGTGGACAGCAGGTACACGGTGGTCATCTCGATCCCGGCTTCCTGGCACCAGCGCAGCATTTCGGCGATCTTGCGGGCACCCATCCGGTAGCCGTAGCTGACGTCATCGTGACCAGCATCACGTGCCCATCTGCGGTTGCCGTCGCACAGCACCGCGATATGCCGGGGCAGTTGGGATTTGGATCGCGCGAGCTCGTGGCGCAGCCGCAACTCATAGAGCCGGTATGCCGGTTCTTTGAGCCGCGGAGGAATGAGGTCCACGAAGATCCAGACTACTGTGATGCTCGGAAACACCCACGCCGATAGCGGAGGTGACGTATGACGGCCCCCCTGCATCGCTCAGACGACGACACCGCCGCCGCGCTATCCAAGCAGCAGTCGCCGGCAGAAGACCTGCCTGAGGCCTTCGTCGACGGTGTCGCCAATTTCATCGGCAGGCCGCGTGCCCGGGGTTGGATTCATGTCTACGCAGCCGTGGTGGCCGCGATATGCGGTGCGACGCTGGTGGCGGTGTCGTGGTCGATGCAGTCCACCAGGGCCGGCATCGCGACGCTGATCTACACGCTGACAATCGTGGCGATGTTCGCTGTCAGCGGCGCCTATCACCGGGTGAACTGGAAATCCGCGACCGCGCGCAAGTGGATGAAACGCCTGGATCACTCGATGATCTTCATCTTCATCGCCGGCAGCTACACACCGTTCGCACTGCTCGCGCTGCCGTCGACCGACGGCATGGTCTTGTTCTGGATCGTGTGGGGCGGCGCGATCGCCGGGGTGCTGCTCAAGATGTTCTGGCCGTCGGCGCCGCGGTGGCTCGGGGTGCCGCTCTACATCCTGCTGGGTTGGGTGGCGGCATGGTTCATCGGTCCGATCATGCACGGGGCCGGCGTGGCCGCGGTGGTGCTGCTGATCGTAGGCGGCGCGTTGTACAGCGTCGGCGGGGTGCTCTACGCGCTGCGGTGGCCCGACCCGTGGCCGACCACGTTCGGGCATCACGAGTTCTTCCACGCCTGCACGGCCGTGGCCGCGATCTGCCACTACATCGCGATGTGGTTCGCCGTCTTCTGAGCGATTTGTGTGCGTTTCGTTGCGGTGAGCGCGCGAAACCGCACACAAATCGCTCGAGGCTAGAGCTGGGTGACGTTTTCGGGGGTCCAGTAGGCCTTCATCGACGCGATCTGGCCCGCCTCGCTGAACGTCATGACGCTGATGATCTCGATGCGCATCCGGTTCTCGCCGAGGTCGATGGTCAACGACCAGTAGAACGCCACCTCGTTGCCGAGCGCGCGCAGCGTGACGACGTCGCACTCGGCGTTCATGTTGTTCAGGCTCTCGTAGAAACCCCGGATCGCCGTGCGGCCGATGTGCACCTCCCCGCCCACCGGATCCTCGACGGTCGCGTCATCGGCGTAGAGCTCGACGATGTCGTCGGCCTTGCCCTGGGCGGCCAGCTCCAGATAGCGGTGAACGGTCTTGGCGTTGCCTTCGGGGGTCGACATGCGCCGAAGGCTACACGGCGACATTCAGCGCGGCAGCCAGTTCCTCCGCGGTGGTGACGGGAAGGTCGCACACCCGCCCGCGGCACACGTAGGCCGCGTCGGCGCCGTCGACGCGGTCACGTCCGGTCAGCAACTCCGTGGAGTTCACCGGCCCACCCACCACGACGGCCCCGCCCGGCGCCAACCTGCGCGCCGCGGCCAGCAGCTCGGAGCGGCCGGGGTCACAGGCCACCGCGATCTGCAGCGGTCCGCGCACGGCGGCTTCCGCGACGGCCAGCCAATGCCCGCCCGAGCGCGGCGCGCGCGCCAGGATCGGTGTGCCCGACGCCAGCGTCGCCTCCGCTGCCGCCGCGTAGGTTTCGACACGGTCCGCGCCGACGAGATGTGTTGCCAGTAGCAGAGCTTCGGCCATCAGCGAGGCGCCCGACGGGGTCGCGCCGTCGAGCGGATCGGCGGGTCGAACCATCAACGCCTCAGCATCGTCGGCGCTGTCGAACCACCGGCCGGCACGTTCGGGGTCGGCGAAATGTTGCAGCGCGACGTCGATCAGCGTGGTGGCCGTCTGTAGCGAGGACGCCTCGCCGGTCATCTGGTACAGCGTCAACAGTGCGGTGGCCAACGCGGCGTAGTCCTCCAGAACCGCTGCGGGCTCACCGACCCGGCCGCCGAGGCTGGCCCGCCGCAATCTGTCGTCGACAAGGTGCAGGTCGACGACGGCCCGGGCGCATCGCGTTGCGGCGTGGAGCAATTCGGGACGGTCAAGCGCGACGGCCGCCTCGGCCAATGCTGTGATCGCCAGCCCGTTCCACGCGGTGACAACCTTGTTGTCGCGTTCGGGTTGCGGCCGGGTGAGCCGAGCGGCCAGCAGCGCGGTGCGCACCCGGGTGAAGCGGTCGACGTCGTCGGGATCACGCAGCAGCTGCAGCACCGAACTGCCTGCCTCGAACGTGCCCGGCTCGGTCACCTCGAAAGTCTCCGCAGCCCAACGGCCGTCGTCGTCGCCGAGCATCTCGCGCAGCTGGTCGGGCGTCCAGACATAGGTCAGGCCCTCCACACCGTCGGCGTCGGCGTCCAACGACGAAACGAACATGCCGTCGACGCCGAGCTCGTCGACGATGAACCGGGCGGTTTCGTGGGCCACCCTGCGCGCCAACGGGTTCGACGTGCGACGCGCCCAGTGCGCGTAAACCCGCAGCAGCTGCGCATTGTCGTAGAGCATCTTCTCGAAGTGCGGCACCACCCAGGACGCGTCGACGCTGTAGCGCGCGAACCCGCCCGCCAGTTGGTCGTAGATGCCACCGCGCGCCATCGCCGCGCAGGTGCGCTCCACGGCCTCCATCGGCAGGATGTCACCGGTGCGCTCGTGGTTGCGCAGCAACGCCAACAGCAGCGCAGACGGCGGAAACTTCGGCGCGGCAGCCTGATTGGAGACGAAGCCGCCGCGCTCGGTGTCCTCGTCGCGCAGCGCGGCGGCCACCGCGTGGTCGCACAGTGCCGGCTGCACCGGCGGCCCGCCGTCGGGCAAACCCGCCGTCATCGATCGCAGTTCGTCGGTGATCCGGTCGGAGGCCTGCTCGACTTCGCCGCGCCGGCTGCGCCAGGTCTCCGAAACCGCGTGCAGCAGTTGCAGGAAGCTGGGTTTGGGATAGTAGGTGCCGCAGAAGAACGGCCGCCCGTCGGGGGTGAGGAAGCACGTCATCGGCCAGCCGCCCTGCCCGGTCAGCGCGACGGTGGCGTTCATGTAGATGGCGTCCAGGTCGGGTCGTTCCTCGCGGTCGACCTTGATGCACACGAAACCGTCGTTCATCGCGGCAGCCACCTGCTCGTCCTCGAACGACTCGTGGGCCATCACGTGGCACCAGTGGCAGGCGGCATAACCGATCGACAACAGGATCGGCACATCTCGCGCGGCGGCCTCGGCCAACGCCTCAGGCGTCCACTGCCGCCAACGCACCGGGTTGTCGGCGTGCTGACGTAGATATGGACTGGTGGCCGAAGCGAGTTGGTTCGTCACCCTTTCGACGGTAACCCCGGGGCGCGATCACGCAGCGCGGCGAACTATCGCTCGTCGCCGGTGGGCGGAGGTTCCGCGGCGCCGCTCTCGGCGGTCGGGTCGGGTTCCTCGGTGTCGAACGACTTGGGCAGCTTGCGCAGATGCCGGTTCATCGACCAGACCAGAAGGAACGTTCCCACCAGCAACAACGCGATGACCAGCAATCCGAATGGGCTGGCCTTGCCGAATTCGGGACCGGGCTGGTTGGGCTCCTGCTGGGCCAGCACGGCGGTGATCAGCTCCATGCCGAACGTGACGGCGTCGTTCATCGGTCCTCGATTCCGGCGAACAGATCGGTTTCGGGAAGCGCAACCGGCACCCGCGAGCGGGCCAGCTCGAACTCCTCAGTGGGCCACAGCCGCTGCTGCCAGTCGATCGGCGCGCGGAAGAAGTCTCCGTTGGGGTCGATCTGCGTGGCGTGGGCGCGCAACGCGTCGTCGCGCTGGGCGAAGTACTTGGCGCATTCGACCCGGGTGGTGACCCGCTTGGCGAAGATGTCGCGGTCGGGGTCCCAATGTTTGAGCCACTTCTCGAACGGGCCGACCTCGCCATGCTTGGCGAACTCGTCCTGCAGCAGCTGCATGCGTTGCCTCAGGAAGCCGTGGGTGTAATACAGCTTCTTGACCTCCCAGGGTTCGCCGGCGTCGGGGTAGAGCCGGTAGTCGGTGGCGGCTTCGTAGGCGGCCACCGACACCTGGTGGCAGCGGATGTGGTCGGGGTGCGGGTAGCCGCCGTTCTCGTCATAGGTGGTCATCACATGGGGACGGAACTCACGCACGACGCGCACCAACGCCTCGGTCGGCTGCTCGAGCGGTATCGCGCCCAGGCACTCGTCGGGCAGGGGCGGCGGCGGGTCGCCCTCGGGCAACCCGGAGTCGACGAAGCCGAGCCAGTGATGTTCGACGCCGAGGATCTCCGCGGCCTTGGCCATCTCGTCGCGGCGGATCTCGGCCATCCGGCCGTGCACCTCGGGTAGGTCCATGGCCGGGTTGAGGATGTCGCCGCGCTCACCGCCGGTGAGGGTCACCACGAGCACCCGCACGCCCTCGTCGACGTAGCGGGCCATCGTCGCGGCGCCCTTGCTGGACTCATCGTCCGGATGGGCGTGCACGGCCATCAACCGCAGTTCGCTCAACCTGATCTGCCTTTACCTAACGTTTGTCCGGCCGACCTGCGTCGGCCCTTGTCAAGACATTTCAACCATTCGACACGCCCTATAGTTCCAGTTCTGTAGATCCATCCGACCGACGGGCATGTAAATCCAGATGATCGAACGTCCCGCCGCGCGCTACGGGCGCCAGCGGCTCTCACGCCGCCAACGTCGGTGGATCGCCGTGGGCCTGACGGTGGCGACGCTGATCGCCGGGTTCGTACTCGCCGTGATCGCCTACCAGCGGTTCGCCAGCGAAGACGTCAAGGGCGAGATGGGCGGCTTCGAGGTGACCGACGACTCCAGCGTCTCGGTCACCTTCTCCGTCACGCGCAAGGATCCCTCGCAGCCCGCGGTGTGCATCGTGCGGGCCCGCTCCTACGATGGCAGCGAGACTGGGCGCCGAGAAGTGCTAATAGCACCTTCGACACAGCCCACCGCGCAGGTGACCACAACCGTCAAGACCAGCCAACCACCCGTCGTCGGCGACGTGTACGGTTGCGGCACCGACGTGCCGTCCTACCTGGTCACGCCCTAGCCCGACCAGGTGTCCGCAAGCTGAACAGCGAACTACGAAAGCGCAAAGGCAGCCGGGTTCGCGGTGCTATGATGGTCGGATACACGGTTCCTGCTGGGACCGTGTATTGCTGCTTTTAGCGCGCGCATAACGACGGCGAACGCGGCAATACATACAACCAATCCCCGGCGCCGTGACACGAACGACTTACCGAGAAACAGCGCGAGAGCAACAACGACAGGAGCGCGACGACATGACCGACACGCAGGTCACCTGGCTGACCCAGGAGGCATACGACCGGTTGAAGGCGGAACTCGATCAGTTGATCGCCAATCGGCCCGTCATCGCCGCCGAAATCAACGACCGCCGCGAGGAAGGCGACCTGCGCGAGAACGGCGGCTACCACGCCGCCCGCGAGGAGCAGGGCCAGCAGGAAGCCCGGATCCGGCAACTGCAGGAGCTGCTGAACACCGCCAAGGTCGGCGAGGCGCCCACCCAGTCCGGTGTCGCCCTGCCCGGTTCGGTGGTCACGGTCTACTACGACGACGACAAGAGCGACACCGAGACGTTTTTGATTGCCACCCGCCAGGAAGGCGTCAGCGACGGCAAGCTCGAGGTGTATTCGCCCAAGTCGCCGTTGGGTGAGGCGCTCATCGACGCGAAGGTCGGCGAGAGCCGCACCTACACGGTGCCGAACGGGAACACGGTCAAGGTCACCCTGGTCAGCGCCGAGCCGTACCAGTCCTGACGCGCGCTAACCGCGGCGCCGCGGTTAGAGTCCGCACATGGCGCAGATCGCCGAGGACCTGTTTCTGCTGCTGCTCGACAACGCATCCGCCCAGCCCAACCTCGAACGCCACCGCCGCGCGCGGGTGCTGTCGGCGGCGGTGCTGCTGGACTTGGCCTACGCCTGCCGGATCCGTCCGGCGGTGGCCGGCGACCCGGTTGAACCGGGCCGGTTGATGGCCCTGGCGACGACGCCCGGTCCGCCGGATCACGTCGCCGAGCCGGCGTTTGAGCTGCTGCGACGACGGCCGCTGCGCCCCGCGACAGCGCTGAAGCGCTTGTCGCCACACATCGAGGACGACGTCAGCGGATACCTCGAGTACACCGGGCAGATCCGGCGGATCCGCTTGAGGCACAAGGAGTCCGCGTGGCCGCTGATGAACCGTGAGCGGGTGGGTAACGCCAGATCAGCGCTGCTCGCGGCGTTGTTCGATCGCAAACCGCCGGCGCCGGCGACCGCGGCGATCATTTCGCTGTTGCACGCCGTCGACGGGCTCGGCGCGCTGTTGAGCCTCAACGACCGCGGCTGGCGCTGGGTGCACGCCCGGGCAGCCGAAATCGCCAGCGGCAGTTGGGTTGACGAGTACCCCACGGCGCTGCCGGAGGTGAACTTGGCGGTCACTACGTCAGCGGTCCGGCGCGCGCTGGAGTGAGTCTGTTCCGGGCGCGAGCTAACTTAGCGCCTGCTCCAGATCGGCGAGGAGGTCGGCGGCGTCCTCGATACCCACCGACAGCCGCACCAGATCGTCGGGCACCTCCAATTGCGAGCCCGCGGCCGACGCGTGTGTCATCGCACCCGGGTGCTCGATCAGCGACTCGACGCCACCGAGCGATTCGGCGAGGATGAAAATCTCAGTGCGCGAACACAACTCGCGCGCCGCCTGCGCTCCCCCACGCAGCCGCACCGAGAGCATGCCGCCGAAGCCGCTCATCTGCTTGGCGGCGATGTCGTGGCCGGGGTGGCTGGGCAAGCCGGGGTAGAGCACGGTCTCGATCGCGGGATGGCCGGTGAGGAACTCGGCGATGACGGCGGCGTTTTCGCTGTGCCGCTGCATGCGCACGACGAGGGTTTTGAGCCCGCGCAGCGTCAGGTATGCGTCGAACGGGCCCGGCACCGCCCCGGCACCGTTCTGCAGGAATGCGAACGCGGTGTCGAGTTCCTCGTCGTTGGTGAGCAGCGCGCCGCCCACGACGTCGGAGTGCCCGCCGATATACTTGGTGGTGGAGTGCAGCACGACGTCGGCGCCCAACGTCAACGGTTGCTGCAGCGCCGGTGAAGCAAAGGTATTGTCCACCAGCAGTTTGGCATTCGCGGTGGCGGTCAACTCCGCGATAGCACCGATGTCGGCGATGGTCAGCAGCGGGTTGGTCGGCGTCTCGACCACAACCATCCGGGTTTTGTCGGTGATCGCCGCCTTGACCGCGTCGAGATCGGCCAGCGAGGCCGCGGTATGGCTGATCCCCCAGTGGGTGAATACCTTGTCGATCAGCCGGAAGGTGCCGCCGTAGGCGTCGTCGGGGATGACGACATGGTCGCCAGGGCGCAGCACCGCGCGCAGCGCACAGTCGGTGGCGGCCATTCCGGAGCCGAACGCCCGGCCGTACGCGGCTTCCTCGACCGCCGCCAGCGCCGCCTCCAGCGCCGAGCGCGTCGGGTTGCCGGTCCGCGCGTACTCGAAGCCGCCGCGCAATCCCCCGACGCCGTCCTGGGCGAACGTCGAACTGGCGTAGATCGGGGGGTTGACGGCTCCGGTCGCCGGATCGGGGCGAAAACCCGCGTGGATGGCCTTGGTCGACAGGCCCGCAAACTTGTGCTGTTCAGTCATTACGTCTCACCCTAGCGAGAACGCGGACGCCGGTCAGAGCGGTGTAGACAAGAACGATGAGCGCTGACCTCCTCGACCTCGACTCGCTGCTGACCCCCGAAGACATCGAGCTGCGCCAGACCGTGCGCAAGTTCGGCGACCAACGGGTGCGCCCCCACATCGCCGAGTGGTTCGAAACCGGTCAGGTACCGGTCCGCGAACTGGCCGTCGACCTGGGCAAGCTCGGCCTGCTGGGCATGCACCTGACGGGCTACGGCTGCGGCGGCTCGTCGGCGACCGCCTACGGGCTGGTGTGTCAGGAACTTGAGGCCGTCGACAGCGGGCTGCGCAGCCTGGTGTCGGTGCAGGGGTCGCTGGCGATGTTCGCGATCCACCGGTGGGGCAGCGAGGACCAGCGCACGCAGTGGCTGCCCGCGATGGCCAGCGGCGAGGCCATCGGCTGCTTCGGGTTGACCGAACCCGACTTCGGGTCCAACCCGGCCGGCATGCGCACCACCGCCAAGCGGGACGGTTCGGATTGGATCCTCAACGGCTCGAAGATGTGGATCACCAACGGCTCGGTAGCCGACGTGGCGATCGTGTGGGCCCGCGCCGAGGAGGGGATCGTCGGCTTCGTCGTGCCTGCGGCAACGCCGGGTTTCGCGGCCGGCGACATGACCCGCAAGATGTCGCTGCGGGCGTCGGTGACCTCCGAACTGCATCTGGACGACGTGCGACTGCCGGCCGACGCCAAATTGCCTGAGGACCACGGGTTGTCGGGCCCGCTGAGCTGTCTGTCGGAAGCCCGGTTCGGCATCGTGTTCGGCAGCGTCGGGGCCGCGCGGGACTGCCTGCAGACCACATTGGACTACGTCGGCGCCCGCACCGTATTCGACAAACCGCTGTCGGCCTACCAGCTGACGCAGGCCAAGATCGCCGATATGGCCGTCGAACTGAACAAGGCGCAGCTGCTGGCGCTGCATCTGGGCCGGCTCAAGGACGAGGGCCGGATCCGTCCCGAGCAGATCAGCATCGGCAAGCTCAACAACGTCCGCGAAGCGCTGCGGATCGCCCGGGAGTGCCGAACGTTGCTGGGCGCCAACGGAATCACGCTGGAATATCCGGTGCTGCGGCACGCCAACAACCTCGAGTCGGTGCTGACCTACGAAGGCACCTCCGAGGTGCACCAGTTGGTCATCGGAGAGGCGCTGACCGGCGTCAGCGCCTTCCGATGAGCCTCGTTACTGCGACGGCAGCTGCTGCGGGTTGTGCTCGGCGACCTGACCGCCGCTGAGCTTGCGGAAGGCGTAGACCTCGATCAGGATCACCAGCGGAATCGCGACGAGAAGCCCGACGCCGCACAGCAATGCGCCGACGATCGCGATGACCAACATCACCAGCCAGGTCAGCAGCGCCGCACCGAAGTTCTCCTTGACGACGTTGAAGCTGGTTTTGATCGCGTCGATCGGCGCGAGGTTGCGGTCCAGCAGAGCGACGATCGTGAACATCGTGAAGATGGCCACGATCAGACCCGGGATGACGCACAGGAACAGCCCGATCGAGGTCAGGATTCCAACGATCAGACCCGCGATCACGACATTGCCGATGTTTCGCGGTCGAAAGAACGATCCGATCGAAACCGGTTGCCCGTTGGCGATGTCGAGCACACCCCCGACGTAGGCCGATTGGACAGTCGCGCCGACGATCAACAGCACGATCCAGCCGATGATCGACACGATGACCGCGCCGGGACTGTTCAGGCTGTAGGAGAACGCGAAGCCGCCGTCGTCGGTGGCGTAACTGGTGGTGTCACCGTCGTTGAACGCTCCCCCGAGCGCGTTGATGATCCACTGCAGCACGACGATGACCAGACCCCACACCAGCGTCGCGACGAGGAACGGGACCGCGTTGTTGGTGAATCGGTTCCACGCCCACGAGAACGCGTCGCCGATGCTGTAGGCCGGCGCACCGCCGAAACCCGGTCCGCCAGGGGGCGGATAGCCGGGAGGCGGGTAGCCGCCCTGCTGCGGCGGTGGTGGATAGCCGGGCGCGCCGCCGTGCGGCGGCGGGTAACCACCCGGGGGCGGTGGCGGCGGGTAACCCCCCGGGGGCGGTGGCGGCGGATAGCCACCTGGCGGTGGCGGCGGGGGGTAGCCGCCCCCGCCGCCAGGTGGCGGTGGGTAATCTCCGCCGCCTGGTGGCGGGGGTGGAGGGTAGTTGCCGGGAGGTGGTTGATCGCTCATAGCTGCCTTCCAGTGTCGGTTCGTCAACGATTAGAGCGGTAAACAGATAGTACTGACGATCTTGTCGACCAACGTCTGCCTCTTCGCATCCCATAGCGGGAACAAGACCGCGATGACCCAGAGCAGGCCGCAGGCCAGATACGCGACCAGGTAGATGAACTCACGCAGGACCGATAATGCAAAACCCATTGGCTGACCGGTCTTTTCAGAGACCACCTTGAATTTCACGATCGACTTGCCGATGCTCGACCCAGTCCGGCCCTGGCGGTAGCCGAGGTTCCAGACCAGATACGCCAGCGCGACGATCGGTGCGATCACCACCGATGCCTGTCCCAGCGTGGACGCTCCGGTGGCACAGAACTCACCCAGCTCGTACTCGGAAACATCTGTGATGCAGGCGGTTTCGCGGGTTCCCGCCAGCATCGCGAACCCGATGCCCAAGATGATCGTGAACGGGATGTAGTCGATGATCCACGCGAGCACGCGAGTAAACCACGGGGTATAGGCCTCTTTCGGCAATACCGGGACCCGCTGCGCGAATCCGCCGGGTGCCGGATATCCACCGCCCTGGTGCTGGCCCCCCGGCGGAGGAGGTGGTGGATAGCCCCCTGGCGTCGGCGGTTGCTCGGTCATGGATGACCTCCCCAGGGCTGCTCTAGGTGGTAACAAGCCTGCTTACAGTACCTGAGAAGGCGTCGACAGCAGCGATTTCCGACCGGAACCCGGCGTCGTGCCCGAACCGTGAGTTTGCCCGGCTTTTCAATCCTGCTGCGCAGCCCTAACGCCGGCCGTCGCCGTCGGACAGGAACCCGAGAAGATCGTGTCGGGTCAGTACGCCGACGGGTTTGCCTTCCTCGACCACCATCACCGCATCGCATTCGCGCAGTGTCTTGGCCGCGTCGGTGACGAGCTCGCCGGAGCCGACCAGCGGCAGCGGCGGGCTCATGTGCTTGGCAACCGCGTCAGCCAGTTTGGCACGTCCTTCGAACACCGCTTTGAGCAGTTCGCGCTCCGAGACACTGCCCGCCACTTCGCCGGCCATGACCGGCGGTTCGGCGCCGACCACCGGCATCTGCGACACCCCGTACTCACGCAGGATGTTGATTGCGTCGCGCACCGTCTCGGAGGGATGGGTGTGCACGAGGTCGGGCAGCGCACCCGACTTGCCCCGCAACACGTCTCCAACCAACGTCGGTTCCTCGGCCGAGCCGTCGAGCCGACTGCGCAGAAAACCGTAGGACGACATCCATTCGTCGTTGAAAATCTTTGAGAGGTAACCTCTTCCGCCATCAGGCAGCAGAACGACGACCAACGAGTCCGGTCCGGCCTCCTCGGCCACCTTGTTCGCGGCGACGACCGCCATCCCGCACGACCCGCCGACCAGCATCGCCTCCTCGCGCGCCAACCTTCGGGTCATCTCGAACGAGTCGGCGTCGGAGACCGCGATGATCTCGTCCGGCACGGCGGGATCGTAGGCCGCAGGCCAGAAATCCTCGCCGACGCCTTCGACCAGATACGGCCTGCCGGTACCGCCCGAGTAGACCGAACCTTCAGGGTCGACGCCGACGACGCGCACCTTTCCGTCCGACACCTCCTTGAGGTAGCGGCCCGCTCCCGTGATGGTGCCGCCGGTGCCGATGCCCGCGACGAAATGGGTGACCTTGCCGTCGGTGTCCGCCCAGATCTCCGGCCCGGTCGATTCGTAGTGGCTGGCCGGGCCCATCGGGTTGGAGTACTGGTCGGGCTTCCAGGCACCGTCGATCTCGCCGACCAGGCGGTCGGAGACGCTGTAGTAGCTGTCGGGGTGGTCCGGCGGTACGGCGGTCGGACATACGACGACGTCGGCGCCGTATGCGCGCAGTACGTTTCGCTTGTCCTCGCCGACCTTGTCGGGGCACACGAAAATGCACTTGTAGCCGCGCCGCTGGGCGACCAGCGCCAAACCGACACCGGTGTTACCCGACGTCGGTTCGACGATCGTGCCCCCAGGCTTGAGTTCTCCGCTGGCCTCGGCGGCATCGATCATCTTGATCGCGATGCGGTCCTTGGAGCTGGCGCCCGGGCTGAGGTACTCCACCTTGGCGGCGACCATGCCGGCGCCGGGCGGCACCACGGAGTTCAGCTGTACCAGAGGGGTATTGCCGATGAGCTCACTGATGTGCCTGGCGATCCGCATGACTCCATCGTGTCAGGCGGCCTCCCGGGTCGCCAGGCGGCTTACCAGGTGGCCTCGCGAATGTAGTCGCCGATCTGACGCAGCGACCTCGTCGCCTCGGGAACCATCGGCGCGGCGAGCTGGAAAACATGCATCTGACCGGGCCAGATGCGCACCTCGACCGGCACCCCGGCAGCTGCCAGCCTGCGGGCAGCCTTGCGGGCGTCGCTGACCAGCACCTCGGAGCCGGAAACGTGGATCAGTGTGCGAGGCAGGCCCGGTTCGATGTGGTCCAGCGGTTCGTAGACCTCTTCGGGTCTGCCGTCCTGGTGATGGCGCCGCGCGGCCTCCTCGACCAGGTCGACGAGTGCGTAGAACGCGCGGGGCGGGAACATGGCGTCGGTGCGGATATTCGGGTGGTTCGCGCGGGCTTCGTTGTCGACCTCGAACAGCGGTGACATCGTCACCATCGCCGCGGGCACCTCGCCGTGCGGACCCTCCTCCTGCAGCCGCTCGGCCAGTGCGAGCGCCAGATATCCGCCCGCGGAGTCGCCGGCCAGCACAATCTGGTCGGCCTCGTAGCCCTTCTGGCGCAGCCACTTGTAGGCGTCGTAGCAGTCGTCGACCGCCATGCCCACCGAGTGCTTGGGGATCATCCGGTAGTTGACGATGAGCACCGGGCAGTCAGCAAACCGTGACAGCCCGCTGACCAAGCGGCCATGCGAGTTGACGCCGCACGTCAAGAACGCCCCTCCGTGCATGTAGAGGATGACGGCGCGGTTACCGTCTGCCGGCAGCACGCCCGGCGCTCGCACGAGTTGCGCGGTGCACTTCGGCAAAGAGATCGTCGCACGGACCGTGCCGGGCGCCGGCCGCATCACCCGCGAGACGAAGTCCACCAAACCCCAAGGCCACGGCAGCTTCGGTGCGTAGCTTCCGATAGCTAGAGTCGGCCGGATAGTTAGCAGAGCAGCCAGCGCGGTGACCCGTCCTGCGAGGCTTGGACCGTCTTCGACAACCTCGACAGGCGCGCCGTCACTTACCGGAAACTTGCGGGGTTTTCGCCCCTTAGCAGGCGGTATACCAGCGCTGTGCGCCCTGGCAACCTTGCTGGGTGCCGTCATCGCCACCCCTTCCCTACGCCACTGTAGTTCCGGGTGCCGCCTCTTTACTGAGCGTGGCCCGTACCTTAGCTTGACACTCTATAAGCCGATCAACAATCGACGAGTCATATTCGATACCGGAGTTGATACCGCAATGTGACACGAGATTGCCTGCCGCCACGCGGATATCCCAGAAAATCCCACTTAAACTCGGTGTGTGGGCACTCACGCACCGCACCGGACAAAAACCGTCGCCCTGGCGGCCGCGGCGGCGCTGGCCTCGACGGGTTCGGCATATCTCGGAGCGCGCAACCTGCTCAGCGAACAGGCGGCCCGAACCCGCCAAGTCATTCCCAAATCGTGGGACATCCCCCCGCGCGCCGACGGCGTGTACACCCCGGGCGGCGGACCGGTCGAGCGCTGGCAGCGCGACGTGCCATTCGATCTGCATCTGATGATCTTCGGTGACTCCACCGCGACCGGATACGGTTGCATCGACGCCGACCAGGTGCCGGGCGTGCTGCTGGCCCGCGAGCTTGCCGAGAGGTCGGGTAAGCGAATTCGGTTGAGCACCAAGGCCATCGTGGGGGCGACGTCGAAGGGGCTGGCTGGCCAGATCGACGCCATGTTCGTCGCGGGTCCGCCGCCGGACGCCGCGGTGATCATGATCGGGGCCAACGACGTCACCGCGCTGAACGGAATCGGCGCGTCGGCGCGGCGACTGGCGCGGGCGGTGCAGCGGCTACGGGCCAGCGGAGCCGTCGTCGTCGTGGGCACCTGCCCCGACTTCGGCGTGATCAGCGCCATCCCCCAGCCGCTGCGTATGGTGGCCCGCAGCCGCGGCCTGCGCCTGGCACGTGTGCAGGCCGCAGCCGTGCGCTCGGCCGGTGGTGTGCCGGTGCCGTTCTCCGACCTACTGGCGCCCGATTTCCGCAAGATGCCCGAGGTGCTGTTCTCCCACGACATGTTTCATCCGTCGGCGGCCGGTTATGCGCTCGCGGCCAAACAGTTGTTCCCGGCGTTGTGTAATGCGTTGGGTGACTGGATCGGTGGCGCGGTGCCCGAGCTGCCGTGGCAGACGCAGCCGTCCGAGGGCACGACGCTCGTGGCTCGGGTCGGCAGCTTGAGCAGGCTGTGGCGGCGTTCGACTGGGGTGCCCGCGCCCATCGTGGCGCGCGCGAGCTAGGTTCTCCTGATAGCCGTCAACGCGAGGAGACACCATGCCTGAAGCCGTCATTGTCGCGACCGCGCGGTCGCCGATTGGCCGCGCCGCGAAGGGTTCGCTGGTCGATATGCGCCCCGACGATCTGGCCGCGCAGATGGTGCGCGCGGTGCTGGACAAGGTGCCTGCACTGGATCCGCGGGAGATCGACGACCTGATCATGGGCTGCGGACAACCTGCTGGCGAGGCCGGGTTCAACGTCGGCCGCGCCGTCGCCGTCCAACTGGGCTACGACTTCCTGCCCGGCACCACGGTCAATCGGTACTGTTCATCGTCGCTGCAGACCACCCGGATGGCGTTCCATGCCATCAAGGCCGGCGAGGGCCATGCGTTCATCTCCGCTGGCGTGGAAACGGTTTCGCGGTTCCCGAAGGGCACTGCCGACGGTTGGCCGGACAGCAAGAACCCGGTGTTCGCCGACGCGATGAGCCGCTCCGAGCAGGCCGCCGCCGGCGCCGACGAATGGCACGACCCCCGCCAGGACGGCCAGCTGCCCGACGTGTACATCGCGATGGGCCAGACCGCCGAGAACGTCGCGCTGGCCACCGGCATCAGCCGCGAAGACCAGGACCACTGGGGCGTGCGCAGCCAGAACCGCGCCGAGGAGGCCATCAACAGCGGCTTCTTCGAGCGTGAGATCGTGCCGGTGACGCTGCCCGACGGGACGACGGTCAGCAAGGACGACGGTCCGCGCGCGGGCACCACCTACGACAAGATCAGCCAGCTCAAGCCGGTGTTCCGGCCCAACGGCACCGTGACGGCCGGCAATGCGTGTCCGTTGAACGACGGCGCCGCGGCGTTGGTGGTCATGTCGGACACCAAGGCTCGGGAGCTGGGGCTGACCCCGCTGGCGCGCATCGTGTCCACCGGTGTCAGTGGCCTGTCGCCGGAGATCATGGGCCTCGGCCCGATCGAGGCGACGAAGAAGGCGCTGACCAATGCGGGCATGTCGATCGGCGATATCGACCTCTACGAGATCAACGAGGCGTTCGCGGTGCAGGTGCTGGGTTCGGCGCGTGAGCTCGGGATGGACGAAGACAAGCTCAATGTCTCCGGCGGTGCGATCGCGCTGGGCCATCCGTTCGGCATGACTGGCGCGCGCATCACCGCCACACTGCTGAACAACCTGACGACCTACGACAAGACGTTCGGCCTCGAAACGATGTGCGTCGGCGGCGGTCAGGGCATGGCGATGGTGATCGAGCGGCTGTCCTGACTTGTTGGCGTTGACTCTGCGTTGAGGGTGCCAAAAAGTCGAATTTGAGCCCTGGACGCAGAGTCAACGATTGCGTGCCTCCCACGCGCGGCGGACACGACGCAATATGTCGGCGGGATGGTGACGCGCCGCCACCCTGATGTTCAGCCAGTCAAGTTCGGCGATGTCCTCCAGACGTTGGATCTCGTAGGCGAACCGTTCTCGGGTGGTCCGATGCTGATCGCCCTCGTACTCGGCGGCGATCTTCAGGTCTTCCCAACCCATGTCGAGGAAATAGCGTCGGGTACCGTCTGGACTCCACACCGGTATCTGTGTCTGGGGTCGCGGATAACCCGCGCGAATGAGCAACAGCCGCAACCACGTTTCCTTTGGTGACTGCGCACCGGCGTCCATCAGATCCAGGGCCTGCTCGAGCTGGAGCAGGCCGCGCGTGTGGCGGTGCCTTGCCGCCAGCTCTTCGATCGCCGAAGCCTTGAAACCGGTGGCCCGCGCTAACGCATCGAGGCGCTCCACCGCATGGCCAAGGGTTCCCCGCCTTCCGAGACGGCTCGATCCGCTTGTCCAGGTAGACGTTCGGCATGACTGCGCGGTAGTACCGTCGCAGCTCGTACCGGCTGAGCGCACCCGACGCAACCGCCTCTGATCCGATGAACGGTTCGGATATCTCCCCCATGACCGCACATTCGCAGCCTCGCCGCTCGAATAGAGTGTCACTCTGCGCCCACGGCGCGAATCTGTGGATGAACTACGCCATGTGTACAGAGCCAACGTACGAAAAAGCCCGACACCGTAGTGCCGGGCTTTTCGTTTGAAGCGACTACTCGCTGTTGAAGTAGCTGAGCAGACGCAGGATCTCGATGTACAGCCAGACCAGCGTCACCGTCAGGCCCAACGCGATACCCCACGCGGCCTTCTCCGGCGCACCGGCCCGAACCATCTGATCAGCGGCGTCGAAGTCGATCAGGAACGAGAACGCCGCCAGGCCGATGCACAGCAGCGAGAAGCCGATGGCGAGCATGCCGCCGTCGCGCAGGCCCAGACCGGTGCCGCCGCCCACACCGAACACCGCGAGGACGAGGTTGAGCAGCATCAACGCCAGCACACCGAACAGGCCGGCGACGATCATCCGGGTGAACTTCGGCGTCACGCGGATGGCGCCGGTCTTGTAGACGACCAACATACCGAAGAACACCCCGAGCGTGCCGACGATCGCCTGCGCGATCATTCCGACACCGCCGAACGAGATGACGTTGGCGATGATGAACGAGATCGCGCCGAGGAACACGCCCTCGAGCGCGGCGTAGCTCAACACGATGGCCGGGTTGTCCTGCTTGCGCCCGAACGTCGCGACGAGCACCAGCGCCAACCCGCCCAGGCCGCCCACCAGGGCGAACGGCATGGCCAGGCCCAGGTTCTGGGACACGAGGTAGTACGAAACGACACCGACGGCGGTCAGCAGGGCCAGCGTGATGCCGGTCCGGGTGACGACGTCGTCGATGGTCAGCGGGCGGGCGACACCGGCCTGCTGCTGTGGGGGGTACTGGGTCGTATAGGGGTCCGCTTGTACCGCCGCCGCACCGTAGCCGGCGGCTCCGGTACCGAATTGCGCATATCCGCCCTGTGTCTTGGGCAGCGAACGAAATACCGGGTTGCTGGATTCCCGCACCGTCGGTTCCTCTCCTGTGAAGTGGGTTCGACAGAGTTGGCGAACACACAGATAACGATCACGGCCAGACGTCGGTTCCCAAGATGCCGGGCCATTTCCAGAAAAACCTTACCCGGCGCCCCATCAGCCCGCGTGACGATCTAGATTGCATTTGTGGGCGAAAACGAGGATGTCCTAGTAACTGTTGACCGCGGCGTCGGCTTGATCACGCTGAACCGGCCCAAGGCCATCAACTCGCTCAACCACGCGATGGTCATCACGATGTCCCAAGTCCTGACCGAATGGGAAAGCGACGACGCCGTTCGCACCGTCATGGTCGACGGCGCCGGGGAGCGCGGCCTGTGCGCAGGCGGTGACATCGTGGCGATCTACCACAGCGCCATCGCCGACGGCCCCGAAAAGGGCACCGAAGCGCGCAACTTCTGGTACGACGAGTATCTCCTCAACGCCCACATCGGCCGATACCCCAAGCCATACGTCGCGCTCATGGACGGCATCGTGATGGGCGGCGGCGTGGGCGTCAGCGCCCACGGGCGCGTGCGGATCGCCACCGACACCACCAAGATGGCGATGCCTGAAGTCGGCATCGGCTTCATACCCGACGTCGGCGGCACCCTGGTCCTGTCGCGCGCCCCCGGCCTGCTGGGCTTGCACGCCGCGCTGACCGGCGTCACGTTCAACGGCGCCGACGCGATCGCGATGGGCTTCGCGGACCACTACGTCACCCACGACCGGCTGCAGTCCTTCAGGGATACGCTGCTGCGCGACGGTATCGACGCCGCCGTATCCGCCCATGCCTCCGAGCCTCCGGCGAGCGAGCTTGTCGCACAGCGGAACTGGATCGACGAATGCTACGCCGGGCAGACCGTTTCCGACATCGTCGCCGCGTTGCGCGGCCACGACGCAGAGCTGGCCGGCGAGGCCGCCGACCTGATCGAAAGCCGTTCACCGATTTCGGTGTCGGTGGCGTTGGAAGCGGTGCGCCGGGCCGCCAAACTCGAAACGCTGGAAGACGTGCTGCGCCAGGAATACCGGACCTCGTGCGCGTCGCTGCGCAGCCATGATCTCGTCGAGGGCATCCGCGCCCAGGTCATCGACAAGGACCGCAACCCGAAATGGTCGCCGGCCTCGCTGGCGGCCGTCACCCCCGCCGACGTCGAAGCGTACTTCGCGCCGGCCGATCGCGAACTGGAGTTCTCATGACGAGCTACGAAACCATATTGGTCACTCGTGATGACCGCGTCGCCACCATCACGCTGAACCGGCCGAAGGCGCTCAACGCGCTCAACAGCCAGGTGATGCACGAAGTCACCGCTGCCGCAGCGGAATTCGACAGCGATCCCGGCGTCGGCGCGATCATCCTCACCGGCAGCGAGAAGGCCTTCGCGGCTGGCGCCGACATCAAGGAGATGGCCAGCCTGACGTTCGCCGACGTGTTCGCCAGTGACTTCTTCGCCGCCTGGGGCAAGTTCGCCGCGACGCGCACCCCGACCATCGCCGCGGTGGCGGGTTACGCACTCGGCGGCGGGTGCGAGCTGGCGATGATGTGCGACGTGCTGATCGCCGCCGACTCGGCGAAGTTCGGTCAACCCGAGATCAAGCTCGGCGTGCTGCCGGGTATGGGTGGTTCACAGCGGCTGACCCGCGCGATCGGCAAGGCCAAGGCCATGGACCTGATCCTGACCGGGCGCAACATGGACGCCGAGGAAGCCGAGCGCGCCGGGCTGGTGTCGCGCGTGGTACCCGCCGACAAGCTGCTCGACGAGGCGAGCGCGGTGGCCAAGACCATCGCCGATATGTCGCTGTCGGCATCGCGGATGGCCAAGGAGGCGGTCAACCGCGCGTTCGAGAGCACACTGGCCGAGGGACTCCTCTACGAACGCCGGTTGTTCCACTCGGCGTTCGCCACCGACGACCAGACCGAAGGTATGAACGCGTTCACCGAGAAGCGCCCCCCGAACTTCACCCATCGCTAATCTGCCTTGGTGACCGATACCCGAGACGACACGGCCGAGGTCGTCCAGGAGGAGCCACCGCAACAGCGACCGTCCCGCAAGCCGTGGTGGGTGCGCCACTACACGTTCACCGGAACCGCGATGGGCCTGGTGTTCATCTGGTTCTCGCTGACGCCGTCGCTGTTGCCGCGGGGGCCGCTGTTCCAAGCGCTTGTCAGCGGCGGGGCCGGAGCCACCGGATACGGGATCGGCGTGTTCGCGGTCTGGTTGACCCGCTACATGCTGTCCAAGGACAGCAGCCCATCCGCACCGCGGCTGGCATGGATCGGGCTGGTGATCGTCGGAATCGTGGGCCAGATCCTGATGATCATCTACTTCCACGTGTGGCAGGACGAGGTCCGCGATCTCGTCGGGGTACCGCGGATGGGGTTCTGGGACCATGTGCTGACCGCCGTGCTGTCGATCGTCGTGCTGTTCGTACTGGTCGAAATCGGCCAGCTGATCGGAAGATTGGTGCGCTTCCTGGTTCACCAACTCGGCCGCTTCGCACCGCCGCGGGTGTCGGCCGTCGTGGTGGTGGTCCTGCTGCTGGCGTTGAGCATCGCGCTGCTCAACGGCGTGGTGGTCCGCTTCGCGATGAGCACCATCAACAACACCTTCTCGGCGGTCAACGACGAGACCGACCCGGACTTCGCGGCGCCGACGTCGCCGTTGCGCTCCGGCGGACCGCAATCGCTGGACAGCTGGGAGTCCCTGGGGCACCAAGGCCGGATCTTCGTATCGGGTGGACCGACGGTCGAGCAGCTCACCGAGTTCAACGGCGCGCCTGCGATCGAACCGATCCGCGCCTACGCCGGGCTGCACTCCGCGGACGGCATCAAGGCCACCGCGGAGTTGGCGGCCCAAGAGCTAAGGCGCGCAGGCGGACTGGACCGCGCGGTGGTCGCCGTCGCCACCACCACCGGCACCGGCTGGATCAACGATGCCGAGGCCTCTGCGCTGGAGTACATGTTCAACGGCGACACCGCGATCGTGTCCATGCAGTACTCGTTCCTGCCGAGCTGGCTGTCGTTTCTGGTGGACAAGGAGAACGCACGCCAAGCCGGGCAGGCTCTGTTCGAGGCCGTCGACGAGTTGATCCGCGAGATGCCCGAAGCGCAGCGCCCGCGGTTGGTGGTCTTCGGCGAGAGCCTCGGTTCGTTCGGCGGTGAGGCGCCGTTCCTGGCGCTCAACAACCTCATCGCCCGCACCGACGGCGCGTTGTTCAGCGGGCCGACGTTCAACAACACCATCTGGACCCAGCTCACCCGCGAGCGTGACGCGGGGTCACCGATGTGGCTGCCGATCTACGACGACGGCGAGAACGTCAGGTTCGCGGCCAGGGCCGAGAACCTGGGCAGGCCCGACGCCCCATGGGGCGCACCGCGCGTCGTGTACTTGCAGCATGCCTCCGACCCCATCGCGTGGTGGAATCCGGATCTGCTGTTCGCCGAACCGGACTGGCTGCGCGAGCCGAAAGGCTACGACGTGTCCGGCCGTATGCAGTGGATTCCGATCGTGACGTTCCTTCAGGTGTCGGCGGATATGGCGGTCGCCGTCGACGTGCCCGACGGACACGGCCACGTCTACGTCAAGGACGTGGCGAACGCCTGGGCGGCGATCCTGCAACCGCCTGGATGGACAGCGGAGAAGACCGAGAAGCTGCGTCCGATATTGCACAGCGACGAAAACGATTAACCGGGGACGTCGTCGGCAACGTTCCGCTTTGCAGGTCATCATCATCAGCGTTGCTGACCACCAGCCACTATTCGGCATGTACGTCAATAATGGGCAGGGAAAGCCAGCATCGCCATGGCTCACCAGAGGACGACCGAAACGCCGTCCAACGAAATTGGACCGGATGGCGTCCGAGTTTGCGTTCATATCGGTAACCGCGGCACGCACACTCATCGAGGCTGATCCTGGCGTTTGCTGGTGTGCCGCCGAGGCGCACGCGCGGAACCAGCAGGGAAAATGCCGAACGAGCCGATCAGGGATTCTTGTCAACCACCGAGTTACCCGGGAAATTTCTCACTAATTGTGCTAATCATATGTTGCTCACTGTTTGCGGTTGATTAGCCATGACATTCGATGGCTTCTTCACCGAGCGAAGGGATCGACATTGCCGATGGCCAAGCACACGCGCGCCCGACCGTCCAAGGACAAGAAGTCGCTGGTGACAGCGGCAGCGTTGACCAGTGGTGTGCTCGCGGCAGCCGGTGGCGGCGCGCTTGCCACCTCGGCACCGGCGGTGGCCGAGACCCCATCGTCGTCCTCGTCCTCGGCGCTCAACGACTCGCTGTTCGGCTTCGGCGCATTTCTGCCTTCGCTCCTCGGGCTGACACCGCATGGCGGCACCCCGTATTCGCCTGACCTGTACGAGAACCCGAACAACAGGGTGATGTTCGGCTGGACCAACTACCTGCCGCCGTCACCGGTCGCGCCGTCGGGCAACGCCAACACTCCGCTGTTCGACTGGACAGACGTGATCCCGAAGCCCCCATCGGCGGGCAACCCGCTGTTCGGCTGGACCATATCCGTGCCGAGCGGCGGCGACGGGACGCCCGGCATCCGCAGCAACGGCAACCCCTCGACGTCAGCACTGCTGGGCGCCAACGCCGCGTTCCAGAACGCGGCGCTCGCGATGAGCTCGGCATTTCAGACCGGTTTCAAAACGCTGTTTCACAACGGCACCGAACCCGGCGAGAACGGCGGTCTGCTGATCGGCAACGGCGCCGACGGCGGTCCCGGCCAGAACGGCGGCCGCGGCGGATTGCTCTTCGGCAGCGGCGGAAACGGCGGCGCAGGCGTCGCAGGCGTCAACAACGGTAAGGGCGGCAACGGCGGCAGCGCCGGCCTGTGGGGCAACGGCGGCGCCGGCGGTGCGGGGGCCAGCATCACCGACGAGGACGGTGACGTCGTCGCTGGCAACGGCGGCAACGGCGGCAACGCGGGGTGGTTCCACGGCAACGCGGGCATCGGCGGCGCGGGCGGCGACGCCGTCAGCGGGTCCGGCGATGCACAGGGCGGCCAAGGCGGTCACGGCGGCGCCAACACGTGGCTGGGCAGCGCCGGGTTCGGCGGTGTGGGCGGCAGCGCCACCAGCGACACCGGCGCCGCTACCGGCGGAGCGGGGGGCGACGGCGGCAATGCCGGATGGCTGTTCGGCTGGGCAGGCGGCGGCGGCGACGGCGGCGCGGCCACCAGCACCACCAACACGGCCACCGGCGGTGCGGGCGGCGACGGCGGCAACATCGGCATCGAAGGCGACGGCGGCAACGGCGGAACCGGTGGCGCGGCGCAAACCGACGAGGGCGATGCGACCGGCGGCAACGGCGGAACCGGCGGCGGCTCGTTCTTCAACGGCACCGCGGGCGACGGCGGCGACGGCGGTGCCGCGGACGCCGGAACCGGCACGGCCACCGGCGGTGACGGCGGGTCCGCGGGCTCCGGCGGGATCGACGGGCAGGGCGGTAACGGCGGCGACGGCGGCGACGCGGACGTCGACGAGGGCGAAGCCACCGGCGGTAACGGCGGCCGCGGCGGCGGCAGCGGGTTGATGCAGAACGGCGGCGACGGCGGCGACGGCGGCGACGCCACCGCGGACACGGGCACGGCCAACGGCGGAAACGGCGGCACCGGCGGCTGGACCAGCTGGGCCAACGGCTACCGCGGCGGCAAGGGCGGCAACGGCGGCAACGGCACCGCGACCGACGGCGTCGGCAACGGCGGCGACGGCGGCACCGGCGGACGTGACGGCCTGGGCGCCGCGGACGGCCCGGGCGGTTCGGGCGGCACCGGTTCCGGTTCTGACGGCGGCTCCGATGGCTCCGACGGGGCCGACGGATAGCGATTGCATAGATTGGCGGGCATGCGCTCGCACCTTCGGCATGCCTTTGCGGCGACGTTGATGATCACCGGCCTCGGTATCGCCACGGCCTGTTCGTCGGGCACCGACACCGAGCCGACGTCGTCGCCGACATCGACCACGTCGACCAGGGCCGAGACCCCGACGGCCGCACCCGGGTCGGTCGCGGTCTCCCCCGGCGGCGTGACCACCGCCGTCGGCGCACCCGCCGACTCCACCGAGGACGAGTACTACCGCGCCTGCACCACCGCGCGGGAGTGGATGGCGCAGCAGGGCGGCGACCCGCACGAGCAGGTCGAGCCGTATCTGGCCATGCTGCAGTCGACGGATTCGGCGGGACCGGCGACCTACGGCACCCCGTGGTCGCAGTTGGATCCACCGCGCCAGGCCGCCGTCATCGTGGCGGTCCGCGCCGCCGCCGACGCACTCTGTGGCTGACTGCCCTCGGCGCGAGACAATGACGGGATGGCTGACAAGCGTGTCGCGCTGGCACTCGGCAGCGGAGGCGCACGGGGTTACGCCCACATCGGCGTCATCGACGAACTCCGGGACCGCGGCTACGACATCGTCGGGATCGCCGGCTCGTCGATGGGTGCACTCGTCGGTGGGCTACAGGCGGCGGACAAACTCGGTCAGTTCGCCGACTGGGCACGGGCGCTGACCCAGGCCGCGGTGCTGCGGCTGCTGGATCCCTCGATCACCGCCGCGGGTGTGCTGCGCGCATCGAAGATTCTGGATGCCGTGCGCGACATTCTCGGTGATGTCCGCATCGAGGACCTTGCGATCCCCTACACCGCGGTGGCGACGGATCTGATCGCCGGTAAGTCGGTGTGGATGCAACGCGGCCCTGTCGATGCGGCGATTCGCGCGTCGATCGCGATACCCGGCGTCATCACCCCGCATGTGCTTGACGGCAGGCTGCTCGCCGACGGCGGCATTCTCGACCCCCTGCCGATGGCGCCCATCGCGGCCGTCAATGCCGATCTCACGATCGCAGTGTCGTTGGCCGGCAGCGAATCCGGTGGTGCCGAGGCCGTTTCCGATGGCGGCCCGAGGACAACCGAGTGGCTGAGCAGGGTATGGCGCAGCACCACGGCGCTGTTCGATTCCAGTGCGGTGCGGAGCCGCTCCGGGTCCGGTAGCGACGACGAGAGCGACAGCGACACCGAACTGGTCGACGCCACCAACGAAGCGACGGTGCCCAAACTCGGCAGCTTCGAGGTGATGAACCGCACCATCGACATCGCCCAGGCGGCGCTGGCACGCCATCAGCTGGCCAACTATCCGCCCGACCTGTTGATCGAGGTGCCGCGCAGTGCGTGCCGCAGCCTGGATTTCCACCGCGCCGCAGAGGTCATCGAGGTCGGCCGCGCGCTGGCGGCTGTCGCGCTCGACGAGCTCGAAACTCCTTCGACTGAGGGTTGATCAGCGCCCGAGGAACGTGCCGAGTTCGGCAGCCACCCGCCGGCCCTGCCGTCGGCCCGCCGCCGCGGACGGTATCCGGCACTGCGGATCGAGCGGATCCTCGCCGAACGCCGACAGAGAGTCGTCGTCGGCGAACACCGCGAACGTCGCGCCATCGAATGCGTCGATCTCTTCGGACGTGCTGACCCCGAACGGTGCCGGCGACGACTTGCCTTGCGGCACAAGCGCGACCGCGGTATCGCAGTCCGCGGCCAGCGCCATGTTCACCGTGCTGCCGACACCGCCGTCCATGTAGCGTCGATCGCCGATGGTCACCGGCGGCCACACCCCGGGCACCGCGCAACTCGCGGCGACCGCATCGACCAGCTCGACGCCGGAGGTCGGGTCGAAGGTGACGAGTTCGCCGGTGGCCACGTCGATTGCGCTGATCCGCAGTTGACGCTGCGGCCAGCGCTTGATGGGTAAGCGGTGGGCGATCACCGCACGGCGCACGGGTTCGGCCACCGTCGGCGTCGACACCGCAACCGCGCCGATGCGTTGCAGCTTCTCGGCCCTGGTGCCGGGCTGGGTCACCGCGGCCAGAAACAACTCGGTGATGTCGTCGATGCTCACGCTCGGGGTGAGCTCGGCCGACGTCGCCGCGGTTTGCCGTTCGTACAAGGCCTCCAGGTCCAGCCCACTGGACAGCTGTGCGGCGACGGCCGAGCCCGCCGAGGTGCCCACCAATACGTCGGCCTCCACCAGCGCCTTGGCCACCTCGGGGGCTTCATCGGCGATACCAACCAGAACCCCGGTCTCCCAAGCGATACCGGCCAGCCCGCCGCCGGCAAGCACCAACGCAATTTTCGTCACTATGGCCGGCTCAGATCCGGTGCGGCCTTACCGCTGATCAACGGCAGGTCGAGATAGGTCGCGATACCGGGCGGTGCCGCACACACCGCCGGGATGGAGTTCACGCAGTGCGCAGCGGTGCCGACCACGCCGTACTCGGGTCCCTCGCCGCCGATTTCGGACTGAAAACCCTTGATGGCCACGGTGATATCCGGGTTGCCCCGGACCTCGATCTCGTAGCGCTGCCCCTCGGGCCCGAAGTTCCACGCCGGGTCGAGGTTGTCCTCACCCATCAGCCAGTTCACCGTGATCCGCACGACGGGTTCACCGTCGACCAGCGCCTCCCAGTGAAATTTGCGGCCCGCGACCTGCCCGGGTTCGATCTCTCCGATCGGCGACGGAATGGGTGCTGTCGCGACCGCGATCTCTTGTGAGGAGCGGACTTTCGGTTCGGCGCGGAACCCGATCTTGTCGACGCACATCCGGACCGCCTGGATGAAGCCGCCGTCGAGCAGCTTCTGCATCGGGCCGCTGAGCGCCTTCTCCGGCACCTCGCCGAAACCCATCACATGCCGCACCACATCGGGCGCCTCGTAGGTACGCAAATCCGAAAACTCCTCGGCGCGAACGAAACTCACCCCGGTCGACATGATCGAGAACATCAGCGGAAACTTCTCGCTGATACCGCCGGGCGCGATGCCGGTGCCGTGCAGCGTCGCGTTACCCTCCAGCGCGGCGGTGTGAAGCGGCGCGGCCTGGCGCTCACTCGGGTACACCCAGCCGACGGGCGTCACGACGTTCTTACCCGATCGCAACAGCGCGGCCACCTCGTCCGGGTTGGGCAGCAGTGGGGCGTAGACCACCGCGTCGGCGTCCAGCGCGAGGATGTCGTCGACGCTGTTGGTGGCCGTGACGCCCAGGGGTTCGGCGCCGATGATCTCACCGACGTCTTTTCCTGCTTTCTCCGGTGAGTGCACCCAGCAGCCGACGAGTTCGAGGTCGGGGTGCTCGAGCACACCCTTGATGGCTGCGACGCCGACCCCGCCGGTGGCCCACTGCACGACCCGCAACCCCATATCGCCTCCAAGAAACTAGAACACGTTCTACTCTTTGTACCCCGCCGCTCCGCCGAGCAGACGCAAAGTCGCACTTTTCGTGCCCCGAATGGACGACTTTGCGTCTTCTCGTCGCATTAGGGTGTGCAGAGCGCAGCGAAAGGAACACGAGATGCCCAACAAGGTTTACGTCGTCGGTGTGGGGATGACGAAGTTCGAGAAGCCCGGCCGACGCGAGGGCTGGGACTATCCGCAGATGGCCAAGGAGTCGGGCACCAAGGCCCTCGAGGACGCCGGCATCGACTATTCCGAAGTGCAGCAGGGTTTCGTCGGCTACGTCGCGGGCGACTCGACGTCTGGCAACCGTGCGCTCTACGAGCTCGGCTTGACCGGAATTCCGATCGCCAACGTCAACAACAACTGCTCGACGGGTTCCACCGCGCTGTTCCTTGCCGCGCAGACCATCCGCGGCGGGCTCGCCGATTGCGTGATCGCGCTCGGCTTCGAGAAGATGCAGCCCGGCTCGCTTAAGGGTGGCTACGAGGACCGCGAGTCGCCGATGGGCAAGCACGTCAAGGCGATGGCCGAGATAGACGAGTTCGCGTTCCCGGTGGCACCGTGGATGTTCGGCGCGGCAGGCCGTGAACACATGCGTCAACATGGCAGCACCGCTGAGCATTTCGCGAAGATCGGGTTCAAGAACCACAAGCATTCGGTGAACAACCCGTATGCGCAGTTCCAGGACGAGTACACCCTCGACGACATTCTGGCGGCGAAGATGATCTCCGATCCGCTGACCAAACTGCAGTGCTCCCCGACCTCCGATGGTTCGGGTGCGGCGATCGTGGCCAGCGAGGCGTTCGTCGACAAGCACAACCTGGCCGGGCAGGCCGTGGAGATCGTCGGCCAGTCGATGACCACCGACTTCCAGTCATCGTTCGACGGCAGCGCCAAGAACCTCATCGGCTATGACATGAACGTGCAAGCCGCTCAGCAGGTCTACGAGCAGTCCGGCCTCGGCCCGAGTGATTTCCAGGTGATCGAGCTGCACGACTGCTTCTCGGCCAACGAGCTGCTGCTCTATGAGGCGTTGGGCCTGTGCGCGGAGGGCGAGGCGCCGAAGCTGATCGACAACAACGACACCACCTACGGCGGGCGCTGGGTCGTCAACCCGTCCGGCGGGCTGATCTCCAAGGGCCACCCGCTCGGTGCGACGGGCCTTGCGCAGTGCGCCGAGCTGACGTGGCAGCTGCGCGGCACGGCCGACAAACGGCAGGTCGACGGCGTCACCGCCGCGCTGCAGCACAATATCGGGCTCGGCGGCGCCGCTGTCGTCACCGCTTATCAGCGCGCCGAGCGCTGATCGGGGATCATTGATGCCATGCGCACCACATGGATCCTTGCCGGGGCCGCGGCCGTCGCGTACGCAACGATGGCCGCACCCGCCGGTATCGCCACAGCCCAGGACGGCGAGTCAGCGCAGGACGTGATCAACAAGCTGCAGGACAGGGGCTACAACGTCACCATCGACAAGATCGGTACGGCACCGATGTCGGAATGTGTGGTCACCAGCGTCCGCAACCCGCAGCAGTTCACCCAGTTGATGCCTCTGCTCGGCGGCAGAAACGACGGCGTGCTCTTTCCGGTGACGATCAGTCAACCGATCTCGGTGTCGCTGGACTGCCGCCGCCACTAAGGGATTTCGGCGTATTTGGTCACGTTCAGCGTGACCAAATACGCCCAAACCGCTGCGTGTTAGCGCCGTGAACAGTCAGCCGTCACGGTGATGGAGCGTTCGGTGACCACCTGAATCCGGTCGTCGCCGCGACGCACGAATTCCGTTCGCTCCTTGGGCTTTCGGATATCGGTGATGACGCATTCGTCGAGCGATGCGCTTCCAATCTTGTTGACCTTCACCTCGAAGCCCTGCGCCTCGAGCGTGGCGATCGTCAGGTCAGCCGACTCGGCCGACGCGACTGCCGGTACCGCGATTGCCCCGAAGGCTGCCGCGGCGATCCCGGTCAGTACCAACAGCGTTGCGCGCATGGCCGCGCCCCTTTCCCTTTGCGAAGGCCCCCACGGCCTTCACTGCGGTTCAACGGGACAACCGCGTAAGGGGTTCAACGGCGCTGAAAGTTTTTTTGCGCTAGACGGTGGCCGGCTCCAGCGGGGCAACTTCGGGCACCGCGATGGGATCGGTCGCCACGAAATCGGAGTAGGTCAGCGGTGTGGCCGACTCGACGTCGAAGACGGTGACAACGCCGGCGTAGTCGGCAACGTGCAGGTGATCACCGTCGACCGCGACGCCCGACGGCCGAGCGTCGGTGGTGATCATGTGAACCACCTTGCGGGTCAGCGGACACAGCACCGCGACACCGTCGTAGTCGACGACGTATGCGCGGTTCTTGTCCGCGCCCATGACCAGCTGCGTCGGCGCGCCGCCGAGTTGGACCGTTCCGGTGATGCGGCCGGTCGCCAGCGCGATCACGTGCACGACGCCACCGCGGGTGCGGTCCGACGTCAGCACGTAGGCGGTGCCGTCGGCGACGGTGATGTCGCGGATCGGTGCGCCGATCTGCACGGCGCGCTCGACGCGCGTGGTCTCCACGTTGACGATCACGAGCGCGCTGCCGCGGGCGTCGGTCGTGCCCACGTACAGGCGCTTACCGCTGGCGTCGACCTCGACGGCGTCGATGCCGATCCCGGCGCCGGTGGCGATGTCGATGGTGCCCATCTGCTCTGCGGGCACGTCGATCACCGCGACGTCGGCGTAGCCATCGCCGGTCCGCGCGGCGAACACCCGCTTGCCGTCGGGGCTAACGGTCAGCGCCGTGACGCTCAACGCCAGGTCATAGGTTGCGATGACGCTCTTGGCCGTGAGGTCGACCACCGAGACCTCGTCATGGGTCCACGACGATGTGCCGACGTACGCGCGGTCGTCTGCGACCGCCACCGCGACGGGCTCGCCCGGCACCGCGATGATGCTTTCCACGGCCAGCGTGGTCGGGTCGAGCACCGAAATACTGTCGTCGCCGTAATTGGCGGTCACGATCACACCATCGGCGGCCGCGATGTCGCCGATCGGCCCTCGCCGCGCCTCGACGGCGCCCGCCAAGCTGACGTTCGTCTCATCTGAATCAGAGGTTTTCATCTGCCTCATGGGCGCCACAAACTTAGCCATTTCCATCGGTGTACCTCCGCCGGTATGGCGTTCACCGGCCCTAGATTTCAAGTCTTCCTACGCCTTTGGCGCTGATTACCCACGAGTCTAGCGACGAACACCGACGCGTTTTCTCGTCGCAACCGTCAATCGGCGTTGGCGCGTCAAAAGCTCTCAGACAGCGCTTAAGAAACTCTTCGTTATCCGTTCGTTACCCTCCGGCGGTTATCTGTAATGTGCCGATAACGTGCGGCTTTACCGTTGGCTGAACGGATTCCGATATCGACGCCGAAAACCCGCTCTCAGGTTCGAAATCGAAAAGTGAGCGACAAATCACAAGCGACATGCCGGATTGGATTCGCGTGCAACGTCAATCGCATCCAGTGCAACAGTGATTCACGTCACTTCAACCGCCGATGACGGCGCCGACCACAACGTGTCAAACCGACGCGCTGTAGGCGTTCCCGGTAACCGACCCGCAATCGTCGAACTGCAACCGCACTTCGGTGCCGGTCGACTGCTTGGAGATCGTCGTGCGGTCGGCCAACGCACGCATCAGCGGAATACCGCGGCCCCGCGTATTCGGTTGCCCCTCGCCGTCGACGTAGCGCCAACTGCCGTGATCGGAGACCACAACCTCCAGCTGATGGTCAGCCGCGTAGTGACGGGCGTGCATCGTCATCGGGCCGGTGCCCCCGCGGTAAGCGAATTCCGCCGCGTTGGTGAGCGCTTCGTTGACGGCCAGCACGACGTCGTTGAACCTGACCGGGTCGAGCGTGAGGTGCCTGCGCAGCCATCCGGACAGCTCGGAACGAAACTGCGCGACATTATGGGCGTGGGCAGTGTCGTTTCGGATGAGGCTCGCGTCCATCTCGCCCGTGGAGCAATTCGATTCGGACATCGTGCGAACTGATTACCCCGTCGCGGCTGAAGTCACGCGGCGAAGTTCTCGAGAGCGGCTTCAACCGTGGAATACATGGCGATCAGATCCGCGATACCGGTGATCTTGAGCGGCCGACTGGTCGCCGGTCCCTCAGCGACGACAGCAAACCGTATCTCGGTGCCCTCGACCTGATTGTGGGCCTCCATCAGCACCTGCATCCCCGCCGACCCGAGAAAGTCCACCTGAGTGAGGTCGACGATCAGACCCGCAGGGTCCTTGGCCAAAGCCGCCTCAACGGCGCTTTTCAGCTGGGGCGCGGTGAGCATGTCGAGGTCACCGGACGCGGCAACCACCGCCACGCGTCCGACCCAGTTCTCGGTACAAAGCTGTCCGTCCAAACCTCACCTCTTGCTTGGGGCGCCCACAAAGCAACCTCATTCAACATCACGAGGCTGCAGTCTGAACCCGCCGCTAGAGTATCGACTTCGTCAACTCGATGCATCGACAGCACCGAATTGCGTCGGTCGCGGCGCAGAATTCTTTGACATATCGGCAGGTCCGCAGCTCTGTCCTGGTCGTAAAACGCGCGTTGGGACCGCCCACGGGTTAGTGTCGGCGTACCTCAAAGCTCCCAATTGAAGGGTGATCAATGGGTTCCATCTCTCTGTTCGCGCGACGAGTGATCATGGTTGGCGGGTTCGCGCTCGCAGCAGCGGCGCCGGTGGTCGGGGTGACACTGGCCGGGCCGGCCAGCCCGCCTTCCCATCTCGCCGACTGCCCGGCCGGAGAAGAGCCAGACAATTTCACCAGCCAGTGCGTACCCCATCTGGTACCGAACTCGGCGGGTTCGGCTCCGGCTTCCGCCCCTGCGTCAGTGCCTGCGGACGCCGCCACGACGGGTGAGAGCCCGAGCATGTGCCCGCCGGGAGTCAGCGGCGCCGAGTGCGGCGGCTCGACCGGGGGCCAGGCCAGCTCGCCGCAGCCCGAGTTGCCCGCGGCGGTGCCCCCGCAGGAACCCGAACAGGAACTCGCCGAGGTCGTCACACCGGGTTACTGACGCCGCTAGCCCAACAACTTTCGCATCGCGTTACGTATCGGCCGGGCAGCACGGCCGCCAAGTTGCTGGGCAGTCGGCAGTAGGCTGCGCTTGTCTTTCGGTACCGCTCGCAAAACGCTGTCCTCGGGAAGACCGGAGGCGTCGCTGCGCGGTACGGCGACCGTCGAGACCACCTGGTGCGGACCTTCGGCTCGAGGTTTGACGTCGAAGTCGAAGATCGCCGTGGGCAGGTACACGGTGGCGCAGGTGTTGGGAATGTCGACCACGCTGGACAGGTGGCCCTCGATGGGTGCGGCGCCGAGCAGCAGGTAGGCCTGTTCGCGCGAGTAGCCGAACGCGGTCAGGTAGTCGATCGCGTTGAGGCAGGCACGCTGGTAGGCGACGAAGGGATCGAGGAATGTCTGCTTGCCGTCGCGGGTGACCGAAATCCCGGAGAACGTCAGCCACTCGTCGCACTGGGTTCCGGCGCCGCCGGGTACGAACAGTGGGTTCTCTCGAATCTTGTAGAGCGACATACCATCTGCGATGACGTCGACATGCAGGTCGATGTAGCCGCCCATTTCGATCGCGCCGCAGAAGGTGATTTCGCCGTCGCCTTGGGAGAAGTGCAGGTCTCCCACCGACAGGTTTGCGCCGTCGACGAACACCGGATAGAAGATGCGGCTGCCCTTGGTCAGATCCTTGATGTCCTGATTTCCCCCGTTTTCGCGGGGTGGCGCCGTCTGGGCGGCGACGACGGCCAGCCGAGCCACATCCTGCTCCGCCGTCTGCCCCAGCAGCGCTCCCTTGGCCATCGGCGGCAGCGCCAGTGGCGGGACGCGCACCGGTTTGGTGGCGATGAGCTTGGCTTCGCGCTTGTTCCACGTGGTGAGCAGTTGCGATGACGGCGCCGTACCCATCAAGCCGGGATGGGGCGCGCCGGCGAACTTCACGCCGGGGATGTGACGCGAAGTGGCATGGCCGTCGGAGAACTCCCACACCGCCTTGTAGGCGTCGGGGAACAGGTCTCCGAGGAATCCGCCACCGTTGCGCGGGGCGAAGATGCCGGTGTAGCCCCACCCCTGTCCGGCGAGCGGCCCGACGTCGCCTTCCGAGATGGGGCCGATGTCGACGATGTCGACCACGAGTAAGTCGCCGGGCTTGGCGCCGTCCACGGCGAACGGACCACTCAACTTGTGGCCCTCGTGGAACGGGGCGTTGAGGATGTCGTCGGCCGAGTCGGTATTGCCTATAGAACCGTCGAACCAGTCGCGGCAGTGCACGCGAAATGTCTGTCCGGGTCGCACACTCGCGACGGGCGGGATCTCAGGATGCCACCGGCTATGGCCAAGAACATCTTGCTCGTCGAATCGCTTGTCGGGATCGAGCGAGAAGATGACGTCAGGCATATTCGCCAGCGTACGGATCGGACTCGCCGCGCGAAGGGGTGACTTTTTGCAAGTCCGGCCCACCGGTCATTCCGCGGTGGGACACTTCTCGTGTCAGCTGAGTTCGGGGCTGGCGCTGGGAGGCTCGGCGATGAACATTTCGCCGCATAAATCCATGGCGACTGTTGTGATGGCAGCCGGAGTTCTTGCTGTACCCAGCACCGGTTCTGCCGACCCTCCCCCGCCGGTGACTCCGGTCAAGCCGCTCAGTTCGGCCGCGGCCATCGCCACAACGACCGTCATTCCCCCGATAACGCCGCACCCGCTGCTCAGCGTGGTAGCCAGCAGCTGGACACCCCTCGACGAACCTCCAAACAGCTTTGCGCCCTTCGCATTCGCTGCACCACTATCGAGAGATCCCGAAAACGTCACGCGGCCGAACAGGCCCGCGCTGCGTGCGCCTCAGCCGGTCGCGTTGATCGGAACGGGTGGCGCGCCTTCAAGATCAGGCGATCGCAGCACCGCGCTGCTTGTGCCGTCGTCCGCCAACTTCGTGACCGACTTCATCGCGTTCTTCATCAGCGATGGTGATGAGCCGGGCGAGAATGCCGGATTGCTCATCGGCAACGGCGCCGACGGTGTGGCACCCGGGCAAGCCGGCGGGCGCGGCGGCCTGCTTTTCGGCAACGGCGGAAACGGTGGCCCCGGTGGCCGAGGCGGAGACGCTGGTCTGATCGGCAACGGCGGCAACGGCGGAAACGGTGTTGACGACATTCAGTTGACGGGCAACGCAATTGGCGGCCCAGGAGGCGCCGGCGGCCGTGGCGGTCTGCTGTTCGGCAACGGCGGAACAGGCGGCAGAGGAGGTAACGCCGAAGGTGGGGCGAACGCCACCAGTGGCGCGGGCGGCGCCGGAGGCAACGCCGGACTGTTCGGCCGCGCCGGAGACGGTGGCGCCGGAGGGACGGCGAAGACGTCCGAAGACAGCGGTGGCGCGCTCGGCGGGGCGGGCGGCGACGGCGGCAACGTGCTCGGCATCGGCGCCGCGGGCAACGGGGGTGCCGGCGGCAACGCGGACTCCCTCGATCTGCACTCAGTCGGCACGACCGCGGGCGCTGGCGGCGACGGCGGCACCGTCGGGTTCATCGGACCCGGTGGAAACGGCGGCGCGGGCGGAATCGCCGATGGGTTCGCGGACACCGTCGCCGGTGCTGGCGGCCAAGGCGGCGATGGCGGTGCGTTCATCGGAGCCGGTGGCAGCGGCGGGGCGGGCGGTGACGCGTCGAGCGGCCGCGGCGCGGCCACGGCAGGGGACGGCGGCGACGGCGGCAGCGCCAAGCTGGTCGGAAGTGGCGGCGCAGGCGGTGACGGTGGTACGGCGCTGGGAGTAAACGGCAGTGACGCCGCAGGCGGATCCGGCGGCGACGGCGGCAACGGCGGTCTGTTGTTCGGCAGTGGCGCGGTCGGGGGCAACGGCGGTGCCGCAGAGGGCCTTCGGGCCGTCACGGGCGGCGCCGGCGGTCACGGCGGAAGCACCGGGCTCAACGGCAACGCGGGTGACGGCGGCGCAGGCGGTGCGGCCAAGACAACTGGCGACGGCAGCGACGCGATCGCGGGCGCGGGCGGCAACGGCGGCAGCGTTCTCGGTGTCGGCGACTCCGGTGACGGCGGTGACGGTGGCGGCGCGTCGGCGCTGGACCTGCACAGCAGCAGCACCCAGGGCGGCGACGGCGGCGCCGGTGGCAGTACCGCAGTCAGCGGCGCGGGCGGTGTTGGCGGCACAGGAGGCTCCGCTGCCGGATTCGCCAACACCGTCGGCGGCGACGGTGGTAACGGCGGCAATGGCGGCACGCTCAACGGAGACGGCGGGGCCGGTGGCACGGCAGGCAGCGCGACGGCCAACGGCGCCCTGAGCACTGCCGACGGAGGCAACGGCGGCGACGGCGGAAACGGCGGCGTCCTGTCGGCAGGAGGCGCGGGCGGTGATGGCGGCTCAGCGCTCGGCACCGCGCCGGACCGTGCGGGCGGCGACGGCGGTGACGGTGGCAACGGCGGCATCGGCGGGGGCGGTGACGGCGGCGATGGCGGGTCTCCCGGCGGCACCGGCGGTAGCGGCGGAAGTCCCGGCGGAATCGACGGCGCCGACGGCTGATGCCCGCTTAGCCGCGGCGAAATGCGGACGAAGCGGTGGTGACGGTCGGCGCAGGCACCAGGTCCAGTCGCAGCGCGGCAGCGGTGGCCGGGCCGACGATGCCGTCAACTGTCAAACCTGGGGTACGACGTTGGAACTCCCTGACGGCGGCTTCGGTCTGAGGTCCGAAGTCACCGTCTACCACGAGGTGGCCGGCGTACTCGCGATATGCGAACTTGAGTCGGCGCTGGAGTGCGGCGACCTGGGGCCCCTCGGAGCCGCGAAACAGCAAGACGTGCGCGTATTCGCCGACGGGCACGGGCGGTTGCGGGGTCTGCGCCGAGCCCGCGGTGTCGCCGATTCGCTTCTGGATATCCTGGCGCAGAATTTCCATGTCGATCGCGCCGGGATCCCACTTACCTTGGACGCGGCCCGCGTACTCCTTGTGCCCGATCGTGCGCGCAGAAGTCTGCGACAGTCGACGATTGATGGCCGCACAGCACTGCACCAGTGCGAAATACTGTGCGTCAGGCCAATTGTGGCGGTGCGGGGCCGTCGGGCTCGTGCCGCTGTTGGCGCATTCGATTCCGATCATGTGCCAGTTACCCATGTTCGTCGGAAGCCACGGGTACATACCGCGTCCGGCGTGCCATGCAACACCGACCGCCACGACGGTCACGGTGCCGTCGCGCGCGATGTGAAGCTGCGACAACGGCCCTGGCAGGTCGGGACGGCCGTAGGCGATCGAGGCGGCGGTGGCGTTGTCGGATCCGGTGTGGTGCACCATGACACCGCGGATGTCCTTGAAGTCTCCGTGACCGCGGTTCTGCCAGCCGGGAAACTCCACGAGGTCGACACCTTCGGCGCGCAGTACGTCGGCCAGCCAAACCGGATCGCCGGTCCAAGGTCTTGTCTGGGGCACGCAGAAGTCCTTTCGGGCTCAGTGCTTTTCGAGACGGTCCGCGCCTTGGCGGTCATACATCCACTGATACCCGATCTATGGGGTTCATTGCACGTCGATTTCGCTGACCCGCTTCGTCACCGACGGATGGCCCGCTACTTGAAGTAGGGATCCAGCAGCGTCGACCACGCCTTCTCGAGTTGAGCCCACTCGCCATCGCACCCCGACGCGCGGTCCTCAGGCAGCTGGCCGTCGCTGATCATGTCGGCGTTGGCTTCCGGATATGTCCCACTATTTGTATTACCGCAACATTTGTGACTCTTTTGAGCTCACAGCCGCACCTCCAGATACGTGGTGGCTCCGGCAAGGCCCCGCCCCGGACCCGTCGAACGGGTCGATCTCCCGCGCGCCCGCCGACCGATACAGCGCGTGCGCCGCGGTCATGAAGGCTCATGGCCTCGAGGCGGGCTGTGACATATCCCGCGGCCCGCGCCTCGCTGAGCAGTCGGTCGAACAACGCCGCGCGATCCCGTTGCCGCCGCCGGTAGGCCGAGTCATGCAAACCCCTTCTGTCACTTTGTTTTCTTTGGTCTCAGCACGAGGTTTTCTGTCAGTGCCTCGAACTAATGTTCGAGTCATGAGTTCGGGTGTGGTGTCGGATCGGGCAGCCGTTACGGCGGCTTTCGATGCGCTCGACACCGCGATCGACACGCTGCTCGACCTGTCTTTCGACGCGATTTCTGACCGCGAGAAAGTGAAGCTGGCGGTGCGGCTGGAGCGCAGTATGCGCCGCGTCCCGACCGTGGAGCATCGGTTGGTCAATGCGTTGGCGACCGAAGCCGATCCAGCCGCGCTGGGCGGCACCTCGCTGCCCGAGGTGCTGGCCACCACGCTGCGCATCTCCCACGATGCGGCCAAAAAGCGCGTCGAAGAAGCCGAGCTGCTGGGTCCGCGGCGCACATTGACCGGCCAGCCGCTCGAGCCGAAGATGCCGAACGTCGCCGCCGCTCAGCAGCGCGGCGACATCGGCGCCGAGCACGTGAAGATCATCTTCAAATTCTTCGACGAACTGCCCTCCTATGTGCCCGGCGACCTGTGGGACCATTTGGAGGCCCATCTCGCCGATTTGGCAAGCGGACTCGGCCCCACCCAGCTGCGCAAGTCCGCCAACAAGTTGGCCTATCTGGCCAACCAGGACGGCAAGCCGCCCACTGATGAGGAGCGAGCACGCAAGCGCGAGTTCACCATGCACCCGCAGGGCCCCGACGGGATGAGCAAGGTCACCGGCAACTTGGATCCCGAGGGGCGTGCCATTTTTGAGGCGATCTTCGCCAAATGGGCCGCACCCAGTCAGTGCAACCCGGATGACGAGACCCCTTGTGTCGACGGTGAACCTGATCCCAGCAAGGCGGCGGCCGATCTGCGCTCAGCCGGGCAACGCAGACACGACGCGCTCAAGGCAATGGGTCGGGCGTTGTTGGCCTCAGGTAAATTGGGACAGCACAACGGGTTACCCGCCACCATCATCGTGTCCACCACACTGCAGGATCTGGAGGCCGGTGCCGGCCAGGCCGTCACCGGAGGCGGATCGCTGTTGCCGATGAGTGACCTGATCCGGCTGGCCAGCCACGCCTACCACTATCTCGCGGTATTCGACAAGCACACCGAGCAAGCGCTCTACCTCGGCCGCACCAAACGCTTCGCGGCGCCGGGACAGCGGATTGTGTTGCACGCCAAGGAGCGCGGATGTTCGCGTCCAGGGTGCACGGTGCCGGGGTATTGGAGCCAGGTTCATCATGTCGAGGGCTGGGCCGCCGATGACGGGCCTACCGACATCGACAAGCTCACCTTCGCCTGCGGCCCCGACAACCGCCTCGTCGAAAAGGGCGGCTGGACCACCCGTAAGCGGGCCGACGGCCGCACCGAGTGGATTCCACCACCACACCTCGATACCGGCCAAGCCCGTGTCAACAACTACCATTTTCCCGAGAGATATCTACGGCCCGACGACGATGACGACGACCCGTAGCTCTCGAACGCGACCCGTCCTCCGGGTCGCGGTCTACACCGGCCGCAAAACCAAGAGCGTCCGGTGGGCTTTCTGCTGCCTACAGCTAGGTACCACACGAAAAGCGCCGCTGCACTTCCGACATCGGAGTACAGCAGCGCATTTTGTTGTCCGACAGCGGTGGCCGGCTATCAGCGCAGCAGGCCCTGCATAGCGTATTTCACGAGACTGTTGGCCGACGCCACGGTGTACTGCAGGGCTTGGCCACCGGTTAACGGTCTAGGAGAGGCTCCGGCCGACCTCAGCCCTCGATGTCCATGTCGGCCAGCGCCCGGCGTACCAGCTTTCCGGTGGCGTTTCGGGGTAGCTCGTCGATGAAGACCACATCGCGAGGCACCTTGTGCCGCGCCAAGTTATCTTTCACGTACTGCTTGATCTCTGCGGCGTCTTGCGCGGCGCCGGGCTCGGCAACTATGAAGGCGCACAACCGCTTTCCAAACTCGGCGTCATCAACACCGACCACCGCCACCTCGGCGATGTCGTCACGCTCTTCGAGCAGGTTCTCCACTTCCTGCGGGAAGATGTTCTCGCCGCCGGACACGATCATGTCGTCGTCGCGGCCGTCCACGAACAACAGCCCGTTCTCGTCGAAATGACCCATGTCGCCGCTGGACATGTAGCCGTCGATGATCTGCTTGTGGCGACCATCGGTGTATCCGGAAAACGGTGCGCCATTGCGGACGAAGATCCGGCCGCGACGGTTCGCGCCCTCGACGCGTTGATCCTGCTCGTCGTACAGCACCACCTCGCAGGTCACCGGAGCACGACCGGCAGTGCCGGGGGCGGCGCGCAGCTCGGCAGGGATTGCGACGCTGGCGATCGCGCATTCGGTGGAGCCGTACATGTTGTACAGAACATCGCCGAAGGTGTCCTGCACCCGGTTGGACAGGTCAGGGCTCAGGATCGACCCGGCGATCAGGATCACCTTCAGTGAGGACGTGTCGTACTTGCCGATGACGTCGGACGGGAGCTCGACCATCCGGTGCAGCATTGTCGGGACCGCGACCAGCATGTCAGCTTTGTGGTCGGCGATGAGTTTGAACGTGCCCTCCGCGTTGAACCGCCTAGTCGTCACGACCTTGTTGCCCAACGCCGCACCGACGGTGTAAGTGGCCCACCCGGTGCTGTGGAAGATGGGCGACACGATGACCATGGTTCCCTTGCGCGGGAAGGGGATTCGGTCGACGATTTGCGCCGTCGCGAGCGGAGAGACCGTTTCGCGTGGCGCACCCTTGGGCAGCCCGGTCGTGCCGCTGGTGAGAATCACCGACCCGCCTGCTTTGTTCGGCGGCGGCAGGGGCTCGGTGGAGTTCGACGCGACGATGTCGTCGAGAGTCTGAGTACCCGCGGGCGGTTCAGTTCCGTCGTCCACCCACGTCAGCACACGCGGCAGGTCGGCGGGCAGCGCGTCGAGCAGACCGAGGAATTCGCTGTCGTGCAGCACCACGGTCACCTTCTCGCGTTCGCAGACGTCGGCGAACTGGGGTTTGGCGAACCCGGTGTTCATCAACACCATTCGGGCGCCTGCCTTGCCGCAGGCGGCCATGGTGATGAGGAGACCGCGGTGGTCGCGGCACAGTACGCCGACGACTGAGCCCGGGGAGACGCCGAGGCGTTGCAAGCCGTGTGCCAATGCCCACGACTGGTCATCGATCTGCTGGTAGGTCAATGTTCCGCGCTCGTCGACGACCGCGGGTAGGTCCGCGTACTTGCGACCACCCTGAATCGCCATCGTGGCCTGCGGGCCATACGTGCGCGCGAGCTTGGCGGTCTCGACGCCCGAGCCGAGATCCTTCAGATCGATGATTCCGGTTTCGACGAGGCGTTTGGCCGCGCGCCCCGCCTCGGTCACCTGCTGCAACTTTTGCCGGACGCCGGCCGCCATCAGGGCTCCTCACCAGGGTTTTGCGTGCACAGTAGCAATCGTAAAGGGGTGTCTACTCTCAGCACATGAGACGCAGCTAGCACACCACGTCGGCGACTGCATCGATGTCGCGCCCCAGTCGGGCTCGAACCGACACTGTGCGGATTTCAGCCGCTTCCTCGGCTCCAAGCCCGGTGCGGTACCGAGGTCAACCCACAGAGCCCGCATTCGTCAGCAGCACGGCTGCCTCGTTGTAGGGAAACGCTCGGTAGAGGAGGCGAGAACGCGGTATGACCAGGGCCGCGGCCTCGGCCTTGCTTACCACCCGTGGGTTGACGAGCGCGACAGCCCGTCCACGCTTGCGTAGCACCGTCGGCCCGCCGGCCAGCACGTTCTTCAACCAGTCCGTCTGTAGGCCGTAGCCGATGAGGATGGCGTAGCCATCATGGGTCTTGAATACCAGAAGGGGCGTTCGATATCGCTTACCCGACTTCCGCCCGACGTGCTCGAGCGTTCCGAGGTTCGGAAGCCACGGTGTGATCGTGCGAGCCGCCGGATTGGTGACTCGCTTGTTGAACTCCGCGATTCGGCGCGGCACGCGCATTCTCGGAGTCTAGGTAATGGTCGAAGTTCCTCGCTGACGCGGTGCTGACGCAGGGAGCTGCCAACGACAGCAACCGCTCGAATGTTCGAGCCGCAATCGGCCCCTACTTGCAAGAACTCCGGTGCCCCCAGTCGGACTCGAACCGACACTTTGCAAGTTTTAAGCTTGCTGCCTCTGCCAAATTGGGCTATGGGGGCTAGGCGTCGAATACGGTACCGCTTGGGGCCGACGGTCAAGAATATCGGCCCAGTGAGCTGCGCTGATCGTCTCGATACGCACGGGCCGCCCCCGACACGCCGATCATCAGGGAAAATGGCCCTATGGGAATCTTGAGCCGAAACCGAGGCGACCTGCGGATCTACCTCGGTGCTGCACCCGGCGTCGGCAAGACCTACTCGATGCTGTCCGAGGCGCACCGGCGCCTCGAGCGCGGGACCGACGTCGTCGCCGCCGTCATCCAGACCCACGGACGCCGCAAAACCGCCCAGCGCCTCGCTGGCATCGAGGTGCTACCGCCAAGCTATGTCGAGCATCGCGGCGAGCGCCATCCCGAACTCGACGTGGAGGCGGTCCTGGAGCGACGCCCCAAAGTCGTGCTCGTCGACGACCTCGCCCATACCAACACTCCCGGCAGCAAGAACGCCGAACGCTGGCAGGACGTCGAGGAGATGCTCAACGCCGGCATCACGGTGATCACCACCGTCGGTGTCGAGAGCCTCGAAAGCCTCGCCGACGTCGCCAGCCAGATCACCGGTGTCGAAACAAAGGAGCGGATCCCCGACGAGATCGTTCGCGCCGCCGACCAGATCGAGCTGGTTGACATCACACCACAAGCCTTGCAGCGCAGGCTCGCTCACGGCAACATCTACCCGCCCGAGCGCGTCGACGCCGCAATGTCCAACTACTTCCGCGTCGAGAACCTCACCGCGCTGCGGCAACTGGCGCTGCTGTGGATGGCCGACCAGGTCGACGCCGCGCTCTCGAAATACCGCTCCGACAAGAAGATCCCTGAAACGTGGGCACCTCGCGAGCGCGTGGTGGTCGGCGTCACCGGCGGCCCCGAATCCGAAACTCTGGTGCGCCGCGCCTCCCGCATCGCCTCGCGGTCAGGCGCGGAACTCAAGGTCGTCTACGTCGTCCAAGGAGAAGGTCTCACCGGGATCTCCTCACAGCAGAAGAAGGCCGTGCGCGACCTCGCCGTCAGCCTCGGCGCGACCATGCACACCGTCGTCGCCGGCGACGTCGCCTCGGCACTGCTCGACTTCGTCCACGACACCAACGCCACGCAACTGGTCATCGGGAGCACCCGAAAGTCGCGGTGGGCGCGCCTGTTCGAGGAGGGCGTCGGCGACAGGGTTGTGCGGCAGTCCGGCACGATCGACGTCCACATGGTCACCCACGAGGACGCCGGTGGCGGCACCTCGGGGTCGCGTAACTCACCTCGCCCGCACCGGGCGCTGTCTTGGTTTGCCGCCCTGGCGATTCCGCTCGCGATCTTCGGGTCGACCATGGCACTGCCGGACGGACTCCTCGGCATCGGCGGTCAGGGTGCGCTGTTCTTGACCGGCATACTCGGCGTCGCACTGCTGGGCGGCCTCATCCCCGCAGTGCTGTCAACGATGCTCTCCGGAGCGCTGCTCACGTATTTCTTTCTCGCCCCGCAAAACACGTTCACCGTCGGGCATACCGACGGCGCAATCACCGTCGTAATGCTGATGCTCGTCGCCGTTCTGGTGGCCGCTCTCCTCGACCACACGGTCAACCGCGCCCGCGAAGCGCGTCGCACATCCCAGGACTCCGAAATGCTTTCGCTGTTCGCAGATTCGGTGCTCCGCGATGTCGACATCGACGTACTGCTCGAACGGATCCGCGAGGCCTATCTGCAACGCGCCGTCAGCATGATTCACACCCAAACCGGCGAGGTCGTCGCCGCCGTGGGCCAGGATCCGTGCACCGATGTCGACGACGCCGACACCGCCGTCGACATCGGCGACGACGAATACAGCATGCTCCTGGCCGGCCCACCGCTCACCACCCGTGAGCGCCGCGTGATCAGCGCCGTCGCCAACCACGCCGCAGACCTCGTCAAACGCCGGGAATCAGCCCAGGACGCCACCAAAACCGGCGCCGCCGTCGCAGTCGACGAACTATGGCGCTCGCTGTCCTCAGCGGTGGCCCACAAACTTCGCAGTCCGCTGGCTGCGGCCAAATCAGCGGCGCCGATTTTGCGCAGCAGTGACGCCGACTTCCCGGTGCAGGACGTCGCTGACCTACTGGCCACCGGCGAGGAATCCGTCGACGAACTCATGGCCGTCGTCGGCAACCTGCTCGACTCGTCGCGTCGCACCGCCGGAGTGATCCACCCCGAACGTGACCGCGTCGAACTGGAGGAGGCCGTCCAACGGTCATTGCTCGGGATCACCACGGGTAACACCGACTTCACCCGGCGCGGTGTTGAGCGGGTCAAGACAACCGTCGACGGCGCAGCGGTCCTCGCAGACGCGGCCCTGCTCGAACGCGTACTGGCCAACGTGATTGACAACTCGCTGCGCTACGCCCCCGGTAGCGCGGTTCGGGTGACAGCAGGTCAGGTGGGCGACCGCATGCTCATCGCCATCGTCGACGAGGGCCCGGGCATCCCGCGCGGCACCGAGGAACAGATCTTCGAGCCCTTCTCACGGTTCGGTGATGGTCCGAGAATCGGTGTCGGTCTCGGGCTTTCGGTGGCACGGCGGTTCGTCGAAGCGATGGGCGGCACGATTACGGCGTCCGACACCCCCGGCGGTGGCTTGACGATCGAGATCGACCTGCCGGCCGCACGCAAGGAAAACCGATCAGTCGATGGTCTCGAGCCGGTAGCCCATCCCCCGTAACGTGACAAATCGCTCCGCGCCGAGCTTGCGTCGCAGATAGCGCACGTACACGTCGACCACGTTCGAACCCGGGTCGAAGTCGTAGCCCCACACGTGGCTGAGCAGCTGTTCCCGCGACAGCACCTGACCCGGATGGCGCAGGAACGTCTCCGCCAGCGCAAACTCCCGCGCCGACAGATCCACCGTGCGACCATCCACTTCGGCCTGTCGCGTACGCAGATCCAAATGCAAACCGCCGCAGGACAACACGGTCAGCTCAGGTGTCCGATCCGGCGCCAACCGCACCCGGATGCGAGCCAGCAGTTCCTCGAACCGGAACGGCTTGGGCATGTAGTCGTCGGCGCCACCTTCCAGCCCGGCGACTGTATCGTGCACGCTGGTGCGCGCCGTCAACACGATCACCGGGATCGGATGGTTCTCGGCCCGGAGCCTGCGCAGCACCTCGAACCCGTCCATTTCCGGCAGCCCGATGTCCAGCACCATCAGATCGAACCCGCCGCTGACCGCGTAGTCGTACGCCGACGGCCCGTCGACCACCACCGTGGTGGTGAACCCGTTGGCAGCCAAGCCTTTCTCGACGAACGACGCGATCCGCGGCTCGTCCTCGGCAATCAGTATCCGCGCCATTGATCCTCTTTCACCGCAGGAATCACGACCGAGAACGTCGCGCCCCGGCCGGGCTCGCTGTCCAGCAGCACGTCACCGCCGTGTGCGACCGCGATCGCCCGCACAATCGAAAGACCAAGCCCCGCACCGTCTGAGCGCCGTGTCCCACCCCGGGCGAAGCGCTCGAAGATCCGATGTCGCTCTTCGTCGCTGACACCCGGTCCCGAATCGGATACCCAGAACCGCAGCGACCCGCCGGACAGCTGGGAGCCGACGCCGATCCAGCCACCGTCTTCGGTGAACCGCGATGCGTTGTCGGCCAATGCCACCAGCGCCTGGGTGATCCGCTGCGGGTCGAGTACGGCGGTCGTTCGTGCCACCGTCTCCAACCTGAAGCCCCGCGGTGCGAGCCGGGTGATCTTTTCGAAGGCCTCCCGAGTCAGCGCCTCGACGTCGACCACGTCGGGATGCAGGAACGACGGCTGCTCGGACTGCGCCAACAACAACAGGTCCGACACCATCCGGTTCATCCGGCCCAGCTCGTCGTCGACCAGCGCCACCGTCGACGCCACATCCTGCGCGTCGGCGGGGTCGAGCACCTCGAGGTGACCGCGCACGATCGTGATCGGTGTGCGCAGTTCATGGCCCGCATCATCGACGAACCGCCGCTGCGCGGAAACGCCCGCCTCGACCCGGTCGAGCATTTCGTTGATCGTAGCGACGAGGAGGTCGAGCTCGTCGTCCTTACCCCGCGACGGCACCCGCAGCGACAGGTCCGTGTCGCTGATCATCCGAGTGGTGTCGGCGACGTCGCGCAACGGACGCAAGATCCGGCCGGCCAGAATCCAGGCCGCCGCCGCGGCGCCGATCATCGTCACCGAACCGACGATCAGCATCAGCCGCGCCGCGTCGTTGGCGGCGTCACGTTCGGCGTCGCCCATGTACGCCGCGACGATGACACCCTGCGCGGGATCACCGGCCAGACGTACCGGGATCGCGAGGTAGCGCACCTCGCCGGCTTCTGCGTGCTGGTACCGGCCCTCCACCGGCTCGGTCACGTTGGCGACCCGCTCGGCAAAAGCCTCGTCCTGCGACAGCACCTCCTGCGCGCCGGGTTCCTGCCTGCTCTGGGTGCGGTACTGCCCGTTGACGTAGCCGAGGAACTTCTCGTTGGGCCGGGCGATGTTGTAGGCGATAGCCTCCCGGATCACCTCTTCGACGCTCGTGAACGGCTCACCCGTACGCGGATTGACGCCGGGCTCGGTCAGCTCGGCGAACTCTTGCACCTCGAACCGCAGCGCCTCGTCCATCCGCGCGTCGACCGCCCTGACCAGCAGCTGCCACGTCACGAACGTGACGACCCCCAACGCGGTCAGCACCAGCAGCAGCACCCACGCGATGATCTGTGTGCGCGCTGTCCACGGCAGCAGCCGACGCCATCTCCGCCTCGGATCCACCGGGGCAGATTCAACGGTCATCCGTCGTCCTCCCCGGGTCGCTGCCGTCGCTAGTACCCATCCTCTCGCGTCGTGCCTTCGGCGACGGACGCGCGATCAGTCGTCGTCATCGTCGTCGTCATCGTCATCCCAGTCGTCGTCATCCCAGTCGTCGTCATCGTCGTCCCAGTCCCCCACGCTGACCGGGGGCGGCGGGGCGGGCACATCCACAGGTGGCGGCGGCGGCGCGATCTTGGATGCGGCGGGGAGCTGCGGCGACGGGGCGGGGGCAGCGGGCTCGGCGGGCGCCGCGGGCCCGTGGGTCGCCGGCTGCTCAGGCGCGTGCACAGTGATCGGATCGAGCGGCTCATGGTCGGCGGTAGATCCCGTCGACGCGATCACCACGCCGCCCACACCGGCGGCCAGCAGGGCCAACGCGGCCAGGACAAGGGTCAATGAGCTGCGCATGACATCCACGATCGGACGTTCGGATGTCACCGTGGTGATAACCAGATGAGAAGGTTCTCATCTGGTGGCTTCAAGCCGTGGCCGCAGCCGCTCGACCGAGATGTCGGCTTGTCGCTGCAGGTCCTCGATCAGCGCGTGGGCGTGGGTGATCAGCCCGTCGACGTCGATGCCGTGCGGCTGGGCCTCGGGCCGGTCCGCCAGCCGCTCCGCAGCCCGGGTCAGAACGGTCGCGGCGCCGACGGTGTTGCCGCGCTGGATGTGGGTGATGCCGACCGCGAGCTGCGCCAACCCCTGCCACATGTTGCGTTCGTCGTCGGGCGCGTTCTTCCAGGCCGCCTCCAGGACCTCGTGGGCGTTGAACGCCAGCCCGTCGTCCAGCAACTCCTGCGCGTAGGACAGGGACTCCGACGGCGACAACTCGAGATTTTCGGGGATGCGCGCCACGCCCTCGCTGCCGTGCGGCAGCGGTCTGCCGAGCGCGTCGCGGGGCCGGCTGCTGCGCGCCTTGCCCAACTCGTCGCGATCTCGTTCGGCCACTACCGCTGCGTCTCTTCGGCCAACGAGATCAACCGCGCCCGAACCAGATCGGGCCGCTCGTCGACGATGAAATGGCTGGCGTCGACGGTCTCCAGCGTGTAGTCGTCGGCGTTGGCGGATTCCGGCGCGGCGAACGAGACGTGCACCGCACTGTCATCGAGCCCGAACAGGCACCGGATCGGCACAGTCGCCCGCGGCGGCGCCGGCGACCGCGCCGCGGCGGGGAGTTCCCGAAGCAGGAACGTCCGGTACGTGTCTCGTGCGGTCCTGGCCACCACCGGATCGCGGAACCGCTCGACGTAGATGCGGGCGGTGTCGCGGTCGATGTCGGAGATCGACGCGAACGCCCGCTCGAGAAACGACGTGCGCTGCTGCACCTGGACGCCGACTGTGGCCATCAGCAGCTGGTACCAGAACCGCCACAGATGAGGCGCCACCGCGCGCGGCGACAGCCACGGATGGGCCATATTCATCACGAGATAACCGTCGAAACGTTGCGGCGCGGTCAGCAGCATCCGGTAGCCGACGAAACCGCCCCAGTCGTGGCCCACCAGCAGCACCCGGTCCAGTCCGAGCACATCCATCAGCGCCAGGACATCGCTGGCGACATCGTCTTTGGCCCAGCGGTGCGGCGCGGGCCCCGACCAGCCGTAACCAGGCAGATCGGGTGCGATGATCCGCATTCCAGGCGGCGGATCGGCCAGCAGGTCGCGGTACACCCAGTGGTGCTGCGGCCACCCGTGCAGGGCGAGGACCGGACGGCCGTCTGCCGGACCGGCCTCGGTGACGTGGAACCGCACGCCCCGGGCGTCGATGAACGAACGTCGAACGCCGTCGATAGGTGGCGGTTGCGCAGGCATAACGCGACTATAGGAAGGCTTGTCGCGCTACCGTGCCGGTATGACCGGATACCGAGAACTGTGCGACGCCAGCCTCCGTGATCCCGCGTCGTTTTGGGCCGATGCCGCGCGGGAGGTGACGTGGATGCGCGAGCCCCAACAGATCCTCGACGACTCCAACCCGCCGTTCTACCGGTGGTTTCCTGACGGTGAATTGAACACATGCGCCAACGCGCTCGACCGCCACGTCGAGGGCGGCCGCGCCGACCAACCCGCGCTGATCTACGACTCCCCCGTGACCGGAACTCAGCGCACCTATACCTATCGTGAACTCCTCTCGGCCACAGCATGTTTCGCTGGAGCACTGCACCAGTTGGGAGTCTGCAAGGGCGACTGCGTGGTGATCTACATGCCGATGGTGCCCGAAGCCGTGATCGCCATGCTGGCGTGCGCGCGGCTGGGTGCGGTGCACTCGGTGGTGTTCGGTGGGTTCGCCGCACACGAACTGGCCCTACGCATCGACGATGCCCGCCCGACGGTGATCGTGTCGGCGTCGTGTGGCGTCGAGCCGACCCGCACCGTCGATTACAAACCGATGCTCGACGCCGCCCTTGAGATGGCCGAGCACCCGGCACCCCCGTGCGTGATCCTGCAGCGCGAGCACCAGCCGTGCCAACTGGTCGATGGCCGGGACCGGGACTGGAACGCGCTGATGTCAACGGCTCAACCCGTCGACCCGGTACCGGTGAAATCGACCGATCCGCTGTATGTGCTCTACACCTCCGGCACCACCGGAAAACCGAAGGGCATCGTTCGCGACAACGGCGGGCACGCCGTCGCGTTGCTGTGGAGCATGCGCCACATCTACGACACCGCGCCCGGCGACATCTATTGGGCCGCTTCGGATGTCGGCTGGGTGGTGGGGCACTCCTACATTGTCTACGGTCCGCTGCTGCTGGGCGCGACGACGGTGTTGTACGAAGGCAAACCCGTCGGCACCCCCGATGCCGGCGCGTTCTGGCGGGTGGCCGCCGAGCACGGGGTCAAGGCGTTGTTCACCGCGCCGACGGCGATGCGCGCCATCAAGAAGGAGGATCCCGACGGGCTGCACCTCGACAAGTACGACTTGTCCGCGCTGCGGTATCTGTTCCAGGCCGGTGAGCGCCTCGACCCCGACACCTACCAGTGGGCGGCGGAGAAACTCGGCCTGCCGGTCATCGATCACTGGTGGCAGACCGAGACCGGCTGGTCCATCGCGGCCAACCCGATGGGCGTCGAGCCGATGCCGATCAAGCCCGGTTCCGCCACGGCGCCGATGCCCGGCTACGACGTGCGAATCCTGCGCCCAGACGGCTCGGAGTGCGACGCTGGCGAGGAGGGCGCGATCTGCGTGCGGCTGCCGCTACCGCCCGGCACCCTGCCGACGCTGTGGGGCGACGACGACCGCTACATCGCGTCCTACCTGTCGGCGTTTCCCGGGTTCTACCTCACCGGCGACGGCGGCTATCTCGACGAAGACGGCTACCTGTTCGTGATGGGGCGCACCGACGACGTGATCAACGTTGCCGGACACCGTCTTTCGACGGGCGCGATCGAGGCAGTGCTGGCAGCACACCCGGCCGTGGCGGAGTGCGCGGTCATCGGCGTGGCCGACGAGATCAAGGGCCAGGTTCCGCGCGGGTTCGTCGTGCTCAAAGCCGGAGCGTCCGCCGATCGGCTGGCCGACGAACTGGTCGCCGCGGTGCGGGAGAACATCGGCGCTGTCGCGTGTTTCAAGACCGTCGACGTCGTCCCTGCGCTGCCGAAGACCCGCTCGGGAAAGATCCTGCGCAAGACCATGCGCGGTATCGCCGCGGGTCGCACGGAGCCGGTGCCGTCGACCATCGAGGATCCCGCGGTGCTCGACGCGCTGACGCCGATTCTGCAGCGCTAGATTCACCTCGCGAGCGAAGTACTACAGCCAGGGGTCGCGCCAACCCGGATAGCCGGCAACGAGTTTGGCCGCTCCGGGCGGACCCCACGATCCCCGCGGGTACGGCTCCACGGGTGGTGGCGCGTCGAGCAGCGGTTGCACGATGCGCCAGGTCTCCTCGACCCCGTCTTCGCGGGCGAACTGGCTGGAGTTGCCGCGCATGGCGTCGCTGAGTAGCCGCTCGTAGGGCTCGGGCGCCTCACCGAGTTCCTCGGCGAAGACCAGGGAGAGGTCCACCGTGCGGGTGCGGTTGGCGCCGGGCTCCTTGGCCTGCACGATCAGGTCGGCGCCGGGTTTGGGATCGATGCGCAACACGAGTTCGTTGGGGTCGTGGGTTGTCGCGGTGATCGGCAACTTGGGCGGCCGGTTGAAGATGACGCGAATCTCGGTGGCGCGCACCGGTAAACCCTTGCCGGCCCGGATGAAGAACGGGACCCCTGACCAGCGCCAGTTGTCGATCTCGAGGCGCAGCGCCGCGAACGTCTCGGTCTGCGAGTCCGGTTTGACCCCCTCGATCGACGGGTAGCCGTCGTACTGTCCGCGCACATAGTGGGCCGGGTCGATCGACGGGATCGCGCGGAACACCTCCACGCGCTTGTCACGGATCCCGTCGGCGCCTGCGACGCTCGGCGGTTCAGCGGCGAACAATCCGATCAACTGCAGCAGGTGGTTCTGCACGACGTCGCGCAGCGCGCCCACGGGATCGTAGAAGCTGCCCCGGTCGTCGACGCCGAAGTTCTCGGCCATGGTCAGCTGCACACAGTGGATCCGGTCGCGGTTCCACAGCGGTTCGAAGATCGAGTTGGCGAACCGCAGGAACATGATGTCCATCGCCGGTTCCTTGCCCAGGAAGTGGTCGATGCGAAAGATCTGCCACTCCTCGAGAACACTGCGCAGCATCGCGTTGAGTTCCCGCGCCGACGCCAGGTCGTGGCCGAACGGCTTTTCCACCAGGACCCTGGCCCCGGTGGTGAGGCTGGCCCGCGCCAGACCCTCGACGACGCGGCCGAACAACGACGGCGGGATCTCGAGATAGAACACGGGTGTGTGCTTGCCCTCGATGGCCTGGGCCACGCGGTCATAGGTCTTCGGGTCGGCGAAATCGCCCGACACCATCGAAAGCCGTTGCGCGAACCGCTCGAACACCTTGTCGTCGACCGGCTCGCCGCTCGCATCGATGGCCTTGCGGGCGTGGTCACGCAGGGTCGACGCCGACCAGTCGTCGAGGGCGACACCGACGATCGGACAGTCCAGCAGACCATTTCGTTCCAGCCGGTACAACGACCGAAACGTCATCTTCCTGGCGAGGTCGCCGGTGATCCCGAAGATCACCAGCACATCGGCGGATGCGGTCTTCATGTTCTTACTTCTTCTCGGCGTGGCCGCCGAACTCACTGCGCATCGCCGACATCACCTTGTCGGTGAACCCACCGAGCTGGCGGGATTCGAAGCGTTCGAACAGCGATGTGGTGATCACCGAAGCGGGCACACCTTCGTCGACCGCAGCCAGCACCGTCCAGCGGCCCTCCCCGGAGTCCGACACCCGGCCGGTGAAATCGTCGAGTCCGGGTGAGCGGGCCAGCGCGTCTGCGGTCAGATCCACCAACCACGAGCCGACCACCGAGCCGCGCCGCCAGACTTCGGCCACCTCGCCGACGTCGATCGTGTACTGGTAGGCCCACGGGTCGCGCAGCGGTGTGGTTTCTGCGTCGACCGTCCGGTCGACGGTGCCGGCGTCGGCGTGCTTGATAATGCTGAGCCCCTCGGCGATGGCGGCCATCATCCCGTACTCCACACCGTTGTGCACCATCTTCACGAAATGCCCTGCCCCGCTTGGTCCGCAGTGCAGATAGCCGTCGGGGGCGGTGCCGTCGGTACGGGTGCGGCTGGGGGTGGGTTCGGCGGTGCCCTGCCCGGGCGCGATGGTCTTGAAGATCGGGTCGAGGCGGGTGACCACGTCGGTCTCACCGCCGATCATCAGGCAGTAGCCGCGCTCCAGGCCCCACACCCCACCGCTGGTGCCGCAGTCGACGTAGTGAATGTCGTTTTCCTGCAGGGCTTTCGCCCGGGTGATGTCGTCGCGATAGTAGGAGTTTCCGCCGTCGATCACCGTGTCGTCGGCGTCGAGCAGCGCAACCAGTTGATCCAGCGTCGAATCCACCACCGCCGCGGGCAGCATCAGCCATACCGCGCGCGGCTTTTCGAGCTTGGCGACTAAGTCGCTCAACGACTCTGCACCCGTTGCGCCCTCACCGGCCAGGGCGGTGACGGCGTCGGCGTTGCGGTCATAGACCACGCAGCGGTGCCCGTCACGCATCAACCGTCGCACCAGGTTGGCCCCCATCCGGCCCAGGCCCACCATTCCCAATTGCATCGGCGTATCGGTTGCCATATCACTCCTTTGTCATCAGATCGGCTGCACCGAACCCGCCAAGATCCTCGCCCCCGACTCAATAGGAAACCCAGCTAACGACTATAGGCACCCGCGATGTCATCCGGAGCAAATCGACTGGATGCGTTGAATCCTTTGCAGGGCAGCTGAATACGTGTTGAACGCCTGCTGAAGCGGATATCGTCCGCCGGGGTGACTCGGCGCATGAGCCCGCAAAGCATCGACACCGTTGCGATATCGGCATATGTTGATATGCGTCCGCACGTTCGCCCTACTTCGCGCGAACGATTCGACAGAGGAGTTGATCTGCGATGCGTGCACCAGCTAATGACCGTTCCGGTTGTTCATGCCATTGTCACAAGTGCGACCAGGGCCACCACTGCGGCAACGCACCGAACTGCTACATCAAAAAGTAGCCGCCCGGACCGATTAACCGCCGACCTAGGGGGTATCTCCTAGATCTGCCGGCCCGTCAATATGCAGCGGGTCGGGCGGGAGGCGGAGATGACGGCGAATAATCCGAAATACATGGCCGTGCAAGCCGCGGCTATCTTCGTCGGCGCGGGTCTGCTCATCCTTGGCGTGTGCGGCTTCATCCCGGCCGTCACCACCGGCTACAACCGGCTGACGTGGGCGGGCGGGCACACCGGCGCCGAGGTGTTCGGGCTGTTCGCCGTCACGGCACTGCACAACATGGTGCATCTGGTCACCGGCGCGGCAGGCTTCATGATGGCCCACAGCTACGCCGCCGCACGGGCATACCTACTCGGCGGCGCGCTGGTGTATCTGGTTTTGTGGGCCTACGGGTTCTTCTTCGAGGGAGCGGCCAACTGGCTGCACTTCGGGCTCGCCATGATCATGGCGCTGCTCGGGCTGACGCTGGCAGGCCAACGCGACCCGACCAAGCGGCGCAGAAGGGTACGGGCCTGACCGATCCGGCTCAGGCGATCGACAGCGCGATGCCGTCGAGGATGTCGTGCTCGCTGACCACCAGCTCGTCGATGCCGGCCCGCTGGCCCAGCGCGGCGGCGAGTTCCTCGATGATGATCGCCCCGCCGCCGATGACGTCGACGCGGCCCTCGTGCATTGGTCCCAGCGCTGCGCGCTGAGCACGGGTCATCGCGATCACCTCATCGCACGCCCCCAACAGATCACCGAACCCGACCCGCGACAGGTGGATGGCCGCCGAGTCGTAGGTCGTCATCCGCTGCGCCAACGCCGACATCGTCGTCATCGTGCCTGCGACGCCCACCCAGGTGCGGGCCCCGGCAACGGGCACTATGTCGAGCGCCTCGCGCAAGCCGTCGTGCACCACCTCGCGCGCCGTCGCGACCTCCTCGGCGGTCGGCGGGTCGGAGTGCAGACAGCGTTCGGTCACCCGAACGCAGCCGATGTCAGCCGAGTAACTGGCCGTCACGTCGTCGTCGCCCAGCACCACCTCGGTCGACCCGCCGCCCAGGTCGACGACGACGAAAGGCGCTGCGGCCGCGTCCAGGTCGGCCACCGCACCGCGGAACGACAGTTCCGCCTCCTCGGTGCCGGTGATCACCTCGGCGACCGTGCCCGCCACCACGGCGCCCAGCACACCGGCCGTCATCGCGAAGAACACGTCACGGTTGGCTGCGTCACGGGTCGCCGACGTGGCCACCATCCGGATTCTGGCGACTTCGTGATCGGCCAGCAGCCGGGCATAGTCGCTGAGCGCCGCCCGGGTGCGCTCCAGGGCCTCGGGCGCAAGCCTTCCCGTGGCGTCCACCCCCTGGCCGAGGCGGACGATGCGCATCTCGCGGTGCACATCGCGCAGCCGCGGCCCGTCGACGTCGGCGATCAGCAGCCGGATGGAGTTCGTTCCGCAGTCGATGGCGCCGACCCTGGTCATGTCCACTTCCCTTGCTCGAGGATGCCCACCATGGCGGGTTCGTCGGCCAACAGCGCCAGCGCCTCGTCACCCAACGGGTTGGTGCCCGGCCCCTTGGCCAGCGAATGCGCGATCAGCACATGCAGGCATTTGACGCGATCGGGCATACCGCCGCCGGAAAACGTTGTGCCCAAAGGCTCGATCGCATCACGCTCGGCGAGGTAGGACTCGTGGGCGCGGCGGTAGGCGGCCGCCAGCTCGAGATCCTCGCGCAGTCGCTCGGTCATCTCCTTCATCAGGCCGTCGGACTCCAAGCGGCTGGCCGCCGCGGTCAGCACCGGGTGGGTCAGGTAGTACAACGTCGGAAACGGTGTGCCATCAGGCAGTCTCGGCGCGGTCTTGACGACGCCGGGTTCTCCGTTGGGGCATCGGTACGCGATCTCCAGGACACCGCGGGGTTCCCGCCCCAACTGCCGCGCGACGGCGTCGAGGTCGGACTGCTCAACCACCGGCAGCGGGCGGCGCGGGGGTCGGCGGCGGCGCCCCAGGCGCCCCGGGCGGTGCTCCGGGCGCTCCTGGCAGCGGCAGCGGTGCGGGCGAGATCCCGTGCGGCTCATCAGCGATCGTGTTCCACAGCGCCGTGTACCAAGGCTGGTCGAGCTTCGCGGTTTCGGGCTCCTGCCCCGGGGCGCCGGGCACCGCGAAGTTCTCCGGCAGCTGTACCTGATACGGCGTCTCACCCGACATCACGAACCCCAACCGCTCACGCGCCTGGGCGGCGATGAACACCGGATCGGCGAGCTTGACCTTCTGCTCCTCGAGCTCGGCGATCTGCGCGCGCAGCTGCTCCTCGGTGGCCTTGAGTTGTCTCATCTCGGTGCGCTGACCGAAGTAGGTGCGCACCGGGCCCGCGATCGTCAGCGTCAGCACGCACACCACCGCGGCGAGGATCGCCGCGCGCCGCGCCGCGGAGCCGAACCGCTGCTCGGACTGCTGCTCGGCCGCCTCCACGATCGACTTGCGGATGGACTCCGTGGTGTCCTTGGTTGCGTCGGAGGCCTGACGCGGTTCTTTCGGATCGGCGGCGCGGCTGTCGCGGCGAGCCGTGGTGCGAGGACGACCCTTGCCACCGCCCTTACCCGGCTTACCGGGCCGGGAGGTGGGTGACCTTCTCTTCGGATCGGGTCGTTTCGCTTCGGGCACGGGCTATTTCGTCTCCAGCGTAAACCGGGGGAACGCCAGGTCGCCGGCGTAGCGGGCGGCGTCACCGAGGGTCTCCTCGATGCGAAGCAACTGGTTGTACTTGGCGACGCGCTCGCTGCGTGCCGGGGCGCCGGTCTTGATCTGACCGCTGCCGACCGCGACGGCGAGGTCGGCGATCGTGGTGTCCTCGGTTTCGCCGCTGCGGTGGCTCATCATCGTGCGGTAGCCGCTGGCGTGCGCCAACGCCACCGCGTCGAGGGTTTCCGTCAGCGTGCCGATCTGGTTGACCTTCACCAGGAGCGCGTTGGCTGCCCCCTTGTGGATGCCGTCTTCCAGCCGTTCGGGGTTGGTGACGAACAGGTCGTCGCCCACGAGTTGGATGCGGTCGCCGATCGCGTTGGTCAGCGCCACCCAACCGTCCCAGTCATCCTCGGAAAGCGGATCCTCGATCGACACCAGCGGGTAGGAGTCAATCAGACCTGAGTAGAAATAGACCATGTTCTCGGCGCTGCGGGTCTCGTTCTCGAACGCGTAACCCTGCTCGGCACTGAAGAATTCGGTGGCGGCGACGTCGAGCGCCAGCGCCACGTCGGAGCCCGGCGTGAAGCCCGCCGTCTCGATGGCGTTCACGATCAAGTCCAGCGCGGCCTTGGTGCCCGCGACGTCGGGGGCGAAACCGCCCTCGTCGCCGAGGCCGGTCGCCATGCCCTGTTCCTTGAGCACGGCCTTGAGCGCGTGGTACACCTCGGTGCCCCAGCGCAGCGCCTCCTTGAACGACGGGGCGCCGATCGGCGCGATCATGAACTCCTGCACGTCGACACCGGTGTCGGCGTGCGCGCCGCCGTTGAGAATATTCATCATCGGCACCGGAAGGATGTGCGCGTTTGGGCCGCCGATGTACCGAAAAAGGGGCAACGCCGACGATTCGGCCGCCGCCTTCGACACCGCCAGCGACACCCCGAGGATCGCGTTGGCGCCGAGCCGGGACTTGTCGGGGGTGCCGTCCAGGTCGAGCAGAGCCTGGTCGATGAGTCGCTGGTCGTCGGCGCTCATACCGATGACCGCGGGGGCGATCTCGTCGAGCACCGCCTCGACCGCCTTGTGCACGCCCTTGCCGCCGTAGCGGGCGCCGCCGTCGCGCAGCTCGACAGCCTCGTGCTCACCTGTTGATGCGCCCGACGGCACCGCCGCGCGGGCGAAGGTGCCGTCCATCAGCGCCACCTCGACCTCGACCGTCGGGTTGCCCCGGGAGTCGAGGATCTCGCGGGCTCCGACCTGCTCGATGATGGGCACTCGCTTCTCCTTGATCGTGATGTGAACGATGGCGTTAGGGGTCGAGCCTAGAGCCTGCGGACCTGCCCGGCGTGCTCAGAGGGGGTGTCCGTTCGCATATGCCCTCGCCCAGTCGCGCACGGTTCGGGCGTACTGGTCGGAATGGTTGTAGGCGCGCAACGCGTTCATCCAGCCCCGGGCGGTGGCCAGGTCCTTGCCTCGCCAGCACAGGTAGCCGGCGGCCGACAGCGCGGCGTCGTCGATGTTGTCGGCGCTGATCTCCCCGTCGTTGTTGGCGTCGACGCCGTAGAGCCGCCAGGTTTCGGGGATGAACTGCATCGGTCCCATCGCACGGGCGTAGTCCATGTCGCCGTCGTGGCTGACCGCGTCGTTGTCGAGGATCTCGAGGTTGCCGCCGGTGCCGTCCAGCAGGACGCCGCGGATGGGTGGGTGCACGTCACCGTTGTCCCCGATGGCCGCGCCTCGATAGGTGCCGTGGTGGCTTTCCACCTGACCGATGCCCGCCAGCGTCGTCCACTTCAAGTTGCAGTCCGGGTTCTCCACCTCGGCGACCCGGGCGGCGTAGGCGTAGGCCTCCAGCGCGGCGACGGGTATCTCCAGCGCCGGCGCGCGTTCGGCCGCCCAGTCGCGCAACTGGTCGGCGGGTCGGCCGTCGGCGTAGGTATCGATCTGCGGCACGGGGTCACCCGGGGGTGGGGGCACGCCATCAGGGATGGGCGTACCGAGCTGCCAGGAACAGCTCGAAGCCAAGAGCAGCGCTGCCGCGCCTACGACGGCGACAGCCCGCAGCCAACGCACCGGCGACACCAAACTCCTCAACCAACTTCGGTTGCTGCCCATGTTCCCACGTGTTTGCCGCGTCGCGCCCGAACGCCCCTCGCGTTTTCAGCGCGGCTCGAACTCCGATGCGACGACCTCATCGGTTGCCCCATCCTCCGGCGACGGTTCGGGTACGTCTTCGGGGCCGGTCTCGGGCACGTCGGCGGGCGTGGGCTCGGGCACCTCGGCGGGCGTCGGCTCCGGGATGCGGTCCGGGGCCGGTTCGGTGTCAGCCGACGGCCAGTGTGCGCGCCACTCCTCCTCGGTGATCTCCCCGAGCGGGGCGACGTCGAGTTCCTCGGGAACGTCGTCGCCGCGGCGCGCGGCGGCTACCGCGTGCTCGACCTTGCGCACGGTGTCCATGAACTCCAGGACCTGGGCCCGCAACGCGTTCTCGGCGTCGCAACCCGCCGTCACGGTCACCGATGTGATGGCGTCGGGGATCAGCTCGGCGGGCAGGTTGGCCGCCGTGACGCGCTCAATGACCTTCTGCGCCAACGCCAATGCGGGCTGACCGGTCGGAACGTCGTCCATGGCCGAGAAGGCCCGCCTGGCCCTCTTCTCCAAGGCCTTGCGTTGCTCCCACTGGGCCAACTGGTCGTCGAGTGAAATCGATTCGCCCGCAAGCACTGCCGGCACCCGGTTGCCGAGTTTGCGCACCAGTGAGTCGGCGACGTCGTCAATCGTGAACGAGTTGTATGGCGCGTCCTCGGCGATGCGGGCGTGAAAAAGCACCTGCAGTAACACATCTCCGAGCTCTTCGCGTAGTTCGTCGGCGTTGCCGCTACGCACCGCGTCGAACAGCTCGTAGGTCTCTTCCAGCAGGTAACGCCGCAGCGAGTCATGGGTCTGTTCGCTTTCCCACGGTCCCGACGTGCGCAGCTTGTCCATCATCTCGACGGCGTCGATAAGCCGCTCCCCCGGTGCGGGCTCGGAGGCGGCGATCAGCTTCTCACCGGCGGCCAGGCGCGCCTTGACGGCGGGATGGTCCTGATCTGACGACAGCAGCACCGGTGCGGCCTCCTCGTCGGAACCGTCGGAGAACCACGGCCGCGCCGACGGCAGCGACCACGGCACCTTCACCGGCATCTCTTCGGTGTACTGGACGTCGCCGCTGAGCAGGTCGATCGCGTCGACAGGCACGAGGGCGGGGCGGCGGGGGTCGACCAACACGACGGTCATGGGCTGGACCCCCTCACGCAATTTCGATGAGACCGCTGGTTTCGGTTATACCAACACTTCGTCGGAGCGCGGCGGCCCTGGTGACAGGCGATGGCCGCCCTGCCTGGTGGCAAGGCGGCCATCGTGTCATAGCTGGTAACTCAGGACTCCGGAATGGTCCAGTGTCCCGGCGCCTCGTCGAAGAACGGGTTGACGAGCCCGTTCACGGTGGGCATCTTCTTCAGCTGCCCGGGCGGGATGCCGTAGAACGGGTTGGGCACCCCGTTGATGAACGGTGAATTCTTCAGCTGGCCGGGCGCGATGTCCGCGGGTGGCAGCCGGAAGTAGTCACCGAGCTCAGGGAGCCAGACGTCCGGAACGTTCACGTCCGGAACGTTCACGTCCGGAACGTTCACGTCCGGAACATTCACGTCCGGAACATTCACGGCCGGCACATTGACGTCCGGGACGTTGACGGCCGGCACATTCACATCTGGAACATTCACGGCCGGCAGGTTGACGTCGGGCACGTTGACGTCCGGAACCGGAATCGGCGGCGGCGGCGGCACGAACGGATCGGCTTGCGCCGCACCTGCACCCAGGCCAAGCGCGCCGCCGAGACCCAGTGCACCGGCCATCGTCGTGGTTACCGCGAATTTCTTGAAGTTCATGTTCACTCCTTCGCCTCTCGTCACAGCGACGTCAGTCGCGTGATGTTCGGTTTAGGAATTGCACGATCTGGCCGCCTCCGATCTAGACGACAGCGCAACACCTTGACCCCCCACTAGGTGTGTCGGATCGCCCGCCGCGCCGCGTTATCAGCGGTGCCGCGATTCTCGCCGTGGGTCAAATCACAACCGGGCTGAGCAGGGGTTAAACCGAGAGTTCGAGCTTCGTCACATCGACGCTGCCCTGGGGCTTGCCGTCGAGCGCCAACAGCAGGTCGGCGACCAACTGGACCAATTCAAGATCACGGATCCGTGGCGCGCCCACCCCGTCACCGGCGCGCGGAATCGGCACCTGCACCGTCGACGTCGTCGCACGGTAGCGCGCGCTGGGATACATCCGCTTGAGCCGAAGCTGCTGGGAGTCCAACAGCTGCAACGGGGCCAGCTTCAGCGTCGTCTCCGACATCGCGCTGACCTCCGTCACGCCGTAGTGCCGCATCAGCAGGCGCAACCGCGCGATCGCCGCCAACCGCCGCGCCGGCGCCGGTAGCGGTCCGTAACGGTCGACGAGTTCTTCGACGACGGCGGCGACTGCATCATCGCTGACGGCGGCCGCGAGCCGGCGGTAGCCCTCCAGCCGCAGCCGGTCGCTGCCGATGTAGTCCTGCGGCAGGTGCGCGTCGACCGGCAGATCGATGCGCACGTCCTTCGGTTCCTCCGGTGCTGCAACGGTTTTCCCGTCTGCAGCCGCCCGATACGCCTCGACCGCCTCGCCCACCAGCCGCACGTATAGGTCGAACCCGACGCCCGCGACGTGACCCGACTGCTCGACGCCCAGCACATTGCCCGCGCCGCGGATTTCGAGGTCCTTCATCGCCACGGCCATGCCCGCACCCAGTTCGTTGTTCTGCGCGATGGTGGCCAGCCGGTCATAGGCGGTCTCGGTGAGCGGCACCTCCGGCGGATACAGGAAATACGCGTAGCCGCGCTCGCGGCTGCGGCCCACCCGGCCCCGCAGCTGATGTAACTGCGAAAGCCCGAACGTGTCGGCGCGCTCGACGATCAACGTGTTGGCGTTGGAGATGTCCAGGCCGGTCTCGACGATCGTCGTGCACACCAAGATGTCGTAGTCGCGGTTCCAGAACCCCTCGACCGTGCGCTCGAGAAGTTCCTCGGGCATCTGGCCGTGGGCGACGACGACGCGCGCCTCGGGCACCAGGGCCTGCACCCGGGCCGCGGCCTGGTCGATGGTGCGCACCCGGTTGTGGATGTAGAACGCCTGCCCGTCGCGCAGCAGTTCACGGCGCAGCGCCGCGGCGATCTGCTTGTCGTCGTGCGGACCGACGTAGGTCAGCACCGGGTAGCGCTCCTCGGGCGGGGTGAGGATCGTCGACATCTCCCGGATCCCGGCCAAGCTCATCTCCAGCGTGCGCGGAATCGGGGTGGCGCTCATGGTCAGCACGTCGACGTGGGTGCGCATCGACTTGATGTGCTCCTTGTGCTCGACGCCGAACCGCTGCTCCTCGTCGACCACGATCAGGCCAAGGTTCTTCCACGTCACACCGGTCTGCAGCAGCCGGTGGGTGCCGATCACGATGTCGATGCTGCCGTCCTTCATGCCGTCGAGCACGGCTTTGGACTCGACGTTCGATGTGAACCGTGACAGCCCTTTGACGGTGACCGGGAACCCGGCCATCCGGTCGGTGAACGTCTGCAGATGCTGGTCGGCCAGCAGCGTCGTCGGCACCAGCACGGCCACCTGCTTGCCGTCCTGCACCGCCTTGAAGGCCGCGCGCACCGCGATCTCGGTCTTGCCATAGCCGACGTCACCGCAGATCACCCGGTCCATCGGGATCGGCCGTTCCATATCTGCCTTGACTTCGGTGATCGCGGTCAACTGGTCGACGGTCTCGGTGAACCCGAACGCGTCCTCCATCTCGGCCTGCCACGGGCTGTCGGGGCCGAACGCGTGCCCTGGGGACGCCTGCCGCTTCGCGTAGAGCGCCACCAGTTCCTGGGCGATTTCGGCGACGGCGCGGCGGGCCTTGGTCTTGGTGTTGGTCCAGTCGCTGCCGCCCAGCCGGCTCAGCGACGGCGCCTCACCGCCGACGTAGCGCGACAGCTGATCCAGCGAGTCCATCGGCACGTAGAGCCGGTCGGCTTTCTGACCCTTCTTGCTCGACGCGTACTCCAGCACCAGGTACTCGCGGCGGGCGCCGCCGACGACGCGCTCGGTCATCTCCAGGAACCGGCCGATGCCGTGCTGGTCGTGCACCACCAGGTCACCCGCCGTCAACGCCAGCGGGTCGACGACGTTGCGGCGTTTGGCGGCCAGCCGCCTGCCTTCGCTCGCCGCGACCCGGGTGCCGGTCAGATCGGCCTCGGTGATCACAACCAGGTTCGCGCCCGCCACCACCACCCCGTCGTGCAGCGGCCCCTTCAGCACGCCGACCACACCCTCCTTGGGTGTGGCGCCGGCTTCCAAAAGCGTTGCCGCCGTGTCGGCTTCGCCCAGCTGCTCGATGACGCGGTGCGCGGTTCCCGTGCCGGGTGTCACGACCGCCGCATAGCCGCCGGTCGCCACGTGGGCGCGCAGCATCGCGAAGATCTCGCTGATGGTGGCCTGTGAGCCGCGCGCCGACGGGGCGGGCCGGATGTCGACTTCGAGTGCGGCCTCATCGGAGAGCTGGCTCAGCGTCCACCACGGGTGGCCGCCCTCTTGCGCGTCTGCGCGGGCGTCGTCGATGTCGACGAAACCCGATGCGCCCATCGACTCCAGGTCGATCGGTGCTGTGCTTTCTGGCGCACCAAACGCCGCAGCCGACCACGACGCCTCCAGGAACTCGCGGCCGGTCTTGATCAGGTCGGCGGCGCGGGTGCGGACCTTTTCCGGGTCGCAGATCAGCAGCGGGGTGTTCGGCGGCAAATACGCGGGCAGCGTGACGAGGTCGGTCTTGCGCAGCAGCGGCAGCAGCGCCTCCATACCGTCGACCGGGATTCCGTCGGCGAGTTTGGCCAGCATGTCCGGGACGCTGCCGGTCAGATGGTTGTCCTGGACGGGATGTTCGGCGGCCAGCGCGGCGGCGCGGTCGCGGACGTCGTCGGTGAGCAGCAGTTCGCGGCAGGGCACCGCGATCACGGTGTCGATGTCGATCTCGGGGATCGACCGCTGGTCGGCGACCGCGAACATCCGCATCTCGGAGACCTCGTCACCCCAAAACTCGACGCGCACCGGGTGTTCGGCGGTGGGCGGGAAGATGTCGAGGATGCCGCCGCGGACGGCGAACTCGCCGCGCTTGCCGACCATGTCGACGCGTTCGTAGGCCAGGTCCACCAGGCGGGCGACGACTTGGTCGAATGTCGCCGCCGGGGCGGCTCCGGCCTCGAACCGCGGCTCTTGCCCGACGGTCAGCGTCACCGGCTCGACATCCGCGAGGTCGGGCGCCATCGGCTGCAACAGCGAGCGGGTGGTGGTGACCACCACCTGCACCGGCGGGCCCAGGCGCGCGTCGTCGGGGTACTTGAGCCGTCGCAGCAGCATCAGCCTGGCGCCGACCGTGTCGACGCCCGGGGACAGCCGCTCGTGAGGCAGGGTCTCCCAGGACGGGAACATGGCCACCTGGTCGCCGTAGACGCCGCGCAGTTCGGCGGTCAGGTCGTCGGCTTCGCGGCCGGTGGCTGTGACCACGACAAGCGGGCCGGCCTGCGCGAGCGCGCACGTGACGAACAGCCGCGCGCTGGACGGGCCGACGAGGTGGAGATCGGCGGGTTCGTCGGCAGCGCGCCGCGCGACTTCCTTCAGCGAGGGGTCGCGTAGCGCCAGCTCGACAAGCCCCGCGATCGGGGTTTGGACATGGGTGTTCCCCGATACGGTCATGATGCATCCATCGTAAGCGCGCGCGATTTCGGCGTGATTTCCACCGTTGAGCGGCTGTTGGGAATGCCGAAACCAACGAAACGGCGGGAGAGTACGGCCGAAAACGACCAAGACGTCGGTCTCGGCGAAAGGCGCGGGGGGCGAAAGGCGCGGGGGGCGAAAGGCGCGGACCGACCTACTCGTCGAGCAACTGCGGATCGTCCTCGAGATGCATCAACCCGTTCCAGCACAGGTTGACCAGATGCGCGGCCACGACCTCCTTCTTGGGCTCACGCACATCGAGCCACCACTGCGCGGTCATCGACACCGAGCCGACCAACGCCTGCGCGTACAGCGGCGCCATCTCCGGGTCCAAGCCGCGGCGGGAGAAGTCGCCGGCCAGGATCGACGACACCTGGTTGACGGCCTCGTTGAGCAGCGTCGAGTAGGTACTGCCGGAGGTGATGGCCGCCGGGGAGTCGCGGATCAGGATGCGGAACCCGTCGGTGCGCTCGTCGACGTAGGTCAACAGCGCCAGCGCGACGCGCTCGATGCGCAGCCGGGAGCGGTTGTTGGTCATCCGCGTCAACGACGACGTGATCCCGTCCAGCAACGCCGACATCTCGCGGTCGACCACCACCGCGTAGAGCCCCTCTTTACCACCGAAATGCTCGTAGACCACGGGTTTGGAGACGCTGGCGCGTTGGGCGATCTCCTCGATCGAGGTACCCTCGTAACCACGTTCGGCGAACAGGGAACGCGCGACGTCGATGAGTTGATGGCGCCGCTCGGCACCCGTCATCCGGGCGCGCGGCGCACGCACCTCTTTGTCGAATGCGGCCACGGATTCCAGGCTAGTTGGTTCGACTAGCATCACGTGGTGATCGATCCGTCGTGGTGTAATCGGCAGCACCTCTGATTTTGGTTCAGATAGTTCAGGTTCGAGTCCTGGCGACGGAGCAGCGAGCGAGGCTTGCCGAGTGAGCAAACAGCCTGAGGTCGCCACTGTGCGCTTTCATACGGTGTCATCGGCGTGTCGGGATGAAACTGCACATTCGACAGGGCAGGAGACCGGATGACGGCAACTACCGAAGCTGCGGTGGTCGTACTTGCGGCCGGCGCCGGAACCCGGATGCGCTCCGACACCCCCAAGGTGCTGCACACGCTGGCCGGCCGCAGCATGCTGGCCCACGCGCTGCACGCGGTCGCGAAGGTGGCGCCGCAGCACCTGGTCGTCGTGCTGGGCCACGACCGCGAGCGGGTGACGCCGGCCGTCGACGAGTTGGCCGAACGGCTCGGGCGCGGCATCGACATCGCGGTGCAGGAGCAGCAGCTGGGCACCGGCCACGCGGTGGCCTGCGGGCTGGCCGCGCTACCTGAGGACTTCGCCGGCACCGTCGTGGTGACCTCAGGTGATGTTCCGCTGCTGGACGCCGACACGCTGGCCGAGCTGATCGCGACCCATAGTGCCGAACCCGCCGCGGTAACCGTGCTGACCACCACGCTGCCCGACCCGACCGGCTACGGCCGGATCCTGCGCACCCCGAAAGGGGAGGGTGGAGATCTACTGAGCATCGTCGAGCAGGCCGACGCCAGCCCGTCGCAGCAGGCCATCGACGAGGTCAACGCCGGGGTATACGCGTTCGACGTGACCGCGCTGCGCTCGGCGCTGAGCCGGTTGGGTTCCGACAACGCCCAGCAGGAGCAGTACCTGACCGATGTGATCTCGATCGTGCGTTCCGACGGGCAGGTGGTGCGGGGCCAGCACATCGACGACGCCACCCTGGTCGCCGGCGTCAACGACCGCGTGCAGCTGGCCGAACTCGGCGCCGAGCTGAACCGGCGCATCGTGGCTGCGCACCAGCGCGCCGGGGTGACGGTCGTCGATCCGGCCACCACCTGGGTCGACGTCGACGTCACGATCGGCCGCGACACCATCGTCTACCCCGGCACCCAGCTGCTCGGGGCCACCCGCATCGGCGGGCACTGCCACATCGGCCCGGACAGCACGCTGACCGACGTCACGGTGGGCGACCACGCCACCGTGGTGCGCACCCACGGCGGGCAGGCCGTGATCGGCGACGGCGCCGCGGTCGGCCCGTTCGCCTACCTGCGGCCGGGCACCGTGCTGGGTGCCGACGGCAAACTCGGCGCGTTCGTCGAAACCAAGAACTCGACCATCGGCGCGGGCACCAAGGTGCCGCACCTGACCTACGTCGGCGACGCCGACATCGGCGAGCACAGCAACATCGGCGCCTCGAGCGTGTTCGTCAACTACGACGGCGAGAACAAGAACCGCACGACCATCGGCTCACACGTGCGGACCGGCTCGGACACCATGTTCATCGCGCCGGTCACCGTCGGCGACGGCGCCTACACCGGGGCGGGCACCGTGGTGCGCGAGGACGTACCGCCGGGGGCGCTGGCGGTGTCGGCGGGTCCACAACGCAACATCGAGGGCTGGGTGTCGCGCAAGCGGCCGGGCAGCGCCGCGGCGCAGGCCGCCGCAAACGCCGAATCAGACGACGCCGACCAGTAGCTGTTCGTTTTCTGGTAACCCGGCAACGGGAACCCGTCAACGCTACGTACGATTGGGCCGTATCGATCCCGATTTCGAGGGCGGCGACAGACACTGTGGGCACCGAGTGGACCGACAACCGCAAAAATTTGATGCTCTTCGCGGGTCGCGCGCACCCCGAACTGGCCGATCAGGTGGCCAAAGAGCTCGACGTTCCCGTCACCGCGCAGACTGCCCGTGACTTCGCCAACGGCGAGATCTTCGTCCGCTTCGACGAATCGGTGCGCGGATGCGACGCGTTTGTGCTGCAGTCACACGCCGATCCGCTGAACAAGTGGCTGATGGAACAGCTGATCATGATCGACGCTTTGAAGCGGGGCAGCGCCAAGCGGATCACCGCGATCCTGCCGTTCTATCCGTACGCGCGCCAGGACAAGAAGCACCGCGGCCGCGAGCCGATCTCGGCGCGGCTGGTCGCCGATCTGCTCAAGACCGCCGGTGCGGACCGGATCGTGACAGTCGACCTGCACACCGACCAGATTCAGGGCTTCTTCGATGGGCCCGTGGACCACATGCGGGCGCAGAACCTGCTCACCGGCTACATCGCCGAGCACTATCCGTGCGAGAACCTCGTGGTCGTGTCGCCGGACTCCGGTCGCGTGCGGGTGGCCGAGAAGTGGGCCGACGCGCTGGGCGGCACGCCGCTGGCGTTCATCCACAAGACACGGGACCCGAAGGTGCCCAACCAAGTGGTGTCCAACCGGGTGGTCGGCGAGGTCGCCGGCCGCACCTGCGTGCTGACCGACGACATGATCGACACCGGCGGCACCATCGCCGGCGCCGTGAAGCTGTTGCGCGACGAGGGCGCCGGTGACGTGATCATCGCCGCGACGCACGGGGTGCTCTCTGAGCCCGCGTCGCAGCGGCTGGCCGACTGCGGCGCACGTGAAGTGATCGTCACCAACACCCTGCCGATCGGTGAGGACAAGCAGTTCCCGCAGCTGACGGTGCTCTCGATCGCACCGCTGCTGGCCAGCACCATCCGCGCGGTGTTCGAAAACGGTTCCGTCACAGGACTCTTCAACGGATCGGCGTGAATGACAGACAGCACCATCTACCACAACCCGCGCTGTTCGACTTCCCGCAAAACCCTGGAGTTGTTGCGCGAGAACGGGATCGAGCCGACGGTAATCCAGTACCTCAAGACGCCGCCGTCGCGCGCGGAACTCGAGAAGATGATCGCCGACGCCGGTATCGACGTGCGCACCGCGGTGCGCAAGAAGGAAGCGGTGTACACCGAACTGGGGCTCGCAGACGCCAGCGACGACGAACTGCTGGACGCGATGGTCGAACATCCGATCCTCATCGAGCGCCCGTTCGTCGTAACGCCGAAGGGCACCAGGCTCGGCCGGCCGATCGATGCGGTGCGCGAGATTCTGTGACGGCTCTGCGCTACGTGGCGGGGGCCGCGCTGGTGGTCGCCGTGTTCGCATCGGGTTGCGGCACGGAACCGCCTGACTACCAGTCGGTCTGGTCGACGTCACCGACCACCACGACGCCAGAGAACACCGAGCCGCCGGTGCCCATCGCGATGTATCTCGAGGAGCAGGGTGTGGTCGGCGATCCCGTGGCGCCCGAGAAGCTGACCGACCTGACGGTGACGTTCCCGACGCCGCCGGGCTGGGCGCCCTACGTCAACACGAACCTGACGCCGCTCACCCGGGTGATCGCCAAGGGCGAGACGTATCCGACCGCGATGCTCATGGTGTTTCGGCTCACCGGCGAGTTCGACGTCGAAAAGGCGATCACCGAACACGGCTACGCCGACGCCGAGCTGTCGCAGAACTTCAAGCGTCTCAACGCCTCCACCGACGACTTCAAGGGTTTCCCGTCGGCGATGATCGAGGGCAGCTACGACCTCAACGGTCAGCGCATGCACACCTACAACCGCATCGTCATCGCGACCGGCGCGCCCCCGGCGAACCAGCGTTACCTCATCCAGTTCACCGTCACCGGTTATGCGGCGAAGGCCGCCGAGCAGGCACCGGACATTGAGGCGATCATCGGCGGCTTCAACGTCGAGGCCCCGAAAGCCCCGAAAGCCCCCGAGCCGCCCCGCTAAACCGACACGGCCCGCTCGCGACCACTAGGGTCGAAGACATGAGTTGGACCGCTGCCGATCTGCCTTCCTTCGCCGGACGCACTGTCATCGTCACCGGCGCCAACAGCGGGCTCGGGTTGGTCACTGCGCGGGAACTGGCCCGGGTGGGAGCCAAGACGATCCTGGCCGTGCGCAACACCGCCAAGGGTGACGAGGCCGCCGCGTCCATGACCGGGACGGGGTTCGGGCCGGTCGAGGTGCGCAAGCTCGACCTACAGGACCTGGCGTCGGTGCGCGAGTTCGCCGACGGCTTTTCCGGGCCGGGGGACGGCGTCGACGTGCTGGTCAACAACGCCGGCATCATGGCGGTGCCCTACGCGCTGACCGTCGACGGGTTCGAGAGCCAGATCGGCACCAACCACCTCGGCCACTTCGCGTTGACCAACCTGCTGCTGCCCAAGATCCGCGAACGTGTCGTCACGGTGTCGTCGATCATGCATTTCATCGGCCGGATCAGCCTCAAGGACCTGAACTGGAAGGCGCGTCCGTACCTGGCCTGGCCGGCCTACGGCCAGTCCAAGCTGGCCAACCTGCTGTTCACCATGGAGTTGCAGCGGCGCCTGGACGCGGCGGGTTCAGCGGTCAAGTCGCTGGCCGCGCACCCCGGCTACTCGGCGACGAACCTGCAGGGCCGCACGGGTAACCCGATCGGCACGCCGGTGTGGCTGGCGGCCAACCGGCTGTTCGCGACCGAGCCGGATTTCGGGGCGCGGCAGACGCTGTACGCGGTGTCCGAGGACCTGCCCGGCGACACGTTCGTGGGACCGCGGTTCGGCAGCCGGGGCCCGTCCGGGCCGACGTCGTACCGCAGCCCGCTGGCCCGCAGCGCGAAGACGGCGGGCGCGCTCTGGGAGCTGTCCGAGCAGCTCACAGACACCAAATTCAGCCTCTGATTTGGGGGCTCGCCGCTGACTGCGCTACCCTCGACGGCGCGTCACGGCGAGGGTGGTTTCGGCCACCGTGATCGACGGGAGCCTTTCGAGGTTGCGACCCTGCCGTGCTCAGGACACGAAACAGGAGCAACATCTCATGGCCAAGAAGACCGTCAACAATCTCAAGGCGCTGGTCCGGCAAGAGACCGGCAAAGGCGCGTCGCGGCGTGCGCGCCGCAACGGCAACGTGCCCGCCGTGCTCTACGGCCACGGCACCGATCCTCAGCACCTCGAGCTCAACGCCCACGACTTCTCCGCCGTGCTGCGCTACTCGGGCACCAACGCGGTGCTCACCCTCGACATCGAGGGCAAGGAGCAGCTCGCGCTGACCAGGGCGCTCGAAATCCACCCGATCCGCCGCACGATCCAGCACGCCGACCTGCTCGTCGTGCGCCGCGGCGAGAAGGTGACCGTCGAGATCAACGTCGTCATCGAGGGCGAAGCGGTCCCGGGCACGCTGGTCACCCAGGAGTACAACACCATCACGGTCGAAGCGGACGTGCAGTCGATCCCCGAGCAGCTCACGGTCTCCATCGAGGGCGCCGATGTCGGCACGCAGTTCTTGGCGGGTTCGATTGAGCTGCCGTCCGGGGTGACGTTGGTCTCCGACCCGGAGCTGCTCGTCGTCAACGTGGTTGCCGCGCCGACGGCCGAGGAGCTCGAAGCCGAGAGTGGCGGCGCACCGCTGGAGGAGCAGGCCGAGGAGGCCGCCGAGGCCGCGGCCGAGGCAGAAGCCGAGGCGCCTGCCGAAGAGGCCGAGTAGGCCGGCATGGCCGAACCGCAGGCGGGCGGAGCGCACCCCCGGCTGGTGGTCGGCCTCGGAAACCCGGGCCCGCGGTACGCCATGACCCGACACAACCTCGGGTTTCTGGTGGCCGACATCCTGTCCGACCGCATCGGCGGCGGGTTCAAGGCGCACAAGAAGTCCGGCGCCGAGGTGGTCACCGGCCAACTCGCCGGCCGCCCGGTGGTGTTGGCCAAGCCGCGCTGCTACATGAACGAGTCCGGGCGGCAGGTGGGCCCGCTGGCCAAGTTCTACTCGGTGCCACCCGCCGACATCGTGGTGATCCACGACGAGCTCGACATCGAGTTCGGCCGGATTCGGCTGAAGTCCGGCGGCGGCGTGGCAGGCCACAATGGGCTGCGTTCGGTCGCGCAATCCTTGGGTAGCAAGGACTTCCACCGTGTCCGGATCGGTATCGGCCGTCCACCCGGCCGGATGGACGGCGCCGCGTACGTGCTCAGCAACTTCACATCCGCCGAGTGGCGCGAGGTGCCGACGATCTGCGAGCAGGCCGCCGACGCTGCCGAACTGCTTGTGTCACAAGGGCTTGAGCCGGCGCAGAACATCGTGCACGCCTGGGGCTAATTCTTGCCGCGAGCGTGCGTGTTCCCTGCGCTGCGCGGTGGGCTCAGCGGGCGACACGCCGCGAAACTGGACGAGTTTGCGCACGCCCGTGAGCCGGCCGGCCTGGACGCCGCGGCGATCGGCGACTAGCTTCCGGTGCGCCGCGCATAGGCCCACAGCGCGAACGGCGCGAAGATCGCGGTCAGCACCATCGACCACACGATGGTCGCGAGCACCGGATGATGCAGTGGCAGTTGGGCACTGGCTGGGGCGGGTCCACCGTTGCCCCAGAGTTCGCGCATGGCCTGCGCCAGCGACGACACCGGATTCCATTCGGCCATCACCCGCAGCCAATGCGGCATCGGTTCGGTGGGCACAAAGGTGTTGGCCAGGAACGTGATCGGAAACAGCACCGTGAACATCACCCCGTTGACCGCCTCCACCGACCGCAGCAGCGACCCGATCAGGATGCCGAACCAGATCATCCCGAAGCCGAACACCAGCACCAGCGTGAACGCCAGCGCCGCCTCGGCGACACTCCCCCTGATCCGCCATCCGATGGCCAACCCGGTCAGCGCCATCACCACCACGCCCAGCGATGAGTGGATCAGGCTGGCGATGCTGCGCCCGATCAGCACCGAGGACCGCAAGATGGGCAGCGACCGGAAGCGATCGATGATGCCCTTCTCGACATCGGCGGTGATGCCCGAGGCCACCACGAACGCCGAGAACACGATGGTCTGCGCCTGGATTCCGGGCAGCAGGAACTCCCGGTAGTTGGTCCCTCCCGGGTTGATGATCGACGCGCCGAACACGAACGCGAACAGCAGCACGAACATGATCGGCTGCACGGTGACGTCGCTGAGCATCTCCGGCATACGCTTGGTGTGGATCATGTTCCGTTTCACCATGATCCACGACTGCTGGGCGATGTTCGTGGGCCGGATCGGCACCGGTTGCTGCTGGATACGCACCGCTGCGTCGACGGCTGTCATGCGCTAGCCTCCGCTTCGGTGCGATGACCGGTGAGCGTGAGGAACACGTCGTCGAGGCTGGGCCGCGACAGCCCGATGTCGTCGACGGCGATGTCGCTGCCTCGCAGCCAGTCCGCTACTCGGACCATGTCGTCAAGGCCGTCGGCCTGCGCAGTGAGCCGGCGCGCTCCGGTGTCGACGAACACCTCCGCGCCGGTCTGGGTGAGCAGCGCCTGCGCTCGGGGTAGATCGTCGGTGTTCGACAGCGTGACAACCAGGCTGGCGTTGCCTGCCTGTTGTTTGAGTTGCAGCGGTGAGCCTTCGGCGATGATGCGGCCCTTGTCGATCACCACGATGTTGTCGGCGAGTTGGTCGGCCTCTTCGAGGTACTGCGTGGTCAGTACCAAGGTGGTGCCCTGCCGCACCAGGTCGCGCAGCGCCTCCCACAGCTCGCTGCGGCTGCGCGGGTCCAGGCCGGTGGTCGGCTCGTCGAGGAACAGCACGGGCGGCGACGCCAGCAGGCTCACCGCCAGGTCGAGTCTACGTCGCATACCGCCCGAGTACGAGCGCACTACACGGTCGGCGGCATCGGCGAGCGAAAACCGTTCCAGCAGTTGATTTCCTAGCTGCTTGAGGGGTTTGCGGCGAATGCCGTACAACCCGCCGATCATCCGGATGTTCTCGCGGCCGGTCAGCAACTCGTCGACGGTCGCGACCTGACCGGTGAGACCCATGTTGCGGCGCACCTGGTGCGGTTCGCGGCGAACGTCGTAGCCGGCCACCCGCGCGGTGCCGCAGGTGGGTTCGGTCAACGTCGTCATCATCCGCACCGTGGTGGTCTTTCCGGCGCCGTTGGGCCCGAGCAGGCCGAGCACGGTACCGGGCGGGACGGTGAAGCTGACGCCGTCTACCGCGGTGTCGTTTCCGAAACGCTTCACCAGATCAATGGCCTCGACGGCCGGTGAAAGGGGCACACTCCGACGTTATAGACCCGCAAGGACCGGCGCACCCCGCCGCGCAAGGGGTTAGCCGGCGTACGCGCGGACCGGCCCGATTAGGGTCTGCCATCTTGTCGTCGCGTTGGGGGAAGCGCCCATGGCTGGTCTGGCTGCGGCGAATCGCGCTGCGGATATCGAACTCGAACTCCGTCGCGCGCACAAGGATTGCCCAGCGGCGGCGTGGGTGTGCGCGTCGCCTGACCGGATTAGGTGACCAGCGACACCGAGGTGGAGCGGCGCAGCTTGCCCGACGGCGTCTTGGGAATCGTGCCCGGGCCGAGCACCACGACGTTGCGGGGCCGCACGTCGACCTCGGCCACCACCTCGTGGGCGACCTGGTGTTCGATGCGGCGCACCTCGACCGGGTCCTGCCAGGCGTTGGATTCGACTGCAACGGCGAATGTTTCGCGGGAGTGCCCGGCGTCCAGGCGCACCGCGACGGCGCAGCCGGGACGCACACCGTCGACGCGGCTGGCGGCACGTTCGATGTCGGTCGGGTAGATATTGCGCCCCGCCATGATGATGACGTCTTTGACGCGGCCGCACACCACGATGTTGCCTTCATCGGTGATGTAGCCGAGATCGCCGGTGTCATACCAGCCGTGCTCGTCCTGCGCCGGGATGAAGCCGCCCATCGTGATGTAGCCGGGCGTCACGCACTCACCGCGCAGCTCGATCACCCCGACCCCGCGCGGGGGCATCACGTTGCCGTGCTCGTCGATGACGCGGGCCTCCAAGTCCTGCAGCAACGGGCCCAGTGAGGCCAGCCGGCGGGTGTTGCCCTTGGTGGCAGGCACGGCGCGCCGCAGCGCCGCCAGCAGGTCCGCGTCGACCTCGTCGGTGACCAGGCCCGCACCACACGGTGAGAACGACACCGCCAGCGTCGTCTCGGCCATGCCGTATGCCGGCAGGATGGCGTCCGGTTTGAGGCCGAACGGCTTACCCGCGTCCAACAGGTCCTCGACGTCGGCGGGCTCGACCGGTTCGGCGCCCGAGAGCGCGAACCGCAGCGTCGACAGGTCGAACTCCCCGGGCTTGGCCTGGCGGCGCAGCCGCTTGGCGAACAGCGCGTAGGCGAAGTTCGGCGCCGCGGTCATGGTGCCCTTGTACTTGTCGATGAGCTTGGCCCACAGCAGGGTGTCGCGCAGGAAGTCCATCGGCGTGACCTTGACCAACTCGGCGCCGAAGTACATCGGGATGGTGAGGAAGCCGACCATGCCCATGTCGTGGAAGCACGGCAGCCAGCTGACCATGACGTCCTTCTCGACGTCGTATTCGGCGCCGACGAACATCGCCTCGGCGTTGGAGTAGATGTTGCGGTGGGTGATCTGCACGGCTTTCGGTGAGCCGGTGGAACCAGACGTCAGCTGCATCAGCGCCAGATCGTCCTCGCCGACGTCGACCGGGTCGATGGGCTCGGCGGCCAACAGGTCGCTGACGGTCAGCACCGTGATGCCCTTTTCCTCGAGCACCGGGATCGCGACCAGGAACGGCTCCGAGACGATCACGGCCTTGGCCTCGATCATGCCGATCACCGTCATCGTGTCGTCGGCCCAAATCGCCAGGTCCGTGCGCGGGGTGGGCTGGTGCAGCATGGTGAGGCTGGCGCCGCGCATCCACAGCCCCTGCGCGGTCGGGGCGATCTCGACCGGGAAGCCGGCCAGCACGCCGACGGCGTCACCGAGTCCGATGCCGGCGTTGGCCAGCCCGCCGGCGATGCGGCGGGCCCGCTCGTGAACCTCACCCCAGGTGTGCCGAACGGGTTCGTACGGTTCACCGGTGACCATGCCGGTCGTGACCGTGCGCGCGTTGCGGTACATCTTCTCGGTGAATCGGCTCACGACAACCTCCTCGGTTCCGAGGCGAGGGCCCCGGTGTAATGGTCCGCCTGATCAGGGGCACCTTCGCGATTACGCGCGCACAAAACGGGAGCGGTTATGTCTCGAATCGGTGATGCACCGGACCAGTGGATGCGTCTGACGAGCCGCCCACCGACGGTGTCGGGGGGCGAAATGCTCGCGTCCGATGCTTGACCGCTAGTTTTCACCGTCGCTCATCTTATGCAACTCTTAAGTAGCTGCCAAACTCTCGTGACTTTTGAGTCGTGTGTCACACCCTTCTGGGCGCCGGGTTCACCGAGTTCTGCGCCCGGGTCGTGATTGAGAATCAGCAACCCTCCGGTGGAACTCGGCGCCAAGGGCGTGCGAACGGCGTGCGGCGTGGGGTCAGACCGGCGTCGACGGCGCCGGGACGACACGCGCCCCGTGTACCGGTCCGCTGGCCACCCGCACGCTGCGGCACACGCCGGAATCCGACAGCATCGCGCCGACGTCGAGCGCCGCGGTGGCCGATGCGCACAGGAAAGCGCACGTCGGCCCCGAACCCGACACGATGCCTGCCAGCGCGCCGGCCTCGGTGCCTGCCGCCAGCGTGTGGGCAAGTGCGGGGTCCAGCCGCAACGCCGCCGGTTGCAGGTCGTTGCCCAGCAGCGGTGCCAGCGTCTTCGGATCGCCCGATGCCAGCGCGCCCAGCACCGGTTCGGGATCCGCGAGGCGCGGGGGCTGATCGGGCGAGCCGGCGTCGCGCATCCGGTCGATCTCGGCGAACACCGCCGGCGTCGATAGCTCACCGTCTGCGAACGCCAACACCCAGTGAAAAGTGTTGCGGGCCAACACCGTCGCCAGCTCTTCGCCGCGGCCGGTGCCCAGCGCGGTGCCGCCGTGCAGCGCGAACGGTACGTCGCTGCCGAGCTGGGCAGCCAGCGCGTGCAGATCACGTCGCGGCACCCCGAGTTCCCACAGCGTGTTCATGCCCACCAATACCGCCGCCGCGTCGGCGCTGCCGCCGGCCATGCCCCCGGCCACCGGAATCGACTTGTCGATGGAGATCGCCACGTCGGGTGCGCGCCCGACGTGCTCGGCCATCAGCTCGGCCGCCTGCCAGGCGAGGTTGCGCTCGTCGGCGGGCAGTGAATCGACCCCTTCCCCCGACATCTGAAGCGACAGCACGTCGGCGTTGCGTACGGTGACCTCGTCGAGCAGCGAGACGGCGTGAAAGACCGTGGTCAGCTCGTGATAGCCGTCGTCGCGGAGGTCTCCGACCGCGAGGTAGAGGTTGACCTTGCCCGGCACCCGCACGGTGACCGACCCAGTGGGGACCCATTCCGAGGCGGTGTTTCCGTTCCAGGTCGGCACGGCACGACACTATCGGAGTCCGGCGGCCGCCAGCAGCCGTCTGCGCAGGCAGGCTGAACCTAGGCTGAAACGGTGATTGCCCCTGGCGACCGGTTCGAAAGCTACGTCGTTGACGCGGTGCTGGGTCACGGCGGGTACGCGACGGTGTATCTGGTGCACGACGCCGCCGCTCCGCACCGGCAGGCGGCGCTGAAGATCCTCGACGAACGACACCGCCACCAAGATCAGGTCGCGCGACTTCGCCGGGAGTTCGAGCTGGCGCACCGGCTGGACCACCCGCACATCGTGCAGGTCTTCGAGCGCGGGCGCGGTTGGCTGACAATGGAAGTCGTCGATGGCGGCGGGGTGGCGACGCTGGCCGAGTTGGACGCTCGGCTCACCGCGCTCGGCCAGATCGCCGATGCCCTGGACTACACGCACAACCGCGCGGTCGTGCACTGTGACGTCAAACCGGCCAACATCCGGATGAGCTCGGAAGACCGGCTGCGCGCTGTGCTCATCGACTTCGGCGCGGCCCATTCGATCACCGACGACATCGGGCGTCGCCCCGCCAGGGCCGAGTTGTCCCTTCCGTACGCGGCGCCGGAACTGATCGCCGGCCACGCCCCGACGTCGGCCACCGACGAATACGCGCTTGCCTGCACCGCCGTCGAGCTGATCACCGGGTCACCGCCGTTCACCGACGACTCCAGCATGGCTTTGATCCGCGCTCACCTACACCGGCGACCGCCGCGGCTGTCACGCCAATACTCTTGGCTGCCAAGAGTGTTCGATTCGGTACTGACCAAAGCACTGGCCAAGAACCCCGCCGGTCGCTACCAGTCGTGCCGCGAGCTCGTTTCGTTGATCACCCGGGCACTGCACTAGGGGCGCAGCTAGCTGACGCCGATGGAGCCCTTCTCCTGCTCGCCGGCGTCCTGTTCGACCTCGGGCTCATATGCCCGACCCGACCGCTGCAGCAGCCGCACGAAGTCCGCGATCGACAGCGTCTCGCCGCGCCGCGACGGATCGATGCTCGCGGCCAGCAGGTGGCTGGCCGATTCGTTGCCCGAACCGGCCCATTCGGCGAACGCGTTGCGCGACGTCTTACGACGCTGCGCGAACGCGATGTCGATCAACCCGAAGACCTGCTTGCGGAAGACCTCGTCGGTGGGCCACGGTGAGACCTCGTAGCGGTCGATGCGTACGAGCCCGGAGTACACCCGCGGAATCGGCCAGAACACCGTCGGCGACACCATGCCGAAGCGGCGCACGTTGCCGAAGAACCTGGCTTTGACGCTGGGTATGCCGTAGTCCTTGCCGCCCGGTTCGGCGGCGAGCCGCTCGGCGACCTCGGCCTGAACCATCACCATCACGGTGCGGATGGAGGGGAACTCGGCCAGCAGGTGCAGCAGCGCGGGCACCGCGACGTTGTAGGGCAGGTTGGCGACCAGCGCGGTGGGCTCATCGTCCATCTCGGCCCGTCGAAACGTCAGGATGTCGCGGTTGAGCACCGTCAGCCGGTTGATCTCGCTGTGCGAATGATCGGCGATGGTCGTCGGCAACTGACGGGCCAGCACCGGATCGATCTCGACCGCGGTCACCCGCGCCCCGCGATCCAGCAGGGCCAATGTCAGGGACCCCAGACCGGGGCCGACCTCGAGCACGTGATCGTGTCGGTTGACGCCGGACGCGGACACGATTCGCCGCACGGTATTGGCATCGTGGACGAAGTTCTGTCCAAACGATTTGCGTGGCCGAAAGTCAATCTCTTTGGCCAGATGTCGTATCTCGGTCCGCCCGAGTAGTCGAATGGTCAGCGCGCCCCAATCCTCCCGCTACACGTCGGCCACGCACCCCAACCTTGCCGCGCCCGAGTGACCTCAGCAATCGCAATTTGCTCTTCTCTTGTCGCCAAGTCGGCTCTCGCAGCATACCTCAGACCACCGTTTCGCTCCCAGGTGTTCTGATCAAATTGCACACCGCCGTAATATCCGTTGCCCGTATTGATGGCCCAATTACCTCCGGCTTCGCACCGGGCAAGGGCGTCCCAAACAGCTCCGTTGGAGACCGGCGGAACCTCGGTTCCTGGCTTGGCGCCAACGCGAACCACGCCTTCGCGGGCCGGATCAATAACGACATTGGCTACTGGCAGTCTGCCGGTCTCCACGCCGTTGATTTTCGCGATGGCAAAGGTCACGTCCTGTGTGCCGGGCGTTCCGGGGTCCTCGACCACAGTCCGGCTCTGGTTCAGCGTGGGGTCCTCGACGCGCGTGGTGTGCGCGGGCAGCGGGACCCGCTCGGTGACATGGTCGATGCGGACGCGGGTGACGTGCACGGTCATCCCGTCGACGACGGGTGCGGGCGGCGCGGGCACCACGGTGTCCTTCTGCTGCAGCGGCGCGCCTGCGGCCTCCAGCAGCGCGGCGACGTTGGGTGCGGCCAGGTGCACGGTGCGCAGCCTCCCGGCGTCGTGCAGGTGCACCGTTTTGGGGCTGACCACTGGAAGTGACATGCCTGCCAGCGGAACCCGGCTTCCGCGCGACGCCGCGGCGGGCGCCTTGTCGGTCATCTGCAGTTGCGCCAACGCCTCGTCGACCGTGGAGGCCGTGGTCCAGACCTCCCTGCTGTTCTCACCGTCGAGCGAAAGCTGCAGCGGGCGGCTGCGACGCAGCACGATCGTGTCGGACTGGCGAACCGGCGCCTCGGCGGCCGGGTAAAGATCGTCGCGTTCGCTGACGTCGAACCCGTTCTCGGCGACGACATCGATGACACGCGACTTCATGGTCGCCACGTTGGTGGTTGTGCCGTCCACGGTCAGCGTGACTGTTTTGTGCGCAGCAACCGCTACCCCGCCGGCGAAAACCAGTGCGAGCAATGTCGCGCCGACCAGAAGCCGCAGCAACGGCGAGCGCGTTTCATGAATCTTGTTTATGACGTTCAAAATTTGCTTTATCCCGACTCGGACGGCGTGCTAAGGGCGCTGTTCGATCACCGAACGATAACGAAAAGGACTACGTCCAACAACTCGGCAGCCTGTAGGCCCGTGCGGTCGTCTCAGTAGTTGCTTGGGCAAGGACTTCCGCGCGCCTGCCGAGCAGTTCGGCCAGCGCCCGCACAGTGTAGGGCAAGCAGTACGGCTCGTTGGGGGCGCCTCGGTACGGGTGCGGCGTCAGAAACGGTGCGTCGGTCTCCACGAGCATTTGCTCGAGCGGTATCAGCGACGCCGCTTCGTGCAGCGCTTTGGCGTTTTTGAAGCTGACGGTGCCCGACAGGCTCAGCAGCCAGCCGGCCTCGACGCAGGTGCGGGCCATCTGCGCGTCCGAGGAGAAACAATGGAAGATCACGGTCTCGGGCGCCCCTTCGGCGCGCAGCACGTCGAGCACCTCGGCGTCGGCGTCGCGGTTGTGGATCATCAGCGGTTTGCCGGTCCGCTTGGCCAGGTCGATGTGCCATGCGAAAGCCTCGCGCTGACGGGCGGGTTCCGCGCAGCCGTCTAGCTTGCCGGGCCAGTACATGTCCATGCCGGTCTCCCCCACCGCGACCACCCGGGGGTGTTCGACCAGCCGCTCGACAACGGTCTTGGCTTCCTCGGTCAGCGCATCGGCCCGGGTGGGGTGCAGCGCGACCGCGGCATAGACGCGGGGGTCGGCGTCGGCGGCTTCGGTCACCCAGCGTGCGGAGTCCAGGTCGTCGGCGATCGTGACGACGGCCTGCACGCCGACCTGTTCGGCGCGGTCCACGATCGCGGCGATGCTCTCGGCGTCGGTGGCGCCGCAGGCGTCGAGGTGGGTGTGCGCGTCGATGAGCGGGCTCAGCGGTTCCGGTGCGGGCGGCGGCTGCCGTCTGCCTGGGCGCTTCTCACTCACGGCAACACCATAAGCTGACCTAGAAATGAAACAGCCGTACTACGTCACGACCGCGATCGCCTACCCCAACGGCGACCCGCACGTCGGCCACGCCTACGAGTACATCGCGACCGACGCGATCGCGCGTTTTCGGCGTCTCGACGGCTACGACGTGCGGTTCCTGACGGGCACCGACGTGCACGGGCTGAAGATGGCCGAGACAGCCGCCGCCGAGGGAGTCGCGACCGCGGAGCTGGCGCGGCGCAACTCCGACGTGTTTCAGCGGATGCAGGAAAAGCTCAACATCTCGTTCGACCGGTTCATCCGCACCTCCGATCCCGACCACTTCGAGGCGTCCAAGGAGATCTGGCGCCGGATGAACGACGCCGGCGACATCTACCTCGACTCCTACCAGGGCTGGTACTCGGTGCGGGACGAGCGGTTCTTCACCGAGGCCGAGACCATCGTCGGCGCCGACGGTGTGCGATTGTCCGCCGAAACCGGCGCACCGGTGACGTGGACTGAGGAGCAGACCTACTTCTTTCGGCTCTCCGCGTACGCCGAGCGGCTGTTGGCGCACTACAAGGCCAATCCGGAGTTCATCGAGCCCGAGGTGCGCCGCAATGAGGTGGTCAGCTTCGTCACCGGCGGGTTGCGTGACCTGTCCATCTCCCGCACCACGTTCGACTGGGGTGTACCGGTTCCCGACCACCCCGACCACGTCATGTACGTGTGGGTGGACGCTTTGACGAATTACCTGACGGGCGTGGGCTTTCCGGATACCTCATCGGATCTGTTCACCCGCTACTGGCCCGCCGACCTGCATATGATCGGCAAGGACATCATCCGGTTCCACGCGGTGTACTGGCCCGCGTTCCTGATGTCGGCGGGGATCGAGTTGCCGCGCAAAGTCTTTGTGCACGGCTTCCTGCTGAACCGCGGCGAGAAGATGAGCAAGTCGGTCGGCAACGTGGTGGACCCGAACGCGTTGGTCGACACCTTCGGGCTGGACCAGGTGCGGTACTTCTTCCTCCGCGAGGTGCCGTTCGGCCAGGACGGCAGCTACAGCGAAGATGCGATCATCGGGCGCATCAACGCCGATCTGGCCAACGAACTGGGCAACCTGGCCCAGCGTTCGCTGTCCATGGTCGCCAAGAACCTCGACGGAATCGTGCCGGAGCCGGGTGACTTCACCGCGGAGGATTCCGAGTTGCTGGCCGCCGCCGATGCCCTGCTGGAGCGGGTGCGCGGGCATTTCGATGCGACGGCGATGCACCTGGCACTGGAAGCGATCTGGTCGGTGCTGGGCGCGGCCAACCGGTACTTCTCGGCGCAGGAGCCGTGGGTACTGCGAAAGTCGGAGTCCCCCCAGGACGGGGTACGCTTTCGAACCGTCCTCTACACGACGTTAGAGACCGTGCGGATCGCGGCGCTATTGAGCCAGCCGGTGATGCCGGAATCGACGGGTAAGCTGCTCGACTTGCTCGGGCAGCCTGCCGAACAACGCACATTCGCGTCGGTTGGCACGCGGTTGGCGCCGGGTACGGCGCTGCCCGCACCGACCGGCGTGTTCCCGCGCTACCAACTGGACTGAGAATGAGTGGCCTTCACAACAAGCTGCACGACATCTACGAGGAAGTATCCCGGCGCAACCCGGGCGAAACCGAGTTCCACCAAGCCGTTTACGAGGTGCTGCACAGCCTGGGACCGGTGGTTTCCAAACACCCGGAGTACGTCGACACCGCGGTGATCCGCCGGCTGTGTGAGCCGGAACGACAGATCATCTTCCGCGTGCCGTGGGTCGACGACACCGGCACCGTGCAGATCAACCGGGGCTTCCGCGTCGAGTTCAACTCAGCGCTCGGGCCGTTCAAGGGCGGTTTGCGGTTTCACCCCACGGTGTACCTCGGCATCATCAAGTTCCTCAGCTTCGAGCAGATCTTCAAGAACTCGCTGACCGGTATGCCGATCGGCGGCGGCAAGGGTGGTTCGGACTTCGACCCGAAGGGCTGCTCCGACGGCGAGGTGATGCGGTTCTGTCAATCGTTCATGACCGAGCTGTACCGCCACCTCGGTGAGTACACCGACGTGCCCGCCGGCGACGTCGGCGTCGGCATGCGCGAAATCGGTTATCTGTTCGGGCAATACAAACGGATCACCAACCGCTACGAGTCCGGTGTTCTCACCGGCAAGGGCCTGACGTGGGGCGGGTCGCAGGTCCGCACCGAGGCCACCGGCTACGGCACGGTCTTCTTCGTCAAGGAAATGCTCAAGGCGGCCAACGACTCGTTTGAGGGCAAGCGGGTGGTGGTCTCGGGTTCGGGCAACGTCGCGACCTATGCGATCGAGCAGATCCACCACCTCGGGGGCACCGTGGTGGCCTGCTCGGACTCCAGCGGCTACGTGGTCGACGAGAAGGGCATCGACGTGGCTCTGCTCAAGGAGATCAAGGAAGTTCAGCGCGGCAGGATCATCGACTACGCCGAGGCCAGGGCCGGTGCAGCCCGCTCCGTGCAGGGTCGCTCGGTGTGGGAAGTGCCGTGCGACATCGCGATACCGTGCGCCACGCAGAACGAGATCAACGGCGACGAGGCCGGATACCTGATCAAGAACGGCTGCCGGATCGTCGCCGAGGGCGCCAACATGCCGTGCTCACCGGCAGCGATCAAGCAGTTCAACGAGGCCGGCGTGACGTTCGCGCCCGGTAAGGCCGCCAACGCCGGCGGCGTCGCGACCAGCGCGCTGGAGATGCAGCAGAACGCCTCGCGCGACTCGTGGACGTTCGTCGACACCGAGAAGCGACTGGAAGAGATCATGCGCCGCATCCACAACCGGTGCCTGTCGACCGCCGAGGAGTACGAGCAGCCGGGCAATTACGTCGCAGGCGCCAACATCGCCGGGTTCATCCGGGTGGCCGACGCTATGCTGGCCCTCGGTCTCGTCTAGTGATGTAGGTCACACCGGTCCGCCCGGCCGTTACGTCCCCGCTCTCGACGGTGTCTCAAGGACACGAGATCCTGGAGAGTAAGGAGACATCATGGCCGACACCCGCACCCATGTCGTTGTACTCGGCGGCGGATATGCCGGAACCGTCGCGGCCAACCGGCTGCAGGCCGACGGGAACTGCGACGTCACGCTGGTCAACCCGCGACCCCAGTTCGTCGAACGCATCCGACTGCACCAGTTGGTCGCCGGAGTCGACGACGCCGTCGTCGACTACGCGGAGGTGCTCGGTGAGGGCATCCGGTTGGTCACCGACCGGGCCACCCGCATCGACGCCGCGGCGCGCATCGTGGCCCTGGAATCCGGCGACACGCTGGACTACGACTACCTGATCTACGCGGTGGGCAGCGGCGTGGCCGCCCCGACCGTTCCCGGAGCCGCCGAATTCGCCTATCCGATGGTCGAATTCGAGCACGCCACCCGACTGCGCGCCGCACTGGACGACGTCGGCCCCGCCACTCCGATCACCGTCGTCGGCGCCGGCTCGACGGGCATCGAGACGGCCGCCGAACTCGCCGAGCAGGGCCACCCGATCACGCTGGTGTGCGGCGGCGAGCTGGGTCCGTACCTGAGCGCATCGGGCCGACGTTCGGTCGCGCGGCGCCTCGCCAAGCTCGGTGTGACCGTGCTCGACGGGCCGGGCAGTACCGTCACCGCCGTCACGCCAAGCGCGGTGACGCTCGCCGACGGCCGTGAGCTGCCCAGCCCGATGACCGTGTGGACGGCCGGTTTCGGCGTACCGGATCTGGCAGCCGCCAGCGGGTTGAGCACCGACGCGCTGGGCCGGCTGATCACCGATGAGACGCTGACCAGTGTCGATGACGTGCACATCGTGGCCGCGGGCGATGCGTCCGCGCCATCGAACGAGCCGCTGCGGATGTGCTGCGCGTCGGCTGCCCCGCTCGGCGCTCAAGCCGCCGACACCGTGCTGGCCCGGATGGCGGGCACCGCGGCGCCGCCGCTGAGCGTGGCGCTGGCCGGGCAGTGCATCAGCCTGGGCAGCAAGGCGGGCATCTTCCAGCTGTCCCATACCGACGACACGGCGACGCGGCTGTACATCGGTGGCCGCGCCGGCGCGGCGCTCAAGAAGACCGCGTTGCAGGCCTCGGTCAAGTTGCTGGCCCGCGAAGCGCGCAAGCCCGGCTCGCTGCGCTGGCTCAAGAGCGACAAGCGCAAGCAGCGCCTGGCCAGCACCGAGACGGTCACGATGTCATGAGCTCTCACGAAGAGCATGCCGAGCGGTTCACGCTGCTGCGCCCGCTGTTGTTTACGATCGCCTACGAAATCCTCGGTAGTGCAACCGAATCCGACGATGTGCTGCAGGACAGCTACCTGCGGTGGGCCGAGGTGGATCTGGCGACGGTGCGCGACACCAAGGCCTACCTGGCACGGCTGGTCACCCGGCAGGCCCTCAACGCGCTGCGGACGAGCAACCGCCGCCGCGAGGACTACGTCGGCCCGTGGCTGCCCGAACCGCTGCTGCTCGACGAGCACGACGCCGAAGCCGACGTCGTGCTCGCCGAATCGGTGTCGATGGCGATGCTGGTCGTGCTCGAGACGCTCACCCCCGACGAACGCGCGGTGTTCGTACTGCACGAGGTGTTCGGGTTCAGCCACGACGAAATCGCTTCGACCATTGGCAAATCGTCGAACGCGGTGCGCCAGATGGCCTACCGCGCCCGCGAACACGTGCAGTCGCGGCGCCGGCGGATGGAACCCGTCGACTTCGCCACGTCGGTGCGTGTCACCGAACAGTTCATGACCGCGGCGGCCACCGGCGACATGGAGCAGCTGCTGACGATCCTCGCACCCGACGCGACCTGGACCGCCGACAGCGGCGGCAAGGCGCCGGCCGTGCGTCGTCCGGTCGTCGGCGCGAAGAAGGTGGCTGCGATGATCGTCGCGTTCATGCGCCACGGACCCGAGCGGGTGCCTGCGCTGCGCTTCGAAACGGTCAACTGCAACAACACCCCGGCGATCATCGTCTACGACGGCGACGAGCCGCTCGGTGTGTTCCTGGTCGAGATCGTCGACGCCAAGATCACCAACTTCTACGCGATGGCCAATCCGGAGAAGCTGGCCGGGATCGCCCGGCCGCGCACGATCCGCCGCTGAGGGTGTGGCCTGCGTCACGTCCTGTCACATCCGGGCGGCTTGCGGTGTCTAGAGGGCAGAACCCGTTGAGAGGAGCAACCATGACCGACAAGCGCGCACATGTGATCGTCATCGGCGGCGGGTATGCCGGGGCGTTGGCGGCCAACCGTCTGCGAGGGCGCCCGAAATCAATCCCCGGGTCGCTCCGCTCCCGCCCGCCGGACGTCGACGTCACCCTGGTAAACCCACGCCCCCAGTTCGTCGAGCGGATCCGGCTGCACCAGTGGGTGGCGCGCAGCGGCGAGGCCACCGTGGACTTCGGCACGCTGCTCGGCGACGGTGTGCGGCTCGTCGTCGACACCGCCACCCGCATCGACACCGCGTCGCGCACCGTGGCGTTGGCGTCGGGCGACACGCTGGCCTATGACTACGTGATCTACGCCGTCGGCAGCACCGGCGCCGTAACCGACACAGTGCCCGGTGCGGCCGAATTCGCCTATCCAATCGGGGAATTCGAGCTGGCTCAGCGACTGCGCGCGGTGCTGGACGAGCTGCACAGCGACGCGCCCGTCACCGTGGTGGGCGCTGGGCTCACCGGTACCGAGACGGCGGCGGAGTTGGCCGAGCAGGGCCGCAACGTCACGCTGGTCTGCGGCGGTCGGCTGCTACCGAGCCTTTCGGAGCAGGCGCGACGCTCGGCGGCCAAGTGGTTGCGCAAGCACGGGGTGAAAGTCCTCGAGTCCGACGTGGTGACCGAGGTTCGATCCGACGCGGTGGTGTTCGCCGACGGCGCGGTACGTCCGAGCGCGTTGACCGTGTGGACGGCCGGCTTCGGAGTGCCTGCGCTCGCCGCGCAAAGCGGCCTGCGCACCGATGCGCAGGGCCGGTTGCTCACCGACGAGACACTCACCAGCGTGCAAGACCCGCGCATCATCGCCGCGGGCGACTGCGCGTCCCCGTCGGACGCGCCGCTGCGGATGAGTTGCCAGTCGGCCTCGCAGCTGGGACCGCAGGCGGCCGACACGGTGCTCAGCCGGATCGCAGGCACCGAACCCGCGCCGCTGCAGTACGGCTTCGCGGGATCCAACGTCAGCTTGGGCCGTCGCGCGGCGGTCATCCAGTTCGCCCGTCAGGACGACACCGCGGTGCGGTTCTACGTGCCGGGGCGGCTTGGTGCCGCGATCAAGGAGGCGGTCTGCAAGGGCACGGTGTGGGGGATCCGCCGGGAGGCCCGCAAGCCCGGTTCCAGCTTCTGGTTCAAGGGTGGCCCGCGTCCCGAACAGCCAGCGCACACCGGGGTAGCGTCGGTGCGATGAACACCGGGCCGGGTGACGTGGGGGTACCTCCCGCTTTCGGGGGACACGTCGAGCGGTTCACGCAGCTGCGTCCGTTGCTGTTCACGATCGCCTACGAGATTTTGGGCAGCGCAACCGAATCCGACGATGTGCTGCAGGACAGTTACCTGCGTTGGGCGGAGGTCGACCTCGCGACGGTGAGCGACACCAAGGCCTACCTGGCACGGATCGTCACCCGGCAGGCGCTCAACGCGCTACGTGCCCAGTCGCGTCGGCGTGAGGACTACATCGGCCCGTGGCTGCCCGAACCGCTGCTTCTCGATGCCACCGATGCCTCATCCGATGTGATTCTCGCGGAGTCGGTTTCGATGGCGATGCTCGTCGTGCTGGAGACACTGAGCCCCGACGAACGTGCGGTGTTCGTGTTACGTGAGGTGTTCGGCTTCAGCCACGACGAGATCGCCTCGACGATCGGCAAGTCCGCCGTCGCGGTGCGGCAGATGGCGCACCGCGCCCGTGCGCATGTGCAGTCACGCCGTAAACGGTTCGAGCCGGTCGACCCGAAGCTGTCGGCGGAGATCACCTCCCAGTTCTTCGCGGCGGCCGCGAGCGGCGACGTGGACGGGCTGCTGGAGATGCTCACCGACGACGTCACATGGACCGCGGACAGCGACGGCAAGGCCAGCGCGGCCCGCAGGCCGATCGTCGGCGCCGAAAAGGTCGCCAGGGTGCTCGTCGGGCTGATTCGGGCCGCCGGGGACCGCGGCCGCGTCGAACCGGCGATGTACAACAACGCCCCAGCGCTCAAGCTCTACCTCGGTGACAGCTTCGAAGGGGTCATCACGGTGGAGATCACCGACGGGCGGATCTCCAACTTCTATGCGATGCGCAACCCCGACAAGCTGGCCGGGGTCGACATCCCCCGCACGATCAGCCGGTAACTTCCTGGCGCGAGAAGACGCAAAAACCCCCAAAAAGAGGCTCGGAAGGGGGATTTTGCGTCTGCTCGCCGAACACAGCAAGCTTGACCGGTGCGGATCGAACGGCTCGGCGACCTGGGCAGCGCCCCTGCGGTGCTGCGCACCCTCGGTTACGCCACCGCCCGGCGCGGCATGCCACCGCCGGGCGCGCTGATCGGAGAGTGGTTCGAGTCGCGCGCCGTCATCGCGCCGTCGCTGGCGACCACACCCGTTCCCCCACCCGCCGTGTTCGACGTCGCGCCCGGTGCATCCGGCGGCGCGGTCGGCGGCGGGTGGTTCGGCTACCTGTCCTATCCCGACGCCGGCGCCGACGGAGCCGGGCCACGCATCCCGGAGGCGGCAGGCGGCTGGTCGGACCACGTGCTGCGCCAAGACCGCGACGGCCGGTGGTGGTACGAAAGCCTTTCCGGCGCAGGGCTTTCCGGATGGGTGATTGACGCGCTCGGCACCGAAGTGACGTCGCGGCGTTGCGAGGTGGTGTGGGACGAGGCCGACCGAGACGCGCACCGCCGTGGCGTGTCGGCGTGCCTGGACGCGATCACGGCGGGCGAGGTCTACCAGGCGTGTGTGTGCACGCAGTTCCGCGGCCGGGTCACCGGTTCGCCGGTGGACTACTTCGTCGACGCGGTCGCACGCACCTCCCCCGCCCGCGCGGCGTACGTCGCGGGCGACTGGGGCGCGGTGGCGTCGCTGTCACCGGAGCTGTTCCTGCGCAGGCGCGGTGCGGCGATCACGTCCAGCCCGATCAAGGGCACGCTCCCGCGCGATGCCGATCCCCGCGCGCTGCGCGCGTCGGCCAAGGAGGTGGCCGAGAACATCATGATCGTCGACCTGGTGCGCAACGACCTGGGCCGCGTCGCGATCACCGGATCGGTCACCGTGCCGGAGTTGCTTGCCGTGCGGCCCGCGCCCGGGGTGTGGCATCTGGTGTCGACGGTGACTGCGCGGGTGGACACCGCCATGCCGATGACCACGGTGCTCGACGCGACGTTCCCGCCCGCCTCCGTCACCGGCACACCCAAGACGCGGGCGCGGCAACTGCTGCGCGGCTGGGAACCGGTTCGGCGCGGAGTCTACTGCGGCACAGTCGGTTTGGCGTCACCGGTGGCTGGTGTCGAGCTGAACGTGGCGATCCGCACGGTGGAGTTCGACGCGTCGGGCAACGCGGTCCTGGGCGTCGGCGGTGGCATCACCGCCGACTCCGATCCCGAACGCGAGTGGCAGGAGTGCCTGCACAAGGCGGCGCCGATCACCGGGTCAGCTGCGCGACCGCAAGACCGCGTCGTAGAGCTCACGCCGTGACGGCGCCCCCGGATGCGCGGCGACCACCTCCGCGCACGCATCCTTGACGCGCACACCGTCGTCGACCAGCTTGTGCACCTCGGCCACCAGCGTCTCGAGGTCGGCCCGCGGCACCGCGCCGGCCAGCACGACGGTGATTTCGCCGAGTACGCCGTCGGCCGCCCGGTCGGCGAGTTCGGCCAGCGAGCCGCGCAGCACCTCCTCGTGGGTCTTGGTCAGCTCCCGGCACACCACCGCGCGCCGCTCCGCACCGAGGACGTCGACGGCGTCGCTCAGCGTCGCCGCCAGCCGGCGCGGCGACTCGAAGAACACGCAGGTGCGCTGCTCGACAGCCAGCGTGGTGAGCCAGGTTCGGCGCGCGGCCTGCTTGCGCGGCGCGAAACCTTCGAAGCAGAACCTGTCGGCGGGCAGGCCCGACACCGCGAGCGCCGTCGTCACCGCCGACGGCCCGGGTAGACAGCTGACCGGCAGGCCGGCATCGATACAGGCCGTCACCAGGCGGTAGCCCGGGTCACTGATCAGCGGCATGCCGGCGTCGCTGACGGCCAGCACGGTCGCGCCGCCGCGGATGTCGTCGACCAGGCGCGGCACCCGGGTCGCCTCGTTCTGGTCGTAGAGGCTGATGACCTTGCCGACCGGTTTGACCTCCAGCGCGGCGGCCAGCGTCCGGATCCGGCGGGTGTCCTCCGCCGCGATGACGTCGGCGCTGGCGAGCGCCCTGACCAGCCGCGTCGAGGCATCCAACGGCTGCCCCAACGGCGTGGCAGCGATCAACAGCCGGCCGACACTCATGCCCGACAGCCTACGATCGCAGGCGTGACCGCCCCCGCCACCGATGCTCCGCGTGCGGTGCCGGTCATCAGCCCGGCGCCGCAGGTGCCGGTCGCCGACTTCGGGCCCGTCGACCGGTTACAGGGCTGGCTGATGACGGCCGTCATTGCCGCGTTGGCGGCGGTGACGCGGTTTTTGAACCTGGGATCGCCGACCGACGCGGGCACCCCGATCTTCGACGAGAAGCACTACGCGCCGCAGGCGTGGCAAATCCTGCACAACCACGGTGTCGAGGACAACCCCGGCTACGGCCTGGTGGTGCATCCGCCCGTCGGTAAGCAGTTGATCGCGATCGGACAGGCGTTGTTCGGCTACACCGGGCTGGGCTGGCGGTTCTCCGGCGCGGTGTGCGGCGTGATCATGGTGGTGCTGGTGGCGCGCATCGCGCGGCGGCTCAGCCGGTCGACGTTGGTCGGCGGGATCGCCGGGCTGCTGGTGATCGCCGACGGGGTCAGCTTCGTCACCTCGCGCACCGCGCTGCTCGACGGGTTCTTGACGGTGTTCGTGGTCGCGGCGTTCGGCGCGCTGATGGTCGACCGCGATCAGGTGCGCGAGCGAATGCACATCGCGCTGTTCGAGGGTCGCATCAGCGAAACAGCCTGGGGGCCAAGGCTTGGGGTGCGCTGGTGGCGGTTCGGCGCGGGCGTGCTGCTCGGGTTGGCGTGCGCCACAAAGTGGTCCGGCCTGTACTTCGTGGCGTTCTTCGGCGTGATGACGTTGGTGTTCGACATCGCCGCGCGCCGCCAGTACCGGGTGCCGCGGCCGTGGCTGGGCGCGTTCCGGCGCGACCTGGGGCCGTCGCTGTATGCGCTCGTGGTGATTCCGTTCCTGGTGTACGTGGCGTCCTACACGCCGTGGTTTGCCTCCGAGAACGCGATCGACCGCCACGAGGTGGGCCGGTCGATCGGTGAGCACAGCGTGTTGCCGATCCCCGACGCGTTGCGCTCGCTGTGGCATTACACCTACGGCGTGTACAGGTTTCACTCTGGCCTGACCAACGCCGACGGCAACCACCACCCGTGGGAGTCCAAACCGTGGGCGTGGCCGATGTCGCTGCGGCCGGTGCTGTACGCGATCGACAACCAAGATGTGCCGGGTTGTGGCGCGCAGTCGTGTGTGAAGGCCGTGATGCTGGTCGGCACCCCTGCGATGTGGTTCCTCGCGGTGCCGGTGCTGGGGTGGGCACTGTGGCGTGCGTTCATCAAGCGCGACTGGCGTTTCGCCGCGGTGCTGGTCGGTTACGGCGCTGGCTTTTTGCCGTGGTTCGTTGGCATCGACCGGCAGATGTACTTCTTCTATGCCGCGACGATGGCGCCGTTCTTGGTGCTGGCGATCGCGTTGATCCTCGGCGACATCCTGTACAAGCCGCGGCAGAACGCCGAACGACGAACGTTGGGGCTGCTCGCGGTGAGTTTTTATGTCGCGCTTGTCCTTACGAACTTCGCGTGGCTGTTCCCGATCCTGACGGGCATTCCGATCTCGCAGGAGACGTGGAACATGCAGATCTGGCTACCCAGCTGGCGTTAGTTCCGTTCGCGAAACGTACACCACGGTCGTCGTTGGCGAGTTATCCACAGCCCTGGTGTAAACCTCGCGAATCGAGGGCAGAGTTGTCGGCGCTCCTGGCCAGCATCCGTGGCATGGAAAAAGCATTCCTCGGCGCCGAACTACTAGGCAGCGGTCTGACGCGAAGCCAGTTGCGCTGGCGCTACAAGGCCGTCCACCCTCGCGTCTACGTGCCGTGCGGTACTCCGCCTTCGGTGCATCTCGACGCACACGCGGCCTGGCTCTGGACGGATCGCCGCGGCATCGTCGCCGGTCGCGCCGCTGCTGCATTGCATGGAGCGAAGTGGGTCAACCCGGGCACGCCGATCGACATGATCGCTCCGCGTGAGCGGCGGCGGCCACGTGTAGTCCTCCGAAATGAACGGATCGACTGGGACGAAATCTGCGAGATCGGCGAGCTCGCGGTCACCACGCCGGCACGCACGGCATTGGACCTGGCTCGACACCTCAACCGCGACTTGGCCGTCAGGCACCTCGACGCGCTGGCTGCGGCGACCGGTGTGACAGCTGACGACGTGGCTCCGCTCGTCGAGCGGTATCGCGGCTGGCGGTGGATGAAGCGGGCCCGCATTGCACTGGATCTGATGGACGGCGGTGCTCAGTCGCCCAAGGAGACCTGGCTGCGACTGCTCGTCATCGACGCCGGATACCCGCGGCCTCGCACCCAGATCCGGCTTCACGACGGCTTGGTTGGAGGAGCCGAGGCGTTCCTGGACATGGGTTGGGATGAGCCGATGATTGCATTGGACTACGACGGTGAACAGCATCAGACGGATCGTCCACGATTCGTCCACGACATCGGGCGAAACGGGTTCGTGGAGTCTCAAGGTTGGCTCGACATCCACGTCGTCAAGGAGCACAGCCGCGGGTTCATATTGCACAGACTGCGAGAGGCCGCCGAGCGTCGCCGGTGGTTTCCGCTCGCGAGGCGTACACCAGGGCCGTGATCACGCGGGGTTCGACGGCCCTGGTGTACGTCTCGCGAGGCACGAAAAAACTACAGCGGGTCGCGGGCGGCGGGACACGACATGCACCGCGGTCCGCCGCGGCCGGTGCCCAGTTCGGCCGCCTCGATTGCCAACACCTCGATGCCGGCATCGGCCAGCCGCGCATTGGTTTCGGTGTTGCGCTCGTATGCGACCACGACCCCGGGCGCGAGCGCCAACGTGTTGTTGCCGTCGTCCCACTGCTCACGCTCGGCAATCACCGGGTCCAGACCCGTCGCGATGACCCGCAGCCGCTCGATACCCATCGCCTCGGCCGCCGCATCCACGAACGGCACCGCGTCGTCGATGCGCACCCCGCCGCTGCCGTTGCGATGAATCGTGTACGCCGACAACGAGTCCACCACGCCCGGATACATCACCACCGCGTCGACGTCGACCATGGTGCACACCGTGTCCAGGTGCATCTGCGCGCGTTGCTGGGTGATCGGCACAGCCAACACGGTGTGCGCCAGATCGTCGTCGAACAGGCTGCGGGCCAACGCTTCCGCACCCGCGGGCGTGGTGCGCTCGCCCACCCCGACAGCCACCACACCCGACGCCAGCAGCAGCACGTCACCGCCCTCGACGGGAGCCGACCGGGATTCGTATGCCCGCCGCACCCCCAGGAACCGAGGGTGATGCGCATAGATCACATCGGTCAGCGACGTCTCGCGCACCCGTGCGGGCAATGCCAGCGAGGTGATCGCCACCCGCGGGCCGATCCAAAACGACGAGTCGCGGGTGAACATCAAGTTCGGCAGTGGGTCGATGACGAAGTCGGCGCCGTGGTGCATCTTACGCACCAGCGACAGTTCGCTGTCGCGGAACGGCAACTCGTTGAACGTCATCCCCGCCATCAGCACCCGCGCCAGCGGCGCTGGGTCCAGACCGCGCAGATACGCCGAGAGTTCTTGTGCCAGCGGCAGTCCCAACCGCCTCGGGTCCACCGCCGCGGCGATACCGTGCATCCTGGCGGCGCCGCTGTGCTCCAGCGCCTCGGTCAGCAGGTCGGCGAGCCGCAACACCTCGACGCCGCGCGACTGAAGCAGCGCGGCGAACGCGTCGTGCTCACGCTGCGCCCTGGCCACCCACGGCACACCGTCGAACAGCAGCGCGTCGTTGTTACGGGGCGTCAACCGCTGCAGTTCGGCGCCGGGCCGGTGCAGGATCGCCACCCGCAGCGCGCCGACCTCGGAATCGCATCCCAATGCAGCACCCGTCACGTTTAGCACCGTAGCGCCACGCGCCACCTCAACTATTGTTCAGGTCATGGAGCGCATCCCTGAACTGACTCCCGGCGAGATGTCGGTCCGCAGCGGCGTAGCGGTGTCGGCACTGCACTTCTACGAACGTGAGGGCCTGATCACCAGCCGGCGCACTGCGGGCAACCAACGCCGCTATGCCCGCGAAACCCTGCGCCGCGTCGCGTTCATCCGGATGTCGCAGCGGTTGGGTATCCCGCTGGCGCGCATCCGGGAAGCGTTGGCGACCCTACCCACCGACCGCGTTCCGACCAGCAAGGACTGGGGCAGGCTCTCGGCGGGCTGGCGCGAGGACCTCGACGACCGGATCCTGCACCTGCAGCGGCTACGCGACAACCTGACCGGATGCATCGGCTGCGGTTGCCTGAGCCTGAAGACGTGCGCGTTGACCAACCCCGACGACGTGCTCGCCGAACACGGCCCCGGCGCTGTCCGGCTCTGATGCTTCGAACGCTTGTGCGATAGACTCGCGGGTATGGAGCTGGCGCTGCAGAGCTCGCTGTTCGAGCACGCCGAACGACGGCATCTGGGCCACGGTGCCTGGATCGATTTCCGGTCCGGCTGGCTCGAAGACGCCGACGAGCTCTTCGAGAAACTGCAATCCGTGATTCCCCGGCGCGCCGAACGCAGGCCGATGTATGACCGCGTCGTCGACGTGCCGCGGCTGGTCAGCTTCCACCACCTCATCGAGGAGCCGTCGCCGCATCCCCGGCTGAAGCAGATCCGGCGCCGGCTCAACGACGCCTACGCCGGCGAACTCGGCGAACCGTTCACCACCGCGGGGCTGTGCCTGTACCGCGACGGCAACGACAGCGTGGCCTGGCACGGCGACAACATCGGCCGCAGCAGAACCGAGGACACCATGGTGGCGATCGTGAGCCTCGGCGCCACAAGGACTTTCGCGCTGCGCCCGCGGGGCGGGGGTAAGTCCCTCCGGCTGCAGCACGCGCACGGCGACCTGCTGGTGATGGGCGGCTCCTGCCAACGCACCTGGGAACACGCGGTGCCGAAGACCACCAAACCCACCGGTCCGCGCATCAGCATCCAGTTCCGTCCGCACGACGTGCGCTAACCCCTGACCGCGGTCACCGCCTCGACGAGCAGGTCGCGGGCGCGCTGGGTGTCGACCGGCGCGACGGGTGTGTCGGGCAGCACCAACGGGTTCGCGGTGACGATCACCAGGAAGCTGCCGAAGCTCGCCACGTAGTTGTAGAGCTCGCCGGTGCCGGTGTTGGTCTGGAGTATGCGATGAGTGCCCACGGTCTGCGCACCATCGATCCGCGGCACCTCGGCCGTCTCGACCAGCCCGCGCACCCCGGGGCCGACGAACCCGACCTTGGCACAGTTTTCAGCCGGGGCGTCGACGTCGGCGGCCTCAGACGTCTCGATCGCGATGGTGATGAACCGGTTGCCCGCGCCCTCGGCGGTGACGGCAGCCATGTTGCCCTTGGCCCCGGCGGGCACCATCTGCCGGTTGGCGAATGAGGCGCAGTCGGCGGGGTCGAACGTCATCCCGGGCGGCAGCGCCTGCGGGCCCAGCAGCCGCGGGTCAATCCCGCTGGGCCCGACGTCACTCACCTTGAACTCCTGGCCGAAACTGGACCGCACATCCAAGACCCGGGCGATGTCGGCGTTCGACAGATCGGCTTCCCCGCTCGTACACGCCGCCAGTAGTCCGACGCACGCGATCGGGACCATCACCCTGTTCGACATCGCCGCACACGCTACCCGCCGAGCTGCGCTCAACCCCGCAACGCCGACACCGTTTCGACCAGCAATCCGGCGGCGAAATCCTGTCCCAGTTGCGGATTCGGCGATCCCGGGTCGGTGACGACGACGACGAACGCGACGTGGGAACCCAGGTAGGCGGTGACGGTGTGGGCATAGGAGCGGGTCTGGGTGCCGCCCTCGACGACGGTGGTGGAGTCGGTGACGGTGGCGACCGTGGTCGCATGGGCGACGGTCGGCGCCGGTGCGATCGTGACGATGCCCTGACCCTGCCCGCCGGACACCGTCCAGCGCAGGCACTCGTCGGGCAGTGCGGGGTCGAGGCCCATTGGATGCGGCGCGCCGAGCACGACGGCGTAGACGATGCCGCCCGGCCCGGAGGCCGACCATCCCGCTGTCGTCGTGGCCTCGGGGATCGGGTCGGCCAACGCCCCGCACTGCGGCGGATCCGCTGTCCATCCCTCGCCGTAACCCCACAGGGCGGCGGGCGCTGTTCCGTCGGCGATGCCGGTGAACTCGTAGCCGGCCGGAAGGTCACCACGGACGCGGTCGATGCGGGCGGGGTTGACGCGCAGCTCCGTCGTCGACGTCGGCGTGGGCACGGGAGGTGTCCCGCACGCCGCCGCGGCCAGCGCCAACGTCGCGACCATCGCACGCAACACTTCTGGGCCCCCCAGCGATCAATCAGGTAGCAAGGTTCATTCTCATCGGACGGAGGCTGTCATGCGTGCGTTATGGAGCGTGGCAGCAATGGTGGCGGCCGCGGGCGTCATGCTGGCCCCGGCGACCGCGGCCGTCGCACAACCCGTGGCACCCGGCAACGCGCAACGCACGATCGGGGAACTGGAGGCCTCCGGTTACGACGTCGTCATCGACCGTGTCGGCAGCGCGCCGATCGAGCGGTGCATCGTGACCAGCGTGCGCAATCCGCAGGAGGTCACCCAGACCTACGTCGTCGGCAAAGGTAAGGATCGCGAGTTGGTCACCGTCGTCGTCAGCAGATCGATCACGGTGTCGTTGAACTGCGACGCCTAAGCCGCAGCCTGATCGTCGCTGTCGGTGTCGGTGTCGGTGTCGGTGTCCGACTCGGCCTCGCCCGCGTCCTGGCTCGCGGGTGAGGTGGGTGGCTCGGACGTCTCGTCGTCGATGGCTTCGGTGTGCTCGGTGTCATCGGTGTCCTCGTCGACGACTTCTTCTTCCTCGCTGTCCTCTTCCTCGCTGTCCTCGAGGTCGTCCGAGTCGGTGGCGTCGCTATCGGTCTCCGGCTCAGGCGGTTCTTCCACGAGCTCGTCGACGGGCCCGTGCTCCGGTGCCTCGTCGCCGCTTTCGGACGACGACGACACGGTCAGCACTTCCTCGGTGTCCGTGTTTGACGGCGGCTCTGGCAACTCCGGGCCGCCCACGCCGAATGGGCTGGTCACGGGCTTGGTCCCGAGCGGCCGAAACGAAGGATCGTGGGCCACTTCGGCCAGCGCGTCATCGATACCGACCGGGATCGCGGCGACGATGTTGACGATGGTCTGCACTGGGTCCAGGAAGGGAAACCAGCTCACCTTCGTGGGCACGCCCGGGTTGACGTGTCGCGCGTAGCCACCCTCGATCGCGGCCCGAAGCGGTGCGTCCAAGAACGTCAGGATCGGCGAGGGCACGAACGGCTCGAACGGCATCAGGATCGGCAGCCGCTCCGTCACATAGAGGTAGTAGTCGGTGTCGCCGTAGGAACCCTGGTAGCGGGCGTCACTGAAGTCCGCGTTCTGCAGCGGCCCGTGCAGAAGGATCGAGCCGGCCACTGCGTTGAGCCACGCCAGCACGTTGGTGACGCTGGCCGGTGCATCCCCGCCGCGGAAGTCGTACTGTCCGGCGACGTCGACCGTGGGCATGCAGTTGCCGGTGTCGCAGCTGTTGGTCGGCGTGGGGCCGGAAAACGTCACGTCGATGATCGGGATGGTCCAGCCGCGCAGGCCGCGCGCCAGGATGCCGCCATTGGGCCGCATCGGGTTGCCGAGTAGGAAGAACGATGAGACCGGCGGTGTCGCGCCGGGGTTGGCGATCAGGTCACGCTTGACCAGCGATGCGATGACCGCGCTTTGCGAGTAGCCGAACACGACGAACTCATCCCCAACCACCGGCGGACCGGACGGCGGCGCAGGGTCGAGAAGGTCGCTGTCGTTGTAGAGACATCCGGTGCCGCGCATGCAGCTGTTCAAGTTGTCCCGGCCGATGGCCACCGAGCGGTCGAACGTCATCGAGCCGTACACGGGGAAGAACTGCGCCGGGTTCACGACGGCGTACCGGTCGTCGCCGGGGCCCACGCCCGCCAGTGGCGCACCCCCGGTGCCCGTCGGCTTCGCCGCGGCCTGGTTGATGTAGTCGTCGATGGCGTTGCTCATATACGGGTTGACGTAGGACGCGGCGTCGTCGGTGCCCAGCGTGTGGCCGCTTCCACCCATGACCAGCGCGGTCGCCGCCAACTGCACCGCCGTGGCCGCGGTCCATGCGACGGCAAGGACGACGGTGCCGAACAACCCCAGCACCACAGCAACGACCGGGCGGAACAAGCGCAACCTCCTCAGCAACGGCGATAGGTGCCGCGCCAAAACTTATTGGACCAGATCGCGACCATCGATGGAGAACTACGGTCACGGTAGAGCAAATCTATTATGAATTCGTTCCCGGGCAGCGCTGCGGAACACCCGGGCGTGGCCCGGCGGTTTTCGCCTGCGTAAGGCCGGTGCCGACCGTAGGCTACGGCCGAACGTCAACGATGGGAGATTCAATGAGCAGTTCCGTGAGGGCCGGCGTCGTCGCCATAGCGGTCGCCGCACTCGGCCTTGGCCTGGCCGGCTGCGGATCGGACACCGAGACGGAGTCAACGGAAACCGCCGCGGAAACGACCACCACCGCCACCAGCGAAGCCGCGCCCACGGCGACGCCGCAGGCACAGGGTCCCCACTACACCATCGTGGACTACATCCGCGACAACAACATCACCGAGGAACCGGTTAAGCGCGATACGCCCGGAGCGCCGGTGGTCAACATGCCGATGCCGCCGGGGTGGGCTGACGCCGGCCCCAACACCCCGCAGTGGGCTTATAGCGCAATACTTTTCACGGCCCCGGAGTTCGCCGCCGATCCGCCGACGGTCGTCGCGCTGATGTCGAAGCTGACCGGCGACGTCGACCCCGCGAAGATCCTGGAGTTCGCCGCTGGTGAAGTCCAGAACCTGCCCAACTACGAGGGCGCGGACCAGGGGGAGCCGAGCCAGCTGTCCGGCTTCGACGCGGTTCAGCTCGGCGGCCTATATGTCAGGGACGGCGTCAGGCGTGCGATCGCGCAGAAGACCGTGGTGATCCCGACCGAGGGCGCGGTCTATGTCTTGCAGCTCAACGCCGACGGCCGCGAGGACCAGATGGGCGTGTTGATGGACGCGACCGTGGCGATCGACGAGCAGACCACGATCACGGCCTGACCAAAGCCCCTCAGCCGACCGCCCGCACGACCTGGCGGGTGGCATCGCGCACCCGCTTGGTCAGCCGGGGGGTGAACGGCGGGTTGCGCGGACGCGGAACCTCGATCTCGGTGGTGACGACGCCGAGATCCTCGCGCCGCCACCGCGCGCCGGCATGGTTGAGGATCGCACGCATCGCCAGGTTGTCGCTCAGCACCCGGGCGGTGAACCGTTGCACGCCATGGTATTCCGCGGCGATCGAGACGGCGCCCATCAGCAGGGTGCCGACCCCTTTGTTCTGGTAGGCGTCGGCGACGATGAACGCGACCTCGGCGACGGTTGGGTCGTCTGCGTCGACGACGAACCGTCCGTCGGCGACAACCGGTCCGTCGGACCCGTCGGTCATCACCCAGACGAAATGGTGGACGTAGTCGACCTCGAACAGATACCGCATCAGCGATTTGCTCGGCGCGTGCATCGTCTGGAACCGCCGGTACAGCGTCTCGCTGGAGAACTCGACGGGCCCACGCGAGGTGCGTTCGCTGTCGCCGGGCAGCACCGGGCGCAGGTCCAACTCCGTACCATCGCGCAGCCGGATGGGTATCGGCGTGATGAACGCGGCTAGCCGCTGACGGGCGGTGCTCAGCAGTCGCTCGAGCATGCTCGGGATCGCGAGCAGGGTGGCGAACGCGTCGCGGTTGCCGACCCAACCCGTGACCGGCTGGGTGGCGATCACCGTCGCGGTGCGCGGTGCGTCGCGCAGCAAGGCGATCTCGCCGACGATCATTCCGGGCGTCAGCCGGGCGACGGTGTCGTTGCCGTCGGCACCAGTGTGGGTCACCTCTGCTTCACCGGAGCCGATGAGCAGAAAGGACACCGCGAGCTCGTCCTGTTGCATGAGCACCTGCCCGGGGTCCGCGGTCAGCGGTCGCAGCTGCGCCGCTAGCGGTACCAGGGTCTCGGTGGGGCAGCCGGCGAAGATCTCCAACCTCGTGAGCTCGTCGGCGCGGACGACGGTCGGGCCGGCCACCACACGAGGCTACGGCGTGCTGGTCGCACCCAGCAAGGAACGCTGCGTGTCGCCGGACGGCGACCGCCGCGCCTCGCCGCTTCCATGCAGGTGCGGCGGGCGCGGACAGCCACAAAGCCCTCGCGACGCGCCCGACCGCGTGTCAGGGATGTGCCGCCCGGTGCGCGACGGCGCCCGCGGACGCCGCGGCCAACGAAATTGACGTCGCAGGCAAATATTGGCTGGGCGGCTGGCAAGCTACCGTGCCACGGAGGCCGGAAGCCGCCGGTATTCGGTTGAAAATCACATTTTCGGCGCGATGCACTGCGCTGCAACAACACTTTTCGCGGCTGTGGCTAGCGCCAAAGTGTTTGCTACGCTGCACGATTAGTCGTGTTTACGCTCGAGAAAGGCTGCGCAGCAAATGTTCGGCCGAAGCCGAGGCGTTAGCCGATCAGGTCGCGACAGACCCGATCGGAGGCCCAGTTAGAGTGGCAACTTTAGACGTAAGCACGCACACTAATCTGATGTTGCATAAGCTTTAAGCAATTGTCCGCGCGGTCAATTAGCAAACGCCCTGCTCGCGGCAAAGCGGGCCGAACCGGAAGGTCGACGTACGTTGATGTTGGGGTCCTCGATACCTGCTGTACTGCGCGAACGCGCCAGTCTGCAGCCCAATGACGTCGCATTCACATTCGTTGATTACGACCACGACGGAACGGCCGTGCCCCAGACCATGACATGGGCCCAGTTGAATCGACGCGCAGCAAACATCGCTTCCGAGTTGAGTGTTTGCGGAGCACCTGGGGACCGGGCCGTCATTTTGGCTCCGCAGGGGTTGGACTACATCGCCGCGTTCGTGGCGTCGCTCCAGGCCGGTTTCATCGCGGTGCCGCTTTCGGTGCCGCAACCGGGAGCCCACGACGAACGCGTGACTTCGGTATTGCGCGACACCGACCCAGCGGTCGTCCTCACCACGTCCGCGGCCGTCGCCGACGTCGCCGACTACGCGAAGGCGACGGCGTCGGCGCCGACCGTCGTCGCGGTCGATGAGCTCGAGGAGAAGCCGCGGAAACGTCCGCGGCTCAAGGGCGACGCCGGCCAGGACATCGCGTACCTGCAGTACACGTCGGGCTCCACCCGCGAACCGGCCGGTGTGATGATCACCAACCGCAACCTGTCGGCCAACTTCGAGCAGATCTACGCCGATTTCTTCGTCGACTTCGGCAAGGTCGCACCGCCCGGCACCACCGTCGTGTCCTGGCTGCCGTTGTACCACGACATGGGCCTGTTGCTGGGGTTGTGCGTGCCGATCCTGGGCGGCCTGCACACCGTGCTGATGAGCCCGATGTCGTTTTTGCAGAGCCCGGCGCGGTGGATGCAGTTGATGGCCAGCCACACCAACGTCATGAGCTCGGCGCCCAACTTTGCCTTCGAGCTCGCGGTGCGACGCACCACCGACCAGGACCTGGAGGGCTACGACCTGGGCAACGTGCTCGGCCTGTTGAGCGGAAGCGAGCGCGTGCATCCGGCGACGTTGCGCCGGTTCACCGACAGGTTCAGCAAGTTCGGCTTCCGCGACACCGCGATCCGGCCGTCCTACGGGCTGGCGGAAGCGGTGGTGTACGTGGCCACCCGCCGACCCGGCGACCCCCCGGAGATCGCCCACTTCGAATCCGAGAAGCTGTCGATCGGACACGCCAAGCGCTGCACGAACGCTTCGGGCACTCCCCTGGTCAGCTACGGCAGGCCGGAGTCCAACACCGTGCGAATCGTCGACCCGGAAACCATGGGGGAATGCCCGGCGGGCACCACCGGGGAGATATGGGTGCACGGCGAGAACGTCGCCAAGGGCTACTGGAACAAGCCTGAGGAGACTGAGCGCACGTTCGGTGGAACGCTGGTCGCGCCGTCGCCGGGCACCCCGGAGAAGCCGTGGCTTCGCACCGGAGACCTGGGGTTCATCTCCGAGGGCGAGCTGTTCATCATGGGCAGGGTCAAAGACCTCTTGATCGTCTATGGGCGCAACCACTACCCCGAGGACATCGAGGCGACGATCCAGGAGATCTCCGGAGGCCGCTGCGCTGCGATCTCGATCGCCGAGGACGGGACCGAAGAGCTGGTGACCATCGTCGAGGTAAAGCAGAAGGGCGCCTCAGCCGAGGAGATCAACGAACGTTTCACCGCCATCAAGAACGACATCACGTCGGCGATATCGGCCACCCACGGGCTGCGGATCGCCGATCTGGTTTTGGTGGCGCCGGGGTCGCTTCCGATCACGACGAGCGGCAAGATTCGCCGCTCGACCTGCGTGGAGCACTACCGCACCGGCCAGTTCGCCCGGGTCGACGGGTGAGCGGCCGATAAAATGTTTGCTGGAAATCCAGATTGCGGCTGTTTTGCGTGAACGTAAGCATTCGCTTGTGCCAAACAACAATAGCTTCGCTGGTCGCGAAGCCAACCTCACGCACATCCTCAGAAACAAAGGGAACGACAATTTGCGGTTCCCGACATATGATTAACGCGTCTACGGCGGGAGTGAATCAGTGACTATCAAGCACATGGCCACGTGCGCGGCTGTTTCGGGCGCAGCTGGCCTCGCAGCCTTGTTCCTCAGCAACGGGCTGGCCGCTGCGGACCCGGTAGCACCGGCACCGCCGCACGACCCCGGCGTTGTTGCGGCGCATGAGAACCCGCCGCCGGAGGAGCGCCGCGAGGAGCCCGCCAAGAACCCGTGCACGGGGCCGTGGTGCGAGGTCATCAACGCCGCCAAGCAGTTACCGCCGCCCGACTTCTCCAACGTGGACGTGCCGAAGCTCGCCGACGTATCGGTGCCGGTGTCCTTCGGTGTCGGGATGCCCGACGTCGTACCCGATATCGGTATTCCGATCGCGTTCCCGCTGCCGGAGTTCCAGATGCCGGCGCCGCCCGCGGTCGGCCTCCCGCAGTTGCAGGCACCCAAGGTGCAGCTGCCGGGACCGCCCAAGATCGGCCTGCCGAAGCTCGGGCCGCCCAAGCTGCCGTTCTGACCGAAATTTCGACAGCATCCAACCGGTTTGCTTGAGACCCGGTTGGGTGTTGGGACACCCCATCGATCAGATCTGTTCTGGCAACCGTAATCTGTTCGCTATCGATTCGCGCTTTTGGCCAGTCACACGCCATTATGCTGACCGATACGAACACAAATTGTTAGCGGAGCAGCCTTGGGAGAGGCGGAATTCAGTCGAATGCGGATAAGCGTTATTGGCACCGGCTACCTGGGTGCGGTGCACGCCGCATGTATGGCGCAAATCGGCCATGAAGTCTGCGCATACGACACCGACGCATCGAAGATCGAGCTGCTCTCCGCCGGTAGCTCACCGTTCTACGAACCCGGGTTCGAGGAGTTGCTCACCTCCGCGCTGGACACCGGCCGGTTGCACTTCACCCACGACGCCGCGGAGGCGGTGTCCGGGGCAGCGGTGCACTTTGTCTGCGTCGGCACCCCGCAACTACCCGGCTCCAACGCGGCCGACGTGCAGTACGTCGACAGCGCGGTGCGGGCCGTCGTCGCCAACGCCGACTGCCAGGGTTTGATCGTCGGCAAGTCGACGGTGCCGGTCGGTACGGCGCAACGCCTGGCCGGGGAGGTGGCCGCGACACCATCACAGCATCTGCTCGAGCTGGCCTGGAACCCGGAATTCCTCCGCGAAGGCAGGGCGATCGAGGACACGCTCCATCCCGACCGGCTGGTCTTCGGCGTCACCTCTGAGCACGCCGAAAAGGTGCTGCTGCAGGTGTACGGCAGCCTCATCGAGCAGGGCACCCCGCACCTGACGACAGATCTGCCGACCGCGGAGATGGTCAAGGTGGCCGCCAACTCCTTCCTCGCCACCAAGATCTCGTTCATCAACGCGATGGCAGAGGTCTGCGAAATGGTGGACGCCGACGTCGTGACGCTGGGCCGGGCGCTCGGTTACGACGACCGTATCGGCAGGCGGTTCCTCAACGCGGGTCTGGGTTTCGGCGGCGGCTGCCTACCCAAGGACATCCGCGCGTTCAGCGCGCGAGCCGGTGAACTCGGCGCCTCGGATTCGCTGCGGTTCCTGCACGAGGTCGACAAGATCAACATCCGCCGCCGGGAAAAGGCCGTCGCAGTGGCCAGCGCGCTGCTCGACGGCGACTTTCTCGGTAGGAACATCGCGGTTCTGGGCGCGGCGTTCAAACCGAACAGCGACGACGTGCGGGACTCCCCGGCGTTGAACGTCGCTGCGGCGATGCATCTCAAGGGCGCTTCAGTGCGGGTCCACGACCCGAGGGCGATCGTCAACGCCAAGGCATTGTTTCCCACCCTGACCTACTGCGAAGGCGTCGACGACGCCTGCCGCAACGTCGATCTGATCGTGTTGGCGACCGAATGGGATGAATACTGCAACCTCGATCCCGTGGCGTTGCGGTCGATCGTTCGGGCGGCGCGTCTGCTCGACACCCGCAACGCGATCGACCGCGACTACTGGTCGAGCGTGGGCTGGCACGTGTACGCGCTGGGCCGGGGCGCCCTACACCCGTAGGCGTTTTGAGCTGCGCACCGGCTACGGCGCTCAGGGAATCGCAAAATACCGGTAAGCCCGCTTGGGGTCGGTGCCCAGTACCGCTATCCCGTTGACGGTGAGGTCGACGGCCACGCTGACCTCGGGATCGGCAGATATCGCGGCCCATGCGCGCCGCATCCCTGATGACCAGTGGATGTCGTCGTAGATGAGCACCGCGCCAGGGCTGACGTAGGGCTTGATCATTCGGTGGTAGGCCTGGGTTGCGAACTCGTCGTGGTGACCGTCGACGAACACGTAGTCGAGCGGCTCGGTCGACTCGAGGAACGGTGGAAGCGCGTCGCCGAAGCGGCCGACAACGATATCGACCACGTCGTCGAGGCCCACAGCGTCGAGTGTGGACTGCGCGATGGCGGCGATCTCCTGTGCGCCCTCCATGGTCACCAGCCGGCCGCCGTGACGCAGTAGCGCACCACCCTGGTACGCGGCAGATATGCCGACCGATGTGCCGAGCTCGAGCGCGTTCGCCGGCTGGTACTCCGTGACCAGGGCGTAGAGGAGACGCGCCCACCATGGCTTCTTCGATGTCAGCCGACAGACGTCAGCGACATTCGTGTGCTTCACCGCGCCGGCGGACATCTCCGCCTCGCTGAGGTGCTCGTTACGTGCGCCCGCGCCGAAGTCCACTTTGGTGATCTGTTCAGTGGAAGCGAGTAAGGCGTGTCGCTGTCGCTCCACCTTGTCGAACCACTCCCAGTCAGCGGCGGTGAAGTCGCCACGGAGGCAGCGTGTGATCACATCGAGCAGCCGCCCCGCAGTCGGTGTCGCCCCTCTGCGGTCGAACCCGACCTTCGCCTTGGCCGCAGTCCGCAGCCCCTGCGCCGCGAGGTCGTACGCCGCATTGCCGAATTGCTTGACTGCGGTATCTGCCACGTGACCTCCAGCGTCGGCAGTCGGTATGCACCAACGGGTGCCGGACAGTCGCCAACGCTACCGTCGTACGTCACCCTGGCGAGCCAGACTCGAGCGTTTCGAGCAAGAAACTTTCTCGCATCAGACGCGATGTTCGGCATGGTGCAGACGACCAGGAGCAAACGTCAATGGCGTTGCTGGCGTGTCGCCTCAGCTTTATTCGCACTGATGAAAGCCTAACTCCGACATACTCAGACGTCGCTCGGCGTCCGCGGTTTCGTCCGGCGTCTCCAATAGTGGTGGCTACCGCCGCGCAGCAGAGACATGGAGCCGATAAGGTGGCTTCGGCGTTTCCTGGGAATGGGCGCCCACCGAGGAAGGACATCGCGAACACAATGCATGAGCAGTTGCCCGTCCTTACTGCGCTTCCCTACACCATGAGGAACGCATGTGTTCGGTTCTCCACGAAGTCTCGGACGCCATGATCGTCGACGTTCGCGGGACCAACACGCGCAACAAGGGTGCGCAATTGATGCTGGAAGCCATCTGTTTGCGCCTCGGCGGGGAAGTCGAGATCTCGGTGACACCATGGACGACCAAACGCGCGGTTCGTGATCGGCTCGGCGTGCGACAGACGCTTCGGCATCCAGGCCTGCCGAAAGCTACGGCGCAGCTGGGATCCCTTGTGCCAACACGCATCCGGTTGGCACAGGGCTGGACGGCCGACCACGAGATCGGTGGCGTCCTAGACGCTTCCGGGTTCCTCTACTCGGATCAATTGATGGCGGTGATAGCACGCAGCGAAGCCATCGCCGGAAGAGCGTGGGCTCGTCGAGGAGTACCCAAAGTCGTGTTGCCACAGGCTTTCGGACCGTTCGAGAGGCCTGCGATGCGGCGCTGGTCGAGAGAGGCCCTTGAGCAAGCGGAGCTTGTATTCGTCCGCGACCGCGTAAGCGAGAACCACATCCGAAAACTGCATATATCCACGACGACGGTGCGCAGCCCAGACTTCACCATTGGGCTCAAACCCGCTGTTGTTGAACGGATCTCGAACAATCCCTTCCTTGCCGTCGTCCCGAACACGAAGTTGTTCACGCACGGCGGCCTCAACCGCGCCCAGTATGTCGAGATACTGGCCAACTTCAGCGCCGCGGCAGAAGCCATCGGGTTGACGACTGTCGTCGTCGTGCACGAGGAGACCGACCGCGGTCTTGCACGCCAGGTGGCGAACCGGATCGGCGCGGACCTCTTCATCGATCCCGATCCACTCGTGCTCAAAGGCGTGCTCGGTCAGGCCACCGCCGCGATCGCCAGCCGTTTCCATGCTGCGGTGGGCGGCCTGTCACAGTCTGTACCGACAGCGGCATTCGGGTGGTCGCACAAATACCGGGAACTGCTCGACGATTTCGGCGTACCCGAACGGTTGATCACGCCGGAGGCCGACCCCAAGGCCGTCATCGCCGATCTGACGTCAGGCAGCGCGGCCACTGCCCGGCAGAACGAACGGCTGCCGGCGTTGATCGACAAGGTCGAGACGATGTGGGACCGCACGTTTGACGCGCTGATGTCTGGTCGGCCGCACGGTGGCGCATTGCGCTGACGGGATCAGCATCCGATATGAGTCGCTTCAGCATGCCTGTGGCGCGTCGGGCAAACCCAAATTCGACCGTGGGCGTGCAACTTAGCTAAGCCTAAGGTAATTTATCCCCGTCGTGGACATTGTGGGGGTCGTCCTCACCGCCAGCAAAGATCAGCGAGGTTCCTAGTGCGCATCGTCTCATTCGGCTTCCAGACGTGGGGAGTCAAAACCCTGCAAGCGCTGATCGACTTGAACCACGACGTCGTGCTGGCGGTCACCCACCCGGCCAGCGATGACTCCTACAAGGGCATCTTCTCCGATTCCGTCGAGGAGCTCGCGGAGAGTCAGGGCATTCCGGTTCATCTCACCGAGCGCGTCGACAACGACACCATCGACCTGGTGAAGCGGGCAGAACCCGACGTCATCGTCGTCAACAGCTGGTACACGTGGATGCCGCCCGAGCTCTATGAACTGCCCCCGCACGGCACCCTGAACCTGCACGATTCCCTGCTGCCGAAGGGCACCGGCTTCTCGCCGGTGCTCTGGTCGTTAATCAGCGGGGAATCGCAGATCGGCCTGACGATTCACCGCATGGACGAAAACCTCGACACCGGCGACATCCTGGTGCAGCACTCGTTGCCGATCGGTCCGAACGATACGGGCACCGAACTGGTGGAACGAGGCATCGACTTGATTCCGGGCGCGCTGAAGGAAGCGTTGGCCGCGTTGGAGTCGGGCGATCCGCAGTGGCGACCGCAAGACAAGGCCAAGCGCACCTACTTTCACAAGCGTTCGGAGCGAGACAGTTTGGTCGACTGGGGTTGGCCGGCCGAGGATCTCGAACGGCTGGTGCGGGCCTTGTCGGCACCCTACCCGCCGGCGTACACGTATTACCGGGGCGAGCGGATCGAGGTCCTGGAGGCGAAGGTCTCGCAGATCCGTTACGGCGGAACGCCGGGCCGGGTGATCGTGCAGGAAGGCGGCGGCGCGGTGGTGTGCGGGCCGGCTGCGTACCGCGGCGGGAACCGCGGGTTGGTGATCACCCGTGTGCGTTCTGCCGATGGTGTCGAGCACCGCGCGGCCGAGTTCTTCCGGCGCGGCGGCTACCTGACGAGCCAGGGAGCCTGATGCCGCTGTTGATGAACAGACCCGCCCCGCCGATGCTGCTCGCGGCGCACCGGCGGCTCTTGCGTGTGCTGCCGGTACCGTTGGTGCGCCACGCCTTTCACCTGACGATGATCCACCGGCTGGGCAACTTCCGTTCACCGCGCACCTTCAACGAGAAGACCAACTGGCGCATCCTGTATGACCGGCGCGACCGAATCATCGCCGCCTGCGACAAGATGCGCATGAAGGAGAGGGCCCGGGCCGCGTACCCGGGGCCAGACCTACGGATACCGGCGGTGTATTGGTCAGGCACTGACCTGCGCGACGCCCCGGACCTTGCCAGCCTTCCACCATGGGTGCTCAAGCCCAACCACAGCAGCGCGCACGTGCTGTTCGGCCCTGACCCAGAAACGAACATCGCCGACTTGCTGCGGCAAACCAAGGACTGGTGGAAGCGGACCCCGCTGGAACTGGGTGAGTGGGGCTACGGCGAAGCCCGCCCCATGTTGCTGCTCGAGGAACGCATCCCAACCCCGGACGGCGCCCCGCCGCCGGACTACAAGTTCTTCGTGTTCGACGGCCGCGTGCGGTTCATCCAAGTCAACAGCGGCCGGTTCGGTGACCAGACCGCCACCTTCCTCGACGCGGACTGGAACCGGTTGAACGTGCGCTGGCGGATCCGGCCGGTGGCCGACGAACCGCGGCCGTTGGAACTCGACAAGATGCTGGGGATCGCCAGTGCCCTCGGCGCAGGGTGGGACTTCATCAGGGTCGACCTGTATGCAGTCGACGGCGAGGTGTGGTTCGGGGAATACACCCCATACCCCGGCGGGGGTTTACTGCGTTACCGGCCAAGCGAATTCGATCTGGAGTCCGGTCAGTACTGGCGGCTGCCGACGCTGGAGCAGGTACAGCGCGGCCAGCCCTGACCGAAGTCAGACGCCCGTTTCGGCGGCCAACCGATAGTTACGGAGGGCCAACGGCGTGAATACTGCCGCTAGGCATAGCATCCAAGCGCAGGTCGCAACGAACGGCCAGAAGGCGGAGGTGCCCTCCCCGAGCGCCCGCATGGTTTCGATTGCAGGCGACATCGGTTGGAATCGCACCACTGGCCGTAGCCATGACGGAAACATCTCAACGGGCGCTACTCCGGAGCTTCCGAAGACCAGGCCGATGGACGCCGTGCCCAACCAGGTGAACAGCGTATTGCCGTCCGGCCCGACCGCAAGTGCGAGCGTCATGACGATCAATGCGAATAACACGACCACCAGTACCGGCACTAATAGGTAGGGGATGATCGTATGCAGACCGCCCCGGAACCGAAGGCCCAGCGCAACACCGACTGCGGTGATCAGCGCGGCACCGACCAACGTCCGCACGGCCTCGGCGATGAGTCGCCCGATCAGGGGGCTGGCACGGTGCACCGGAAACGTCCACAGCCTGCTCAGCAGACCGCTTGCCCGTTCGGGCGCAATGGAGAAACCGGCTCCAAGCGCACCGAACATCCCTCCGGCCAACGCGCACACCGGCACCAGGCCGTTGAGATTGTCCGTCCCCGTGACCCTGGTCATGGACTCGCCGACCAACAGGTAGTAGACGACCAGCAAAAGCGTTGGGAACAAGACACTTTGGATTGGCAGTAGCGGCTGGGCGACCCAACGTGTCAACTGCCGGCCGGCGAACAGCATGCTCTCGACGAGCAACGAGTGCCGCGGTGAGGCGTCTGCAGTCATGTTGTGCGCCTCTGCATCCGGAGCGCGAGGGCGCCGAACACGACCACCAATCCGATACACCAGGCGAAGCTGGTCGCCAGGTTGCTGCCCACCACGTCTCCGGTGGAAAAACCACGCAGGCTTTCGGTGATCTGAGAAACCGGCTGATGACGCACGAACGGTTCCAGCCAGTCGGGGAATGCGGCAGCAGGCGCCAGGCCAGTGGACAGCAGTACCAGCAAGAGTTGCGGCACCAAGAGCAGTTGACTTGCCGAATCCATTTTCCAGCCAAGTGAACCCGTGGCATCAGCGGCAAGGGACAGCGCCAGCGTCAGCAACCCGACAACCACGACAAACGCCACACCGTAGAGGAAGCCGCCCGCCATCCGGAACCCGAACAGGTAGGCGACGACGATAGCGGCAACGAGTGCCAGCGCACCGCGAATCAAGCAGTAGAGCATTCGGGCCAACAGCGGGACCGCCGCGGAGATCGGGAAGGTGCGAAGCCGAGTCCCAAAGCCGGGCCGTTGATCCTTTGCAGTGCGAGCGGCAGTGGTCAGCGCGCCGAAAAGCATCGCTTGAACCAGGACCGCAGGCAAGACGTACTGTGGGTAGCTCATGCCACCCGTGTCGATCACGTTCTGCAATACCAGGGTGAAGCCGACGAACATGGCGACCGGGGTGAGAACGGCGAACAACAGGTCATTGTCGCGAACACTGCTGACCATTACCCGCTCGGTGAGAGCTACCAGCGCGGTCATACGTTGACGGTGGAAGGGGTGAGATGCAGGAACACCTCGTCGAGCGACGGCTTGCGCAGAGATATGTCGTGCAGTTCGACGCCGAGGTGGTCAACCCTGCGGAGCACCTCGACCAGCGTCGCCACCCCATCGGTCGCCGGGACCGATACGGTGTTCGCCGTCCGACCGGCACCCTCCATGTCGCCGACCACTGTGAGTATCCGCGGCACATCCGCGGGATTCATCGGCGTCACTTCGCAATAGCTGCTTCCCACCCGACGCTTCAGATCGTCGGCGGTGCCGCTGGCGATGACCTGGCCGGAGTCGAGGATCACCACCGAATCGCTCAGGACGTCAGCTTCCTCCAGATACTGCGTGGTGAGCAGGATCGTGATGCCCTGCGCGGTGAACGACGACACCAAGGCCCACAGGTCGCGGCGGCTACGCGGGTCCAGTCCGGTGGTCGGTTCGTCCAAGAACAGCACTTTCGGCGACTCGACGAGGGCGGCCGCGATATCGATTCGGCGCCGCATGCCGCCCGAGTAGGTGAACACTCGCCGGTCGGCGGCGTGCTGCATATCAAACTGGGTGATCAGTTCGTCCGCGCGTGCCCGTGCCTGCTGGCGCCGCATACCGCGCAGGCGGCCGAACAGCACCAGGTTCTCCCGCCCGGTCAGCAGCGCGTCGAGGGCGACGTCTTGTCCGGTTAGGCCGATACTCGCACGGACCTTGGCCGGTTCACGGGCGACGTCGAACCCGGCCACCATCGCCCGGCCCGACGACGGCCGCAGCAACGTGGACAGGATTTTTACCGCGGTCGTCTTACCTGCGCCGTTGTGACCGAGCAAAGCGCAGACGGTTCCGGCGGGAACTGAAAAGCTCACGTCGCGCAACGCGACCACTTTCCCGCCGAACGTCTTGGTGACGCCAGTTAACTCAATCACGGGTGACACGTTACCGTGCGGCATGCGGCTTTCAAACGCGAACCTCCCAGCGTCTGAGCTAGGACACCGAATGAACTCGCCCGCTGATATCCTCCGCTTTCACCCGGTGGACGGGGGCTGAGCTAACCATTTCGGCGGTTCGATCCGGTGACGATCGGCATAATGCTGGCCACGATCATAGACCCGGGTGTGAAACACCACTTATTGCCCGATGCCCACCGATGCCGAGCAAAGGCAGTTGACGTTGCTGACAAGAGTTTTCTAGGCCATATCCACTGATCCGGACTACGCCCTATTCGGCTCAAACGTCGCTGTGACATTCTCGCGACCGTTATGGCACCGGACGCTTTCAGACAACTGATACGTAGCCCAGGTTTCGACCAGCTAAAGTTGCCTCGGGCACTTACGGTGAGCGATGCCGAGGAGGGGACCAACCAACGGACATGTCGAAGCAATTACCCGTTATCGCGGCAATTCCTAACTACAACATGGGCGGCCACCTGCGCAGGCTGCTCCCCCAGGCGTTGGATCAAGGTTACGACCGAGTCTTTGTGCTCGACGACGGTTCGACCGACGACAGCGTCGAGGTCGTCAAGTCGTTCGACGGTGAAGTGACGTTGGTTCAGAGTGCTCGGAACCAGGGCTGCACCGCCAACCGGAATCAGATCATCGACCAAGTCGACGACAATGTGCTCATCCACTTCATCGATGCAGATATGGATTTGGCAACCCCGGAAACCGCCTCTGTCGCACGCGAAGTCGCTGCCCGTTACGCCGGCAGCGCAGTGGGAGCCATCGGCGGCTTGGTGTGCCGGGTGGACGGAAGCCAAGAGCCATATAACTACGGTCCGGCTTTTGCGCTACGGACGCATCTCAATAGCGTGCCACCATTAATCGACCGGGTGCGGGAAAAGCCGCGAGTCGCGCACGCCGTGCGTACTTTGAGCAGGCCCGCCATGAAGTATTGGCCTGACGTGCTCGAGCCTTCGAAGCCAGCACCTGCGTTTTGGCTCCACGAAGGAAATATGCTCATTTACTCCTCCATTTTCCGGGCCATGGGTGGTTACGATCCTTTGCTACGCAATCACGGGGCGCAGGATCTGGCGTTACGCCTGGAGCAGCGTGGCGTTAAAAGGCAGTTCGATCCCAGCATCAAGGTCGTCCACCACTACATCGACGTCCGGGGCAGGAAACGCAAGATGCAGCAGGCACAGTCACTGCACTATCTCTGGCGCAAGCACGGGTTCGTACGTTGGTTGACCGCGAGCCCGGCATAGACGGCGTGGTTCAGATGAACGGGGCGGGGGTCAAGGAAAACTCCAGCCCCGTGACGTCCCGGACCGCCGAAGACGCAACGGAAACCGTGCCGCCGGAGCACAACCCATCGAATGACAGTGAAATGACCCGGCTTCTGGCCTTATTCGGTCGCGGCCTGTGGCTCCGGATGACCGAAACGGCGCACGGACGCGAACGCCGGTATGTCAGGCGCGGAATCCGTGCCTATAAGCGCTCTGTGAACTCTGGCAGCGATCTGTATCTGCTGCGTCGCAACATCCACCGCCTTGAGAAGGGGCTTACGATGCGGCCGGTGCGAAACCGATTCGCGACCGACTACATCCGCCAGACGGCCGATGCGTTTCACAGCGGTGTCACGTCCGGCTCCCTCTGCCTGGAACATCCCGAATTCAACTGGATGTATTCGGTTCTCGGGGCTTACTTCGATGCAACGGCCACATCGGATCACCGGGCGATCGTCCGGTCACGGCAGAAGTTCCGCGACGCGATTGCGACCGTCGACGCTGGCCCGCCAGAGAGCGGCCCACATCCCGCTATTCCGCTGGTCCCCACGGTAAAAATCGACGACCTCGAGGCATTGGCCGTCGGTCGTCGCTCGGTGCGATGGTTCACTTCTGAACCGGTATCACGCGACATCGTGGACCGCGCCGTCGCAGTCGGTGCGGAATCACCCACGGCGTGTAACCGGCAACCGTATCGCTTCGAGATCTTCGATGACCCGATCAGCACCGCAAAGGTCGCGGCGATTCCGATGGGCACCGACGGGTACAGCCATCAGATCCCCGGCCTTATCGTCATCGTCGGTAACCTGTCCGCGTTTTTCAGCCCACGCGATCGCCACCTCATCTACATCGACGGTTGCCTTGCTGCCATGGGCCTGATTTATGCGTTGGAGGCCCAGGGCGTGAACAGTTGCTGTATCAACTGGCCAGATCTGCCCGAACGGGAGGCCGAAATGCGAAAGCTGCTCGGGCTCAAGCCATATGAGCGGGTGGTGATGTTGATCGCCTATGGCTATGCCGATCCGGATGCCCTGGTGCCGTTCTCCGCCAAGCGGCGAGTGGACGAGGTTCGGTCGTTTCGAACCTTGTGATCGTCGGATTCTGCAACCTCAGTAGGTCACACCCGACGGCGACGGCCGCGCCGGTGAGCGCGGCGATCTGCGCGGCCGCGAAATCGGCTCCCGGCGCGCCTTGACCGCGCTGCCGATCCGGGCCGTCGTCGCGGTGGTCAGCAAAGGCAGTTCGTCCGTTGGGAATTCGTCATAGTCCTCGGTGGGCTGATCGGCGGGCTTCTTCTTGAAGAAGGTCAACTTGCCCGGCCACCAGTTCCAGTCTTTCAACAGGACAGCCATCGCGGGGACGGTGATCGTACGCACGATGAAGGTGTCGAGCAGCAGGCCGATGCCGATGACGAAACCGATCTGGGCCACACCGGCGATGCTGCTGAACGTCAGGCCGAACATCGACGCGGCGAAGATGAGGCCTGCCGACGTGATGACGCCGCCGGTGGCGCCGACGGTCTTGATGACACCGGAGCGGATGCCGTGCCGAGCCTCGTCGCGGATACGAGAGATCAACAACAGGTTGTAGTCGGCGCCGACGGCGACGAGCACCAGGAACGCCAGTCCTGCGACGCTCCAGGCGAGTTGCTGACCGAGGATGAACTGGAAGAAGACCACGCCGATGCCAAGCGCCGACAGATACGACAGGATGACCGACCCCACCAGGTAGATCGGCGCGACGATGGACCGCAGCAGCATCACCAGGACGACGAAGACGATGATCAGCGTGAACAGGATGATGAACCGCAAATCGTCGTTGTAGTAGTTGCGCATGTCGTTCTGTACCGCCGAGAAGCCCACCATCGAGATCTCGGCGTCCTCGAGCATCGTATTGGGCCGCGCGCTTTCGGCGGTCTCGATGATGGACTTCACCTGGTCCATCGATTCGGTGCCGAACGGGTTGAGGGCCGTCTGCACCAGGTACCGCGCTGTGTGGCCGTCCGGGGAGATGAAGACGTCTGCTGCCTTCTTGAACTCCTCCTGCGTGAGGATTTCCGGCGGGATGTAGAAGCCCGACATCGGCGGGTCCGAAGCGCCCTGCTTCATCGCCATCAGAAACGCCGACGCCTGGTCGAGTCCACCGCCCAGGTTCCTGGTCTGGTCGACAAGCAGTTGTACGCCCTCGGCGAGCTGTCGACTGGAATCGGCCAGCAGGTTCGCGCCTTGTTCAGCCTGCTTGAGTTGCTCGCGGATCGAGTTCGGCTCGTCCAGGCCCGCCGCACGCGCCGCGTTGACCGCGGTCTGCATGGTGGTGCCCAGATCCCGCACGGTCTCGTCGAGCGTCTGCGTGGCCTCTGTCTCCTTGAGTACGCGACCGAGGTTGGCCACCTTCTCCGCCGTGCCGTCGTTCTGGAAGGTGGTGACGCGCTGTAGGTATGTCCGCGATTCGACACACGCGGGATCGACGTTGCACACCGGGCTGGTGTTGAGGGCGTTGACGATCGGCGCCGCCCAGCTGTACATCTCAGAGATCTCCATGAGGCTGTCGCCCATCGCATCGCCGAGCGAGTTCATGTTCGCCACCAGCGTCGCGGTTTTGTCGATCTCTTCCAGCGTCGTTTCGCCGCCGTACTTCGCCTGCATATCGATGAGCGCATTGGTCAGCGGCCGCACGGTGATCAGCCCGTTGAGCACGGCGTCGCGGAGCTGATCGAGGGTATCGGCGAGCTTGTCGGCGCCTCCGCTGAGCAGGTCGAGGTTGGTGTCGTTGTCGGAGATGAGTTCCGAGGCGTCGCCGAGCTTCGTACCGACCTCACCGGCCTGGTAGGTGGCCTTGGCCTGCTCGAGCACTTCCCCGGTGGGCCGGGTGATACCCCGCACGACGGCAATGTCCGGCAGGTCGGCGACGCGGTCGGCCATCTCCTCCATATCGGCGAGCGCCTTGGGGCTACGCAGGTCGCGCGGGGATTGGATGAGGATGAACTGCTGAACGGTGCCGCTGACGTCGAAGTGCTCGTCCATGGCGTCGTAGGCGAGGTTGCTCTGGGCGTCGGCAGGCAGGTTCTTGCGCTCGTCGTAGTTGTACTCGATGAACGCGACCGCGCTGGCGAGCCCGATCAGAATGACCAGGCTGACGGCCAGGTGTGCGACAGGTCGGCGCACGATGTGCACACCCGAGCGCCGCCACAGCCGCCCGGTCAGGTCTTTACGCGGATTGACCAAACCGCGCCGCCCGGCGAGCACGACCATCGGGGGCAACAGCGTCATCGCGGCCAAGAAACCGATCGCGACGGTGATCGACAGGGCGGCACCGACCGTCGAGAACACGCCGAGCTTGGTGAAGCTCAACCCGTAGAACGCGAGCGCCGTCGTGGCCGCCGAGCCTGCGATCACCTTCCCGATGGATTCCATCGCGGCGATCACCGCGTCATCTGAGCTGAGCCCTTGCCGTAGGCACTCGTGATAACGGGTGAAGTAGAACACCGCGTAGTCAACGCCCGCGCCCATGATCATGGCCGTCATGAACATGAACGTCTGCGGGCCCAGACCCAACAGGTCTGCATCACCGAGGCCGGCCACCGTCTGTTGGGACACCACCAGCGCCACGCCGATCATCAGCAACGGCAACAGCATCGCGACGATGTTGCGGTACACCACGATCAAGATCGTGAAGACGATGAGCAGGGTGGCGATTTCGATCACGTGCTGATCGCGCACACCGACCCGGTTGAGGTCGGCTACCGTCGCCGCCGGGCCGATGACGTTCGCTTTCAGCCCGCTGTCCGCGGTGGTTTCCTCGACGATCTCGACGACGTTCTTGTAGGCCCGCTGCCCCGGGCCGGTGCCCATCGTGCCTTCCATGCTGATGGGCAGCTGCCAGGCTTCGCCGCTCTCGCTCGTCATCACCTCCCGCAGTTCGGGGATGGTGACGAAGTCCTGCGTCGAGGACACGCTCTCCGGCGCGGCGTTCAGCCGCTCCACCAACGTGCGATAAACCGTCTCGTCTTCAGGGGTGAGCCCGTTGTCGTTGGTCAGGATGATGACGCCGACGTTGCCGGAGCTGCCGGACCCGCTCTCGCCACCTTCGTTGAAGGCCTCGCTCATCTCGCGGCTGGAGATCAGCACCGAGGAGTCATCCGGGAGGAGTCCCGGTGGCTTGCGTTCCGCTACTTCTGTCAGCGGAGGCAGCGTCAAAAAGAGTGTGAGGGCAAGTAGAAGCCACGCGACGATCATCAAGATCGGGTGACGGACCACCAGGCGACCCAGCGCCGGAAACCCCGCGCCCTCGAACGCACCGGTGGATATGGCGCGCCTCAACACCCCAGATACGGTACACCGGTACCGGCCGTTATGAGGAATCCCCGAGTTTGCTCGGCGCCGACCACGTATATGCCGGAATCCGGTGTAGGCATTAGTGTTACCCGCCTTGGCCGTCGTGCGTGTTAGGTAACTGTGCTGTAATCGGGGCGTGCCCGACCATGTGCTGTCTTTGACCGAGCTGCCGTCACCGGCCGATCTGAGGCACAGCACCGCTCGAATGTTTGCCACATCTTCCGTTGAGGGCTTTTAACCCCCAATGAACGTTAATTGGAGCTGCTTGTGAAGTTTGCTGTGGGCGTACATGGCACCCGTGGCGATATCGAACCGTGCGCTGCCGTCAGCCGGGAGCTTCTGCGCCGCGGGCACGACGTCCGTCTGGCGGTCCCGCCCAACCTCGTCGGCTTCGTCGAAACGGCTGGTCTGCCTGCGGCGGCGCCTTACGGGGTGGATTCCCAGAAACAGCTGGACGCCGACATCTTCCGCAAGTACTGGAAGATCCAGAACCCGGTCACCGCGCTACGCGAACTGCGCGAATACATCACGCAGGGCTGGGCCGAGATGAACCAGACCCTGGTGTCGCTGGCCGATGGCGCCGACTTGATCCTGACCGGCACGACCTATCAGGAGGTCGCGGCCAACGTCGCCGAGTACTACGACGTCCCGTTGGCTGCGTTGCACTACTTCCCCGCGCGCGCCAACGGCCGGGTGCTGCCCGTACCACTGCCGTCGACGGTGGTCCGGTCGGGATGGGCGGCGGCCGAGTGGGTGCACTGGCGCGCGTTGAAGAACGCCGAGGACGCGCAACGACGCGAGCTCGGCCTGCCCAAGGCGCGAGCGCGCGCGGTCCGTCGCATCGTGGAGGGCGGGGCGCTGGAAATCCAGGCCTACGACGAACTGTTCTTTCCGGGACTGGCCGAAGAGTGGGGTGGTCGGCGGCCGTTCGTCGGCGCGATGACGATGGAGCTGGGCACCGAAACCGACGACGACGTCTTCTCCTGGATCGCCGCCGGCACACCGCCGATCTACTTCGGGTTCGGCAGCATGCCGGTGCAATCCCCCAGCGACGCCGTCGCCACGATCACCGCTGTGTGCGCCGACCTGGGTGAGCGGGCGCTGATCTGTTCGGGTTCTTGGGACCTCGACGGCTACCAGCCTGCCGAACACGTCAAGATCGTCCGAGCCGTCAACCACGCGGACGTGTTTCCGCTCTGCCGGGTCATCGTGCACCACGGTGGGGCGGGCACCACCGCCGCAAGCATCCGTGCCGGCGTGCCGACCCTGGTGCTGTGGGTGGGTGCCGACCAGCCCGTCTGGGCTAAACAAGTCGAACGCCTGAAAGTCGGTACGTACCAGCGGTTCTCGAAGATGACCACCGCGTCGCTGAGATCCGCCTTGCGGACCGTTCTCGCACCCGAGTACGTCGCGCAGGCTCGTGACGTCGCCACCGAACTCACCAAGCCCGCGGTGAGCGTCGCCACCGCGGCGGACCTGCTCGAAGCGGCCGCCCGCGACGGCCGCGCTACTCGATGAACGCCGTCAACTCGAAGTCGGCGAGCGTCTCGGATATCTTCGCGAGCAGGGCCTGCCTCGAGTTGTCCCAATTCGGGTGGTATGCGCGGAAACTGACGAAGAGCTTCCCGGAGACGCGGCCTGAGGCCACGTAAAGCTCACCCGATGCGACCTCCGGGCTGTTGACCGTCAGGTTCTGTTCGACCATCCGCATCCCGTAGTAGTCCGCCTCGCTGCCGTCCACGTAGGCGACGGCCGGGTCCATCTCACCGAAGTTCGAACACCCGACGGTCAGATCCGCGTTCATCGCCGCCAGCGGAAGCTTTCTCAGGACCAGCGTGGGTATGAAAGGGGTCAGCGGAAAGGCCCGCTCCTGTTCCTTGAACTTCCCGAGGCCGGCGTTGATGGTCTCCCGGAAATCGTTGCGGATCTTGCGCAGGTCCGACGTCACCGGGCGAGGGTCCACCGAGAAGTCGATGCCCTTCAACGCATTACCACGCACATCGTTTTCGGTGCGGTCGTTGATCGGGTAGGACAACGTCACCATGCCGTCGCTCCCTACCCGCCCGTATTTCTCGGCCAGCTTCGCCGCGAACCCTGCCATCAGCGCGTTGCTTGTGCCTCCGAGACTTTCCGCGCGGGCATCCCACTGGGCCGCATCGATGTAGATGGTGACCCCCGGCACCAGCGCGGGGCGGTTGTCTTTACGGTGCGCCTTGGGCAGCGACGGCTGTCCGCCCGACCCCCCTCGGGTGGGTGGGTTCTGTCGGGCCACGGTCACCGTCGCGCGCAGCGCACGACCGATCTCGGGTAGTCCCCGAAGGGTGACCCGTGCGTCTTCGAGCAGCGCTTGGCGCTTCAGACGCGCGCCGGGAGGCGGAAGACCCAGGTCGCGCCGTACCCCGTTGATCGCGTCGGTGAGCGCAATGCACGTACCGACGCCGTCGACGACGGTGTGCGACGCCACCAAAGTCACGGCGGTTCCGTAACCCTCGATGGGAAGGACACCGAGGTGCCAGCAGGGGCCGAACTCCGGATCGATGGGAATTCGGGCGCGCTCATCGAACCATTCGGTCACAGCCGCGCGGGTGCTGACCGGTGTGTCGATGTCGATTCCGGGCAGGTCATGACACGAGACCCAGCGGTGCCGGCCGAATGGCAGCGGCGAGCGTTCGATACGCCGGCCCAACAAGCCGTGGGCCAGGTTGTCGCGCACCCGGGTCAATCCGTCGTGGTCGATTTCGCGCTGGTATACCCAGGTGCATTGGATGCCGTGGACATGACCGCTGGCTCGGACCCACAGGTGTGAGGCCTGGTCCATGTAGGCAAGCGTGTTGTCATTTGCCGGAAGCCCGGATCGCGTATCGGATTCGGCCACGTCACCTCTCTCTACCGGCTCTTAAGGGTTTACCGAACATTGAGGCTATCAATGGCCGATTCGACGTGCGCACAGCCGAAGCGATCTGTCCATCCACCCATCGCGCCACCGCACTTTCACGGGTTTTCCCATGTTGCTGACAGCAGATAGCACAGCGTGAATACTTGCCCGTGTGATTGAGGAGATCTATCGGCCCTTGGTGTCCAAAGTCGTCGGCTTTTCGCACCGCCACCTCGGGAAACTCGTTGGCAAATATGGCTACAGCCTGATGACCCGCAGGCTGGGCGACGACGAGGTGCTGTTCCTCAACTGGGGTTATGAGGAGGATCCGCCGATGGATCTGCCGCTCTCGGCCTCCGATGAGCCAGATCGCGTCTGCATTCAGCTCTATCACCGCGTGGCCAGTCAGGTCGACCTGAAGGATAAACGGGTGTTGGAGGTCAGTTGCGGCCACGGCGGCGCCGCCTCCTACATCATGCGGACGTTCAGCCCCGCCTCCTACACGGGGCTGGACCTCAACCCGTCAGGTATCGCGTTTTGCCAACGGCGACACAACATTCCCAACCTGACATTTGTCCAAGGCGATGCGGAGAACCTGCCGTTTCCCGACCAGAACTTCGACGCGGTGGTCAATGTTGAAGCCGCTCACCTGTATCCGAACTTCCGCCGCTTCCTCGCCGAAGTGACGCGGGTGCTCAGCCCCGGCGGACATTTCTTGTACGCCGATCTTCGCGGCCGAAACGGGATCGAGGAATGGGAAGCGGCCCTTGCCGATTCCGCACTGCAGGTGGTGTCGCAGGAGGAGATCAACGCTCAGGTCCTACGGGGGCTGGAGCTGAACTCGCCTCGCTACCAGGAATTGGTCAATCGGCATGCACCCAGGCCGCTGCGCAGGTTCGGCCGCGATGTCGCTGTCACCCAAGGCTCACCGCTGTACGAACAGGTCGAAAGGGGCGATCTGTCCTACCGGCTGTACTGCTTGGTCAAGAACTAGAAAATCTCGCCGGTGAGCCCGAATTCGGCCAGTGTGCGCCCGGCCAACTCGCGCAGCCGCTGTTTGGAGTTCTCTGCGCCGACCTGGTAGCCGACGATGTCGATTGAGATTCTGCCGCTGATCCGTCCGACCACCAGCACAAGCTGGCCACCGGCGCGCTCGAGGTCGGCGCGACGCACGTTCTGGTCCACCCCGCGACACAGCATGTACTCGGCCGGGGTGCCGTCGGGGCAGGCCGCCGCCGGGGGAAAGTCGCCCATGTTGGAACACGAAACCGGAAGGTCGGCACCGGATCCCAAGAACTGCTGGACCACTCGCTTGAGTGCGGCGCGCGGCACGAACGGTACCAGCGGTAGGAGCTGCATGATCGGGTCGGGCTCTTCTCGTGCCTTCTGCAGCGCCTGCCGCACGGCGCTGCGCGCATCGGTCAGATCCGCGGTCACCGGGGTCGGGTCGATATCGGCAGAGCCGAAAATCATCGCGTTCGCGCGGGTGTCGTCCGGGAGGTTGCGCGCGTTGAGTGCCATCACCAACGTCACGGTGCCGTCAGCGCGCTTGCGCCCCATATGTTCACCCAGTTTCGCAGCGAAACCGGCTACCAGGGAATGGCTCGTTCCGTTGAGCGAAGCTGCCCGGGCATCCCACTGCGTCAGGTCGACCAGAACCGAGACGGCAGGCATCGCAACGCGGGTGTCGTCGCTGGCTGGACGGGTGGTCAGTGGTGCGGACGTGGTCGAGGCCGCCACCTCGTTTCGGCTCTGAAGGCCCAGCTTCGCGGCCACCCCCGCAGTGCGGACGGCCTCGGGTAGGTGCTTGACGGCTCCCCGAAGTTCTCCCAGCGCACCGCGGAAGCGGCCGCCCGACTGTGGCAGTGGATGGCCGAAGTCGCGCCTGGTTTCGGAGACCGCCTCGATGACCGACTGCAGGCCGCCCACACCGTCGGCGAGGTAATGCGAACCCACCAGGCTGACCGCGGTGGACCCGTCGGTCATCGGCAGCACACCCATATGCCAGCCGGGTCCGTACTCGGGATCCACCGGTATCTGCGCTCGTTCGTCGAACCAGTCGCTTACCTCAGACCGGGGCCGCGGTTCGGCGACGTCGAGGTCGGTGGCCGGTCCCGGCGCAGACACCCACCGGTGCCGACCGAACGGCAGCGGCGAGCGTTCGATCAGCCGGCCGTAGCAGCCGTAGCCGAAGTTGCGGTGGAACCGCCGCAGCCCGTCCATGTCGACGGGATGCTCGTAGATCCACAGCACCTGCATGAGTTGGCCGCGTCCGGTGGCACGCCACAGCTGGAATCCGGCCTGATCCATGAATGTGAGGTGATTGTCCTGCGCCGCCTGAGATTTGGCGGCTCGACGGCTCAGCCGTCGAAACGTTGGACGAGCTTGGATGGCCATGGCTTCCTGCTATTCGATCACACCGACGAGGTCGAACTCGGCCAGCACCTTGGCGGCCACCTCGCGCAAGCGGGACTTGGAGTTCTCTTCACCGGCCTGATACCCGACGACGGTCATCGACACCTTGCCACAGATTCTTCCGGCGAGCACCGTCAGCATCCCCCCACGGTGCTCGAGGTATCCGCGTGACACCTGTCGGTCCACACCACGCAGCATGACGTACTCGGCTTCGGTTCCGTCGGCTCGCGCGACGATGGAATCGATATCGCCCAGGATGGAACAGGATACGGGCATATCGGCGAAGTTGAAAACCACATCGGAGCCACGCTTGACAGCGCGCTTGGGGATGAACGGGGTCAACGGAAGAAGCTCGAGGGTCTCGTCCGGCTTCTCGCGCAGGGTCGTCAGCGCCTGTTTGATATCGCGGCGGGCAACCGACAGATCTGCGGTCACCGTGGTGGGATCGATGACCACGGTGGCGATCGACGCGGCGTTGGCCCGCGTGTCGTCGGCGATCCGGTCGCTGATCGGAATGTGCAGGGTGACGGCACCGTCGGCGCGACGGCGTTCGAGCTGTTCGGCCAGCTTCGCGGCGAACGCAGCGATCAGCGAGTGGCTCGAGCCGTTGAGAGCGTTGGCCCGGCCATCCCAAACGTCGAGGTCGATGTAAATGGTGATCGCAGGCACCACAACGTTTTCCGCCATGCCGTCTGCGGTCAGCGCGGCTCGCGGACCCGTCGATTTCGTGAACTCATGGCGCCGACGCACAGCCTGCTTGCCGACCCGCACCAGTGTGCGCGCCACCTCGGGAAGTCCACGGACCGTCTCTTTGAGGTCGGTGGCGGCGGCCCGCAGCGGCGGGCGCGACCGCGGCGGCGGATAGCCGAGGTCACGGCGGTTACCGATAATCCCATCGACGATCGTCAGCAGCCCGCCGAAGCCGTCGGCCAGGCAGTGCGAGCCCACCATGGAGACGGCCGTCGACCCGTCGGTCATCGGCAGCACCCCGAAATGCCAGCTGGGTCCGGTTTCCGGGTCGATCGGCAACTGTGCGCGTTCGTCGATCCAGTCGCTGAGTTCTTCTCGGGGGCGCGGGGTTTCGACGATGTCGAGGTTTGACTTCGGCCCGGGGGAGGAAACCCACCGATGCCTGCCGAACGGCAGCGGCGAGCGTTCGATCAAGCGACCGTACAAACCGTAACCGACGTTGTCGTGAAGCCGGCGCAACCCGTCGTAGTCGACAGGATGCTCGTACACCCAGACGCACTGCATGACCAGTTCCTGACCGGTTGCACGCTGTCCGAGGAACAACAGCTGATCGGTGAACGTGAGCTGGTTGTCCAGCCGTGCTTGTGCCGCCACAGTCATCGAGACGTCCGTCGAACTGCGCGGTTCAGAACGACTTCTGGATGACGCCAACAAGGTCGGATGCCGTCGCCAGTTCACCGCGGCCCTCGGCGACGCGGACGAAGATCGCCTTCATCGCGTCGACGTAGCGGGTGACCGATTCGCGCGCGATCGGATTGTTGGGGAAGGCCAGCGTGACCGAAGTGCCGTTGCCAAAACGGTTGATCCACATGCCGACCTGATGAGCTGCGCCCAGTTCGCTGTAGATCTTGCCGTTCAAGCCGTTCCACTCGGCGACCACGGCAGGCGACAGCGGCGCAATGGTGGCGTCGAGGTAGGAGATCATCGGCACGCCCGGCTTCGGCTGCGTCAAGCCGCGCGCTTCCGCCGCCAGTTCGAGAACCCGGTCAAACGGCACATGCGCCAGGGCCAGACCCGAATCGAAGGATGCCTGTGCGGCCCTTGCGGTTTCGGTGAACGATGTCAGCGTGACGGGCACGGTGATGGGCACCGTGCCGGTGAACCAACCCGTCGTCATCACCTCGGCTTGGGTGCTTCGCGTGCTGGTCGGGGTGATGACGTGGTAGGTGTCGGCACCGGTGAGCTGATGTTCGGCCATCGCAGCTGCGGCGAACACTCCGCCGATGAACCGGGCACCGGCCTTGATGCACGCCGATTCAAAGCGGTCCGATTGCTTTTCGTCCATCAACGAAACCGTCAGCAGATCGCCATCGCAAGGTACCGCCGGATCACCGAGCGGAAGCGGGAACTGCGGAAGGGTTCCGTTGTTGCCCCTTGCGAACTTGATCCACTCGTTGACTTGCGGCGAGTCCAAGGTCAGCGAGGAGGTGAACTCTCGCTGCCGGATGCAGTAGTCCTCATAGCTGCCTGCCTCCGGCAGCGGGATCGGTGCTCCGCCGCCGACCAGCGCGTTGTACATCATGTGGATCTCCACGAACGCCAAGCCCATGAACATGGCATCGACGTGCAGATGGTCCACGCTCATCCAGAACGTGAAATGGTCGGCGCGTTGAATGATGCCGAACCGGAAGCAATCCCAGTGCAACGGAGACGGTGTAGCCAGGATGTGTTCGCGCCACTGCGCAGACGACTTCTCCCCCCGCTCGGACGCGACGAACTTGATGTCCTTGGGGTTGCGCAGCGCGCGCCGCACGATGCGGTCATCGTCGGTGAACTGGAACCAGCTGCGGAACGTGTCGTGGCGCCGAAGGTAGGCGTTGAGCACATGCGTCATCGCCCGGACATCACAGCGTCCGGCGATGTTCCACGCCGGAATCGTCAGCCGCGCCATCTCGGTGCCGCGGGCCGCGTGTGCACGGTAGCTCCGAAGATGTTGGGCCTGCTGGTAACTGGCCGGCACATCGGCGATGGGCGCCTCGCTGACCTTCGCAAGCGTGGCCGGTGACGGATCCCAGGTGATGAGTTGGCCCGGAGCGTCCACCCACTCGTGGATTGCTTCTAGCGCGAACAATTCTTCCGCCTCCTACTTCGGTGCCGTCGTCATGTTGACGCCGCGACCGTGTCGTCCGCCGCGAGTGTTTCGCAAAGACTATCGGCCAGTGCGCGAACCGTGTTGACCCCCATTGCCGTGATGCGGATTCCCGTTTCCGCCTCGAGCCGAGTGCGCAGCTCGAGATTGCCGAGCGAGTCGAGCCCGTATTCGGACAGCGGGCGGTCCGGATCGATCGCGCGCCGCAGGATCAAACCAACCTGCTCTGAGATCAGCCGCCTCAGATGAGTTGGCCACTCGTCGCGTGGAAGCGCGGCCAGCTCCGCCCGGAGTTTCCGTCCCTCGCTGGAGCTTTGACCTGCCGACTTGAATGCCGACGCGAACGGGCTGCGTTGCGCGAAGGCGGTCAACCAGGGCGTCCCGAGGATGGGGGCGTAACCGGTGTACACCCGGTCATACCGCAGCAGGGACTCGAAGGCGTAGGCGCCCTCGTCGGGAAGGATCGCCGCATCGTTTTCGGCCATCGCGGTACCGCGACCGATCTCGCCCCAGGCACCCCATGCGATGGCGTTGGCAGGCAGACCTTGGGCCCGGCGCCAACGCGTGAACGCGTCCAGCCAGCTGTTGGCGGCGGCGTAGGCCCCCTGACCCGGCGAGCCCACCAGCGCGGCTGCTGACGAGAACGAGCAGAACCAGTCCAGTGGCTGACCCTCCGTAGCGCGATGCAGGTTCCACGCGCCGTATGCCTTTGGCGCCCAGTCACGTTCAACGAGCTCGTCCGTGATGTTAGGAAGGGTGGCGTCCTCGACGACCGCGGCCGCGTGCAGCACGCCGCGCACCGGTAGTCCGGTCGCCGTCGCCGCGGCCACCAACCGGTCGGCCGTACCCTGCGCGGCGATGTCGCCACACTCGACCACGATGTCGGCGCCCGTGGACCTGATGAGGTCGACGATCTCCTGTGCTTTCGTACTCGGCTGGCTCCGCGAGGTGAGAACGATGCGCCCGCAACCCTTTTCAGCCATCTTCTCGGCGAGGAACAGGCCCAGACCACCGAGGCCGCCGGTGACGATATACGCACCGTCGGAACGGAAGGTCGGAGCCTCTTCCGGCGGCACCATCACCTCGGTGGTGCCGGTGCGTGCGACGTCGAGCACCAACTTCCCAGTGTGCTGGGCGCCGCCGATCTTGCGGATCGCACTCGCGGCGTCGGCGAGCGGATAGCGCGTGATGTCCGGCAGCGGCAGTGAACCGTCGGCGGTCAGCTGGTAGACCTTTTCCAGCAGGCCGCGAACCTTGTCCGGATGCGTCACGGTCATCAACGCGAGGTCGATCGCATAGAACGACAGGTTGCGGCGGAACGGGAACAGACCCACCCGCGTATCGCCGTAGATGTCGCGCTTGCCGATCTCGAGGAACCGCCCGCCGAAGGCGAGCAGCTCCAAACCGGCGCGCTGCGCGGCACCGGTCACCGAGTTCAGCACGATGTCCACGCCATAGCCGTCGGTGTCGCGGCGGATCTGGTCGGCGAATTCGGTGCTGCGCGAGTCGTAGACATGTTCGATACCCCAGTCGCGCAGCAGCTGTCGTCGCGCCTCGCTGCCCGCCGTGGCGTAGATCTCCGCGCCAGCGGCGCGTGCCACCGCGATCGCCGCTTGGCCGACACCACCGGTCGCGGAATGGATCAACACCTTGTCGGTCGAGGAGATCCTCGCCAGCTCCTGCAGACCGAGCCACACGGTGCCGTATGCGAGGCCCACCGCTGCGGCCTGGTGCTCCTCCAGCCCGGCGGGCAACGGCGTCGCCAAGTTGGCCTCGCAGATCACGTAGTTGCCCCAGCAGCCGTTGGCCGACACCCCACCGACGCGGTCTCCCACGCGGTGAGTCGTCACCCCCGGGCCGACGGCGGTGACCACACCGCCGAATTCCGAACCCAGTTCCGGCAGCCGCCCGTCGAAGCTCGGGCACCGCCCGAACGCGACAAGCACGTCGACGAAGTTGATGCTGGATGCGCTGACTGCGACCTCGATCTCGCCCGGACCCGGCGCAACACGTTCGAACGAAACCATTTCCAGCGACTCCAGGTCGCCCGGCGTGCGGACCTGCAACCGCATGCCGTCGTGTTCGTTGTCTCCGGTTGCGGTATACCGCTCGTCGGCGCGCAGCGGCGCCGGGCACAACCGCGCGGTGTACCAGCGCCCGTCGCGCCACGCCGTCTCGTCCTCGTCGGAGCCAGCCAGCAACTGGCGAGCCAAGTGGTCGGCGCCGGTCGTCTCATCCACGTCGATCTGGCTGGCGCGCAGCCGCGGATGCTCCATCCCCATCGCACGTACAAAACCGCGCAAACCGGAATGTTCGAGGTTCGGAACCTCGTCGGCCACAACGCATTGCGCGTTGCGGGTGATGACGTAGAGGCGCGGGGGCTCGCCCGGCGCTTCGGGCAGTTCGCGGATCATCCGCACCAGGTGGCGGACATGCTCGCCACCACGCACGGCCGCCTCGGCGACGCCGCCACCATCGGCGAGATCGGGCACTACCACCACGCCGGTCAGCACCTGCTCACTGACGTAGGACGTCAGTAACTCGGCGTTGGTCTGGTGGTCACCCTGCGATGGCCAGGTCATCGTCGTGCACTCAGCTCCCGCTGTCTTCAGTGCATCGCCGAGTGCGGCGGTGAGGATGTCTCCGTTGATGCTGGTGTCGATCAACAGCCACGATCCGGCGTCGACGGAGTCGGCTTCGGGCAGCTCGTGCTGGTCCCACTCGATGCTCAGCAGCCGCTCGTTGAGTACGCGGTCCGCCTGAGCCTTCTGCGAAGCGCCGGAGCCGAGCCGTAAACCTTCCAAGCTCAACAGGATTGCGCCGCGCTCGTCGAGGATGTCGAGGTTCGCCTCGATGCCTTCGGCGTCTGCCTTGACGATCCGGCTGTAGCAGTACTGCGCGTTGCGGGCCGAGCCGTTGGCGCGCAACCGGCGCACGCCCAGCGGCAGCAGCATGCCACCGGTGGCGGCGTTCTGAGCGACCGGATGCGCGACGACCGATTGGAAGCAGGCGTCGAGCAGCGCCGGGTGCACCCCATAGGCGCCTTGGTGCGCCCGCAGCGGTCCGGGCAGCGCGACGGCGGCCAGCACCGTGGGCTCGGCACCGTCTGCGGTGTAGGCGGTGGCCAAACCGGAGAAGGCGGCCCCGTGATGGATTCCCAACGCGCCGAAGGCTGCCCGCAGATCAGCGCCGTCGACACCGTCGGCGTGCGCCGTCAGCAGCGCGTCGATGTCGTGAGTAGCGGATTCACCCGTCGCCACCTCGGCGTGCAGCACCGCATGTGCGCGTCGGGTACGTTCGCCGGCCTCATAGGTCTCCACCGCGAAGTCGAGGATCCCGGACGCGAGCGCGGATGCGGATGCCGAAATCGGCGTCGACTCATCGAGTATCAGCATCTGCTCGAAGACGATGTCGCGAACCTCGGCGGTTTCACCAAGCGCGGTACGCGCTGCGGCCAGAGCCATCTCGCAGTAGGCCGCACCCGGTAGCACCGCCACCTCGTGGACTTGGTGGTCGCCGAGCCACGGTTGGGCCTCCGTACCGACCTCGCCCTGCCACACGTGGCGCTCGGGTTCTTCGGGCAGCACGACGTGCGAACCCAGCAGCGGGTGCACAGAAACCGAGCAGCCGCCGCGGGCGGCCACGTCTTGACCGTCGCGGTCGAGCAGCAACGACTCATGCGTCCAGGTTGGCAGCGGTGCGTCGACCAGCCGCCCGGCCGGGTACAGCACCGAGAAATCGACTGCGGCACCGGCATTGTGGACGTCGGCGACCAGTTGTCGCAGCCCAAACGGCAACTGCTGTTCGCGGCGCATCGCCGCCAGCACTGTCAGCGGAACGTCGAGGCCGCGCGCGGTTTGGTCGACGGCGTGGGTCAGCAGCGGATGCGGGGACAGCTCGCCGAATACCCGGTAGCCGTCCTCGAGCGCCGCCTGCACCGCGGCGGCGAACCGCACGGTGTGGCGCAGGTTGTCCACCCAGTAGTAGGCGTCCCACTCCGGCTCGTCGCGCGGGTCGTACAGCGTCGCGGAGTAGTACGGGATCTCGGGCTGCATCGGGTCGAGGTCGGCAAGCGCCGCTTCGAGCTCGTCGAGGATCGGATCGACCTGCGGCGAGTGAGATGCGACGTCCACGGCCACCTCGCGCGCCATCACGTCGCGCTGCTCCCAGCCGGCGACCAGGTCGCGCACCGACTGTGTGGCGCCACCGATGACGGTCGACTGCGGTGAGGCGACCACCGCGAGGGACACATCGGTGATGCCACGCGCAGCCAGCTCGGAAAGAACTTGGGAGGCAGGCAGTTCCACCGACGCCATCGCGCCGGAGCCGGCGATACGCGACATCAGCGCCGACCGTCGGCAGATGACCTTGACCCCGTCCTGCAGCGTCAGCGCGCCCGCCACGACCGCGGCGGCCACCTCACCCATGGAGTGTCCGATCACCGCGCCGGGGGTGACGCCGTACGACTTCATCGTCGCGGCCAAGGCCACCTGGACCGCGAAAACAGTCGGCTGCACCTGGTCGATGCCGGTGACGGTTTCCGGCGCCGACATCGCCTCTGTAACGGAGAAATCCGACTCTTGGCGGATCAAGTCCTCCAGTTCGGCGACGGTCGAAGCGAACACCGGCTCGCGCGAGAGAAGCTCGGCGCCCATGCCGGCCCACTGCGAGCCCTGCCCGGAGAACACCCACACCGGTCCGCGGTCGTCCTGGCCGACGGCGGCCTGGTAGGGGCTTTCGCCGTCGGCCACTCCCCGCAGCGCGGCGATCAGTTCCTCGCGACCGCCGGCGATGACCGAGGTACGCACCGAGCGGTGACCACGCCGACGTGACAGCGTGTAACCGAGGTCGAACAGGTCGACGGCCGGCCCCCGCCCATTGCCGTCGCCGCTCTTGGCCAGCCAGTCGGCCAGATTGCCTGAAGTGCGGCGCAGTTCATGGGCCGACGTCGACGACAAGGCGAACAGCAGCGGTCCGGTGGCAGCATCCGGTTTCTGCGGCGCCACCGGCTTCGGGGGCTGCTCGACGATCGCGTGCGCGTTCGTCCCGGACAACCCGTACGCCGAGACCGCCGCCCGCCGCGGCTGCTGGCCGTTGGTCGGAAACGCCGTCGTCGACTGGGGTACGAAAAGATGCGTCTCGATCTCGGTCAGCTCATCAGGCAGACGGTCGAAATGCAGGTTCTGCGGGATGATGCCGTGCTGCACGGCCAGTACGGCCTTCATCATGCCCAGCGCGCCCGCGGCCGATTGCGTATGACCGAAGTTCGTCTTGACCGATGCCAGCGCACAAGGTCCGTCGGTACCGTACACGTCTGCCACGCTGGCGTATTCGAGAGGGTCGCCGACCGGGGTTCCGGTGCCGTGCGCCTCCACCAGCCCGACGGTGCTCCCCTCCACGCCGGCGGCCGCCAACGCGGCCCGGTACACCGCGGTCTGCGCCTCCGAGGACGGCGTGGCGATGTTGACCGTGCGGCCGTCCTGGTTCACCGCGGTGCCCTTGATGACCGCCATGACGCGGTCACCCGCCTCGAGCGCGTCGTCGAGCCGTTTGAGGGTGAGTACGACGCAGCCCTCGGCGGAGACGAAGCCGTCGGCGGCTTCGTCGAACGCGCGGCAGTGGCCGGTCGGTGACAACATGCCCGCCGCCGACCCGCCTGCCGCCTTGCGGGGTTCGAGCAGGACCGACACCCCGCCGGCCAGCGCGAGGTCGCTTTCGCCGTCCTGCAGGCTGCGGCAGGCCATGTGGATCGCGCTCAACCCCGAAGAGCAGGCGGTGTCCACCGTGTAGGCGGGTCCGTGGACGCCGAGCGCATAGGCGATCCGTCCCGAGGCCAGGCTGAAGCTCGTGCCGGTGAACCCGTACGGCCCCTCCAACGTCTGGGTGTCGGCGGCCAGGTACGCGTAGTCGTTGTGCGTGACGCCCATGAACACGCCGGCCTTCGACCCGGTCAGCGTCGTCGGGTTCACGCCTGCGTGCTCCACCGCCTCCCAAGCGGTCTCCAGCAGCAGACGATGCTGCGGGTCGATGGCCGTCGCCTCACGGGAGGTGATCCCGAAAAAGTCGGCGTCGAAGCCCGCCACGTCGTCGAGGAAGGCGCCCCACTTGGAGACCGATCGACCGGGCACACCCGGCTCCGGGTCGTAGTACTGCTCGGCATCCCAGCGCTCGGCAGGCACCTCAGTGACGAAGTCGTCGCCACGCAGCAACGCTTCCCATAGCTGTTCAGGGGACACAATGCCCCCCGGAAGGCGGCACGACATTCCGATTACAGCGACGGAAATTGTGCGCGTTTCACCCACGTCTGTAAACCTCTCTCAGGAGTGAGCACTGAATGCGACTGGAACAGAATAAAGCGAAAGTCGCGCCCTGTCTCAACTCCTGAATACTAATGGCACCGCCGGCCGACATTGGTTGCTGGCCGCATGTAGATGCGCATCATAAACCGCGATCGCTGACAACAAATGTTGCCTCCCCTGCCAACCGCAGCTGCACCGCCCGCGGGACCGCCACGAGTCCCTGATGACGGCAACTATTCCGCAGTTTGCGCGGTCGCCCTCAGAAGGCATCGCCGAATCCGCAAACGAGCCGCGGATGTCGACCGTGAACAGATCCGGTGGCCACGCTGCTGTGGAGCTGGTTTGCTTCGGGCCAGTGAGATCGAGCATGCGCGTCAATCTAGCAGGCGATTCCCAGAGATGGGACATATTTCCCAGATTCGCTCCCCACCCAAATGACCGGCACATCGGCCCCGCAGTCAGCAAACCCTCCTGAAATAACGGGCAGGTCAATATCCTGCTGTTATATGCCGCTTTAGGCAGGCTAGGCAAAGAGTTTGATACCATCGCCGGAGGCTGCAGAAGGGCCCACCTGGGGCCGCCGATCAGATCGATCCGGCAACGGTTGCGTTACGGTTCGGGCGCGAACAATCGGTGGCTGAGATGACGCTGTCCTTCTGAGCCTTCTTCCCAGCCGTTTACTCATGGCAATTTTTCGCCTCCCGGTGACATTCGTCACACCGTCCGGCTCGACGTGGGGGTTTGCCGGGATTCGGCCTACGGCTGCGCGGGAATGGCAAATTTATCGACAAAGAGAAGTGCAAGAAAAGGCAAATTTCGCAAATACTTAGTGCCCCTCATTAAAATCGTTCAACCCCTCGTCGGGCACCGAAGCGACGTCTCTCAGGCTCCTCACAGCAACGTGTAAGCAAGCCTGCGCCGGGTGGGGGCCCCTTCGGTAGCGGTGCTCACACCGGCGTCTGGCCGCGCCTGGCGAACATTGGAGCGGGTCGGCCGCAGCGCCAGCTACCGCTCGAAAATAAGTCGGTTCCGATGTGCTGCATCGACGTCGCACACGACCGACCCGCGGGCGCCAACCTAGCACATGAACATATGAACAGCTGGACAGAAGAGCTGGCCAGGCCATATGCTGCCCACCTCGGTGCCCCTGTGAGAACCGCGCGGCTGCGGGTACAGGCACGACAACTGAACAACGGAAAGGAAGCTCATGGCCGAGTACACGCTGCCGGACCTCGACTACGACTACGGCGCGCTGGAGCCCCACATCTCGGGTCAGATCAACGAGATCCACCACGGCAAGCACCACGCCACGTACGTGAAGGGCGTCAACGACGCGCTGGCCAAGCTCGAGGAAGCCCGCGCCAACGGTGATTACTCGGCGATCTTCCTGCACGAGAAAAACCTCGCTTTCCACCTCGGCGGACACGTCAACCACTCGATCTGGTGGAAGAATTTGTCGCCTAACGGCGGAGACAAGCCCACCGGCGACCTCGCCTCGGCGATCGACGACCAGTTCGGCTCGTTCGACAAGTTCCAGGCACAGTTCACCGCGGCCGCCAACGGGCTGCAGGGCTCGGGCTGGGCGGTGCTGGGCTATGACACGCTGGGCCAGCGGATGCTCACCTTCCAACTCTATGACCAGCAGGCCAACGTGCCGCTCGGCATCATTCCGCTGCTGCAGGTCGACATGTGGGAGCACGCCTATTACCTGCAGTACAAGAACGTCAAAGTCGACTACGTCAGGGCGTTTTGGAATGTCGTGAACTGGGCCGATGTCCAGGACCGGTTCGCCGCGGCGACCAGCAGGGCCAACGGTCTGATCTTCTAGCCGGAACCGGTCGGGTAGCCCCGTTGCGGCTCGCGTAGGTCGCCAGGTGAGGATGTCTCCGGACGACAACCCGCTTACGCGAAAGGGCCAATACGATGACGATTCTGGACAGGTTTCGGCTCGATGACAAAGTTGTCATCATCACCGGAGCGTCGTCGGGCTTGGGTGTGTCATTCGCCGAGGCGTGCGCACAGGCGGGAGCTGACGTGGTGTTGGCGGCTCGACGCGCCGAGAAGCTCAGTGGCACAGCCGACCTCGTCCGCAGCGCGGGGCGCCGCGCGCTGATCGTGCCCACCGACGTCACCGACCCGCAGCAGTGCACCGCCCTCGTCGAGGCGGCCATGGAGGAGTTCGGCCGGGTCGACGTGCTGGTCAACAACGCCGGTGTGGGCACGGCGGTTCCGGCCACCCGGGAGACCCCCGAAGAGTTCCGCTCGGTGGTCGACATCAACCTGCACGGGTCGTACTGGACCGCTCAGGCGTGCGGCAGGGTGATGCAGCCGGGCAGCTCGATCATCAACATCTCCAGCGTGCTGGGCCTGACGACGGCGAGTCTGCCGCAGGCGGCTTACAGCGCAAGCAAGGCCGCCGTCATCGGGCTCACCCGTGATCTGGCCCAGCAGTGGGGCTCACGCAAGGGGATTCGCGTCAATGCCATCGCGCCGGGGTTCTTCCACTCGGAGATGACCGATCAGTACGTGCCCGGATATCTCGAACAGACACTCGCGGCTCGCGTTGTGCTGCAACGGGTTGGCAACCCGGACGAGTTGTCGGCGGCGTTGATCTGGCTGGCCTCCGAAGCCGGGGGTTACGTGACCGGACAAACGATCGTCGTCGACGGCGGTGTGACGATCACGTAGCCGGCGGTGTCCGGCCGCGCCCATTTTGGTTGACACTTGTCATTGACGATCGTCAGCGGAGCGCGTAGGGTTCCTGCATGCCCTCGCGCGCCTCGCTGACCGGATCGCCCGGCGGCGTCCGGGAGGCGCGACGGCTTCAAACGCGGGCACGGTTGTTTGACGCCGCGCTGGCCGAAATCGCCCAGCGCGGTTTGGCCGACGCCGATGTCAGCGCCATCGCCGGGGCGGCGGGTGTGGCGAGAGGAACGTTTTACTTCCACTTCCCGACGAAGGAACATGTCCTCGTCGAGTTGGAGCGCGCCGAGGAGACGCAAATCGTCAGTGAGCTCGGCGAAGCCGAGGGCGATCTGGAGTCTGTGCTCTCACAGGTGGTGAATCATGTGCTAGACGCTGAACAACGTTTGGGTACAGTCGTTTTCCGCGACATGCTGGGATTGCATTTCTCGGCGACACGTCCTGTCGAGGACGAGCTGGTGCGACACCCACTCGCCGAATTTGTGATCGCTCTGATCAGACGAGCACAAGAGGTCGGCCAGGTTACCGCGTCTGCGGACCCCGTAGAACTCGGAATCTTCTTCTCGACAGGCCTTTTCGCCCTCTTAGCCACGGGAGCACACGACCCTGCGGTGTTACGCCGTTATGTGACAACGATTGTCAAGGGAATGGAGAAGCGATGAATACTACGGGCATCGAAGGCTACCGGGAGTTTCTAGCCAGGCGCGACGGTGCAGCCGACCTGCTCAATCGGCGGCTGGCGAATCGGGAGCAGTTCTTCAGCGAGCTGGAGGCCAACCCCGTTCGATCGGCCCATCCCGCCGACCGGTCGACCTTTCTGCGCAATCTGCGTCGCCGGCGCCCCGAGCCGGGCCTGGACCGCAAGATGCTGTTTCTGCTGGCGACCGCAAAACTGAATCAGGCAGAACGCTTCGGCGTCGGGCTCGGCGAAACCTACGGGCGCAACAGCGATGAGAATCTGCCGCCGGAGAACGTCTACCTCGAACTCGAGGAACACTACCACACGCGGCTGCTGGCATACGCTCTCGATGTCTTCGACCTGACGTTCCAGGTGGTCCCGCCGCCGTTTTTGATGCGGCAGTTCGTCAAGACCGGCGTGTTCGTTCCGGAGCGGCTCAGCTTCATGTTCGTCGGGGCCGCAGAGATGGCCGGCTGCATCATGTTCGACGAGCTGCGCCGCGTCGGAGTCCAGCTGTTCGCCGACGAACCCGAAGTCGCCGACCGGATCGGGCTGCTGTACAGCGAGATCCTGACCGACGAAATCGGCCATGTCGGGTATTGCGCATCGCGGTGCACGGCAGCAGAGCGTGCGATGATGCGTCGGATCTACCCACTCATCGGAAGATTCTTCGCCCGCCAGACCGCGGAGATCAGCCTTCTCATCGACCCCGAAGCACTGCACGCTCGGCTGGACCGGCCGTTCAACGTCGGGGAACTCACCGCCGACCTGAGCAACGAGACCTATCTCGTCACTCACCCCTGACGGGTTGAGCTTTAGGACTTCGAGACTCGCCGCGCGACGAGTCCGCTCGAGAATTCGAGGTCTGAACTCAGGTAATGGGTGGTGGAGCTAAGGGGAATCGAACCCCTGACCTACTCGATGCGAACGAGTCGCGCTACCAACTGCGCCATAGCCCCTGGTACCGGTAGCAGGCTACCAGCCAGCCCGCGGTGGCAAAAAACCGCTGACTACTGGCCTGCGGCCCGCGGTAGGTCGAACCCTCGGGCGAACGCCACGTATTCCAGGTGCTCGAAGTCGGGATCCTCGTCGTCGATCTCCAACACCACAGAACCCGGCCGCCGCAGCCGTGCCGGCACGACGTCGAACTCGCTGTCGAGGGTGTTCTCCACACCCAACCGCGAGCGGGCGATCCGCTGGGCCCTGCGCCGCCGCAGCCGCTCCTCGATGCGGGTCTGACGGCGCAGATACCCCAGGTACAGCACCGTCACGCCACCGACCGCGCCACACAGCCACCACAACGACGGTGACAACGTCGCCGCCGCGATCGCCGATACCACCAGCATCGCCGCCATCGTGGTCAGCATCCGCTTGCGGAACTTGTACTTGCGGGCACTGACCGCGGCGGCCGTATTGGATTCGTGCCTGCGTCGCCTGGCCGCAGTCATCGAGTCGGCGAGCTGCAAATCGGTTTCCGAGGGCGCCTCGAGTCCCGACGAATCGTCAACGTACTCGTACTCGTCGTCGGTGCCGTCGGCCTCTTCCTCGGCCGGCTCGTCGAATTCCAGTGTCAACTCACCGGTTTCGGCTTCGGGCTCTTCATCCTCGGCCATCGCGGACTCGCCGACGGGCAGGGCACCCTCCCCGATCACGTCCACATCGAGGTATTCCGATTCCTCGTCGCGCTCGACCTCGACCACCGCCGCGTGCACCAGGGATCGTTCGGCGGGCCGGGCCGGCTCTTCGTCGTCCGCGTCGTCGAGGTCGTCGTCGAGATCGGTCTCGGTCGGCCGCCAGTCCGGATCGCTCGCGTGGCCCGCCGCGACCCGAGGTCGTCGCAACAGCCGCGCATTGCGGCTGCTGTTGAGCACCCGCGTCGCCAGTGCCACGTCGCTGGTACGGCGCACGGCGTCCCGCTTGCTGATCAGCATCGGGACGAGGACGAACAACCAGAGGACGACGAGCGAGATCCACAGCAGAGATTGGGGGATGCTTGGCATTGCGCCTGCTCCTTTCCCCATCAGGCTAGGTCCGTGACCAGCGCATCCGTGGATGGCGCGCCGAGACAATTACACACCTGTAATTCACTGCTGACAAGCACCACCAGTCACAAATGTCACATTTGTAACAAGTTTGTGTCGCGAGATCTACGCCAGGGTCGTGATTTGGGCCCGTCGCACAGCCCTCCCGTACACCTCGCGAAGAAGCCGTCTGCACAAGCGGCTAGACCCAGGCCGCGCGGCCCGCGCGAACCAGGGTCGAGGATGCCGAACCGTTGACCTCCTCGACGGTGATGGCGACCAACAAGTGGTCCCGCCACGCGCCGTCGACGTCGAGGTAGCGCCGCAGCAGGCCCTCCTCGCGGAAACCGACCTTGGAAAGCACCGCGCGGCTCGCCGCGTTCTCCGGGCGCACCGTCGCCTCGACGCGATGCAATGCAACCTGCCCGAAGCAGTGATCGACACCTAACGCCAACGCGGCCGTCGCAACCCCGCCGCCGGTCACCGCGCTGGCCACCCAGTACCCGATCCACGCCGACCGCAGCGCTCCGTGGGTCACGTTCCCGATCGTGAGCTGGCCGCAGAACTGGCCGTCGAGTTCGATCACGTAGGGCAGCATGCGGCCTTTGCGCGCCTCCGCCCGCAATCCCGAACACACCGCCGGCCACGACGTAACGGCATGGCGCGCTTTCCAATCCATCCCGGTGGCGGGCTCCCACCGCTCCAAGTGCGCTTGATCGGCCAGCCGAAGACGGCTCCACTGCGCCCCGTCGCGCAGCCGCACCGGCCGCAACCGCACCACGCCCGCGGGCACCCGAAGCGGACCGACCGGCAGCGGCCAACCTGGATGTAAGGAACTGGACCGCCAGAAGTTCACGTCGGCCGCGCTGATCAACCGCGTTGGGCCAGAAACGCGACGTCGACGATCTCGCCGGTACGGATCTGCTCGGCTTCGCTGGGCACGATCACCAGACAGTTCGCCTCGGCCAGTGTGGCCAGCAGATGCGACGACGCCCCCGGCGCGCCGCCGAGCGCCTGCACCAGGTACTCGCCGGTGTCCTGGTCGCGCATCAACTGCCCCCGCAGATAGCCCTTGCGACCGATCACCGAGCTGATCGGCGACAGGGTGCGCGCCTGCACGATCCGTCGGTGCGCCTGGCGCTTGCCCAGCGACAACCGGATCAGTGGGCGCACCATCACCTCGAATACCACCAACGCGCTGACCGGGTTGGCCGGCAGCAGAAACACCGGTACACCTTCGGCTCCCAGCTGCCCGAAACCCTGGACCGAACCGGGATGCATCGCGATGCGGGTGACTTCCATATCGCCCAACTCGGCGAGCACCGACCGGACCCCTTCGGCGGCGGCCCCACCGACAGCGCCCGCGATGACCAGCGCCTCTGACCGGTTGAGTTGGCCCTCGACGACTTCCCGGAGTTTGGTGGGGTCGGCGTCGACGATGCCGACACGGTTGACCTCCGCACCGGCATCGCGGCCTGCGGCAGCCAACGCGTAGGAGTTCACGTCGTACACCTGACCGTTTCCGGGCGTCCGGGAGATGTCGACCAGTTCGCCGCCGACGCACATCACCGACAGCCGCGGCCGAGGGTGCACCAGCACGCGTTCGCGCCCGACCGCGGCCAGCAGGCCGACCTGCGCGGGCCCGATGATCGTGCCGGCCCGCACGGCGACGTCGCCGGGTTGCACGTCGTCGCCGGTACGACGGACATACGCCCCGGACCGCACGCCGCGCAGCACGGTCACCCGTGAGTCGCCGCCGTCGGTCCAGCGCAGCGGCAGCACCGCGTCGGCCAGCGTGGGCATCGGCGCACCGGTCTGCACGCGCGCGGCCTGGCGCGGCTGCAAGCGGCTAGGGGTGCGCGCGCCGGCCTCGATCAAACCCATTACCGGCAGGCTGATCTCCCGATCGACCGGACCGCCGTCAGCGTCGTCGTCGTCATCGGAGTCGTCGGAGTCCACCCCGAGAACATCCACGCTGCGGACCGCGTAACCGTCGATGGCCGCCTGGTCGAAGCCGGGCAGCGGACGCTCGGTGACCACCTCCTCGGCGCACATCAGACCTTGCGCCTCTGCGATCGCCACCCGGACCGGCCGGGGAGCCACCGCGGCGGACGCTACCCGAGCCTGCTGCTCCTCCACCGAACGCACAACACGCCTTTCTGCCTTGCGGGGCTATCCCCCAATGTCGCCGACCCGGCGGCCGCGGCGTGTGGTTCTACTGTGCGGTCAAGCCCAGTCGCTCTACCAACCATCGCCGCAATTCAGGTCCGTAGTCGTCGCGCTGCAATGCAAAGTCAACCGCAGCCTTGAGGTAGCCGCCGGGATTTCCCAGGTCGTGTCGAGAGCCGCGGTGCACGACCACGTGCACGGGATGTCCTTCATCGATCAACAACGCGATCGCATCGGTCAGCTGGATTTCGCCGCCGGCCCCCGGCGAAACGCGGTTGATCGCATCGAATATCGCGCGGTCCAGAATGTATCGGCCCGCGGCGGCATACGGCGACGGCGCGTCCTCGGCCTTGGGTTTCTCCACCATGCCCTTGACCCGCAACACATCCGGGTTTTCGGCGTCCGGAACGGTTTCGACGTCGAACACGCCGTAGGCGCTGATGTCCTCGCCCGGGACCTCGATCGCGCAGAGCACCGAGCCGCCGCGCTTGCTTCGGACCTTCGACATGGTCTCGAGCACGCCGCTGGGCACCACCAGATCATCGGGCAGCAGCACCGCCACCGCGTCTTCGTCGGGCCCCAGCGTGTCTTCGACGCAGCCCACCGCGTGGCCGAGACCGAGCGGTTCGGCCTGCACCACCGACTCGACCTTGATCAGCGCCGGTGCGCGACGCACCTTTTCCAACATCGATTTCTTACCGCGCGCCTCCAACGTGCCCTCGAGCACCAGGTCCTCGACGAAGTGGGCGACCACGCTGTCCTTACCTTCGGAGGTGATGATCACCAACCGTTCGGCGCCGGCCTCCGCCGCCTCAGCAGCGACGAGCTCGATGCCCGGCGTGTCCACCACCGGCAACAGCTCTTTGGGCACCGTCTTCGTCGCAGGCAGGAACCGGGTCCCCAACCCGGCTGCTGGGACTACCGCCGTGAGCGGTATCGATACCGAACCCCGTGTCATCGTTCACACATTAACCTCCTCGCGTTGGTTTAACCTCCCCACGGTTGTTGTTTAAAGGCGGTGCGGTGAGCGTGACGAAAACGGAGTTGCGGGCCGCGATCCTTTCGGCCCGTCGGACCCTGCCGCCACAGGAGCACGACGCCGACGCACACGCCTTGGTGACACACCTCACCGCGCTGGTGGCCGACGGCCAAACCGTATGTGCCTATGTGCCTGTCGGCTCCGAGCCGGGCTCGTCGGAGCTCATTGATTCGCTGCATCGGCGGGGGGTCGAGGTGTTGCTTCCGGTAGCGCGGCATGACGCCGCCGGTATCCCGCTGCCACTGCAGTGGGGCCAGTACCGGCCGGGAGAGTTGGTCGACGCGCGGTTCGGGTTGCGCGAACCGGCTCCGCCGTGGCTGGCCGCCGAGGCGGTGGCCGGTGCGTCGACGATTTTGGTGCCTGCGCTTGCCGTCGACCGGGCCGGCGTGCGGCTGGGCCGCGGCGCGGGGTTCTACGACCGGTCGCTGCGCCTGGCTGGCCCGGATACGCAGCTGATCGCCGTGGTGCGCGACGAGGAGCTACTCGACGAATTGCCTGCTGAGCCGCACGACGTGCCGATGACCCACGCGTTGACGCCACGGCGCGGTCTGATCGCGCTCGGCCGTGCGCTGGTCGATGAGCGGGAATGACCAAGCCCACGTAGCGGTTCTAGCACTTGACGCGCTAGAGTGCCAAGTAGTTTGACCACCTCGGAGGTTCGCGTGCCCACCTACTCTTATGCATGCACTGAATGCGGCGATCGGTTCGATGCCGTGCAGTCCTTCAGCGACTCCGCACTGACCACGTGCAGCAAGTGCAACGGCCGGCTGCGCAAGCTGTTCGGCAACGTGGGCGTGGTCTTCAAGGGCAGCGGTTTCTATCGCACCGACAGCCGCGAGCCGGCCAAGAGCTCGTCCAACGGCTCCTCGAGTAGCTCCACGAGTTCGTCGGCCGGCTCCACGAGCTCCTCCTCGGACAAGTCCACTTCCAGTAGCGAATCGAGCTCGAGCTCTGCCTCGTCGAGTTCGGCTCCGGCCGCAGCGGCTTCGAGCTAACGCGCACAGTTATCCACAGGCGGGCTCTTGCCCGGCCCATCGTGGTCGCCTGCCGCTTAGTTTGGCGGTATGGGGCAATCTCTGAACCCGTCGGTGTTGAGCCGGCTCCAACAGGCGCTGCACCCTGACTGGACCCGCACGCTGGCGGCCCGTCGGGCCGCGGCCGGTGCGCTCGTCGTGCTGGCCGCCGTCGCGGCCCTGCGTCCAGACCCCGACGACCAGCGCGCCGACATCGTCGTCGCCGCGCACGATCTGGCGCCGGGCAGGAAGCTCAGCGCCGACGACGTCAAGATCCAATCTCGCTCTGCCACAGTGGTTCCGGATGGCGCACACGCGGACCTGGGCGCCGTTGTCGGAGCGACGTTGGCCGGTCCGGCTCGGCGCGGTGAAGCGCTCACCGACGTTCGGCTGTTGGGTCCGCGCCTTGCCGAATCTGCGGTGGGCCCCGATGCGCGGATCGTGCCGTTACACCTCGACGACCCGGCGCTACTAAACCTCGTGCGCCCGGGCGACGTCGTCGACGTGCTCACGGCCAGCGCAGATCCGACGATGTCCGCTGATACCAAACCCAGCGTGGTCGCCCGAGACGCCGTCGTCGTGGTGGTGTCTGAGAAGCCAACGGGCGCAGGAAGCGGCGAGGATCGGGTGGTGCTGGTCGCCCTGCCGGCGCATGCGGCAAACGACGTGGCGGCGGCGACGCTGGTCTCGGCGGTCACGCTGACCTTCCATTGACCGCGTGGCGTGGCTCGCGTCCGATTCGCCGTCAACGCAGCACCATCGGACTACCGTGTTGGTCAGCTAACACACCACTGCTGGGAGGGGTCGGCCATGTTGAAGGGGTTCAAGGAATTTCTCGCCCGCGGCAACATCGTTGACCTGGCGGTCGCGGTGGTCATCGGCACCGCGTTCACCGCACTGGTCACGAGATTCACCGACAGCATCATCCAACCGTTGATCAACCGCATCGGCGCGGACGGTGAATCCGATTACGGCATTCTGCGCATCGGCATCGGCGGCGGGGAGTCGATCGATCTCAACATCCTGCTGTCCGGGTTGATCAACTTCATCCTGGTCGCCGCGGTGGTGTACTTCCTCGTCGTGATGCCCTACAACAGGCTGCGCAAGAAGGGCGAAGTCGAACAGGCCCAGGACACCGAACTCTCGCTGCTGACCGAGATCCGCAACCTTCTCGCCGAAACCAACGGTTCCTCCTCTGGCAAGCATGTCAGCGGCGAGGGCACCGGGCCCAGCCCCGATACCGCGAACACCACAAGCGCCGACAAGTCCTGAGCCGCAACACAAACGGCCCCCGGGATGGTTCGGGGGCCGTTTCGTGTTGAGACGTTTCTCAGTTCATGTTCCAGGGTTCGCCGTAGGTGGTCACGCTGTCACCAGCCGAGGAGATCAGCCGGGCGAACGGACGCAACAGCACCCCACCGGCCGCACCGGTCACCGTGCCGTGCGCATTGGACACCGCCACACCGCCTTCAGGGCCCTTCACATCCACCGAGAACGTCGCGACTTCCTGGATACCGGGACCGTTGCCCAGATCCGCGCTGATCGACGCACCCGGGAACAGGTTCGGGGTGGTGATGAAGTTGTCCAAGAAGAAGTCATTACCAGGAATCGGAAGGAACAGCGGCGCCTGGTCGAACAGGATGTTGGGCGTGGTGTAGCTGAAGTTGATACCCACGCCCAGCGACCACGGGAACCCGATCTGGTAACCCAGCTCGAGCGTGCCTTCGAACTCGTCAGCATCCGGGCCGGCCACGATGTACTTGGCCCGACCGGAATGAAACCACTCACGCGTCAGGCGGTTGCGGTCCAAAGGGAACACGCCATTGAGGAACGTATCCCACTGCTGAATCGTCAGCGTGCGATCCTGGCCATCAACCAGGCTCAGCTCGTTATCCAGACCCGCGTGAGAAGTGCCTGTACTCACGAACAAAGACGCGACGGCCGCAACCAACGCGATCAGCACCCGACTGATTGCCTTCATGATCTCCCTAGCTGTGTCGACGCCGGGCCCGGCTGGCCCAGCGTGTGTTGTCCGTTGCCCGAGAGCTTCATGCGGTGCGGATGAGAGCCGCCACATGCTGCTCTTACGTTGTGCTCATCGTTGACGAGAGGAACATAACGGGCCGGTGGTCAACCGGCAACGCGAACAGAATCCGGGCTCGCCGGCGTGCGCGAACCCCGATGTCGATCGGTCGTCGAGTTCCGTTCATCTCGACGACGATTCGTGATTGCCATCTCGCAACCAATCGGGCCAGAACTGCACTTGAGGGGCCGTTGGCGCCGCATCGGCCGGCGATCGTGCGCGCAACCGGAAACTTCGTACCGCCCGCACGTGTCGACCCGGCCTGTGATCAAGACCACTTAGCCCCTCTATTCTTGTTCATCAAGAAGCAATTTGCCCGACAACTCCACGTAACCAGAAAGCGGCCCCCGGGATGATTACGGGGGCCGCTTTTTTGGCTAGGTAGATCGGCGTCAGTTCATGTTCCAGGGTTCGCCGTAGGTGGTCACGCTGTCACCAGCCGAGGAGATCAGCCGGGCGAACGGACGCAACAGCACCCCACCGGCCGCACCGGTCACCGTGCCGTGCGCATTGGACACCGCCACACCGCCTTCAGGGCCCTTCACATCCACCGAGAACGTCGCGACTTCCTGGATACCGGGACCGTTGCCCAGATCCGCGCTGATCGACGCACCCGGGAACAGGTTCGGGGTGGTGATGAAGTTGTCCAAGAAGAAGTCATTACCAGGAATCGGAAGGAACAGCGGCGCCTGGTCGAACAGGACGTTGGGCGTGGTGTAGCTGAAGTTGATACCCACACCCAACGACCACGGGAACCCGATCTGGTAACCCAGCTCGAGCGTGCCCTGAAATTTGTTGGCGTTCGGTCCCTCGACGATGTACTTGGCCCGACCGGAATGAAACCACTCACGCGTCAGGCGGTTGCGGTCCAAAGGGAACACGCCGTTGAGGAACGTATCCCACTGCTGAATCGTCAGCGTGCGATCCTGGCCATCAACCAGGCTCAGCTCGTTATCCAGACCCGCGTGAGAAGTGCCGGTACTCACAAACAGAGATGCGACGGCTGTAACCAACACGACCAGTACCCGACTGATTGCCCTCATGATCTCCCTAGCTGTGTCGACGCCGGGCCCCGCCCGTAGTGCGTCGTCCCGTTCATGCCTGGCCGTACCGCATAACCACACACGACTCAGAAGCCTCATGCGACGCAAATGAGAAACCCCACACGCGGCTCTTACGTTGTGCTCATCCTTAACAGGAGGAACATAACGGTCGGTTGATTACCCCGGCAACCAGTGATCGCTTCTACTGTGACGCGTGTTACTGGCCCCCGATTAGCCCTGGCCGTATACGCCACCGATCGCTGCCGGCGCGCGGTGCCTAGCTTAGGGCCCCCACGGACCGATCCGGCCGTACCCCCTCGAAGGGACGGCTAGCCGCCGCGACCACCAGGTACCGATCGGTGGCTGGGCTCGAGATTACTGATCACTCGTGGTGGGGAGGCACGTTTCGCCGCAACCAACGCTCACGTGCAGCGTCTTCGGCCCTGGCGGAAACGTCGTCCTCGTCCGTTTCCCTCGACGGCAGAGCGTCGCCGAAGATCTTGTCGATCGCCCCGCGCGGGGGTTTGGGGGCATCACCCATCGAGGTTCTCCCCTGTGATAGAGATCACATTAGTCGCCCGTCAGCTTGACGGCTACGTTAAATCTCCAGGCTGGAGAGCTGGCTGATGATCTGGATCGCCAGCGGGCTCAGCGTTGCCATACCGTCGCGAACCGCTGCCCGGGAGCCGGCGATGTTGACAACCAGCGTGCTGCCGGAGACTCCCGCGAGCCCGCGCGACACCCCGGCTTCGACGATGCCCGCCGACAACCCCGAGGCGCGCAGCGCTTCGGAGATGCCGAGAAGTTCGCGGTCCAGAATTTCGCGGGTCGCTTCGGGCGTGACGTCGCGCGGCGTGACTCCGGTGCCACCGACCGACACCACCAGGTCGACTCCACCGATCACCGCCGTGTTCAACGCGTTGCGGATCTCGACCTCGTCGGCGGACACCACGACAACGCCGTCGACGACGAAACCGGCCTCACCGAGCAGCTCGGTTACCAGCGGACCGCTGTGGTCCTCTTCGTCGCCGTGTGCGGTGCGGTCGTCGACGACGACGATCAGCGCACGACCCACCAACTCACCTGGCTGTTCCATGAGTGCAACCGTATATGCGGGTAGCGACATCGGCGCGGCCACTCTCAGGGTGCCGCCGCCCGGCCCCGTGTTAGTCCCCGTGTTAATCCCCGTGTTAGTCGTGGTCATCACTGTTGCGCCTTGCCTAGCGTGACCTGCACCGTCTGCGGCTTACCCGAGCCGTCCAGATACGTCAGCGTCACCTGTTCACCCGGCGCCTTGGAACGCACGGCGGCGACCAGCGCGTCGGCGCTGTTGATGACCCGGGCGTCGACCCTGGTGACCACGACCCCGCTCGGCAGCCCGGCCGCTGCCGCCGCCCCGCCCGCGGTGACCTCGACGATACGGGCACCGTCGACGGTGGCGTCGCTGGTGACCTGCACACCGAGCGAGGCGTGCGAGGCCGAACCGTTCTTGATCAACTCGTCGGCGATGCGCTTTGCCTGGTCCACCGGGATGGCGAAGCCGAGCCCGATCGACCCGCTGGCTGCCTGCGGTCCGGCGTCACCGCCCATGGTGGCGATCGCCGAGTTCACGCCGACCAGCTCACCGTTCATGTTGACCAACGCGCCGCCGGAGTTGCCCGGGTTGATGGCCGCGTCGGTCTGGATCGCGTCGAGCACGGTGTTCTGGTTGCGTACGTCGCCGCCGGCGGCGACGGGCCGGTTCAGCGCGCTGATGATGCCGGTTGTCACCGTGCCCTCGAGACCGAGCGGTGACCCGATCGCCACCACGTCCTGGCCTACCCGCAGGTCCGCCGAGGACCCGATCGTGATGGGTGTCAGTCCGGACGCACCCTCGGCGCGTACGACGGCGATATCGCTGCTCGGATCGGTTCCGATGACGCTGAACGACGTGGTCTGGCCGTCGGAGAACGTCACCTTGGTCACCGCATCGGCGGGACCGCCGCGGGGCCTTGCTCCGGCAGCGGCCGAGATGACGTGGTTGTTGGTCAGGATCAGCCCGTCTGGCGACAAGACGATCCCTGAGCCCTCCTCGGACTGGCGGCCGAGGTTGACCTCCAACTTGACGACGCTGGGCACCACCTTCGCCGCGACCTGTTCCACCGAGCCGGCGGGCAGGCTGGCGGCGGGCATCGTGGGCGCCGCACCCGTCACCGACGACGTCGCCGCCGGGCGGTCCGGTTGCGCCAGCAATGCGACGCCGCCGCCGACACCGGCAGAGACCATCGCCAGCGCAAGTGCACCCACGGTCAAAACACCTGCGCGCGAGGGCTTTTGGGCAGATGGCCCCGACGGACCACCGGCCATCGGCTGCGGTGCGCCCCGGTAGGGGTCGTGGGGCGCGCGAAACGGCGCATGCTGCTGCTGTTGCTGCTGCTGGGTCGCATAGCGCCAGTCGTATGGCTGCTGATAGTGGCCTGGTCGCTGCGCACCGGGGTACCCCGGCACCGCGTTCTCATGGCCGCCGGGCCGACGACCCGGCTGCGGTGGCGGCGACGAATACCTCGGGTGGTTTGTCATAGCGCTGCGGTGCTCTTCTTTCTGCCAGTCGGCGTACGTGCGTCGTTAGGACAACGGTCAAACCACGTCCAACGTGCCCAAGTGGGCTGAGAATCCACTTAGAGAACCTTCGGGACATGCTCTGAGTTGTTTTCCCCTGGATGCGCCCACTAATCATCGGCGACATCGGGCCGGGCCACGCCGACGTCAGCGCGGCGTGTCGGTCACCGCCACGGGGCTGCCGGGCAAGACGACGTGCATGGCGGTGCCCGGCGGCTGCCCGCCGGGCACGGCGTCCGCTACCCACAGTGTGCCGCCGTGTTTGACGACAATCTGCTTGACGATCGCCAACCCCAGCCCCGAACCTGGCATTGCACGTGCCTGCGCCGACCGGAAGAACCGCTCGAATACCAATTGCCGTTCCTGCGGCGGAATCCCCGGACCCTCGTCGGACACCACCAACTCGGCATGCACCGGATCGATCTGAGACATCCGCACCCCGACACGTCCGTCGGGCGGGCTCCATTTCGCTGCGTTGTCGAGAAGGTTGAGTACTGCGCGGCCCAGACCGGCGCCGTCCCCGTATACCTGCCACGGTGCGACGTCCACGTCGAACTCAATATCGTTGCGTCGGCGGCGAACTCGCTCAAGGGAACGGTCGATGATCTCGGTCATGTCGACCGGTTCGTGGATGACCACGCCTGCGTCGTCGCGGGTCAGGTCCACCAGATCGCCTACCAGCGTGGACAATTCCTGAATCTGGGCGATCACGTCCGCGCGCAGCCCGGCCATCTCTTCGTCAGGTAACCGTGGCGCGCCCGGCTCCATCGACGCCATCAGCAGTTCCACGTTCGTGCGCAGCGACGTCAGCGGTGTGCGCAGTTCGTGTCCGGCGTCGGTGACCAACCGGGCCTGCTGGTCCCGCGACTCAGCGAGGGCGCGCAGCATCATGTTGAAAGCTTCGGTGAGCCTGGCCAGTTCGTCGCTTCCGATGACCGGGATCGGCCGTAGGTCGTCGGTGCGGGCCACCCGTTCGGCGGCCTCGGTCAGCCGCGCCACCGGGCGCAGACCCGCGCGGGCGACCGCGCCGCCGGCCATGGCGGCCACCACCACGCCGATGCCGCCGACGATCGACAACACCGTGCCCAACCGTTTGAGCACCTGCGCGGTGGGCGCCATGCTCTTGGAAATCAGCAACGAGCTGTCGTTGGACAGCCGCATCGCCAGCACCCGCTGGTGGTTGGCGGTGCGCAAGGACATGATCAAGTCGCCCCGCAGCACCGCCTTCTCGGGCTCGCCGAGCGGCAGCGTCTCACCGCGTTGGTTGGCGGTGTAAATGGCCCGGCCGGGGATCACCAGCATCGCGTTCACGTCGGAGTAGGCGGTGCCCTCGATCGCCTTGCTCGGATCGACTTGCAGCGAGCCGCTTTCGATCAACAGCCGGGCCCGGCTGCGCAGTTGGTTGTCGACGTCGTCGTAGAGCGCCCGGGAGACCACCGCCCAGACCGCGACGGCCATCAACACCACCACCATCGCGACCATCGACATGGCGAGCAACATCACCCGCCAGCGCAGGGATACGGATTTGGTGGTCGGCACCTCCGGCGGAGGCCGAAATCCGTAGTTCGGGGCGGACATCAGGGCGGGGTCTCGCGCAACACATAACCCACCCCGCGCACGGTGTGGATCAGTCGCGGCTCTCCTTCGGCCTCTGTTTTGCGGCGGAGGTATCCGACATACACCTCGAGGGCGTTGCCGGACGTCGGGAAGTCGAAGCCCCACACTTCCTCGAGGATGCGGCTGCGGGTCAGGACCCGGCGCGGGTTCGCGATGAGCATCTCCAGCAACGCGAACTCGGTGCGCGTCAGGCTGATCTCGCGCTGCCCGCGGGTGACCTCGCGGGTGGCTGGGTCCAGCGACAGGTCCGAGAACGTCAACGCGGGCGAGTCTTCGCCATCGTCGGAGGAGGTGCGCCGCAGCAAGGCACGCATGCGGGCGAGCAACTCCTCGAGGGCGAATGGTTTGGGCAGGTAGTCGTCGGCGCCGGCGTCGAGTCCGGCCACCCGCTCCGATACCGAGTCGCGCGCGGTCAACACCAGGATCGGCAGATCGTCGCCGGTGCTGCGCAGCTGACGGCACACCTCGAGGCCGTCGAGGCGCGGCATCATCACGTCCAGCACCAGCGCGTCGGGCCGGTTGTTGGTGATCAGTTCGAGGGCTTCGACACCGTCTTGAGCCAGCTCGACCGAGTATCCGTTGAACGATAGCGAGCGGCGCAGGGATTCGCGCACCGCGCGATCGTCGTCGACGACAAGTATGCGCACAGCCACAGTGTCATCTCCCTATCTGAGAGTGACCTGAGAGGCGCGCCGGAACAACTACCTGCGGTCGAGGTCGATCAAGCCGAGCCGAGCAGCTTTGAGCAGCCGCCGGGGCACCTTGTGTTCGCGGCCCGAAACCGTGACGCTGACCAGTTCGGGGCGCTTGGCCTTCCACTGCGAGCGACGGCTACGGGTGTTTGCGCGCGACACTCTGCGCTTGGGCACAGCCATGATCGAAGTCTCCTCGTGAGGGGGTCACCGGCCGGGCCGGAAATCCAACTTGCGCCGCCGGCAAGCCCGGCGTCGACAATTGCCCTTCAGGATAGCCCCCACGCTGCGTAGCCTCCAAAATTGCGGAGTGCCTTGACGCGATACCGCTGGTACTCGCTAACCTACCGGTTGGTCGGCACGGCGTGCCGGTGACGCGATGGGAGGCCTGGTGACTGGTCCGGTCCGCATCGGCAACTGCTCCGGGTTCTACGGCGATCGGCTCTCGGCGATGCGCGAGATGCTCACCGGCGGCGATCTGGACTACCTCACCGGCGACTACCTGGCCGAGCTGACCATGTTGATCCTGGCCCGCGACCGTGCCAAGGCGCCCGATCGCGGCTACGCCAAGACGTTCGTCAAGCAACTCGAGGACTGTCTGGGCCTGGCGCTGGACCGGGGCGTGCGCATTGTCGCCAACGCGGGCGGGCTCAACCCGGCGGGCCTGGCCGACGCGGTGCGCGGGCTCGCCGAACGGCTGGGGTTGACGGTGAACGTCGGACATGTCGAGGGCGACGACCTGCTGTCCCGGGCCGACGAACTCGGCTTCGGAGTCGCGTCGGCGGCGACATCAGGCACAGAGTCGGTGCTGGCCGCCAACGCCTACCTCGGAGCGTGGGGCATCGTCGAGTGCCTGAACGCCGGCGCCGACGTCGTCGTCACCGGCCGGGTGACCGACGCGTCGGTGATCGTCGGGCCTGCCGCCGCCCACCACGGGTGGAAGCGCACCGACTACGACCGGCTGGCCGGGGCGATCGCCGCGGGCCATGTGATCGAGTGCGGCGCGCAGGCCACCGGCGGCAACTACGCGTTCTTCACCGAAATCCCGGACCTGGTGCGCCCGGGCTTTCCGCTCGCCGAGATCGATCCCGACGGGTCGTCGGTCATCACCAAACACCCGGGCACCGGCGGCGCGGTCACCGTCGACACCGTCACCGCGCAGTTTCTCTACGAGATCAGCGGCGCGCGATACGCCAACCCGGATGCGACGCTTCGGGTCGACACCGTCGAGCTGTCCTCCGAGGGCCCCGACCGGGTGCGCATCAGCGGGGTTCGTGGTGAGCCGCCGCCGCCGACGCTGAAGGTGTCGCTCAACAGCATCGGCGGATTCCGCAACGAGATGACGTTGGTGCTGACCGGGCTCGATATCGAGGCCAAGGCCGAGCTGGTGCGCAGGCAGCTGGAGAGCAGCATCACGGTCAAACCCGCGCAGATGCAGTGGACCCTGGCGCGCACTGACCAGCCGGACGCCGACACCGAGGAAACCGCCAGCGCACTGCTGCGCTGCGTGGTGCGCGATCCGGATCCCGCCAACGTCGGACGTAAATTCTCTTCGGCCGCCGTCGAACTCGCGTTGTCGAGTTATCCGGGCTTTCACGCCACCAGCCCGCCGGGCGACGGTCAGGTCTACGGGGTGTTTCGGCCGGCATACGTCCCGGCCAAGGAGGTGCCGCACGTCGCCGTGCACGCCGACGGCACCCGTGTCGCCATCGCGCCGGCCACCGAGGTTGTGGAGTTGGCGCCCGTCGCGCCGCCGGCCCTGCCCGAGCCGTTGCCGTCCGGGAAAACCCGGCGGGTGCCGCTCGGCACGATCGCCGGGGCCCGCAGCGGCGACAAAGGTGGCAGCGCCAACGTGGGCGTGTGGGTGCGGACCGGTCCGCAGTGGCGTTGGCTGGTGCACACTTTGACCGTGGACAAGCTGCGTGAATTGTTGCCGGAGACCGCCGAATTGCCCGTCACCAGGCATGTGCTGCCCAATCTGCGCGCGGTCAACTTCGTCATCGACGACATCCTCGGCGAGGGGGTGGCGTATCAGGCGCGCTTCGACCCACAGGCCAAAGGCCTTGGGGAATGGCTGCGCAGCCGCAGTGTCGACATACCCGAGGAGCTGTTGGCGTGAGCATCTGGCACACCCCCGAACGCGACCAGCTGCGAAAGTCGGTGCGCGCGTTCGCCGAACGCGAGATCCTGCCACACATCGACGAGTGGGAGCACAGCGGCGAGCTGCCCCGCGACCTGCACCGCGCAGCCGGTGAGGCCGGCCTGCTGGGCGCCGGGTTTTCCGAAGCCGTCGGTGGAGGCGGCGGCGACGGCGCAGACGCGGTGATCATCTGCGAGGAGATGCACCAGGCGGGTTGTCCCGGCGGTGTGTTCGCATCGCTGTTCACCTGCGGAATCTCGGTGCCGCACATGATCGCATCCAACGATCAGCGGTTGGTCGACACCTACGTGCGGCCCACACTTGCCGGCGAGCTGATCGGCAGCCTCGCGATCACCGAACCCGGCGGCGGCTCCGACGTCGGACATCTGACCACCCGCGCTGAGCGTGACGGCGATGACTACCTCATCAACGGCGCCAAGACCTACATCACCTCCGGGGTGCGGGCAGACTACGTCGTCACCGCGGTACGCACGGGCGGGCCTGGTGCGGCCGGGGTTTCGCTGATCGTCGTCGACAAGGGCACACCGGGCTTCGAGGTGACCCGCAAACTCGACAAGATGGGCTGGCGGTCCTCGGACACCGCCGAGCTGTCCTACACCGATGTGCGGGTGCCCGCCACGAACCTCGTCGGCGCCGAGAACTCCGGCTTCCTGCAGATCGCCGGGGCGTTCGTCGCCGAACGCGTCGGGCTGGCCGCGCAGGCCTACGCCAGCGCGCAACGGTGCCTCGACCTGACCGTGCAGTGGTGCCGCGACCGCGAGACGTTCGGCAGACCGCTGATCTCCCGCCAGCAGGTGCAGAACACGTTGGCGGAGATGGCACGTCGCATCGACGTGGCGCGGGTGTACACCCACCACGTCGTGGAGCGGCAGCTTTCGGGCGAGACGAACCTGATCGCCGAGGTGTGCTTCGCCAAGAACACCGCCGTGGAGGCCGGCGAATGGGTCGCCAACCAGGCGGTGCAATTGTTCGGCGGCATGGGCTATATGGCCGAATCCGAGGTCGAACGCCAGTACCGCGATATGCGCATCCTCGGAATCGGCGGGGGCACCACCGAAATCCTCACCGCGCTGGCCGCCAAGACGTTGGGGTACCAGTCATGACGGCGTTGAAGTCGACCCTCGACACCAATTCGAAGGGCTACCGCGAGGCCGCCGCCGCGATGGCCGACAAACTGGCCGAGCTCGACGCCGAGCACACCAAGGCGCTGGCCGGCGGCGGCGAGAAGTACGTCGCGCGCCACCACCAGCGCGGCAAGATGACCGCCCGTGAGCGCATCGAGTTGCTTGTCGACCCGGATTCACCGTTTCTGGAGCTGAGCCCGCTGGCGGCATACGGCAGCGAATTCACGGTCGGCGCCAGCGTGGTCGTCGGAATCGGCGCGGTGAGCGGGGTCGAGTGCATGCTCGTGGCCAACGACCCGACGGTCAAGGGCGGCACCAGCAATCCGTGGACGCTGAAGAAGGTGTTGCGGGCCAACCAGATTGCCTTGGAGAACCGGTTGCCGCTCATCTCGCTGGTGGAGTCCGGCGGCGCCGATCTGCCCACCCAGAAGGAGATCTTCATCCCGGGCGGGCAGATGTTTCGCGACCTCACCCGGCTCTCGGCCGCCGGCATCCCGACGATCGCGCTGGTGTTCGGCAACTCCACCGCCGGCGGCGCGTACATACCCGGGATGTCGGACCACGTGGTGATGATCAAGGAACGCTCGAAGGTGTTTCTGGCCGGGCCACCGCTGGTCAAGATGGCCACCGGCGAGGAATCCGACGACGAATCCCTGGGCGGCGCCGAAATGCACGCTCGCACATCCGGTTTAGCGGACTATTTCGCCGTCGACGAACGGGACGCGGTCCGGATCGGGCGCCGCATCGTGGCCCGGTTGAACTGGCGCAAGCACGGCCCTGCACCCGCACCGGTCACCGAACCGCTGTACGACGCCGACGAACTCGTCGGCATCGTGCCTCCTGATCTGCGGGTGCCGTTCGACCCGCGCGAGGTGATCGCCCGCATCGTCGACGGCTCGGACTTCGACGAGTTCAAGGCGTCCTACGGCTCGTCGCTGGTGACCGGATGGGCGACGCTGCACGGATATCCGATCGGCATCCTGGCAAACCACCGCGGGGTGCTGTTCTCCGCGGAGTCCCAGAAGGCCACCCAGTTCATCCAGCTGGCCAATCGCTCCGACACCCCACTGTTGTTCCTGCACAACACCACCGGGTACATGGTCGGCAAAGCCTACGAAGAAGGCGGGATGATCAAACACGGGTCGATGATGATCAACGCCGTCTCGAACTCGACCGTCCCGCACATCTCCCTGCTGATCGGCGCCTCCTACGGCGCGGGCCACTACGGCATGTGCGGCCGCGCCTACGACCCGCGCTTCCTGTTCGCCTGGCCCAGCGCGAAGTCTGCGGTGATGGGCGGCACACAGCTGGCTGGCGTGCTTTCGATCGTCAGCCGCGCCGCCGCCGAGGCCCGCGGCCAGCAGTTCGACGAGGACGCCGATGCGGCCCTGCGCGCCGCGGTGGAAGCCCAGATCGAGGCCGAGTCGCTGCCGATGTTTTTGAGCGGGCGCCTCTATGACGACGGGGTGATCGATCCGCGCGACACCCGCACTGTGTTGGGAATGTGTCTGTCCGCCATCGCCAATGGCCCGATCGAGGGGACGTCGAACTTCGGCGTCTTCCGGATGTGAGCATGATGGTGATTTCGGTGCGGTTAGCAGCGGTGAGCGCAGGTTTGCGCACCGAAATCGCCGGAGGAGGGGGCGAATGATCACCCGCGTACTGGTCGCCAACCGCGGCGAGATCGCCCGCCGGGTGTTCGCCACCTGCCGGCGCCTGGGCATCGGCACCGTCGCCGTCTACACCGACCCCGACGCCGGGTCACCGCATGTGGCCGAGGCCGACGCCCGTGTGCGCCTCGAAGGCACCCGCGGATACCTCGACGCCGCCCAGCTGATCGCGGCGGCCCGGGCCGCGGACGCCGACGCCGTACATCCCGGCTACGGATTCCTCTCGGAGAACGCCGAATTCGCCGCTGCGGTGCAGGACGCGGGGTTGACGTGGATCGGCCCGCCGGTCGCGGCGGTGGCCGCCATGGGCTCCAAGATCGAGGCGAAGAAGTTGATGGCCGCCGCCGGTGTGCCGGTGCTGGCCGAACTCGATCCCGAGACGGTCACGGCCGATCAGCTGCCGGTGCTGATCAAGGCGTCTGCGGGTGGCGGCGGCCGGGGTATGCGGGTGGTCCGCGACCTCGCTGAGCTGGCCGACCAGGTCGAGGCCGCGCGGCGAGAAGCGCAGTCGGCCTTCGGTGATCCGACGGTGTTCTGCGAGCGCTACCTGGCCACCGGTCATCACGTCGAGGTGCAGGTGCTCGCCGACGGTCACGGCACCGTGTGGGCCGTCGGCGAACGCGAATGCTCGATCCAGCGCAGGCACCAGAAGATCGTCGAAGAGGCGCCGTCGCCGCTCGTCGAGCGCATCCCCGGGATGCGCGCCAAGCTGTTCGACGCCGCACGGCTGGCGGCACGGGCCATCGACTACACCGGTGCGGGCACCGTCGAGTTCATGGCCGACGGGTCGGGTGAGTTCTTCTTCCTCGAAATGAACACCCGGCTGCAGGTAGAACATCCGGTCACCGAGCTCACCACGGGACTGGATCTCGTCGAGCTGCAAATGCAGATCGCCGACGGTGGCCACCTCGACCCCGAGCCGCCGCCGTCGCGCGGCTACTCGATCGAGGCCCGCCTCTACGCCGAGGACCCGGCCAAGGGTTGGCAGCCCCAGGCCGGCACGGTGCACCGCTTCGAGATTCCCGGCAACGTCCGCGTGGACTCCGGGATCGTAGACGGATCAACGGTTTCCATCTACTACGACCCGATGCTGGCCAAAGTGATCTCCTACGCCCAGACCCGTAGCCGGGCTGCCGGTGCGCTCGCCGACGCGTTGGCCCGCGCCCGCATCCACGGCGTGCGCACCAACCGCGACCTGCTGGTCAACGTGTTGCGGCATCCAGCGTTCCTCGACGGCGCCACCGACACCGCGTTCTTCGAGGCGCACGGCCTGGCCGCGTTGGCGGCGCCGCTGAGCGACGACCGGGTCGTCACCTTGAGCGCTGTCGCTGCCGCGTTCGCCGATGCCGCGCAAAACCGTGCTGACGCACCGGTGTTCGCCGCCGTACCCAGCGGGTGGCGCAACTTGGCTTCAGGATTCCAGACCAAACGCTACGGCGATGCCGCGGGCGCTGAACACGAGGTGCGGTACCGGTTCACCCGCGCCGGGGTGGAGCTGCCCGACGTGGCCGGGGTGACTATGGTGTCCAGCACACCGCAACGTGTCGTGCTGCGGGTGGACGGGGTGGATCGCCCGTTCGACGTCGCCCGCTACCGCGATGACGTGTTCGTCGACTCACCCCTGGGGCCGGTGCAGCTGGTTGCGCTGTCACAGTTCCCGGATCCGGACGCCGCCGTCGCGCACGGTTCGCTGCTGGCCCCCATGCCGGGCTCGGTGCTGCGCATCGGCGCAGCGGTCGGCGACCGGGTCAGCTCAAGGCAGCCGCTGGTGTGGCTCGAGGCGATGAAGATGGAGCACACCGTGACCGCCCCCGCCGCCGGTGTGCTCGCCGAACTCAACGTCGAACCCGGCCAGCAGGTCGAAGTCGGCACCGTGCTTGCCCGGGTGGACACCGAAGAAGGAGATTCCTGATGAGCAGCTTCGTCGAGACCGAGGAGCAGCAGGCGCTACGCCAGGCCGTCGCCGCGATGGCGGCCAACTACGGCCAGGACTACTACCTGGAGAAGGCCCGCGCCGGTGAGCACACCACCGAATTATGGCAGGAGGCAGGCAAACTCGGATTCCTCGGGGTGAACCTGCCCGAGGAGTACGGCGGCGGCGGCGCCGGCATGTACGAGCTGTCGCTGGTGATGGAGGAGATGGCCGCCGCCGGTTCGGCGCTGCTGATGATGGTGGTGTCACCGGCGATCAACGGCACGATCATCTCCAAGTTCGGCACCGACGACCAGAAGCAGCGGTGGCTGACCGGCCTGGCGGACGGCTCGATCACGATGGCCTTCGCGATCACCGAACCCGACGCCGGGTCCAACAGCCACCGCATCACCACCACGGCCCGCCGCGACGGCTCCGACTGGATCCTGTCCGGACAAAAGGTGTTCATCTCCGGCATCGACCAGGCGCAGGCCGTGCTGGTCGTGGGCCGCACCGAAGAGGCCAAAACCGGGAACCTCCGGCCGGCGCTGTTCATCGTGCCCACCGATGCGAAAGGGTTGAGCGCGACCAAGATCGAGATGGAGCTGATCAGCCCCGAGAGCCAGTTCCAGGTGTTCCTCGACGACGTGCGGTTGCCGTCCGACGCGCTGGTCGGATCCGAGGACGCGGCGATCGCGCAGCTGTTCGCGGGGCTGAACCCGGAGCGGATCATGGGCGCGGCCAGCGCGGTCGGCATGGGCCGCTTCGCGATCACCAAGGCCGTCGACTACGTCAAAACCCGCCAAGTGTGGAAGACGCCGATCGGTGCGCACCAGGGTCTGTCACATCCGTTGGCGCAGAACCACATCGAGATCGAGCTGGCCAAGCTGATGATGCAGAAGGCCGCCGCGCTCTACGACAGCGGCGATGACGCCGGCGCCGCCGAAGCCGCGAACATGGCCAAGTACGCCGCGGGTGAGGCGTCGGTGCGCGCGGTCGACCAGGCCGTCCAATCGTTGGGCGGCAACGGGTTGACCAAGGAGTACGGCATCGCCGCGGCGGTGACCGCGTCGAAGCTGGCGCGCATCGCCCCGGTCAGCCGGGAGATGGTGCTCAACTTCGTCGCGCAGACCTCGCTGGGCCTGCCGAGGTCGTACTGATGAGCACCCTGGTCCGCTACCGCGTCGACGGTCCGGTCGCACGGCTCACGCTGGACTCCCCGGAGAACCGCAACGCGCTGTCCACCGAGCTGGTGAACCAACTGCACCAGGGCCTGACCGACGCCGTCGCCGAACCCGCGGCACGGGTCGTCGTACTCGGCCATACCGGCGGAACCTTCTGTGCGGGAGCCGATTTAGGAGAGGCGGCAGGCCGCGACCCCAGCGATGTCGCCGTCGACCGCGCGCGTGAGGCGACCCGGTTGCTGCGCCGCATCCTCGAGTTGCCGATACCCGTCATCGGCGCGGTCGACGGGCACGTCCGCGCGGGTGGGCTCGGTCTGGTCGGCGCCTGCGATATCGCGGTGGCCGGACCGACGAGCACGTTCGCGCTGACCGAGGCGCGCATCGGCGTCGCCCCGTCGATCATCTCGCTGACCCTGCTGCCCAAGATGACCGCCCGCTCCGCCGGCCGGTACTTCCTGACCGGGGAGAAGTTCGGCGCCCGCCAAGCCGCGGAGATCGGACTGGTCACCCTCGCCGCCGACGACGTCGACGCCACCGTGGCCGAGCTGGCCGCCGCCATCGGCAAGGGATCGCCCCAGGGGCTTGCGGCCGCCAAGGCCTTGACGACGGCGCGCATACTGGATGGGTTCGACCGCCACGCCGACGAGCTGACCAAACAATCCGCCGAGCTGTTCGTCTCCGAGGAGGCCCGCGAAGGCATGATGGCGTTCCTGCAGAAGCGGCCACCGGCCTGGGTGAGCTGATGGCGCACAGCGTTCTCGTCACCGGAGCCACCGGCACGCTGGGGCACTGTGTGGTCCCCGAAGCCGTCGACGCCGGGCATCAGGTGAGAGCGCTCAGCCGCAAGAACCGGGTCGGCTACACCGGAGTGCACTGGGCCCAGGGCGACCTGCACAGCGGCACGGGCCTGGACGCGGCGCTGGACGGGATCGACGTGGTGGTCAACTGCGCGACACAACCCACCGGCGGCAAGGACGTCACCTCGACGGAAAACCTGGTGGCGGCGGCACGCCGCGCCGGGGTCGGACACATCGTGCACGTGTCGATCGTGGGCATCGACCGCATCCCGCTGCCGTACTACCGGACCAAACTGCGCGTCGAACAGGTCCTGGAGACGTCGGGCGTCGGCCACACCGTGCTGCGCGCCACACAGTTTCACGACCTCATCCGCGCCACCTTCGCGATCCAGCGGTTCTTCCCCGTGCTGTGCGCGCTGCGCGGGGTGCGGTTCCAGCCGATCGACACCCACGACGTCGCCGCGCGCCTCGTCGAGTTGGTCGACGCCGAGCCGGCCGGCCGGGCCCCCGACATCGGCGGCCCCACCTTGCACACCCACGCAGAGCTGGGGCTTATTTACCTCGCGGCGCGCGGCAGCCGTCGCGGAGCGGTGGCGCTGCCGGTGCCGGGCCGCATCGCCGCCGCTGTCCGCGCAGGCGCCAACCTCGTGCCGGACAACCCGGCGGGCACCGTCGGCTTCGCTGAATACCTGACCCAGAAGGCATAAAGTTTGACCATCTACATGCTTCGCCAACGGCGGTGGGGGCACAGTTTGGACAAGTACCTTGCATGTGCCAGCGTTCGTCGTAGGCTCGTATTCGATGAGTACCCCAGCGTCGCGGAACGGTTCCATGCGTGCTGCTGACACCGATCGGATTCAGGTAGCACAGTTGCTGACGGACGCCGCCGCGCACGGGCGGCTGCAGCTGAGCGAATACGAAGATCGGCTGGCCAAGGCATACGCGGCGCAGACGTACGACGAACTCGACCGATTGTCGGCCGATCTGCCGGGCGCGTTCAGCCGCGGCCGCACCGGCGGCCCGTGCCGGCCTGCCCCTTCGACGATGCTGCTGGCAATCATGAGCGGCTTCGAACGCCGCGGCCGGTGGAACGTTCCCGAGCGGATGACGACGGTCGCACTCTTCGGCGGCGGCATGGTGGACCTGCGCTACGCCGACTTCACCTCACCGGAGGTGGAGATCCACTCTTACTCGGTCTTCGGCGGCCAGACGATCCTGGTGCCGCCCGAGGTCAACGTCGACCTGCGCGGTGTCGGGGTGATGGGCCGCTTCGAGCACGCCGTCAGCGGCGAGGGCTCCACCGGCGCGCCGTGTGTGCGCATCCGCGGTTTCTCGTTGTTCGGCAATGTCGGCGTCAAGCGCAAGAAGCGCAAACCCGCCTGACTCTTCCTGCGCGAAACCGACGATATGGTGGTTCGAAACCCGGAAAAGCAGCCATTGCGTCGGCCTCGACGCACCGGCGAGCGGGGCTAGCGGCGGCGCCGGGAGCGCAGATAGTCGCCGACGACCGCGGCGCCCAACCCGTCGAGGTCCGGCTCCACCACGCGTCCCTCCACCCGACGTGCCACCTGGTCGATGAACCGGGCCAGGCCGGGGTCAGTGCCCAGCCGGAAGATCGTCACCTGCGCACCCAAGTTGGCCACGTCGTCGAAGGCCTTGACGGTGTGGGCGATGGTGCGCGGATGCGGCGGGTAATCAAAGAACACCGCGGTGCCGTCGCCGTCGCCGAAGTCTTCCAGGTGCGCGGTCGGCTCACCGTCGGTGACCACCAGCACCACCGGTTGCGCGTTGGGATGGCGGCGCAGGTGCCGGGCCGCCAGGGCCAGCGCGTGGTGCAGGTTGGTGCCCTGTTCGTAGACGCCCTCGAGGCCGGTGAGTTCCGCGGTGGACACGGTGCGCGCGTAGCGGCCGAACGCGATGATCGACAACGCATCCGAACGGAATCGGGTGCTGACCAGATGGCTGAGCGCCAGCGCCGTGCGTTTCATCGGCAGCCACCGGTTCTCCATCACCATCGAGAACGAGGTGTCCACCAGCAGCGCGACGGCCGCCTGCGTGCGGGTCTCGGTCTCGGAGATCTCGACATCGTCGACGGTGATGTTCAGCGGCAGCGCCGCAGTCCCCGAGCCGGCCTGGCGCAGCACCGCGTTGGTGAGGGTGCGGGTGACGTTCCACGGCTCGGTATCGCCGAACGACCAGGGTCGTGTCGCTCCGGTGAGCTCACCGGCCGCACCGGCGCGCCGGGTCTCCCGCTCACCGTGACGACCCGAAAGCTGCTGTGCCACATCACGTAACGCCGCCTGGCCGAGCTGACGCATGGCCTTGGGTGACAACCGCCACTGCCCGTCGGCGCCGCGGTCCAGAAAGCCCTGATCCATCAACGCTCGCTCGAGTTCGGCCAGCGTGCGCGCGTCGACGGCCGCATCCTCGCCGAGCTGGCGGGCCAGCATGTCCAGGTCGACATCTTCCATCGTGGCGCCCGCGTAGCTCTGCGACAGCGCCTCGGCGAGCTGTTCGAGTTCGGCGATGTCGCCGAGCGCCTGAGCGCCTTCACCCATTCCGAGCGGGTTGTCGCCGGAGAACTGTGACGAGCCGGTCCAGTCCTCTCCTGGCCGCGCGGCCTGCAGGTGGCCGTCGAGCCGGTTGAGCGCGTTCATCAGCGAGGGCGAACCGAACGCCTGCTGCGCCAACGCATCCAGCTCCGCGCGCTGTTCATCCGAGAGGCTGTTGCGGAACCGCTGCGCGGCGGCCGCCCGCTGGGCCAACGAGTCCAGCAACTCCTCGACGTTGCGCGGGTTCTCGGGAAAGAACTCGCCATGCTTGTCCATGAAGTTTTGAAAATCTTCTGGGGAGTCCTGTCCTTTTGAGTGCTTGTCGAGCAGGTCGTTGAGGTCGTCGAGCATCTCGTTGACTCGTTGACGGTCCTCGTCGGTGGCGTTCTCCAACGCCTGCTTCATCCCGGCGAACCGCTGGTCGAGCATTTCGCGGCCCAGCAGATCCTTGATCTGCTCGTAGGATTCGCGCGCCTCCGGACTGCGCCACTGGTAGTCGCCGAGTTCCTGGACGGCCTTGGCCGGCGACGACGGCAGGTTCTCGATGCGCATCTCCTGAAAGCGCGCGTCGTCGTCGAGCGCGCGAGCCAGTTCCTTGCGCTCGGCCAGCACCGCGTCGTCGAGAAGCTTTTTGATCTGCTGCAGTGTGCCGTCGAGATTATTGCGCTGCAACAGTTCTCGACGACGACGGTTGGCCTCGGCGGCCAGCTTGTCGGCGCCGCGCATGTTCTGGGTGCCGCGGCGCAGCATCTCGGCCAGCGCACGGCGGGGCGAGCTGCCCTCCATGACGTCCTGGCCGATCTGTTCGAGCGCCTCGCGCAGGTCGACGGGCGGTGCCAGCGGATCGGGTCCGCCGGTGTACCGCGAATAGCGCGAGGTCCGTTTAACCATAGACAGTTTCGCCTTCGCCGGATTCCTTGTCGATGCGCTTGGCCAGATACAGCGCCTCCAGCGCCAACTCGACCGCGGCGGCGCGTTGCCCGTCGGTCGTGGCCTCGAGCCGCTTCTGGACCTCGGCGATCGCCGGCACTTCGGGCACGGCCGCCAGCACCTCGCGCGCCGACACCCGTTCGCCCGTGGTGACCGCTGAGCCGTTCTCGATGGCCACCACCAGCGGGCCGACGTCGATGCCGCCCAGGAGCCGCTGCGCGGTGTCGGCGGTGGCGCGGCGCAGCAGGTGCTCGAGCACCGCCTGCTCGCGGCCCTCTTCACCGGTCTCGAACTCGAGCTTGCCGCGCAGCACGTCGGTCACGGTGCCCAGGTCGACGACGCGCGCCACCGGATTCTCTTCGCCCAGCACGGCCGAGCGGTGCCGCGCGGCCGCGGCGACGGTTTCGGCGGCCGCGATCGCGAACCGCGCCGAGACCCCCGACCGCTGATCGATCGACCGCGACTCGCGCAGGTAGCGGGCGAACCGGGCCAGCACCGCGAGCAGGTACTCGGGCACCTCGGCCGAAAGCTGCGCTTCCTGCTTGATGACGCCGACCTCGGCATCGAGTTCCAGCGGGTAGTGGGTGCGGATTTCGGCGCCGAACCGGTCCTTCAGCGGGGTGATGATGCGGCCCCGGTTGGTGTAGTCCTCGGGGTTGGCGCTGGCCACCACGAGCACGTCGAGCGGCAGCCGCAGGGTGTATCCGCGCACCTGGATGTCGCGCTCTTCCATCACGTTGAGCATCGCGACCTGGATGCGCTCGGCGAGGTCGGGCAGTTCATTGATGGCGACGACGCCGCGGTGGGCGCGCGGGATCAGCCCGTAGGCGATGGTCTCGGGGTCGCCGAGGCTGCGGCCTTCGGCCACCTTGATCGGGTCGATGTCGCCGACCAGGTCGGCGACGCTGGTGTCGGGGGTGGCCAGCTTCTCGGTGTAGCGCTCGCTGCGGTGCCGCCACACGATGGGCAGGTCGTCGCCCGAGTCGGAGGTGCGCCGGATCGATTCGGGGGTGATCGGGCTGTACGGGTGCTCACCGAGTTCGGAGCCGTCGATAATCGGCGTCCACTCGTCGAGCAGACCGATCAGCGCGCGCAGCAGCCGCGTCTTACCCTGGCCGCGTTCACCGAGCAACACGACGTCGTGACCGGCGATCAGGGCCCGCTCGAGCTGCGGGATCACGGTGTCCTCGAAACCGAGGATGCCCGGCCATGGATCGCGGCCCTCGCTGAGGGCGGCCAGCAAGTTGTCCCGGATTTCCTGCTTCACGCCCCGCTCGCGATGGCCGGAGGCTCTCAGCTCGCCGACGGTACGGGGCAGATCACGTGGTTGAGTCACTCCTCCAAGTTACGCAACTGCGCGACCGTGCGCGTCGGAGGCCGACACGCCGCGACGAGATGCGAGTTTGCGCACGCTCGCGGCACCAGCGATCTCAGTGCGCGAAATGCCGGGCGCCGGTGAGGTAGAGCGTGATGCCTGCCTTGGTGGCGGCGTCGGTGACCTGATCGTCGCGTACCGATCCGCCGGGGTGGACGACGGCCGTCACCCCGCCGTCGATGAGCGTCTGGAGCCCGTCGGGGAACGGGAAGAACGCATCGGAGGCCGCGACGGCGCCGCGCACCCGCTCCCCGGCGCGCTGCACCGCCAGCCGCGCGGCGTCGACCCGGTTGACTTGACCCATGCCCACCCCGACGGTGGCGCCGTCGGCGGCCACGACGATCGCGTTGGACTTCACCGCCCGACACACCCGCCAGGCGAACTTCAGATCGGCCAGCGTCGCGGGGTCCGCCGGTGAGCCGGTCGCGAGTTCCCAGTTGACGGGGTCGTCGCCGGGCGCGGTGAACGCGTCGCGCTGCTGCACCAGCAGGCCGCCGCTGAGCTGTCGGAACTCCGCACCGCCCGGTTGCGGTTCGGAGGCGACCAGCACCCGGATGTTCTTCTTGCGGGTGAGCACTTCCACCGCGCCCGGTTCGTAGGCGGGCGCGATGATCACCTCAGTGAAGATGTCGGCGACGGTTTCGGCCATCTCGACGCTGACCGTGGTGTTGGCGGCGATCACCCCGCCGAACGCCGACAGCGGATCGCATTCGTGGGCCTTGCGGTGCGCGTCGGCCACCGAGACCGACGAGACGGCGATGCCACACGGGTTGGCGTGCTTGACGATTGCGACGCAGATGTCCTCGTGGTCGAACGCCGCGCGCCAGGCCGCGTCGGCGTCGGTGTAGTTGTTGTAGGACATCTCCTTGCCGTGCAGTTGTTCGGCCTGCGCCAGCCCGGGCCACGCCGCGTCGTCGCGGTACAGCGCCGCCTGCTGGTGCGGGTTCTCGCCGTAGCGCAGCACGGCCTCACGACGCCACGTCGCACCCAGCCACTGCGGCAGCGCCGTGGACGCCGGCCCGCCCTCGGGCGCCAGCACCGAGCCCATCCACGACGCCACCGCGACGTCGTACTCGGCGGTGTGCCGAAACGCCAACGCCGCCAGCTTCTTTCGTTCATCGAGGGTGAATCCTCCTGCGCGCACGGCGGCGAGCACCCCGTCGTAGCCCAGCGGGTCGACGGCGACGGCGACGCTGGGATGGTTCTTGGCGGCGGCGCGGACCATGGAGGGTCCGCCGATGTCGATCTGTTCGACGCACTCGTCGATGCCCGCACCGGAGGCGACGGTCTCGGTGAACGGATACAGGTTCACCACGACGAGTTCGAATGCGGCGACTCCGAGTTCGGCCATCGCCGAAACATGTTCGGGTTTGCGCTGATCGGCCAGCAAACCGGCGTGCACGTGCGGGTGCAGGGTTTTGACCCGGCCGTCGAGCACCTCGGGAAAACCGGTCACCTCCTCCACCGGCGTAACCGGAACACCGGCGTCGGCAATGGTTTTGGCGGTCGATCCGGTCGAGACGATGGCGACTCCCGCGTCGTGGAGTCCGCGGGCCAGATCGGCAAGGCCGGTCTTGTCGTACACGCTGACCAACGCGCGCCGAATCGGCCGTTTATCGCTCATCCCAGGGTCGCCTTTCGTCCGATCCAGGTCACGCCGCGGGTTGCGAACGCGTCCAGAACTTCCACGAGCAGTCGTCGCTCCACGACCTTGATGCGCTCGTGCAGGGTGCCTTCGTCGTCGTCGTCGAGAATCCGGACCGCCTCCTGCGCCAGCACCGGCCCGGTGTCGGTGCCCGCGTCGACCAGATGCACGGTGCAGCCGGTGATCTTGACGCCGTAGGCGAGCGCATCGCGCACTGCCTGTGCGCCGGGAAAGGCCGGCAGCAGCGCCGGGTGGGTGTTGAGCACCCGGCCGGGGAAGCGGAAAAGAAATTGGGGGCCAAGGATTTTCATAAACCCGGCCGACACAACGAGGTCAGCCTCGTATGCGGCGGTGGCTTTTGTGAGCGCGGCGTCCCAGGCGGCGCGGTCGGGGTGATCGCGAAGCGCGACAGTGAAGGTCGGCACCGACCACGACGCGGCGATCTGCAGCGCGGTGCATTCACGGTCTGCGCCGACCGCGACCACCCGGGCCGGATAGTCGCCGACCGCGGCCGCGAGCAGGGAGGCCAGCAGCGACCCGGTGCCCGAGGCCAGCACCACCACCCGCGCCGGTGCGCTGGGCGGCACACGAAGCGGTTCCTGCACGCCTGCGAGCCTAATGGTCACCGTTGCGGGGGCGGTCTGCGGTGGTATCGGGCGAAACGTCGTCGTCGACGACGAAGTGTTCCTCGGGGTCGAGGGGCGGCGCCGGCTCGGCCGGTGCGTCGTCGTCGACGTCGGCCAACGGTTCGGCCAGCGGTTCGGGTTCGGCTTCGGCTTCGACGTCGGCCGGCGGCTCAGTCTCGGCCTCGGGCTCGGCTTCGGGTTCCTGCTCGGGTCCGGGTTCCGGCTCGGCTTCGGGTTCGGGTTTGGGTTCGGGTTTGGGCGGTCGGGGCCGACGGGCGATGCCGCCGGACATCGCCACCGTCAGCCCGCCGATGCCCGCGAACCACAGGAACACTGCTGGCCCGAAGGTGGTCTGGTCGACGCCGACGTCGCCGAAGTTGCCGAGCCGACCGCCACCGGCGTGGCCGAGCAGCGCCATCGTCGCCGCCGCGAGCGCCGCGGCGACGGCCAGCTTGAGCAGCGCGGGCAACAACGGCAGCGGGCGTCGCGCACACTGCTGGCCGATGGCCACCCCCGATACCGCCGCCACGATCAGCAACGCCACCCACACCGGACCCAGCGGCGGGTTCGGTACCGCGGCCAGCACCGGCAGCGCGGGGATGTCGCCGCCAAACACGGTGAACGAACTGAAGGTGGCCAGCCCGATGTGGGCGCTGGAGCCGACGGTGACGGCCGCGGTGCCCACGAGCACGTTCGGGATGTACAGGATCGACAGCGCGGTCAGGCTGAGCTGCCCGAACACCGAATCGGTGATCCCGAATAGGTCGTGCATGGTCGACCAGTGCACGATCAGCGACCCCGCCGCCACGACGCCGGACAACCCGATCAGGGCGAGCACACCGGCGCTGGCGGCACGAATCGCGTCGGGCAGCCACGCGGGCAGCGGTGACGCGGTCAACAGCCGTCGACCCAGACGGGACCCGACGCCCACGGCGGCGCCGATCGCGTGCACCGCCAGCACGCTGCCGAACGCGCGCAGGGCGTTGGGGGTCTGCAGATCGGTGAGCACCGAGGCGGCGTCGTGGATGATGGCCAGCGAGATCGCCGCGACCAGCAGCGGTCCGCCCAACGCGGATCCCACCACCCACCGGGTCACGAACCACGAACTCTGCGGTGCGGTGGCGGCGGCCGTCGTGCGGGCGGTTCCCCAGGCCATCGCCAGCGTCGGCAGCAGCGGCATCACGCCGAGTTCCGCGCCGCCGATCGACACCGGCACCAGGTGCACGCCCAGCCACATGCTGGCGATCGCGCCGAACGCGCCGGTCATCTCGCTGTTCGCGATGACCAGCTGGATCAACACCACCGCGGCGATGATGACGAGCGCGACGATCGACGGCCCGAACGCGACCCGAAGCAGCTCACGCGCTTGGCGCGCGCCGACCGGTCGGTTGTCCACTGGTTGGCCGCTCCTCGCACCTGCTCACGCGTGCGCGAAGTTGACGCACGCGCGGCTCAGACTACGACGGCGGCGGCCCCGACTGCGAGGAGGACGACGGCTGCGTCGAAGCCTGTGTCGTCTGGTCGGAGTTCGTCGGCGGCTGACCGTACGTCGGGAAGCCGGTCGGCGGGGTGGGCGGCCCGCTTTGGCCGCCGGGCTGTGAACCCGGCTGCGAACCGTGCTGGGAGCCCTGCTGGGAGCCCTGCTGTGCGCCGGGTTGCGGGCTGGCGAAGCCGCCGGTCGACGGACCGCTGGGATATCCGCCGTACGGCGTGGGATAGCCCGGACGTTGGTGCTGCTGCTGCGGGCCGCCGTACTGCTGGCCGTAGTAGGGGCCACCGGGACCGCCGTACTGCCCGTAGCTCTGGTCGTACTTGGGGCGCGGGACGGGCGCGCTGACAATGCCGGTCTCGAACAGCAGCACCGCCACCGCGACGATCGCCTGCAGCACCGTGAACGCGATGACCAGGTACAGCCCCCAGTCGATGGCGGCGACACTGGGCTTGTTGATGACTTCGGCGATGACGAGCAGGAACGCGAGCACCGACAGGACCGTCACCAGCGATGTCGCGACCGTCTGCTTGGGCAGCAGGCCGACACCGGCGAGCAGTCCGGCCAACACCGCCGCCGCCACAGCCAGCACCAGGCCGAAGGAGCCACCGCTGACGTCGACCAGCCCGGGGAAGTCGGAGGCGGCGATGGTGAAGAGCGGACCGAAACTCGCCAGATACACCGCAAGGCCGAGCGCGGCCACGGCGGCGGTCAGATAAGCGGGCAGCCTGCTGGCGCCGTCCGGTGTCGAGGAAGGTTCACCCGGCTTGCCGAACTGCTGTGTCGGCGCGGAGAACTGGGTGGTCGGCTGGTGTGCGGGCGGGTATCCGGGACTACCGGACGGACCGGGCGGGTAGGTCATGACCTCTCCTGTGCTGTCGGGCTTGAAGTCCACGCTAGCGCACCTGAGTCGAATCGACGTGGCACGGGTTGTCCGGTCGAATTCTCTTCGGAATCTTGGATTTCGCGCGTCGAGGCGACAGCAACGCATCGACGTACTCGATTTCGGTGTGGACGTGCAAAAAGCCGCCGGGGCGCCCGGCCGCGCCCACCGTCGATCCACCCCGGGTGTTGCCCTTGCGACTAGAACACGTTCTAATTCAGCCATGAATTTCGGGCTCGTACTTTTCACCAGCGACCGCGGGATCACCCCGGCAGCGGCGGCCAAGCTCGCCGATGACCATGGGTTCACCACCTTCTACGTGCCCGAACACACCCACATCCCGATCAAACGGCAGGCCGCCCATCCGACGACCGGCGACGAGACGCTGCCCGACGACCGCTACATGCGCACGTTGGATCCGTGGGTGAGCCTGGCCACAGCGTGCGCGGTGACGACGCGGGTGCGGTTGTCGACGGCGGTCGCGTTGCCCGTCGAGCACGACCCGATCTCGCTGGCCAAGACCATCGCCTCGCTCGATCACCTCTCCGGCGGCCGGGTCAGCCTCGGGGTCGGATTCGGCTGGAACACCGACGAGCTGGCCGACCACAACGTGCCGCCCGGCCGCCGCCGCACAATGTTGCGCGAGTATCTGGAGGCGATGCGGGCGCTGTGGACCGAGGAGGAAGCGGCCTACGAGGGTGAGTTCGTCAACTTCGGGCCGAGCTGGGCGTGGCCGAAGCCGGTGCAGTCGCACATCCCGGTGCTCGTCGGCGCGGCCGGCACGGAGAAGAACTTCAAGTGGATCACCCGCTCCGCCGACGGCTGGATCACCACGCCGCGTGACTTCGACATCGACGCGCCGGTGAAACAGCTGCAGGACATCTGGGCCGACGGCGACCGACCGGGTGCTCCGCAGATCGTGGCGCTGGACTTCAAACCGGATCCGGAGAAATTGGCGCGCTGGGCCGACCTAGGGGTCACCGAGGTGCTGTTCGGCCTGCCGGACAAGTCCGCCGACGACGTCGCCGCCTACGTCGAGCGTCTGGCGGGCAAGCTGGCCGACCTGAAGTGATCAGGGTGTGCCGAACCCGGCGGCGTCCAGCACCTGCCTGCCCGCTTCGCCGGTGACAGTGTCGACGAACTGCCGCGCGAGGTCGAGCCGTGGCGAATCCTTCAGCGCGGCAATGGGGTAGGTATTGACGACGTCGGCGATCTCGGGAGCAGGCACCGTGGTGACCCGGTCTCCCGCCGCCCGCGCATCGGTGACATAGACCAGGCCGGCGTCGGCCTGCCCGCCGGCGACCTTGTTCAGCACGTCGGTGACCGACGACTCCTCGCTGACCGGCTGCAGTGACACACCCGCGACGTGTTCGGCCTTCTCGGTCGCCGCCCCGCACGGCACTTGCGGCGCGCACGTCACCACGTCGATCCCGGATCGGCCCAGATCGGCAAAACCCGTGACGCCGTGCGGGTTTCCGGGTGCGACGACGATGGCCAGGGTGTTGGACGCGAAGTCCACCGGGTCACCGGCCAGCAGGCCGGCCTGTGCGGCCCGCTCCATGTTCCGCGCGTCGGCCGAGGCGAACACGTCGGCGCGGGCGCCCTGGGTCAGCTGGGTGACCAAGTCGGCGGACCCGGCGAACGAGAACTCCACCGTGACACCGTCGCCTCCGAAGCTCAGCCCCATCTCGGTGAACGCGTCCGAAAGCGACGCCGCGGCGAACACCACCAGCGTCGACGGGTCGTCCCGCGGCGCACACCCGGTCGCGAGCACGAGCAACAGGACACCGAACCAAGCCTTCATCAGGCCAGTGTCGCGCGGTTGACCTTCTCGTCCCAGCGCACGTCGATCGCCACACCCAGCGGATCGCCGTCGGTCATCAGCGCCAGCAGGTCGGCGTCCTCGGTGATGGCCATGAACCGTGAACCGTCAGCGTCGCTCCTGCCGACGATGATGCCGGTGCGGTTCGGCCAGTCGTAGCGCACTGAGTAGGTCTCGATGGTGCCGTACCCCTCGGGACGCTCGGTCAGCGGCACCGTCGGCAGCGCCGCGATCTGCGCGTCGAGTTCAGCGCTGCGATCGGGCCGCCACTCCGCCGGCGTGGTCGAGTAGATGCCGACCGAGTACTTGCTCATGGTGCCGCCGTTGGCGCCGACGAAGCCGAATTGCCGAGGCCTGTCCCGCATCTGGACGACGGTCTCGGCGATGGCGTGCAGCGAGTAGCTGTTGCCCGGCCCGCCGAAGTAGGGCAGGCCACCGGTGACGGTCAAGCCGCGGGGATCGTCGGCCGCAAGGCCGAGCGCCTCGCAGACGACGAAGACCGGGAAGGGAAAACAGCTGTAAAGATCGAACGTCGCGACGTCGTCGACACCGATGCCCGCCACCCGCAACGCCTCCTGCGCGGCGTGCGCGGCCGCCGGGCTGGCTCCGAGGTCCGCGCGCTCCAGCAGGCCCTGTTCGGTCAGGTCCGAGTGCCCGTGTACGTACACCCACTTGTCTTCGGGCACACCGAGTCTGCGGGCCGCCTCCACCGACATCATGATCGCCGCGGCGCCCTGGTTGACCTGGTCGCGGGCGACCAGCAGACGCGGGTACGGATCGCAGATCATCCGGTTGTCGTCGTCGACGGTGACAATGTCGGACACCGAGCGCTCCACCGGTGACGACGAGAACGGGTTCTTGGCAGCGACTTTCGACATCGGCGCGAACAGCTCCGCCATCTGGCGGCGGTAGTCGGCGACGCTGAGGCCGAGCCGGGCGCGGCGGGCGTTGTCCAGCAGCCCGTACTGCACCGCGGCGCCGGTCAGCCCGTGATTGGCGGTGTACTCGGTGAAATACCGGTGGATTTGGTGGCCCCGGTCCTCGAGTTGACCCTCGACGTGCTCGGTGAAGTCAGGTTTGTCCCGTCCCGATTCGGCGGCATGGCGCCAAAAGCGCGCCGTGGACCCCGGCTCTGAGCCGATGATCATCGCGACATCGAACTCGCCCGCCACGATCGCCGCACCGGCCTCGGTGACCAGTTTCTGCGGACCCTGACCGCCGACGGGTTCGAGCACGACACGGGCCGGGTCGCCCCCGACGCGGCGCATCACCGAACGCGGATAGTTGTTGGACTTGCCCAGCGTCGCGGGCATCGGCCCGGAGATCTCGAACTGGCGTAGCGCGTAGACCGTCTCGATCGCGCGGGCGACGGTCGAGGCGTGCACGCCGGTGTCGGCGAGCGCGCCGCGGGCCCCCTCGGTCGCCAGATCCACCGCCGACATGCCGCGGTAGTCCGCATCGTCGATGCGCTCGGTGAACTGCCCGACGCCGACGATCACGGGGGTCCTGGAATCGACCATTACAGACCTCCTGACGACTGTTAATTCGACAGGCTAATGGATGCGGCGGCCGATCCGCGCATCGGCTTGACCGCACTGTCACTTAGTGACACAGTGGTGCTGTCACTTAGTGACAGTCGGAGGTGAGATGAGCGGCGAGAAGCAGGTCCAGGCGCGTCTGGAGGTCTCGCGACACGCCTGCCGGCTGTTCTGGGAACGTGGGGTCACCGGCACCAGCGGCGACGACATCGCCGCGGCGGCGGGGCTGTCCACGCGCACGGTCTGGCGGTACTTCCGGTCGAAGGAGAGCTGCGTGGAACCGCTGCTCGCCCGGTCGGCCGACCGGTTCGTGGCGATCCTGCACCGGTGGCCGCACGATCTGTCGCTGGCCGAACACCTCGCGGCGGAGATCGTCTCGCAGCCGCTGGGCCCGCAGGAGATCGCCGACGAATTCAGCGCGATGCGCATCGCGACCATGACCGAGTCGGAACCGGCGCTGCGCACCGCCTATCTAATGGTCCACGACCGGATGGAGCAGGGCTTCATCCCGGTGGTGGCCGACCGCTTGAACCTCAAGGAGAACGACCTGACCGTCCGCCTGTGTGCGGCTGCGGTCACCGGCGCGTTCCGCGTCGTGGACGAGGACGTCAGCCGCGCGGTGATCGTCGAAGGCGAAGCAGTCACCCAGGAGCAGACCCTCGCACTCATCGACCGCGCGATCCGGGACGCCACCAACGGACGCCTCGGCGGGCCCGTCCCGCACTGAATCCCCACCACCCCGAAGGGAAATATGGCACTGCCACCCCAAATCACCGTCGAAGACTTCTTCCGTCCGCCGGTCCGGGCCGCCGCGACGATCTCGCCGGACGGAACCCGCATCGCGTTTCTGGCCCCGTGGCACGACCGGCTCAACGTCTGGGTGCAGGACGTCAACGGCGGCGAGGACGCGCGCTGTGTGACCGCCGACAAGATCAGAAGCGTCTACATCTACCGCTGGAGCCAGGATTCCCGGTGGTTGCTGTACCTGCAGGACAACGGCGGCGACGAGAACTGGCACCTGTACCGCGTCGACCCGGACGACCCGTCCGGTGCAGCCGTGGACCTCACCCCGTTCCCCGGGGTCCGGACGTCGTTCGCACTGCCGGAACGACGGCCGGGCACCGCCGTCGTGCAGATGAACAAGCGCAACGCCGAACTGTTCGACGCCTACGAACTCGACATCGCCACCGGCGATCTCACCATGGTCGCCGAGAATCCCGGCAATGTCGTGCACTGGATCAGCGGCCCGAACGGTGACCTATTCACCAACACGCTGACCGCCGACGGCGACATCGACATCGCACAGTGGGACAGCTCGGCCGCGTCGCTACGCACGATCGCGACCTACGACGGCACCGACTATCCGCTGGGCATCTTCCCGGTCGTGGTCACCCCCGACGGCAGCGGGCTCTGGCTCGGCAGCAACCGGGGCAGTGACCGCACTCGGCTGGTCCGTTTGAGCGTCGCCACCGGCGAGGAGTCCATGGTCGACAGCGACCCGGAGCTCGATCTCGCGGTGCAGCTGACGCTACCGTCGCCGCTGATCCTCAGCACGGGAACCGGTGACCTGATCGGCGCCCGCTATTACGGTGAGCGGCAGGTGATTCACCCGCTGGACCCCCATTTCGCAGCGGTGCTGGAGAAGCTCAGCGCGCTGTCCGACGGTGACCTCTCCGGCATCTCGTCGGACCGCAGCGGGCGGCGATGGGTGGTCGACTTCCTGCACGACCGCGACCCGGGTGTCACCTATCTCTACGACCACGCGACGGGTGAAAGCCGGCTGCTGTTCCGGCCCTACCCGCAGCTCGACCCGGACACGTTGGCGCCGATGACACCGGTGGCCCTGACCGCCCGCGACGACCTGCCGCTGCACGGATACCTGACGCTGCCGGTCGGTATGGAACCGGTCGGCCTTCCGATGGTGCTGCTGGTCCACGGCGGCCCGTGGGCGCGGGACTGCTGGTACTACCAGCCCGACGTGCAACTGCTGGCGAACCGCGGATATGCGGTGCTGCAGATCAACTTCCGCGGATCGACCGGCTACGGGAAGGCGTTCACCAAGGCGGCCATCGGTGAGTTCGCGGGCAGGATGCACGACGACCTCGTCGACGCCGTGGCGTGGGCGGTCACGGAGGGCTATGCCGATCCGGACCGGGTCGCGATCTTCGGCGGCTCATACGGCGGTTACGCCGCGCTCGTGGGTGTCACGTTCACCCCGGACGTGTTCGCCGCGGCGGTCGATTACGTCGGCATCTCCAGCCTGGCCAACTTCATGCGCACGCTGCCCAACGTGGCCCGGCCGTTCCTGGCCAACAACTGGCACCTCTACGTCGGTGACCCGTCGGATCCGGCGCAGGAAGTCGACATGCTGGCCCGCTCCCCCATCACCCGCGTCGACCGGATCCGCACCCCGCTGCTGGTCGTGCAGGGCGCCAACGACTCCCGCGTCGTGCAGGCCGAGTCCGACAACCTCGTCGAGGCGCTACGCGGGCGCGGGGTCGAGGTCGAGTACATGGTCAAGGACGACGAGGGACACGGATTCCTGAACCCGGACAACTCGATCGACATGTATCACGCGGTCGAGCGGTTCCTCGCCCAACACCTTTCTTAGAACTGCTCGGCAGAAAGGGGTTACAGGCTCTGCAGGATCTCTCGGGCCAGCTGTGCCGTCGCCGACGGGGTCTTGCCGACCTTCACGCCGGCGGCTTCCAGCGCCTCCTGCTTGGCGGCCGCGGTGCCTGACGAACCGGACACGATCGCGCCGGCGTGGCCCATGGTCTTGCCCTCCGGGGCGGTGAAGCCCGCGACGTAGCCGACGACCGGCTTGGACACGTTGTCCTTGATGTACTCGGCCGCGCGCTCCTCGGCGTCGCCGCCGATCTCGCCGATCATCACGATCACCTTGGTGTCGGCATCCTTCTCGAACGCCTCGATGGCGTCGATGTGGGTGGTGCCGATGACCGGGTCGCCGCCGATGCCGATCGCGGTGGAGAAGCCGAAGTCGCGCAGCTCGAACATCATCTGGTAGGTCAGCGTGCCCGATTTCGACACCAGGCCAACCGGACCCGGGCCGGTGATGTTGGCGGGGGTGATGCCGGCCAGTGCCTCGCCGGGCGTGATGATGCCTGGGCAGTTGGGACCGATGATGCGGGTCTTCTGCCCCTTTTGGACGTTGTAGGCCCACGCATATGCGGTGTCCTGGACCGGAATTCCCTCGGTGATGACGACCAGCAGCGGGATCTGGGCGTCGATGGCCTCGATGATCGCGTCCTTGGCGAACTTCGGCGGCACGAACACCACCGACACGTCCGCGCCGGTCTCCTTCATCGCCTCGGCGACGCTGCCGAACACCGGCAAACGGACGTCTTGGCCATTCTTGTCCTTGTGGGCCACTTCGGTTCCGGCCTTGCGCGCGTTCACGCCGCCGACGATCTGCGTGCCGGCCTTGAGCATCAGCGCGGTGTGCTTGGTGCCTTCGCCGCCGGTGATGCCCTGGACGATGACCTTGGAGTTCTTGTTCAGGAAGATCGACATGGGTTGTGTCCCTTACTTGTTCGCCAGTTCGGCGGCTTTGTCGGCGCCGGAGTCCATGGTGTCGGCCTGGATCACCAACGGGTGGTTGGCATCGGCCAGGATGCGGCGACCCTCTTCGACGTTGTTGCCGTCGAGGCGGACCACCAGCGGCTTGTTGGCCTCGTCACCGAGGATCTTCAGCGCGTTGACGATGCCGTTGGCGACCGCGTCGCAGGCGGTGATGCCGCCGAACACGTTCACGAAGACGCTCTTGACCTGAGGATCGTTGAGGATCACGTCCAGGCCGGCGGCCATCACCTCGGCCGATGCGCCGCCGCCGATGTCGAGGAAGTTGGCCGGTTTGACCCCACCGTGCTTCTCCCCCGCATAAGCCGTCACGTCCAGCGTCGACATCACCAGACCCGCGCCGTTGCCGATGATGCCGACTGCACCGTCGAGCTTGACGTAGTTGAGGTCGTTTTCCTTGGCCTTCAGCTCCAGCGGATCCGTGGCGTCGCGGTCCTCGAACTCCGCGTGCTCGGGATGGCGGAAGTCGGCGTTGGCGTCCAGGGTGACCTTGCCGTCAAGCGCCAGGATCTGATCGTCAGGCGTGCGCACCAGCGGGTTGACCTCGACCAGAGTGGCGTCCTCGCCGACGAATACCTCCCACAGCTTGGCGATCGTCACCGCCGCCGCGTCGAGCACCTCGGCAGGCAGATGACCCTTCTCGGCGATCTCACGCGCGAACGCCTCGTCGACACCTTTGATGGCGTCGACGGGCACTCTGGCCAACCGGTCGGGCTTGGTGGCCGCGACCTCTTCGATCTCCATACCGCCCTCGACCGAGCACATCGCCAGGTAGGTGCGGTTGGCGCGGTCGAGCAGGAACGAGATGTAGTACTCCTCGGCGATGTCGCTGGCCTCGGAGACCAGCAGCTTCTTGACGATGTGGCCCTTGATGTCGAGGCCGAGGATGTTCTGCGCGTGGGTGAAGGCGTCGTCGGCGGTGGCCGCGTACTTGACACCGCCGGCCTTGCCGCGGCCGCCGGTTTTGACCTGCGCCTTGACCATCACCGGCTGGCCGATCTCCTCGGCGATCGCCTTGGCGTCCTCGGCGGTGGTGGTCACCCGGCCGGGCGTCGTGGGCACGTTGTGCTTGGCGAACAGTTCTTTCGCCTGGTATTCGAAGAGGTCCATGGACTCACTGTCTCTAGCGCGTTGACTGCAAAGGTTCGGGCCTGACGGGCTCGGAGGAACTTTATCGACACGCGCCGAGTACGTATGCACCGCCCACCGCTCATGTGGTCGATCTCACCGGGAGCCGATGGTGATACACCTCACAATCCCCAACGGAATTTCCACTTGGCTTGCAGCCAACATTGGGGTTTGGTTAACGTGCCTTCTGGTCAAGGTCACGTTTTGATCACAGCGAAAAGGAATCCTCAGGTTGGCTGCGCACCGTTCGTCCAGATTCCCCGCCGGGGCGTCGACGAAACGGCAAATCATCGGCCGCGCCACTGATAACTCCGCTGAAGTCACCCAGATCATCCCGTTCAACGAGTTCGGCGACCTCGCCGACGTGGACTTTCGGGAGAGTTGCGCCTTCGACCGCGAGTCCTCCGTCATCTCCGCTCCCGAACTCGATGACCTGCATGACACCGACGATCTGGCCCCCCTGCGGCTGGCGGTGCCGTCGGAGTTTCAGGCGGGCCCCAAGCATGCGCGCCGCACGCACGCGTACCGCGACAGCCACACCGACACCAGCGACGGCATGGACGCCACCGACGTCATCAAAATCGGCCGTCGCGGCGAGCACCGCAAACCCGACGTCCCCGTGAAGGGCCGGCTGGTGGTCGCGGCGATGGCCGTCGGCGCTACCGCCGCAGGCGCCTACTCGATGACGCACCCCTCGCCCAAGGACAGCGACGCCACCGTGCTGGCCGCCGATCAGACCGCCATCGGCGGCGGCGCGATCACCGGGTCGATGGACGGTATGCAGGTCGTGGCGGTCACGCCGGCCGCCAGCTCTGCCGTACACACCGAGGAGATCCAGAAGGCGGCCGCGTTCGCTCAGGAACGCGCCGAACGCGAGGCCCGTCTGCAGCGCCCGATGTTCGTCATGCCGACCACCGGGGTGTGGACGTCGGGCTTCGGATACCGCTGGGGTGTCCTGCACGGCGGTATCGACATCGCGAACTCGATCGGCACGCCCATCCTGGCGGCATCCGACGGCGTCGTCATCTCAGCGGGCCCCTACGCCGGTTACGGCACCATGGTCAAGCTGCGCCACTCCGACGGCTCGGTGACGCTCTACGGTCACCTCAGCTCTGTTCTGGTCAACGTCGGGCAGCGGGTGTGGGCCGGAGACCAGATCGCCAAGATGGGCAACACCGGCAATTCGACCGGACCGCACCTGCACTTCGAGGTTCTGACGAACGGCACCGACCGGGTCGATCCGGTCGGATGGCTGGCCAAGCGCGGCCTGACCCCCTGAGCGCCTGACAATTACGCTGGCTGAGTGGCCGACGACCCCGAAAGCTCACCACGGATAATCCGTCGCCATCCCACCGGCGAGATCCCCGTCGTCCGCAGCGACGCGCCCACCCAGCAGGCACCGGGCAGTAGTGCCGAGGATGCGCAGACAGGCATCATCCGTCGCCATCCGACCGGCGAGGTCCCGACGGCCGCCGAGCCGCCGACGAGCTATATCCCACGGGCCCGCCCCACCGCCGTGGAACCCGCCCGGCGCGCCACTCCGCACACCGCGATCGCCACGGCCATCGCGGCCATTCTGTCGGGCTGGGCGACGGCGGTGATCGCCACCGACGTCATCACCGGCTGGTGGCAGACGGATCCGCTGTTCTGCGTGGCGGTGGCTTTTCTGACCGCGATAGCGGCAGCCGCTCTGATCGCGGGGCTGATCGGGCTGTTGCTGCGCCGCCGGATGAGCCGTCTGCTGGTCGTGGTGGGTGCCGTTGTGGCGCTGTTGATCTTCTCGAGCCTGTTCGTCGCGGGCGCGGATCTGGCGCCCGTGGTCTACGCGATCCCGGCGCTGCCGGTGAGCACCGTGGTGCTGGCTGTGTTGCCTGCCACCGGCCGCTGGCAGCGCTCCTAGGCGTCGACGACGGCAGCGATGGCCTCGATCTCGACGAGTTGATCGTCATATCCGAGCACGGTCACCCCGAACAAGGTGCTCGGCACGTCATGGTCGCCGAACGCATCGCGAACCACCTCCCATGCGGTGACCAGATCGCGTTGCTCGCCGCTAGCGACGAGCACCCGCGTGTGGATCACATCCTGCAAGGTTGCTCCGGCCTCGGCCAGCGCGCGGGTCATCGTCTCAATGCAGACTGCCGCCTGCCCCGCGTAGTCACCGACGGCTGCCGTCGTGCCGTCGTCGTTGAGCGGACAAGCCCCGGCGAGGAAGATCAACCGTGCGTCCTTGGGAGCGGTTGCCGCATAGGCATACTCGACTACATCGGACAGCGTGGATGAGCGGATCAGCCGCACGGAAGTCGCCATATCAAAGCTTGGTCAACGGTGCGTGGTTGTGCATGAGCTTGACGCGGCCCGCACTGCCGAAGTCGATGAGCGACATCGCCGATTCGCCGACGCCGGACACCTCCTCCACGCGACCCAGCCCGTACTTGTCGTGGCTCACACGGTCACCTGGTTCCAGCACCACCAGCGGACGCTTACCGGCCGACGACCGTGCCGGCGCCGGGCGCGGCGTGCCGAACATCTGCCCGCGCCCCGCGGTAGATGCTCGGCCCGGCGCCGACATCGACGGCCCCGGGTCGGTGCGCCGCCACTCGATAAGGTGCTGCGGAATCTCTTTGAGGAACCGTGATTCCGGGTTGAGCATCGGCTGACCCCACGACGATCGGACCTTGGCCCGGCTGACGTAGAGTCGCTGGCGGGCGCGGGTGATGCCGACGTAAGCCAACCGCCGTTCCTCCGACAGTTCGGTCGGGTCGCCCAGGGCCCGCATGTGCGGGAACATGCCGTCTTCCCAACCGGTCACGAACACCACCGGGAACTCCAGGCCCTTGGCGGTGTGCAGCGTCATCATGGTCACCACGCCGGCGCCGTGCTCGGGCAACTCGTCGGCGTCGGCCACCAGCGACACCCGTTCGAGGAACTGGGCCAGCACACCGGTGTCGGGGATGTCCTCGTCCACCGGTTCGTCGAGCGCCTCGGCGTTCGCGAGATCGGTACTGAATTCGTGTGCCACGCTGACCAATTCGTTCAGGTTGTCCAGGCGTGCGAGGTCCTGCGGGTCGCTCGAGGATTCCAGCGTGGTTCGGTAGCCGGTGCGGTCGAGCACCGCCTCCACCAGGTCGCCCAGTTCACCGTCGAGACGCCCGCGCAGGTCGTCGAGCATCTCGACGAAGCCGGCGATCGCCTTCTCCGAGCGGGTGTTGAGCATCGGCACCTTGCCCTCGGCGGCCGCCTGAAGCGAATCGTTGAAGCTCAGCCCGGTGTTCTCGGCGTAGACGGCAACGCACGCTTCGGCGCGATCCCCGATCCCGCGCCGCGGGGTGTTGAGAATACGCCGCATGCTCACCGAGTCGCCCGGGTTGTCCAGCACCCTCAGGTAGGCGACAATGTCGCGGATCTCCTTGCGTTCGTAAAAGCGAACGCCGCCAACGACTTTGTAGGGGATACCGGAGCGGATGAACACCTCCTCCAACGCGCGCGAGGAGTTGTTGGTGCGGTAGAAGACCGCGACGTCGTTATAGGTGATGTCCCCACGGTCCACCAGCGTGTCGATCTCGGACGCGACGAACCGCGCCTCGTCGTGCTCGTTGTCGGCGACGTAGCCGACGATCAGTTCACCCTCCCCCGCATCCGTCCACAGCCGCTTATCGCGACGGCCGGCGTTGCGCGCGATCACCGAGTTGGCGGCGTTGAGGATGTTCTGCGTCGAGCGGTAGTTCTGCTCCAGCAGAATCGTTGTGGCGTTGGGGAAGTCGCGTTCGAAATCCTCGATGTTGCGGATGGTGGCGCCGCGGAACGCGTAGATGGACTGGTCGGCGTCGCCCACCACGCACAGCTCGGCGGGCGCGACCCCGGCTGGATCGTCTCCCGGGCTCTCCCTTCCCACGAGTTCACGTACCAGCACGTACTGGGCGTGGTTGGTGTCCTGGTACTCGTCGACGAGGATGTGCCGGAACCGCCGCCGGTAGTACTGGGCGATCTGCGGAAAGGCTTGCAGCACAGCGACTGTCTCGCCGATGAGATCGTCGAAGTCCAGCGCGTTGGCCGCCCGCAACCGGCGCTGGTACTCGGCGTAGACCTCGGCGATGATGCGGGGCATCTCCTCGCCGACGTCGGCGGCGTCGGACGCGGCCTCCTGCGGACCGATCAGTTCGTTCTTGAGGTTGGAGATCCCGTTGGCCAGCAGCCGCGGCGAATACCGCTTGGTGTCCAGCCCCAGGTCCTTGCCGATCATCTGCAGCAGCCGCCGCGAGTCGTCGGCGTCATAGATCGAGAAGTTGGAGTTCAGCCCGGGCAGCAGCGAGGCCTGGTTGCGCAGGATCCGCACACAGGTTGAGTGAAACGTCGACACCCACATAGACAACCCAGCCCGAGCTCCGATGAGCTTCCCCACCCGCTCGCGCATCTCGGCGGCGGCCTTGTTCGTGAACGTGATGGCCAGCACCTGCCCGACGCCCACGTCGCGGTGGGCCAGCAGGTAGGCGATCCGGCGGGTCAGCACCGCCGTCTTACCGGATCCGGCGCCGGCGACGATGAGCAACGGAGAGCCCTCGTGCAGCACCGCCCGGCGTTGCTGGGGGTTGAGCCCGGCCAGCAGGTCGCCGTCTGCGGAGGCCAAGCCGGTGATGGGATCCGAACCGGTCACGTGCACACTCATGTCGCATCCAAACTTACCGCTGACGAGGGACATCCTTTGCGCGGACGCCACCGTTGGTGGCACACTCATCTGGTGCTCAACAGCCAGCAGGCGGCTCGACGCCGATTTTTCTACGGGTACCGGCCAGCGGTGCCCGTGGTTTAGCAGCTTCTGTGAGCCCCGTGGTCCGCGTCCGGACCCGGGGCTCGTCTCTTGTGTGAGGCCCGAGAACGGATGAGACCAGATTTGCCACACCACGAGAGCGAAGAGGATCCCATGACTACTGACATCGAGCCGGTGCCCGACATCGACGACTTGCGCATGGAAATCGACCGGCTGGACGCCGCGATCCTGGAGGCGGTCAAACGCCGCACCGAAGTGTCGAGGCTGATCGGCAAGGCCCGGATGGCCTCCGGCGGCACCCGCCTGGTGCACAGCCGCGAGATGAAGGTCATCGAGCGCTACAGCGAACTCGGCCCGGAGGGCAAGGACCTGGCGATGCTGCTGTTGCGCCTGGGCCGCGGCCGCCTCGGCCACTAAGCGGCGATTTCGGTGCGCAAACACGCGCTCAGCGATGGTTAGCGCGCCGAAATCCCTACTACTTGAGGGCGTCGGTCAGCCAGGGCGTCAGCCACTGCACCGCGTCCGGTGTGGGATGCAGGCCGTCGCTGCGCATCCGGATGCCGTCGATCCGGTTGGTGTAGCCGCCGCTGGGCCCGAGCTTGCGGTTGAGGTCGAGCACCGTGACGTTCGGGCGTTTCAACACCACCCGCCGCAGCAGGTCGTTCCAGTCGTCGATGCGTTCGGGGCGGTCTTCGGGATAGAGGCTGCCGTCGGCCCGCTCACCGCGCCGGTTGTAGGGCTCGGTGGTGACGACGACGCGCGCACCCGTCGAGCCCAGGATGTCCAGCGCGCGGTTGAGTTCGCTGCGCAGGTACGCGTCGTAGATCGGCTCGCCGATGTGCGCCCACCGACCCTCGTGCATCCGATCGACGACCTCCCAGCGGCCGATCACCAACAGCACCACGTCCGGCCGATCGTGGTTGATGCGCTGCGTCCACCGGGCCGGCCACGCGTCACATTCCGGCTTCTGGTTCAGCGTTTCGCCGACGTGGCGGTACGGTCCGCCGCGCGCGATGCCGCACCCGATCGTCGTGTAGTTGCTGAACGCGAAACCCGGTGTCGGCGGCAGATACCGCATGATCGTCCAGGCCACCGAGTCGCCGAACACCGCGACGGTCCTGGTGCCGGGGGCGATCTGGGGGGCCCGCTCGACTTCGACGGGGACTTCCGCGCCGACGTACGCGGCCGAGTCGACCTCGCTGGGGATCTGCTCGGTGGGTGCCACCCCGACCGGCAGCACCGTCATCGTCACCACCGCGGCGGTGGCGGCGGTGGCCGCGGCCAGCGGCAGCATCGGCACGATCACCGGACGCCACCGCCGAATCGGCTGCTCGAGCAGCCACCACGACGCCGCGGCCAACGCGATGGTCACCGCGCACCGCAGCGCGAACAGCGACCACCCCGACCAGCCCGTCCGTTCTCCGTTGAGCGCCAAGAAAATCGGCCAGTGCCACAGGTAGACGCCGTAGGAGATGGCGCCGAGCCACACCAGCGGACGCCACGCCAGCACCCGGGCCACCGGCCCGTCCTGATCCAACGCGACCGCCGCGACGACGAACACCGACGCGATCGCCACGGTGATCAGCAGACCGCCGCGAAAGTCCTCAGTGCTGCCTGTCGCGTAGTGCACGGCGACGCCCAATACCACCGCACCCACCAGTGACAGTGCCCTGGCCAGCGATCGCCGCGACCGCGCTCGAATCACCGGCCCGCCCATAGTCACCGTCGTCCAGTCGCGCACCACGAGCGCGGCGGCCGCCGCACCGATCATCAACGCCTGCGCGCGGGTGTCGGTGCCGAAGTAGATGCGGTTCAGCGACGCGTCGGTGGTGAACACGATCGCCGCGGTTGCCGATGCGGCCGCGCCGACGGTGGCCAGCACCAGCACTGCCGTCCGCAGCCGCGCGCGAAACAGGAACGCCAGCGCGATCAGCAACAGCGGCCATAGCGCGTAGTACTGCTCCTCGACGCCCAGCGACCACATGTGTTGCAGCGGCGAGGGCGGTGCGCCCTGCGCGAAGTAGTCGGTGCGTTGTGCGACAAACGCCCAGTTGGCCACCCAGAAGAACGAGGCGACGGCGTCGTCGCGCAGCGTCGCGACCGCCTGCGTCGGGAACAGCTCCCGGGCGGCGACCACCGCGAGCACCACGAGCAGCAGCGCGGGCAGCAACCGGCGTGCTCGCCGGATCCAGAAGTCGCGCAGAGCGATTCGCCCGGTGCGGGCGTGCTCATCGAGCAACAGCGAGGTGATCAGGAAGCCGCTGAGCACGAAGAAGACGTCGACGCCGAGAAAGCCGCCGGGCACCCCGGGGATCCCGCCGTGGTCGGCGAGCACGAGAGCCACCGCCACGGCGCGCAGCCCGTCGAGGGCGGGGATGTCGCGTCGGCGGGCGGGGGTCACTGCCGAGATTCTTCCTGCGCGAGCAGACGCGAAATCGCATTCGCGGCGGCGTGTCGATGCGTTTTAGCTTTCCGCTACCTTTGCGCGTGGGCCCAGCGGTGTGGGCCCAGCTCGCGCGGAAGGACTACTTCGTCAGCGCGATGTACTTGACCTCGAGATACTCGTCCATACCTTCGAACCCGCCCTCGCGGCCGAAGCCTGATTCCTTGACGCCGCCGAACGGCGCCGCGGGATCCGAGACCACGCCGCGGTTGATGCCGACGATGCCGGACTCGATGCCCTCGGCCACACGCAGCGCGCGGTCCAGGGACTGGGTGTAAATGTAGGCGGACAGCCCGTACTCGGTGTCGTTGGCAGCGGCTACGCCTTGGTCCTCGGTGTCGAAGCCGGTGATGGGGGCGACGGGTCCGAACACCTCCTCTTTGAGGATGCGGGCGTCGGCGGGCACGTCGGTCAGCACGGTGGCCGGATAGAAGTTCCCGGGTCCGCCGGGGGCCTCACCGCCGAGGACGACGGTGGCGCCGCGCTCAACGGCGTCGGACACCAGTTCCTGCACGGTGGCGACCTGTTTGGCGTTGATCAGCGGGCCCAGCATCGAGTTCTCGTCGAGGCCCTTGCCTAGGGTGTACTCGCTCATCCGCTTGACCAGCTTCTCGGTGAACTCCTCGCGCACGGCGTTGGCGACGTGGAACCGGTTGGCGGCGGTGCAGGCCTCGCCGCCGTTGCGCATCTTGGCCAAGATGGCGCCGTCGACCGCGGCGTCGACGTCGGCGTCGTCGAACACCACGAACGGGGCGTTGCCGCCGAGTTCCATCGAGGTGCGCAGCAGCTTGTCGGCCGACTGTTTGACCAGCGTCTTGCCGACGCCGGTGGAGCCGGTGAACGTCAGCTTGCGCAGCCGCCCGTCGTCGATCAGCGCCTCGGTGACGGGCCCGGCGCTCTGGGTCGGCAGCACCGACAGCACACCCTTGGGCAGCCCGGCCTCGTCCATCAGCTTGGCCAACAGCAGCATGGTCAGCGGGGTTTCCTGCGCGGGCTTGACGATCATCGTGCAGCCCGCGGCGAACGCCGGGCCGATCTTGCGGGTGCCCATGGCCAGCGGGAAGTTCCACGGCGTGATCGCATAGCAGGGCCCGACGGGCTGTTTGGTGACCAGGACGCGGCCGGTGCCTGCCGGGCTGGGGGTGTAGCGCCCGGCGATGCGCACAGCCTCTTCGGCGAACCAGCGGAAGAACTCCGCGCCGTACTTGACCTCGGCCATGCTCTCCGGAAGCACCTTGCCCATCTCCAGGGTCATCAGCGCGGCGATGTCGTCGGCGCGTTCGGTGATCTTTTCGAACACCGCGCGCAGGATCTCGCCGCGTTCGCGGGGCGCGGTGGCCGCCCAGTCGGCCTGCACACCGCATGCGACGTCCAGCGCGGCGATCGCGTCGTCGGGGGTGGCGTTCGCGACGGATGCCAGCACCTGGTCGTCGGAGGGGTCGAGCACGTCGAACGTTGACGACCCTTCCCGTTGCTCACCGCCGATCCACAGGCCGGTGGGTACTGACGACAGCAGCTTGGCGGTATCCATACTTCCTCTCTTACACCTTCGGCCTTATCCCCGCACTAGGGTCATCGTCATGAGTGCCGACATACCCGATATCACGGCGACTGATGCGTGGCAGGCCCTGCAACGGCATCGCGACGACATCGGCGAAACGCACCTGCGGCAGTTCTTCGCCGACGATCCGGGGCGCGGCACCGAATTGACGCTCGCCGTCGGCGATCTCTACATCGACTACAGCAAGCACCGGGTCACGCGGGAGACGTTGCAGCTGCTCGTGGACCTGGCCCGCGCCGCCCGGCTGGAGCAGCGCCGCGACGCGATGTTCTCCGGGGTGCACATCAACACCTCGGAGAACCGTGCCGTGTTGCACACCGCGCTGCGGTTGCCGCGCGGCGCCGAACTGGTCGTCGACGGCCAGGACGTGGTGGCCGATGTGCACGCGGTGCTGGACCGGATGGGCGATTTCACCGACCGGTTGCGCAGCGGAGAGTGGACAGGCGCCACCGGTGAACGCATCAGGACCGTCGTCAACATCGGCATCGGGGGTTCGGATCTGGGCCCGGTGATGGTGTATCAGGCGTTGCGCCACTACGCCGACGCCGGTATCGCCGCGCGGTTCGTGTCCAATGTCGATCCGGCGGATCTGGTTGCCACGCTCGACGGGCTCGACCCGGCCACAACGCTTTTCATCGTCGCATCCAAGACCTTCTCGACGTTGGAGACGTTGACCAACGCCACCGCCGCGCGCCGCTGGCTGACCGATGCGCTCGGCGATGCCGCAGTGTCCAAGCATTTCGTCGCGGTGTCCACCAACGAGAAGCTGGTCGACGATTTCGGTATCAACACCGACAACATGTTCGGCTTCTGGGACTGGGTCGGCGGGCGTTATTCCGTCGACAGCGCAATCGGTTTGAGTGTGATGGCAGCGATCGGCAGGGAACGTTTCGCCGAGTTCCTGGCCGGGTTTCACATCGTCGACGAGCACTTCCGCACCGCGGCGCTGGATGCCAACGCACCGGTGCTGTTGGGCTTGATCGGGTTGTGGTACAACAACTTCTTCGGCGCGCAGTCGCGCGCGGTCCTGCCCTACTCCAACGATCTGGCGCGGTTCGCGGCGTATCTGCAACAGTTGACGATGGAGTCCAACGGCAAGTCGGTGCGCGCCGACGGTACCCCTGTCGTCACCGATACCGGTGAGATCTTCTGGGGCGAGCCGGGCACCAACGGCCAACACGCGTTCTACCAACTGCTGCACCAGGGCACCCGGCTGGTGCCCGCCGACTTCATCGGGTTCTCCCAGCCCACAGACGATCTCGCGACGGCCGACGGCTCAGGCAGCATGCATGACCTGTTGATGAGCAACTTCTTCGCACAGACACAGGTGCTCGCGTTCGGAAGAGATGCGGCGGAGATCACCCGGGACCTTCCAGCGGGCACGCCTCCGGAGGTGGTGCCGCACAAGGTGATGCCGGGCAACCGGCCCACCACCTCGATCCTGGCCACGAAGTTGACCCCGTCGGTCGTCGGCCAGCTGATCGCGCTTTACGAGCACCAGGTGTTCACCGAGGGCGTGATCTGGGGTATCGACTCCTTCGACCAATGGGGTGTCGAGCTCGGCAAGACCCAAGCCAAGGCGCTGCTGCCGGTGATCACCGCCGACGCGTCGCCCGGTGAACAGTCCGATTCCTCGACCGACGCGCTGGTGCGCCGATACCGCGTCGAGCGCGGCCGCACCGCCTGACTGCAGGCGTCTGGGTCGGCCTGGTCCAGCCGAGGATCGTCGCCGGCGCACCCCCACTCCCCGGCTGTGCAATTTCATACGCGACATGCCGGCGCGGGTGTATGGATATGCACACTCGCGATGCGCCTGCCGAACGCAACACGGCGCGCACCCCTGATGGAGTGTGCGCCGCGCGCGTAGCTGTGGCTAGTTAACCATTACGGGGCCGGAATGTTGATGCACCCGACGTTCGGCAGGCAGCCGCTCGCACCGCCGGGGCCGGCCGCACCGCCGGGACCGCCGGGAGCCAACGAACCGCTGGCACCGCCGGGTCCAGCCGAACCCTCAGGGCCGCCGGGGATTACCCCCTCGGCGCCGCCGAGGTCAGCCGAACCCTGGGGGCCGCCGGGGACGTCCACCTCGGCACCGCCACCGGGGCCGGCTTCGATGTTGCCGGTAGCGGCGCACGGGGTACCGTCGGCGTTGACACACGGCGGTGGTGGCGGCTGGGCACCGGCGACAGGCGCAACTGCGATGGCCGCTGCGGCAGCGCTTGCGAACAACAGGGGCGTCATCTTCGTCAGTTTCACGTTCATGCTTTCGGACTACCACCACCGGCAGCCGATGAAACATCGAATCTTCACAACCTACCGACCTGTCGGAGCCCGGAAACGGTGTCCGCCAGCGTTTCCTGCGGGTCACGATAGGTGATGCCGAGCTCTATTTCGCTCGGCGAATCGTCGCAGGACGGCATCTGCGTGTAGTACTGCATCGCCGCCCCGGTCACCGGTGCGGCGAACGGAGGATAGGGCCCAACCACGTCGACCACCCGTCCGATATTGCGAAGTAAAACGTCCGGAACCGGGTACACCCAAAGTGAGGCGTCCGCTGCGCGGCCGATCAACGCCGCCAGGTCAGCGGTCTGCACGCGTTTGCCGCCCGCCATGTAGCGACGGGGTCCTCTACCGGGTTCCAGCAGCGCCGCGTGCAGCGCGGCGAGGTCTCGAACGTCGACCACCGTCCACGCCGCACCGCGACCGGGCACTCCACGCATCTGCACCGCTGCCTGAACGCCTTGGGCCGCTTCACCGAACTGATTACCCGCCGGCGGTCCGAGCACCATGCCCGGATACGTGATGGCGACCGGCGCACCGTCCTCCTGAAGGCCTCGTGCGTACTTCTCCACCGCCGCCTTGGATTTGCCGTAGCCGTCTGTTCCCCCTGTCACCGGGAGGTCGGCGTGCAGGGTGCGGCAGCCTGGTTGGAACAAGGCTGTGAAACTCGAAACGTGCACAATCGGATCGAGGCCACGCTCGGCCGCCGAGCCGAGCACATTTCGCGCGCCGTCGAGGTTGGTCTGCAACATGACGCCGGCCTGCCGTGGATCGATGGATACCATTGCCGCGGAATGGATCACGGCGTCACAGCCGTCCATCGCCGCGGCCGTCGACTCGGCGTCGGCGATGTCGCCGATCGCGTAATCGTCGGTGGCTACGCCGATCTGCGCGGCGCTGGTCGCCAGCCGCGCCGGATCGCGGACCAAGAACCTCACTTGATGTCCCGCCTCGGCGACGGCCTTGGCCGTCCACGCGCCGACAAATCCCGTCCCACCAGTCAACAACACCTTCATGGCGCTGCCTTTACCCGGTAGCGCAATCCGCTACACGGTTGGCCTACGCGAACGGTTTGGTGAACCGGGGCGGCAGCACCCGCAACAACTGCACCAGCGGCGCCCACGGCCACCACGGCACCGCGGCACGCCCGCTTTCACGTTCGATGACCGAGACCATCGCGCGCACGCCGGTTTCGTTGTCGGCCATCAACATCGTCGACGCGGATCTCGCAGTCATCTCGGATTCGATGTACCCGGGTTCGAGGACGGTCACCTTGATCGGGCCCGTGGCGTACTCCGCGCGCAGCGACTCGCCCAGCGACGTGACACCGGCCTTGCTCGCGGCGTAGGCGGCCTTCACGCCCGGCACACCTTTGTTTCCGAGCACCGACGAGACGAGCACCAGATGGCCGCCGCCGGTTTCCTTGAACATCTCCAGCGCCGTTTCGATCTGGACAAGTGCCGCAACGAGGTTCGTCTCGATGGTGGCCTTGTTGGCCCACAGCTTGCCCGTCCCCAGCGGCGCCCCCTTGCCGAGGCCGGCGTTGACGATGATCCGGTCGATGCCGCCCAGTTCCTGACAGAGCTCGCGAAACACCTTCGGCACCTGATCGTGATCGTTGACGTCGAGGGTGGCGACGGCGACGTTGATGCCGGGATGGCGGCCGAGCAGTTCGGCCTGCAGTTCGTCGAGGCGGTCGGTGCGGCGGGCGCACAGCGCGAGGTCGCGGCCCTTGGCGGCGAATGCGCGGGCCATCCCGGCGCCCAGGCCAGAGCTCGCGCCGGTGATCAGGATCTTCTGCCGAGTCACCCCGACAGACTAAGCCAGCCGAGGCAACGTCAAGATGAGCGCATGGTTCTTCTGCGCATCGCGGCATTTGTGCTGGTGACCTTGTGCGTCGCGGTCTCCACGGCGACCGCTCACGCTGACCCCGTCGGCCCGCTGCACCGGCTGGTCGACACCGCGGCGCAGCGGCTGGCCACCGCCGACCCGGTGGCTGCGGCCAAGTGGCTGCGCGGCGGACAGATCACCGACCGGCAGCGCGCCGACGCGGTCCTCGGCGCGGTAGCCGCGGCCGCCACCGCACGCGGGGTCGATCAGGGCTATGTGCGCACGGTGTTCGGCGACCAGATCGACGCCACCGAGGGCATCCAGTACATCCGTTTCGGCCAGTGGAAATTCGAGCCGGCGACCGCACCCACCACCGCCCCCGATCTGTCGCAGTCCCGTTCACACATCGACGAATTGAATAGCATCATGGTCGACGAGATTGCGCAGCAGTGGAACTGGCTGCACAGCCCGGACTGCCCGGCGCTGCTGATGGATGCCACCACCGCCGTCGCCGACGCCCGCCGCCTCGATCCGCTCTACCGACAGGCGTTGTCGGCGGCCACCGGTTCTTACTGTCGGGACAGCTGACCCGACGTACACTGAGCGCATCGACGAGCCGCGGAAACGACCACGCCAGGAACGGTCACGAGACACTGTGGAGGTGTTGCTCGAGGCCGCGGCGCAGATGTTCAGCCGGGAAGGCCTGAGCGCGACGACCAACCGCATCGCCGAACGGGCAGGGGTGTCGATCGGCAGCCTCTATCAATACTTTCCGAATAAGCACGCGCTGATCCGCGCGTTGGCCGAGCGCCATGTCAACGCGGCCCAAGCGCGTATGGACGAGGCCTTCAAGCGGCTGCGCGACGAAGAGCCGCCGTTCGACGAAGCCATGCGCATTCTCCTCGAGACGGTCGTCGACCTGCACCGCGACCATCCCGGCCTCCACCGCCTGATGCATCGGCTCGGCCCGCGCCTGCCTGCCGAACTCGATGCTCTTCGGGCGTTCGAAAACGACATCTGCGGGGAGGTCGCCTACCACTTGGCGCGGTGTGGCCGCGACGGTGGCGACGCCGAGTTGACCGCCCAGACCGTGATCCACGCGGTCGACGCTCACCTGCACCGAGTCATGACCAGCCGCGATATGGACGTCGAGCAGCTGGTGAGTTTGGTCGGCCGGTTGGCGCCGCCGACCTAGGGCGCCGTACCCGTCGAACCGGACAGCACGTCGTCACGAACCGCGCGCAATGCGTCGGCGAGCTGGCGCAGCCCCGGTTCCTCGATCGCGTAATGACCGCAGTTCTCCAGCAGCACAAGGCTTGTCGGCCCGCCGATGCGGTTCAGGAAGTTGATGCTGAGCTCCGGTGGGGTCCAGCGGTCCGCCGCTGGATGGACCAGGGTGACGGGTGCCGCGCGGAAGGTTTCGGGCTCCGCGTGCCGGAAATTCAGCCAGCTGGCGAGGAAGCCAAGCGGCACCCGCACGCCTCCGCCTTTCGGGTCGGTGGCGCACAACCGGCTCAACTCCGGGTTCAGGCTCATGTTGTTCATGTCGACCAGCCAGCGGATCGGCACCCGCACGTCGCCGAGCAGCGGATCGACCGCGTTCATCATTTTCGGTGCGACCGGCCCGATCGCCGGGATGCGCGCCACCGCGCGCCTGGCGTCGGGATCGACCGGGTCGAGCAGGCACGTGACGACAATGTGGGCGACTTCACCTGTGCGCGCGGCGGTTTCGTACGCCATCATGCCGCCCATGCTCGCGCCGAGCAGGACGAGCGGGCGCCGGTCATGGGCGCGCTCGGCGGCCACGAGTTCGGACAACATGTCGAGCCAGTCGTGGTAGCGCACCGAGCCCGGGTCGGGTTCGACGGTGTCACCGTAAAGCGGCATGTCCGGTGCCAGCACCTCGACGCCTTCCCGCGCGGCGGCCGCCGCGATCGGCCACAGTGCGCCCGAGTAACCGCCGCCGCCGTGGATGACCATCACGCGCACGGCCGCCTCGGATGCGGTGGCCCGGGCGATGTGGATGGTGCGCCCGCGCCACGACCACCAGGTCGACGTCGGATCGATCGGTGGATTCGGGCGGTGCTCGGTGGGCAAAAATGAGGCGTATCTGGCGTAATCCATGCCCATCAGCGTCGGCCGCCGAGCATCGGCTGACAACCCGCGTTCCGCAGCCCACCTGCCTGGGCCGACGCGCGGCTGCTCACATTTACTTCAGCAGCCGCGACAACCGCCGGTCGGCGAGCACCTTGCCGCCGGTCTGGCACGTCGGGCAGTACTGGAATGACTTGTCGGCGAACGACACTTCACGCACGGTGTCCCCGCACACCGGGCAGGGCAGCCCGGTGCGGGCGTGGACCCGCAACCCGGAGCGCTTCTCACCCTTGAGCGTGGCCGCCTGTTGACCGACCGAGCGTTCGACGGCGTCGGTGAGGATGCTGATCATCGCGTCGTGCAGCGCGGCGAGTTGCGCCTCGGTCAGCTTGCCCGCCGTCGCGAACGGCGACAGCCGCGCGGCATGCAGGATCTCGTCGCTGTAGGCATTACCGATGCCGGCGATCACCTTCTGGTCGGTGAGAACGGTTTTGATTCGCCCGCTGTTGGTCTTCAGCACGTCAGCCAGGTCGTCGGGGCCCAGCGACAACGCGTCGGGCCCCAGCGTGGCGATGCCGGGCACTGCGGCCGGGTCGTCGACGAGCCAGACCGCGAGCCGCTTCTGGGTGCCTGCTTCGGTGAGGTCGAAGCCCGGCGCTTCCCCAGGTGTTCCGAGGTGTACCCGTAAGGCGATGGGCCCCTTGCCCGGTTTCAGCGGCGCGGCGGCCAGTTTGTCCGACCAGCGCAGCCATCCCGCCCTCGACAGGTGGGTGATCAAATGCAGGTCACCCACCTGTAATCCGAGATACTTCCCCCACCGGCCGGCGCCGGTGACGGGCTGGCCGTGCAGCGCTGACGGCGCCGGGTCGAACGTCTTGAGCACCGAGAACGCCGCCACGTCCATGCGTCCGACGGTCAGGCCCACCGCGTGGCGGCGCAGGTGGTCGGCGAGCGCTTCGATTTCGGGCAGTTCGGGCATGTCTCTAGTTTGCCGTTCGGACCACCAGCGACAACAGCCAACTGACGAGGGATAACACGATCGCCGCCCAGATCGCCGTCCACCAGAAGTCGTCGATGTAGAGACCCCAGTGGGTGGTGTTCTCGGTGATCCACGACGTGATCCACAACATCAGCGCGTTGATGACGATGTGAATCAAACCGAGCGTGAGGATGTAGAGCGGGATCGAGATGATCTGCACGATGGGCTTGATGACCGCGTTGACCAGACCGAAGACCACCGCGACGACGAAGATGATGCCGATCTCCTGCAGTGTGGAATCCGCGCCGACGAACCGGATACCGGGCACGATCAGCGTGACCACCCACAACGCGAGCCCGGTCAAAGCCGCGCGCAACAGAAACGACATCGCATTAGCCTAAACCAACGACGCATTGGAGGGACCGCCATGGATTTCGCGCAACGCACCGTCGATCTCGCGCGGCGAAACGTCGACGAGGGCGGCCGCCCGTTCGCCACCGTGATCGTCAAGGACGGTGAGGTCCTCGCCGAAAGCGCCAATCAGGTTGCCCAGACGCACGATCCGACCGCACATGCCGAGATCCTCGCGATACGTCAGGCGTGCACGACGTTGGGCACCGAACATCTCACCGGTACCACGATCTACGTCCTCGCCCACCCGTGCCCGATGTGTCTTGGTTCGTTGTACTACTGCTCGCCAGACGAAGTCGTTTTCCTGACCACCCGTGACGCCTATGAGCCCTACTACGTCGACGACCGCAAATACTTTGAGCTCAACACGTTTTACGACGAGTTCGCCAAGGACTGGACACAGCGCCGGTTGCCGATGCGCCATCAGCCGCTGGAGGCCGCAGTCGACGTCTATCGCAGGTGGAACGAACGCAACGGCGGTGAGCGTCGCGTCACCTAGCCCGACCGCAGCAGGTAGGTATCCATGATCCAGCCGTGGTTGGCCCGCGCGTCGGCGCGCATCTGCGCGATCTGATCGCCGACCTCGCCGACCGTGCCTGCGACCAGCATCTCGTCGGGTGTGCCCAGGTATGCGCCCCACCAGATGCGCGTCGCAGGCGGGCAGCCGAGAAACGCGCAGTCCGCGTCGAGCATCACTACGGCGCTACCCGTCAGGCCGTGCTCGCGCAATTGCCGACCGGTGGTGATCAGGACGGGCTCCCCGATGTCGTTGAGCGCGATGCGATGTCGCGCGGTCAGCGCCTGGACCGCGGTGATCCCCGGGATGACGTCGTAGGTGATGTCGACTTCACGGGCGACGGTCTCGAGGATGCGCAGGGTGCTGTCGTACAGCGACGGATCTCCCCATGCCAGAAAGGCACCGACGCCCTCTGGTCCGAGTTCGGTCTCGATGGCCGACGTCCACACGCGCGCGCGTGCGGCATGCCAGTCGGCGACGGCCTGCCGGTAGGCGGGACCGTCGGGGACCATCCTGTTCCTGGGCGGGTCGGTGAGCGTCACGAACCGGTAGCCGGGTTCGCGGATGAAGCGTTCGCAGATCTGGCGTCGCAGCGCCACCAGGTCGTCTTTGGTGTCGCTTTTGTCCATCGCGAAGAACACCTGGGTGTCGTTGAGCGCGGTCACCGCCTGCGCCGTCACATAGTCGGGATCGCCGGCCCCGATGCCGATGACGTGGATTCGACGAGTCACGCAGGCAGTATGCCCTCAGTGTTTGCGGCCGCGCGAAAGCCGAAGCCGACGGGCCCGCTTGACGTCCTTCTTCTCGGCGGCCGCTGACTTGCGCAGATTACGGTCGTCTTTGGGCGGCAACTGCAACTCCTCCTCGGCCGGCAGCCCGGCCTGCAGCTGACGGCTACGCTCCAGTTCGGCGTCCACTTCGGCACCGAACAGCAACGCGAGGTTGGTGATCCACAACCACAGCAGGAACACGATGACGCCGCCCAACGCGCCATAGGTCCGGTTGTAGCTGCCGAAATTCGCCACGTAGAGCCCGAACAGCAGCGACGCGACCAGCCACACCAAGATCGCGATCGCTGCGCCGGCGCTGATCCAGCGAAACTTCGGCTGCTCGACGTTGGGTGTGACGTAGTACAGGATCGCGACCGCCAGCACGACGAAGAGCAGGATCAGCGGCCACTTGGCGATGCTCCACACCGTCACCGCCGCATCGCCGAGCCCGATCAGATCGCCGAACCACTCGGCGACAGGGCCGCTGACCGCGAGCATCACCAAGACGGCGCCCGCCATCATCAGACCGGCCAGCGTCAACATCAACTGCACCGGGCGCAGCTTCCATACCGGCCGCCCCTCGTCGATCTCGTAGATGCGGTTCATGGCTCGGCCGAACGCGCCCACATATCCAGACGCCGACCACAGCGCGCCCACGACGCCCAGCACCAACGCGACGCCTGCTGTCGGCGCGTTGACCAACTGCTCAATTGTCGGCCGCAGCGTGTCGACCGCGGACGCCGGCGCCACCTCGCCGACGATCTCGAGCAACGCGTCGACCGTTCGCTGGCCTTGCCCGAACACCCCGAGCAACGACACCATGACCACCAGCGCCGGAAAGACCGACAGTGTCGCGTAGTACGTCAGCGCCGCCGCCAGATCGGTGCACTGGTCCTGCATGAACTCTCGAAGCGCCTTGCGCATGGCGTAGATCAGCGACGGCCGGGTGAGGTCGGTTGGGGACTCGGGTTTGCGAGGGTCGTCTGGGTCGGGCGCCTCAGCGGCGTTGTCGGCCTCGTCAGTTCGCATACCACCTCTTACCACGGCCGCCGCAGCCAAACCAGGTCAGTACCGCAGGTATGCAGTACCGCAGGTATTGACTTGCGTCGAATGTGTCCCTACGTTCCTAGCTATGAGTACGCCGCTCAGTACTTCTCGTCCGACGCGCGAAACCATCGCGGAACGCCTGCTCAAGGGCTCGGCCAAGAAGTCCTATGCGCCCGCCGTCGACATCGACTGGGACGCACCGCTGGACCCTGACAAATTCTTCCTGCCGCCACAGATCGTGACCCTCTACGGCACGCCGGCCTGGGACGCGATGACACGCGCGCAGCAGATCGAATTGTCCCGTCAGGAACTGGTGAACATTCTGTCGGCGGGTATCTGGTTCGAGAACATCCTCAATCAGGCACTTCTACGCGACCTGATGCACCGGGACGTGAGGGCGGCGTCGACGCACTACTCGCTCACCGAACTCGGTGACGAGACACGGCACATGGTGATGTTCGGCAAGGTGATCGAACGGCTCGGCGCGGAGCCGGTGCAGCCCCGGCGGTGGCAGCGAGTCATCATCAACGCTCTGCCGCTGCTGTTCCGAGGGCCGATCCTGTGGGGCGCCGCGCTGGTTGGCGAGGAGATTTTCGACGCGCTGCAGCGACAGATTCTGGAGGATCCTGATCTGCAGCCAATTGTCAAGCGCCTCATGCGAATTCATGTGACCGAGGAGGCCCGCCACATTCAGTATGCCCGCGATGGGCTGCGTCGGACCAGGCCGCATATGCGCTTCGTCCAGCGGTTCGTGATGAGCAACCTGCACGGTGTCGGTGGGCCGTTCTACCGCTACCTGCTGACCATCCCTGTCCCGTACCGGCGGATGGGCCTTGACGCCCGCGCGGCGCGGCAGATGGCACTGGCCAACAAGCACCATCAAGCTGTCAAGGTGGCCGGCTTCGCGCCGCTGGCATCGTTTTTCGAGGAGGTCGGCTTGATGGGTCCGATCGCCAGGCGCATGTGGCGCAGAAGCGGCTTCCTGCCCCGATGACTGCCGTGTACGACGGCCCGGCGGCCATCCGCGTCAACAACATGGACCACGCGGTACGGGTCAGGCTGACCGGACACCTCGATCCCATCGACGGCCGGTACCACTGGCGCGGAATGGTTTTCGGCTGGACACCCGACACGGCACTTCGGCTACCGCAGCAGGTGTCGGTGTGCATCGACGGTCGAACCGCGACCGGTCGCCTGACGGAGGTGACCCCGTGGGACACCCACTGCGTCGCCGGCGTCGGCGCGCCTCCGTTCGCGATGGCCGGCGGGGACTGACGGGCTACTTCGGGCTGCGGTCGGTCATGGCCTGATATCCGTGCGCACCGGCGCGGTCCACCGCGGCACGGACGAGTCCGAACACCAAACCGTGCAGCGCCGCGGCCGCGATCGCCTGACGCCCGGAGCGCTCCAGATCCTTGGGGTCCGGCGGTTCGGTGTCCGACGGATTGACCCGCTGCCAGATTTCGGTGAAGACCTTGCCCGCCAGTAGGCCTCCGGCCACGCTGATGGCGAGTTGCAGCGGCATGTACACGGCCTTCGATACCACGGTCATGGGACCGAGGTTCCCGTCAGCGCAAACCCTAAACCCAAAACTAGAACGCGTTCTAGGATGGTCGGGTGCGCTTCACCTATGCCGAGGCAATGACGGATCCGACGTACTACCTTCCGCTGGCGCAGGCCGCCGAGGCGGCGGGGTATCACGCGATGACGATCGCAGACAGCATCGCCTACCCGTTCGAATCAGATTCCAAATATCCCTACACCCCCGACGGCAACCGTGAGTTCCTCGACGGTAAGGCGTTCATCGAAGCCTTCGTTCTCGCCGGGGCGCTGTGCGCGGTCACCACGACGCTGCGGTTCAACTTCTTCGTCCTCAAGCTGCCGATCCGCCCGCCCGCGCTGGTGGCCAAGCAAGCGGGTTCACTGGCCGCGCTTTTCGACAACCGGCTGGGGCTCGGCGTGGGCACCAGCCCGTGGCCCGAAGACTACGAGCTGATGGGTGTGCCGTTCGCCAGGCGCGGTAAACGCATGGACGAGTGCATCGAGATCATCAAGGGGCTGACCACCGGCGAATACTTCGAATTTCACGGCGAGTTCTACGACATCCCCAAAACCAAGATGACGCCTGCGCCGACGAAGCCGATTCCGATCCTGATCGGCGGCCACGCCGATGCCGCGTTGCGGCGCGCAGCCCGCTGGGACGGGTGGATGCACGGCGGGGGCGACGCCGAGGAACTCGATCACCTCATCAAGCGGCTCAATCAGTTTCGCGTGGAGCAGGGCCATACCGGGCCCTTCGAGATCCACGTCATCTCGGCCGACGCCTTCACCTTGGACGGGATCAAACGCCTCGAGGACAAGGGCGTCACCGATGTGATCGTCGGCTTCCGGCTGCCCTACATCAGCGGTCAGGACACCGAACCGCTGGACACCAAAATCCGCCATCTGGAGAGCTTCGCCGAGAAGGTCATCGCCAAGCTGTAAAAACTCACTCGCCTACCCGCCTCGCAGCGTGAAGTGCGGGCTCTCGCCATATGTCTGCCGGTACTGCAGCGCGAACCTGCCGGTGTGCGCAAAGCCCCAACGGGCCGCGATCTCGGTGACGGTGTCGTACGGCCGGTCGGCCGCCAACATCTCCTGACGGGCGTAGTGCAGCCGCAGCCTGCGCAGATACTGCAGCGGTGTGGTTTCCAGGTGGCGACGGAACATGTACTGCACCGCCCTGGGAGTGACATGCACCGCCTCCGCGATGTCGGCGAGCGCAATGTCAGTGGTGACGTTGGCTTCCACGAACTCCATGGCGCGACGGAGCAACACCGGCTTGTGGTCGGTGTAGTCATGGGGTGAGGGCTGGCTGGCAGCCGAGTTCGGGAACGTCGACAGGGTTACCGCTGCCAGCAGCCGGCCCGCCTGACCCAAAACGAGCGGTGTGGCGAAACAGTCGTCGGCCACAACATTTCGCCGCACATAGTCGACGGTGTTCTTCCACAGCCGCGCGGCAGCCAGGTCAACGGGTGCAAAACTGGAGAACCGGACAGGAAGGGGGGCATGGCTGCTTGGCAGACCCGTCGCCACACCGGCCACCACCGCTGGGTCCAGCAGCAACGTCGTGCTTGCGAGATCCTGTGAGGTGGCACAGTGCGGCAGGTGGGGCTGGGAGGTCACCGTGATGTCGCCAACCGTGGCCTCGCTCGTCAGACCGTCGCAGTCGGTGTCGAACCAGCCGCGGGTCGTCCACACCACCACAACCCTGTTGAGCGGATCTGGTGCGGCTGCCAAGTGCCCGGGTGCGATGATTTCGTCAATCGCGAAGGGCCCCACGGCCGTTCGCGAGTGCATCAACAACGGGCCCTCGCGGACACCGACCTGTTTGCGTGACAGTCGCAGCCGCACCCCGTAGACGTCCTCGAGGTATTCCTCGGCGTCCGCAGCGTCGGTTATCTCGACCTGGCTTCGTTCCGGTCGATGAACGTGGCACGAAGTGATACTGATCGCGATCACCTCATTCTCGAAGGTGATGGTCCCCGGACCCGTGTGCTCAACCCATGGCCAACTCCATCGTAACCACGAGTTCAGCGTGCCAGCGGGCGATGGGTGCCAGTGAACTCACGACGCCATCGCGTCGAACAACCGCGCGATCTGGGCGGGCGCCACGTCGACATTGCACTGTTCGCGCAAGGTACGCAGGGGCTGGGCGATCGCTTGCAGATCAGCCCACTCCTGCGGATGGGCGACGAAATATGCGCGGATCGCGTTTTCGCCCTCACCGGGCGGCATCGCGCCGGCATTGGTGACGACGTCGTTTGCCCCGGAGTGGCTCGCCAGGTAGTCGCCCGTCGCGGTGGACACCGAACCGAGCGCAGTGCTCAACCCGGCTGCGGTGCATTGCGGCTGCGCGGCGGCCGTGGGCAGCGCAATCGTCGTCGCAGCCAGCCCGCCGACCGCCCCTGACATGAGTAGACCGAGAGCCCCGCGTTTCACGCTGATTTTGTGCATTGCTCATCCCCTGAGGTGGCGTTACGTTCCCCGACGAAGTGGTCAGTACCCATAGTTCGGGCAGTTGACACTTCTTTGGCGCATTCCTACTCCCAGCTGACCTCGTCGGGCTCCTTGTCGGGCCGCAGGCCGCGCCAACTCGGCTGGCGCAGACGGTCATCGGAGGTGCGTTCGCTGTAGCGCACCTCGCCGACCAGTTCGGGCCGCACGAACGTGACGCCCTTGGCGTCCTGGCGAGGCAGCCGGTCGTTGAACGGGCTTTCGTCGGTCTCCAACGGTTTGAGCGTCTTCTTGAGATCGGCGAGGGCCTTGTCGGTGAAGCCGGTGCCGACGCGACCGACGAACTGCAGTCCTCCAGCTGGATTGTCTGGGTCCGGAATCCCGAGCACCAGCGCGCCGATCCCGCTCGAGCGTCCGCCCTCGCCTTGGCGCCAGCCGCCGATCACGACTTCCTGGGTGTTCCACAGCTTGTCCTTGATCCACGACGCTGAGCGTCGCCCCGGCTGGTAGGTCGAGTCGCGTTTCTTGGCGACGACGCCCTCCCACCGTTTCTTCTTGGCCTGCTCGAGTGCCTCGGGGCCGTCGCCGGGCAGCGGTTCGGGTACGATCAGCGCGCCGCCCGCAGCCAAGGCTTCGAGGATTTTCCGGCGGTCGGAGTACTTGGCGCGCAGCAGCGAGCGGCCGTCCAGATTCAGGATGTCGAATGCCCAGAACTCCACCCGGGTGGAACGGGCCCGGTTCTGCATCTCGGAAAAACTCGGCACACCCGACTCGTCCAGTGCCACCGCCTCGCCGTCGAGGATCACGTGATGGTCGGCGAGATCGGCTGCGAGCGCCTCGAATTGGCGATACTCGGCGGTGACGTCGCGGCCGCGCCGCGAACGTATGCTGAGCCTGCCGCGGTCGGCTTCCACCAGCACCCGGTAGCCGTCCCACTTACCCTCGAACGCCCACTGGCCCGCCTTGAGCTTGGCCACCGACCCCTCGGTGGCCAGCATGGGCGCGAGATCGCCGACGTGCGGGTCCTTTTGGTCCTTCATCCGGTGGGCCAGCCAGTTCTTCCCGTCGGTTTGGATCAGCGCGTACCGCCCGCGGATCTTGTCGCCGTGCAGGGTGATGATGACTTCGCCGCCTTTCGCGGCGCCGTCCGGTGGCACATCGTTGAACTTCTCGGTTTCGTATGTTCCCGAATCCCAGATGATCATCTTGCCGCCGCCATACTCGCCTTTGGGGATCTCACCGTGAAAGGTCAGGTACTCCAGTGGGTGGTCCTCGGTGTGCACGGCGAGCCGGTTCTCGGCTGGCGTTTCGGGCAGGTTCTTGGGCACCGCCCAGCTCACCAGCACGCCGTCGCGTTCGAGGCGCAGGTCGTAGTGCAGCCGTCGCGCATGGTGTTCCTGGATGACGAACTGGTTGTTGTCGCCGGTCTTCGGCGGCTTGTTGGGTACCGGCTCGGGGGTTTTCGACGGGTCGCGCATGCTGCGGTAGGTGGTCAACCGGTCGGCGATGGGTACCGCCTCGTCGAGTTCGGCGAGCAGATCACCCATCTCTTCGACGCGGGTCAGCACCTCGTCGAGGTTGAGATGACGCAGCTTCGGGTCCTCGATCTCCTCCCAGGTGCGCGGCGCGGCGACGGTCGGATGTTCGCGTCCGCGAAGCGAATACGGCGCGATCGTCGTCTTGGCCGCGTTGTTCTGGCTCCAGTCGAGGAACACCTTCCCGGTGCGCAGGCTCTTGGTCATGGTCGCGGTGACGAGTTTGGGCATCGCCTTTTCCAGTTGCTGCGCAACGCGTTTGGCCAACACCGAGGCGCCCGGCGAGCTGACCGGATCGTCCAGCGGTGCATACAGATGCAGCCCCTTGCTGCCGCTGGTGAGCGGAAAGGTCGTCAGCCCGATGTCGCTCATCAGGTCTCGTACCGCTGTGGCGACCCGGCACAGCTGCTTCATCGTGACGCCCTCGCCCGGGTCGAGGTCGAAGACGATACGGGTGGCCGGGCCGGGCTTGAACGTGTCACCCCTCTCCCCACTGCGCGCGCCCGTAACGAACCGCCACTGCGGAACGTGCACCTCCAATGACGCCTGCTGCGCCAGCCACGCGACGCCCTCGACGGTGTTGATGACCGGATATGTGGTGGTGCCGGACTTGTGCACGATGGTGCCGCGGTCCAGCCAGTCCGGCGCCGACGATGCGAGTTGCTTTTCGAAGAACGACGACTCCTCGACGCCGTTGGGCCAGCGCTTGCGGGTGACGGGACGCCCCGCGATGTGCGGGATCATCACCTCGGCGATGCGCAGGTAATAGTCGAACACTTGCGCCTTGGTGGTGCCCGTCGCGGGGTACAGCACCTTGTCGGGGTTGGTCAGCTTCACCCGGCCGAAACGATCCACAGTACGAACGTATACCCGCTGCTACGGTGAATCAGTGCGGACGATTCTGGCAGCGTGCCTGGTCGCGGCGGCCACGCTGATCGCCGCACCCAGCGCTGCAGCGGACCCGCAGGATCTCGTCCCCTACTGCTCGGGCGATCAGACGCCGATCGACAACAACTGCCGGAGCATGGCCCACCAGACGGTCACCCACGAGGGAACGGGCTTGGACCCGGATCTGCCGAGCGGCCTGGATCCAGCCAACCCGGCGGTCGTTGGCTAGAGCTACCCGATCCGCTCCCCTGTTTCCGGGTGGAACAAGTGCACATAACCGTCGGAACGCTTGCGCAATCGCACGGTGTCGGCCAGCTTCGGCGCCGACCGTGGCATCGTGCGCGCCACCAACTCGACCCCCGAGCCGGAGGCGGTGTGGGTGTAGACGTATGCCTCGCTGCCGAGGTCCTCGACCAGGTCGACGACGACCTCGACGCCGCCGGTGTCGGTGAGCTCCAGCTGCTCGGGCCGGATGCCGATGGTGACCTCGTCCAGACCGGCATCGGCCAGCAGCGTCATCTGGTCGCGCTCGAGTTCCAGCGTCGAATCCTCGTTCACGCGAACACCGTTTGAGGCGATCGGCAGCGTCACGAGGTTCATCGCCGGTGAGCCGATGAAACCGGCCACGAACGCGTTGTGCGGTTTGTCGTAGAGCTCGCTGGGCGACGCGAACTGCTGCAGCTTGCCGTCGCGCAGCACCGCCACCCGGTCACCCATCGTCATCGCCTCGACCTGGTCGTGGGTGACGTACACCGTGGTGGTGCCCAGCCGGCGCTGTAATGCGGCGATCTGGGTGCGGGTCTGCACCCGCAGTTTGGCGTCGAGGTTGCTCAACGGCTCATCCATACAGAACACCCGCGGTTCACGCACGATCGCGCGCCCCATCGCGACGCGTTGACGTTGCCCACCCGACAGCTTGGCCGGTTTGCGGTCCAAGAACTCCACCAGGTCAAGCACTTTGGCGGCTTCCTCGACCTTGCGGCGTCGCTCGGCGGAAGGCACCCCGCGCAGCTTGAGCGCGAAACCCATGTTCTCCGCGACGGTCTTGTTCGGGTACAGCGCGTAGTTCTGGAACACCATCGCGATGTCGCGGTCCTTGGAGGGCACGCCGACCATGTCGCGGCCGCCGATTTCGATGCTGCCCTCGTCGATGTCCTCGAGGCCGGCGAGCATGCGCAGCGCGGTGCTCTTGCCCGAACCCGATGGCCCGACCAGCACGACGAACTCACCGTCGGTGATGTCGAGGTTCAACGAGTCGACCGCGAGCTTGTCGGAGCCCTCGTAGATGCAGGAGGCGTTGCGATAAGTGATTGTCGCCATTGGATGTGCCTTTCTATTTGATGGCGCCGAAGGAGAGCCCACGAACCAGCTTGTTCTGCGCGATCCACCCCGCGAGAACCACCGGCAGCGCGGCCATCGTCGCCGCCGCGCACAGCTTGGCCCAGTACAGGCCTTGACCCGCGATGAACCCGACCATGAAGACCGGCATGGTCTGCGCCTGCACGGCCGTCAGGTTCACCGCGAAGAAGAACTCGTTCCAGGCGAAGATCACGCAAATCAACGCCGTCGCCGCGATACCCGGCGACACCAGTGGCAGGATCACCTCCCGCACCGACCGCCACGTGCTGGCGCCGTCGAGGGCGGCCGCCTCCAGCAGTTCGCCGGGGACCTCGAGGAAAAACGACCGCATCATCCACACCGCGATGGGCAGGTTCATCGCGGTGTACAGAATGATCAGCGCCCAGATATTGTCCAGCAGGCCGATATTCGACACGATCACGTACAGCGGGATGATCACCGCGACGACCGGCAGCATCTTGGTGCTGATGAAGAAGAACAGCACGTCCTGGGTCTTGCGAACCGGCCGCAGCGACAACGCGAATGCAGCGGGCACGCCCAGCAGCAGCACCAGGATGGTCGAAACCCCGGTGGCGAACGCCGAGTTGAGCAACGCCGTGCCCACACCCTGGTCGAACACCGCCTTGAACTGGTCCAGCGTGGGAACGAAGAACAGCTTCGGTGTGGTGGTGTAGGCGTCGACCTCTTGTTTGAACGCGGTCAGCACCATCCAGAACACCGGGAAGAAGAAGCCCAGCCCCAGGATCCAGGCCACCGCGCCCCATGGTTCGAACTTGCGGCGCTTGACTTTTTGTTTGACCGGCGTACGGGTTTCAGTCGTGGTTGTGGTCATCATCTGCTCCTCTTCGCGCGAGCGCTCATCGCTAGGCCGCCTCTTCCTTACCGGTGAACGTCTTGAAGATCATTCGCAGCGCGAACGTGGCGACGATGATGGTGAACACCACCACGACGACGCCCATCGCCGCAGCCTGGCCGATGTCGAAGCCCAGGAACGCGCGTTGGTAGATGTAGAACGGCAGGTTGGCGCTGGCCGTGCCCGGACCGCCCTGGGTCATCATGTAGATCTGGTCGAAGGTGTTGACCAGATAGATTGCGCCGAGCACCGCGCCCAGTTCGATGAACCGGCGCAGGTGCGGAAGTGTCAGCTCACGGAAGAGTTGAAACGAGTTCGCCCCGTCGACGCGTCCGGCCTCCAGGATGTCGCGCGGCATCGACTGAAGACCGGCGAGGATCAGCAGCATCATGAACGGCGTCCACTGCCAGACCAGCGCCAGGATCACCGAACTCAGCGGGAACCTGCTGACCCAGTCGATGCCCTCGATGCCGAACGGGGACAACAACCAGTTCACGATGCCGAAGACCGGGTCGAGCATCGCCGTCTTCCACATCAACGCGCCGGCGACGGGGGTAACCAGAAACGGCGTGATCAACAGGGTTCGGACCACGCCGCGGCCCAGGAACGCCCGGTCGAGCAGCAGCGCCAGGATCAACCCCAGCACCACCGAGATCAGCACCGTGGCCACGATGATCACCACCGTGTTGATTGCCGCCTGCCAGAACACGCTGTCGCGCACCACGTCGACGTAGTTCTGCAGTCCGACGAACCGACGTGAGCCGGGCCGCACCAGGTTCCACGACAGGGTGGAGTAGTACAGCGTGAACAGGAACGGGATCTGGGTGACGATGATCGTGAAGATCAGCGCCGGAAGCAGCGGCCCGCGCCTGCGCCAGCCTTCGGCCCGGCTCACCTTGGGGTCCTGTTTCATTTTGATGCGCGCGACGTGCTCGGAGTCGGTATGGGGTTCCCGCTCAAGCGTTGTCATGGCTTCTCCTGATAGGTGCGGCCGACGACCTCGGCGTATTCCTGGGACTGTTTGAGCGCATCCTCGACCGACTTCTGACCGGCGATGGCGGCGCTGATCTGCTGGCTGACCCTGGTTCCGAGGTCCTGGAACTCCGGGATGGCCAGGAACTGAACTCCGGTGTAGGGCACCGGATCCACGGTGGGTTTCTGCGGGTTGGCTTTCTCGATCGATTCGAGCGTCACCTCACCGAAGGCCTCCGACACCGCCTGGTACTGCGGGAGCTGATAGGTCGACAGCCGGTTGCCGGGCGGCACCCGGGCCCAGCCGAGTTCCTCACCGACGAGCTTGATGTAGTTCTTGTCGGTCATCCACGCGATGAACTTCCACGCGTCTTCCTTCTTGTCGCTGGAGGTGGGGATGCCCAGCGACCAGGCGTACAACCAGCCGGGGTAGGGCTTTTCTGCCATCGGCGCCAACGCGTAGCCGACCTTGCCCACCACGTTGGACTCTTTGGGGTCTTCGAGCACCGACACCGCCGACGTGGCGTCGTACCACATGGCGGCGCGACCTTGAGCGAACTGTGTTGCGCACTCGCCGAATCCGGCTGTCGCCGCGCCCGGCTCACCGTGACTGCGCACCAGGTCGACATAGAAGTTCACGGCATCGCTGACTTCGGGGCTGTCCAGCTGGGCGTTCCATTCCATGTCGTACCAGCGTCCGCCGAACGTGTTGATCACCGTGTCCAGCGGTGCGAGCACCTCCCCCCAACCGGGCTTGCCGCGCAGGCAGATGCCGACCATGTCGGGCCCGTCGAGTTCGGCGGCGGCATCGGCGACCTGCTGCCAGGTCGGGTTGTGCGGCATATCGATACCGGCCTGCTCGAACAGGTCCTTGCGGTACATCAGAAACGACGACTCACCGTAGAACGGCACCGAGTACATGTCGCCCTCGTAGGACAGCGACTCCCGCAGCGACGGGATGAAGTCGTCCTGATCGTAACCAGGGGTGTCGGCGATGTAGTCGGAAAGGTTGGTCAGCCAACCGTTCTCGGCCCACTGCGGGGTTTCGTAGTTGCTGATCATCACGACGTCGAACTCGCCGCCGCCCATGGCCGTCGACGCGGTGATCTTGGCGCGGGCCTGGTTCTCCGACAACGTGACGAACCGCAACTGGATATCGGGGTTGGCGGCTTCGAAGTGCCGCGACAGCGACCGGGCGTCGGTCATCTGCGAATTGGAGATCATCGCGATCGTGACGGTACGATCGGTGGCACCGAGGGTTCCCGCCCCTGCGCAACCGGCCGTCAGCGTCAAGCCAGCCGCGGCCGCACACGCCGCCCATCTGCGTAACGCCCTTACCATTGCCCCACCTTTCACTGTGCCAATAACCAACGTGCACAATCGATGTCACAGACCAGCAATCTGGCCAGCTGGCCACGCAACGCGCCGAGGGTGGCGTGGTACTTCGTGACGCCACTGGAGATCAGGATCGTCTTCCGGCAACGCCGGACGTCGGACAACGGAACCGATACCGCGCGATGCTGCAGCTCGGTGTCAACCGGTACCCCGTCGGCGTCGAAGAACCGGCCGCCGATCTCGCCGACCGCGCCGAGCGACACGAGTTCGTCGAGCATGCGGGTGTCCAGGAAGCTGCCTTCGAACAAGGTGGTGGCGGTCGACACCGCGCCCACCCCGAACAGCATGGCGTCGGCGTGCCTTCCGGCTTCCAACGTCCGGGAGATGAGCGAATCGCTGCGCATGGACGCCACGGTCGACGGGTCGGCGTACAACGGCGCGGGTAGTCGGATTGCGTTGGCGCGCAACGCGTCCGCACATCTGGTGAGGATGAACTCGGCACCAGTCTGGTATGCCGCCGTCGACGTCGCGCCGTTGAGTTGCACGACCGCCCGGCACCGGGCCGTACCGGGTGTCAACGCAGTGGCCACCGCGACCTGTTCGGGGCCCCACGTGAGCCCGAGCACGTCGTCGGGCGCCAACCGCCGCGCCAGGAGCGCCGCCGCCGCTCGGCCGACGCTGGCGAAGGCGGCCGGCCGACCGGGGGCGCCGACGTCGACGCCGTGGCCGGTGACCACCGCCTCGGTCAGGTCGAAGCGCCGCTCGAGTTCGCGTTCGGCGTCGGCGTGCAGGTCGTCGCGCATACCCGGGGGAACGGCCACCTCGATGCGCACCAGACCGTGCGCCTTCGCCCGGGCGATCAACCGTCCGGCGGTCGGGCGCGAGACCCCGAGGCGGGCGGCGACCTCGGCCTGCGTCAGCCCGTCGAGGTAGTAGAGCGTGGCGGCGCGCAGGGCGAGCCGGAGATCCTCGGCGCCGGGCGTGCGGTGTGACACAGACTTGCCCGCGGTGACCTCGGGCGACGTCGATGCGGGCACAAACCCTCCCTGGTATGAGCATCTGCTCAAGGGTGCGAGTAGATGCTCAGGAGGTTAGCATGGGAGTGTGACGCACACAACACTTTCGCCGGATACCCGAATGCGGGCCGCGGTTCTGGTCGAACCCGGCCGCATCGTCGTCGAGAACCGGCCGGTGCCCAAGCCCGAACCCGGGGACGTGCTGGTCCGCGTCTCATCGGTGGGGGTCTGCGGCTCCGACACGCACTACTACCGACACGGCCGCATCGGCGACTTCGTGATGGAGGCGCCGCTGGTGCTCGGCCATGAAGCGGCGGGCACGATCGTCGCGGTCGGCGAGTCGGTGGACCCGTCGCGCATCGGGCAGCGGGTGTCGATCGAGCCGCAGCGACCCGATCCCGACACCGAGGAAACCCGCCGCGGCGACTACAACCTGTGCCCGCATATGCGGTTCTATGCGACGCCTCCGGTCGACGGCGCACTGTGCGACTACGTGACCATCGGCGCCGAGTTCGCGCACCCGGTGCCCGACGCGGTGTCTGATGACGCGGCCGCGCTGTGCGAACCGCTGTCCGTCGGCATCGCCGCGATCCGCAAGGCCGGCGTAGACGCCCGATCCCGGGTGCTGATCACGGGCGCCGGGCCGATCGGCATCGTGGTGGCCCAACTCGCCAGGGCCTACGGCGCCACCGAGATCGTCGTCAGCGATCCCGATCCGGCGCGGCGCGACCAGGCCGCCCGCTTCGGCGCGACGAAGGTGCTCGACCCGACCGTCGAGCAGGTGGGTCCAGAACCGGTGGACGCGTTCATCGACGCCTCGGGCGCGCAGTCAGCGGTGGTCGACGGCATCCGCGCGGTGCGGCCGGCGGGCCGGGTGGTGCTGGTGGGCCTGGGGGCCGAATCGATGGAGCTGCCGGTCCAGGTGATCCAGAACCGTGAACTGGTGCTGACGGGGGTGTTCCGGTACGCCAACACGTGGCCGACGGCGATCGCGCTCGTCGAGTCGGGCAAGGTGGATCTCGACTCGATGGTGACCGCGCATTTCCCGCTGGAGCAGACGGCGCAGGCCCTGGACTCCGACCGCACGCCCGGTACCGTGAAGTCGGTGGTGACGCTCTCATGAAGCTGAACAACTCGACGTTGGCCACGCTTTCGGTCGACAAGCCAAGCTATGCCCGTGACGAAATCGGCATCGGCATCGTGCATTTCGGCGTCGGCGGCTTTCACCGTGCACATCAGGCTGCCTATGTCGACCGGCTGATGGAGATGGGCCTGGCCAAGGACTGGGGCATCTGCGGGGTCGGCGTCATGCCGGCCGATCAAAAAATGGCCGAGGTGATGGCCGACCAGGACGGCCTCTACACCCTGTTGCTGGAGAAGCCCGACGGCACCCGCGCAGCACGGGTCATCGGTTCCATCGTCGACTACCGCTATGCCCCCGACGATCCCGAAGCCGTGATCGAACTGCTCGCGGCGCCGAGCACCCGGATCATCTCGCTGACGATCACCGAAGGCGGTTACGACATCGATCACGCCGGCGGTGAGGTGAACGTCTTCGGCCTTGTCGCCGACGCGTTGGGCCGTAGGCGCGAGCGCGGCATCGACTCCCCCACGATCGTGTCCTGCGACAACATCGAGGGCAACGGTGACGTGGCGCGCGAGGCGTTCACTACCTATGCCGAGCGGAATCAGCCCGGCCTAGGTGAATGGATCGGCGCCCACACCCGGTTTCCGAACTCGATGGTCGACCGCATCACCCCGGCCACCACACCGGCGGTGATCGACGTGGTGGCACAGGAATTCGGCGTCGAGGACCGCTGGCCGGTGGTGGCCGAACCGTTCACGTCGTGGGTGCTCGAAGACGACTTCAACGCCGGGCGGCCGCCGTTCGAGGAGGTCGACGTGCTGTTGGTCGACGACGTCACACCGTATGAGCTGATGAAGCTTCGTCTGCTCAACGCCAGCCACCAAAGCATCTGCTACTTCGGTTACTTGGCGGGTTACCGATTGGTCGACGACGCGGCGAGCGATCCGCTGTTCGCCCGATTCCTGCTGGAGTACATGGATTCGGAGGCCACGCCGACGCTGCGCCCGGTGCCGGGCATCGACCTGCCGGACTACAAGCACACGCTCATCGAGCGGTTCGCCAACCCGGGCATCAAGGACACGATCGCCCGGTTGTGCTACGCCTCCTCGGACCGCATCCCGAAGTGGCTGCTGCCCGTGGTGCGGGAGAACCTCAAGACCGGCGCACCGGTCCGGCTGTCGGCGGCGACGGTGGCCAGTTGGGCACGCTACGCCGAAGGTGTCGACGAGCAGGGCGAGCCGATCGACGTGCAGGACCAGCTCGCCGACGTGCTGGTGCCGCTTGCGCAATCGCAGCGGCAGCACCCGACCGCGTTCATCGAAAACACCGCCGTGTTCGGCGATCTGGCCAGCGCACCGCGGTTTGTCGAGGCGTATCTGTGGGCACTCGACTCACTGCACCGTGACGGAGCGCGCGCGACGCTGGAGAAGCTGATGGAAAAGGACACGCCATGACCGTGCCGGGCAGCCCGCAGCGGGCCCTGGTGATCGGCGAGGCGTTGATCGACATCGTCGAGCGCGACGGGCGCATCACCGGCGAATACGTCGGCGGCAGCCCGCTGAACGTGGCGGTGGGCCTGGCCCGCCTGGGCCGCGACGTCGACTTCCTCACCCACATCGGCGACGACGAACGCGGCCGCCGCATCGCCGACCATGTCAAACAACTTGGGGTGCAGTTGGTTTCGAACAGTACGACCGCGGCGCGGACACCGACGGCACGGGCCAGCCTCGACGCCGACGGGTCAGCGCACTACGTGTTCGACATCGAGTGGCAGCTCAGCGGAACTCCCGAGGTCGCACCGCCGCTCGTTGCGCACACCGGATCGATCGCCGCGGTGCTCGAGCCGGGGTGCCGGGCCACCGCGGCGCTGCTCGACACCTACCATCCGGCAGCCACCGTGACCTTCGACCCGAACGTGCGCCCGGCGCTCATCGACGACGCCGACGCCGCACGTGGCCGCATCGACCGCCTCGTCGAACGCGCCGACGTGGTCAAGGCCAGCGACGAGGACATGCGCTGGATCGACCCGTCCCGCACGCCTGAGCAGATCGCGCAGACCTGGCTGGGGCTGGGGCCGTCGATCGTCGCCGTGACGATGGGTGACCGGGGTGCGTTCGCGCTGTGCGCGGCCGGCGCCGTGCAGGTGCCTGCGCTGCAGGTCGAGGTGGTGGACACCGTCGGCGCGGGCGATGCGTTCATGTCGGGTCTGATCGACGCGTTGTGGTCGCTGAGGCTGCTGGGCGCGCAGCGGCGACGCGACCTGGCCCGCATCACCACTGAGGCGTTGACCGGGGCGGTGCAGACCGCCGCGCTGTCGTCGGCGCTGACGGTGGCCCGCGCCGGCGCCGACCTGCCCGATCGCGATACCCGCGATACCGCCCTCCAATCGGCCATACTGGGCTGATGCGTTCCATCTGGAAGGGCTCCATCGCCTTCGGCCTGGTGAACGTCCCGGTCAAGGTGTACAGCGCGACTGAGGACCACGACGTCAAGTTCCGTCAGGTCCACGCCAAGGACAACGGCCGTATCCGCTACAAGCGGGTCTGCGAGGTGTGCGGAGAGGTCGTCGAGTACCGCGACATTGCCAGGGCCTACGAATCAGACGACGGCGAGACGGTGATCATCACCGACGAGGACATCGCGACGCTGCCCGAGGAGCGCAGCCGCGAGATCGACGTGATGGAGTTCGTTCCGGCGAGCGACATCGACCCGATGATGTACGACAAGAGCTACTTCCTAGAGCCCGAGGGCAAGTCGACGAAATCCTATGTGCTGCTGACCAAGACGCTCAAGGAGACCGACCGGGTCGCGATCGTGCATTTCGCGTTGCGCAACAAGACGCGGCTGGCGGCGCTGCGGGTGCAGGACTTCTCCAAACGCGACGTGATGGTCATCCAGACGCTGCTGTGGCCCGATGAGATCCGCGACCCCGACTTCCCGGTTCTCGACAAGGAAGTCGACATCAAACCTGCCGAGTTGAAGATGGCCGGCCAGGTGGTCGACTCGATGACCGACGACTTCAACCCAGACCGCTATCACGACGACTACCAGGAACAGCTGCGCGAGCTGATCCAGGCGAAACTCGAAGGCGGCGAAGCGTTTACCACCGAGGAGCAGCCGCAGGAACTCGACGAGACCGAGGACGTCTCCGATCTGCTGGCCAAGCTGGAAGCCAGCGTCAAAGCCCGCCGCGGAGGCAATTCCGACGGCTCGGCCAAGAAGGCCCCTGCGAAGAAGGCTGCCAAGAAAGCGCCTGCCAAGAAGTCGACGGCAAAGAAGTCGACGGCAAAGAAGTCGACCGCAAAGAAGTCCGCGTCCAAGAAGTAGCCGGTCCGCCCCTTCCTTGTGCGCGGGCTTTGCGCGCCGGTTCTGGACAGCGGTCATGATCCGAGCGCGAATGTACTGCCCTCGCGCAGATCGCGGGCACTTGCTCGCGCGCACTTGCCGCGGACCCAAGCCGGGCTCGAATTAGAACGTGTTTCAGAATCGCCGCCCTTCGGCGTGCGCACCTTGTTACGGTCGCTCGGTGAAGGAAGGTAGGCCAACGTGATTCTTGATAGGTTTCGGCTCGACAACCACGTCGCCGTGGTGACCGGAGCGGGCCGCGGTCTCGGCGCCGCGATGGCGCTCGCATTCGCGGAAGCCGGTGCAGACGTGGTGATCGCGGCCCGCACCCAAGCCCAACTGGACGAAGTCGCCGAGCAGATCAAGGCGGTCGGGCGCAGCGCACACGTCGTCGTCGCCGACCTCGCCCACCCCGAAGAGACCGCCAAGCTGGCGGACCAGGCCGTCGAAGCGTTCGGCAAACTAGACACCGTCGTCAACAACGTCGGCGGCACCATGCCCAACGCGCTGCTGAGCACCTCCACCAAGGACATGCGCGACGCGTTCACGTTCAACGTCACCACGGCGCACGCGCTCACCACCGCGGCTGCGCCACTGATGCTCGAGCACTCCGGCGGCGGCAGCATCATCAACATCACCTCGACGATGGGCCGCGTCGCGGGCCGGGGGTTCGCCGCCTACGGCACGGCCAAGGCCGCGCTGTCCCACTACACCCGGTTGGCCGCGCTGGACCTGTGCCCGCGGATCCGCGTCAACGCGATCGCACCCGGCTCCATCCTGACTTCCGCGCTCGACATCGTGGCTTCCAACGACGAACTGCGTAAGCCGATGGAAGAGGCCACGCCGATGCGCCGACTCGGCCAACCCGAGGACATCGCCGCCGCCGCGGTCTATCTCGCCTCGCCGGCGGGCAGCTATCTGACCGGCAAGACGCTGGAGGTCGACGGCGGCCTCACGTTCCCCAACCTCGACATGCCCATCCCCGATCTGTGAGGAACCCGCGATGACTATCAAAGTGGCCGCCATCGGCACCGGCAATGTCGGACGACACGCGCTGCGCCAGCTCATCACCGACCCGCGCTTCGAACTCACCGGTGTGTGGGTGTCGAGCGAATCCAAGGCCGGCAAGGACGCCGCCGAGCTTGCCGGGCTCGAGGAATCGACGGGTATCACGGCCACCCCCGACTTCGACGCCGTGCTGGCGACCGGCCCACAATGCGCGGTCTACACCGCGATGGCCGACAACCGCCTGCCCGAAGCGCTCGAGGACTATCGCCGCATCCTGGCAGCAGGCATCGACGTCGTCGGCAGCAGCGCGGTGTTCCTGCAATATCCGTGGCAGGTACTTCCCGACGAGATGATAAAACCGATCGAAGACGCTGCCGAAAAGGGATCTTCGACCATATTTGTCAATGGCATCGACCCCGGATTCGCCAACGATCTGCTGCCGCTCGCCCTCGCGGGCACCTGCCAGCGCATCGAGCAGATCCGCTGCATGGAGATCATCAACTACGACACTTACGACAGCGCGACGGTGATGTTCGACGTGATGGGCTTCGGCAACCCACTCGACGAGACCCCGATGCTGTTGCAGCCCGGTGTGCTGAGCCTGGCGTGGGGGTCGGTGGTCCGCCAGCTCGCCGCCGGTCTGGGCATCGAACTCGACGAGGTGACCGAGACCTACATACGCGAACCGGCGCCCGAGGCCTTCGACATCGCGGCCGGCCACATCGAGCAGGGCACCGCGGCGGCCCTGCGGTTCGAGGTGCGGGGGATGAAGGACGGAAAGATCGCCACCGTGCTTGAGCACGTCACGCGGCTGCGCGACGACCTGTGTCCGGACTGGCCACAGCCGGCGCAGGAAGGCGGGTCATACCGGGTCGAAGTCACCGGTGAACCGACCTACACCCTCGACCTCTGCCAAAGCAGTCCCAACGGGGATCACAACCACGCCGGTCTGGTCGCCACGGCGGCTCGTGTGGTCAATGCGATCCCCGCGGTGGTGGGCGCTTCGCCCGGGATCAGAACCACGCTCGACTTACCCCTCATCACCGGAAAAGGGTTGTACGCTCGCAGCTAGACCGGGAATTCCAAACGTAAGGACGTGCCTATGCGGACCACATTTCGTTATCTCACGCCAGTTTTCGCTGCAGGTGGGCTCGCGGCAGCAATCCTGTTAGCCCCCGCCGCCGCGGCCCAGGGCGGCGAGGAGGATCTGCTGCCCAAGTGCGTCGACACCGGCGGCGCCGCAGCACTCGGCGGCTCCGACACGGAGTGCGCGACCCCCGGCAACGTCTCGATCGACGCCACCCCCGCCGAGGTCGGCCCGTGGGGCGACATGTGGGGCGGCGAAGGCTTCTTCTTCCCCTAAACGCCAGCGGGATCCGCGGCCGAAGGAGGCCAATATGCGGTCCAAAAGTCGCTGTGCTGCAATTCTTTTCATAAGCGCAGTGGTAATCGCTTCCGGAATCACGGCGCCGACCACTGCGGCCGCACCGCAGTGCACCGATGTCGGCCCCAACACCACCCAATGCCAAACCAACGGCAGCGCCCAAATCGTCACGTCGCCATCGGTGTCCGCCGAGAACTGGGGTTGGCCGTACGGCGGGTTCGTCATCGGCCTTGGCGGCTTCCGATGGTGACCTGCCGATGACTGGACACTAGGTTTCGGCTAGCCTAACTTTTCTATTCGACAGACCGGATAGAAAGGTGGGTTGGTGGCAGGCGACCAAAAAGTACGGCTGCGGCCGAGTTGGGTACTGCTCGGGCCCGCGTTTGTCGCCGCGATCGCCTACGTCGACCCGGGCAACGTCGCGGCCAACGTCAGCGCAGGTGCGCAGTTCGGCTTCCTGCTGGTGTGGGTCATCGTCGCGGCCAACGCCATGGCCTGCCTGGTGCAGTACCTGTCAGCCAAGCTGGGTCTGGTCACCGGGCTGTCGCTGCCGGAGGCGGTGGGCGGCCAGATGCGGCGCCGCACCCGACTGGGATATTGGTTGCAGGCCGAATTGGTCGCTATGGCAACCGATCTCGCCGAGGTGGTGGGTGGGGCGATCGCGCTGTACCTGCTATTCGATCTGCCGCTGCTCACCGGCGGGGTGATCACCGGGCTCGTCTCGCTGCTGCTGCTGCTGGTGAAGGACCGGCGCGGCCAGCAGATGTTCGAACGCGTCATCACCGGACTGCTACTGGTCATCGCGGTCGGATTCCTCACCAGCCTGTTCGTCGCGCCACCGCCGGCCGGTGAGGTGGCAGGCGGGCTCGTGCCGAAATTTGCGGGCGCGGAGAGCATCCTGCTCGCCGCGGCGATGCTCGGCGCCACCGTGATGCCGCACGCGGTTTACCTGCACTCCGGGCTGGCCCGCGACCGCCACGGCCATCCCGAGCCGGGGCCGATGCGACGCATGCTGCTGCGGGCGACGCGCTGGGACGTCGGTATCGCGATGGTGGTGGCGGGCGCGGTGAACCTTTCGATGCTGCTGGTGGCGGCGACCAACCTGAAGGGTCACGAGAACACCGACTCCATCGAGGGCGCGCACGCCGCGGTCCAGAACACGCTGGGCACGACGGTCGCCCTGTTGTTCGCGATCGGCCTGCTGGCATCGGGCCTGGCGTCGACGTCGGTGGGCGCCTACGCCGGCGCGATGATCATGCAGGGTCTGCTGCACCGCACCATCCCGCTGCTGCTGCGCCGCCTGATCACGCTGACACCCGCGTTGATCATCCTGGCCATCGGGCTCGACCCGAGTCGCGCGCTGGTGTTGTCGCAGGTGGTGTTGTCGTTCGGCATACCCTTTGCGTTGATTCCGTTGATACGGCTCACCGCCGATCGCCGTCTGATGGGCGACGACGTCAACCACCGCGTCACCACGGCGCTGGGTTGGATCGTCGCCGCACTGATTACCCTGCTGAACGTGGTGTTGATCTACCTGACCGTCGCGGGCTGAATGTTTCGGGGCGAGCACACCTACTTCGCGTACGGATCCAACTTGTGCGTGCAGCAGATGGCGCTGCGCTGCCCCGGCGCGGTCGACCCGCGCCCGGCGCTGCTGGCTGATCACGACTGGCTGATCAACGAACGCGGCGTCGCCACCGTCGAACCGTTCGACGGATCTGCGGTGCACGGGGTGCTGTGGCGGCTCACCGATCACGACCTGGCCACGCTGGACAGCGCCGAAGGCGTTCCGGTGCGGTATCGCCGCGACCGGCTCACCGTGCACACCGCCGACGGACCAACCGAAGCGTGGGTCTACATCGACCATCGCGTCGAACCCGGTCCGCCGCGTCCCGGTTACCTGGAACGCATCATCGACGGTGCGCTGCACCACGGCCTGCCGCAGCGTTGGGTCACGTTCCTCCAGCGGTGGGATCCGGCGGGCTGGCCGCGTACCGCCGAGGCAGCCGATACCCCGGCACCACAATCGCTTTCGGAGCTGCTCGCCGCGCCCGGTGTGCTCGAGTACAGCACGCTGAGGTCCCGGTTCGGCTTTCTGGCGATCCACGGCGGCGGTCTGGAGCAGATGACCGATGTCATCGCCGAGCGAGCCGCCGACGCCGCCGATGCGTCGCTGTACGTGCTTCGCCACCCCGACCACTACCCGCACCACCTGCCGTCGGCGCGCTATCACGCGCGGGAATCCGAGCGGCTCGCGGAATTCCTGTCCCACGTCGACGTCGCGGTCTCGCTGCACGGGTACGGCCGCGTCGGCCGCAGCACGCAACTGCTGGCCGGCGGCCGCAACCGCGCACTCGCCGAGCACCTCGCCCGCCACGTCGCGATACCCGGCTACCGGGTCGTCACCGACCTCGACGCGATACCGCGTGAGCTGCGCGGGCTGCACCCGGACAACCCCGTCAACCGGGTGCGCAGCGGCGGCGCGCAGCTGGAGCTCTCGCCGCGGGTGCGCGGGATCAGTCCCCGCAGCCAACTGCCCGGCGACGACGGCCTGAGCCCTGCGACATCGGCGCTGGTGCAGGGCCTGGTCGCGACCGCGCACTCCTGGCATCTACAGTCGGCCTAGTGCGCATCGCTGTTCTCGCAACACTTCTGCTGCTCGGCCTGAGCGCCGCACCCGCCTCCGCCCAACCCGTCGCCGTCGGCGACGTCTTGGCGCGCGTCGTCGCCGACGACCACCTCGCCGGCGGCATCGCCGTCGTCCGCGACGGCGGCGAGCTAACCCGCTTCTCAGCAGGCTATTCCGACGTCGACACCAAGGCCGGCTTCGCCCCCGACACCCATATCCGTGCCGCGAGCATCACGAAAACGTTTGTGGCGGCGACCATCCTGCAACTCGTGGCCGAAGGCAGGATCGACCTCGACGCACCCATCGAGACCTACCTGCCCGGCCGGATCCGCGGCGAAGGCATCGACGCCAGTGCGATCACCGTGCGCCAATTACTCCGCCACCAGAGCGGTCTGCCCGAGTACTTCGACAAAGACACCCCACCGCCGACGGAGCCCAAGATCCCTGACGAACTGCTCGACATGGCGCTCGCAGAGCCGGCGCAGTTTCCGCCCGGCACCCAGATGAAGTACACCAATACCAACTACGTCATCGCCGGCATGTTGATCGAGAAGGTGACGGGACGCCCGGCCGCCGACGAAATCACCTGGCGCATCATCGTTCCGCTCGGCCTCTTCGAGACCTACTTTCCCGCGCCCGGCGACACCGGTCTGCGGGTTCCGTTCGCGCACGGTTACGAACTGGTGGACGGGAGCCGCCGCGACCTCACCGCGTTCCAGGCGTCGGCGGCGGGGATGGCCGGGGGTTTGATCTCCACCAATGAGGACACCTCGGCATTCATCACCGCGCTGCTGGATGGCCGGGTCGTGCCGCGGGCACAACTGGACGAGATGATGGATGTGGTCGCGATGTCCGACAGTGACGGCGTGTTCGACTACGGTCTCGGGCTGATGAAGGCCAACCTGCCGTGTGGCGTCACCGCGTGGGGGCACGGTGGCGATATCTTCGGCTACCACAGCTTTATGGCGAAAACCTTTGACGGCCCGGCTGTTTCGCTGACATTGACGCAGGCGCCCAACGCGTCCTCGCCGGAGACCGATCCGCGCGCGCAGGTGATGTCCGCAGTGTTCTGCCCCTCGACCTAACAGCCCGACGCGGTGGCCGCGGCGGCCTCCGCGACGACGTCGGCGACGGCGTGGCGGCGCTGCCACGCGTGTCGTTGTCGCATGGCCCCGTTGCCCTCGTCGGTGACACGCGCGAGTTCCTCGGTGACGGCGTCGTAGTCGCCGACGGCGTCCAGCGCGGGGCGAACATAGTCGACGAGCCGATCCAGCAGCACCCGCGCGGGCACGCTGTGGTGGCCCTCCAGCAGGTCGACCGCCTCCCCGTCCAGGCCGTCGCGGGCGGATTTCCAGTACGCGGCCTTCAGCGCGTGCGGGGTAAGCGGCGGCACGGGTTGGCCCTGGCGCTCCTCGTCGAGCGCGGTCATCACCGTCGCCCTGACCAACATGGCCAGCAGCACCGTCTCGCCCACGGTGGCCGGCACGTCGGCGACGCGCACCTCGATGGTCGGGAACGTGGCCGACGGGCGGACGTCCCAATAGACCATGCCGTCGTCGAGCACCGCGCCGGCGTTGCGCAGCATCGCGACCACGGCGTCGTACTCGTCGACCGAGTCGAAGTGCGGCGGCGGGCCGGCGCTGGGCCAGCGCGCCCACAGCACGCTGCGCCAGCTGGCATAGCCCGTGTCGGCGTTGCGGTACACCGCCGAGTTGGCGGTCAGCGCAAGCAGGGCCGGCAGCCACGGGCGCAGCCGGTTGCTGACCCGGATCGCGGCCTCCCGGCTGGGTACTCCGACGTGCACGTGGCATCCGCAGATGCCCTGCTCGTGGGCTATCATGCCGAACCTCTTCCCGATCTCCCGGTAGCGCGGGGTATCGGTGATCGGAAACCGGTGCGGCACCGCGGGCGGCAGCCCGACGGCGAGCAGTTGCGCGCCGCTGGCCTCGGCGGCGTCGGCGGCCGCGCGACGCAACCCCAGCAGCTGGTCGCGCAATTCGTGGCTGGCGCCGAAGACGTCGCTGGTGGTTTCGATCTGGCAGCTGGTGAGCTCGAGTTGCAGCTTGACGCCCCGCTCGGCGGCGTGGCGTGCGGTCGCGTCGTTGACGGCGACCGGTTCGCCGGATGACGGGTCGGCGAGCAGGAATTCCTCTTCGATTTCTGAAGTATTGATCCGGCCCGTCGGATAGTTCGACGACGGGCCGGATCCGGGGGCGAAAGTCCTTCGGTGTGGGGCTCCGGGAGTCGGAGGCGGCGGCAGTGGTATTGCCCCGCACTGACGGCCGCCAAACCTTCTCTGCCCGCCTGGCGAATACCATCTGGTGATGGCCAAGGATTTCCGGTTCGGCGTTGGGCTACAGGCCGCGCGTCGCCGACGGTCGGTGCAGGACTTCGCCCGGCGTGTCGAGGACATGGGCTACGACGTGCTGCACATGGCCGATCACCTCTACACCACCGCGCCGTTTCCGATGCTGACCGCGATCGCGGTGGCCACCGAGCGGCTTCGGGTCGGCACGTTCGTGCTCAACGCCGGCTTCTACCGGCCCGCGCTGCTGGCCCGTGACGTCACCTCGCTGCGGGACCTGTCCGACGGGCGCTTCGAGCTCGGCCTGGGCGCCGGGTACGTCAAGGAGGAGTTCGAGCAGGCCGAGCTGCCGTTCCCGACGCCCGGGCAGCGGGTCGCCTGGCTGAGCCATGTGACCGAGCACTTCACCGCGCACGTGCCCGATGTGCCGATCCTCATCGCCGGCAACGGCGACAAACTGCTGACCCTCGCCGCGCAGCGGGCCGACATCATCGGGCTGACCGGCGGCGCACCCGTCGGCCCAAATTTCGACCCGCTCGCCGACCGCGTCGCCTTCGTCCGCGACGCCGCCGGCGAGCGCTTCGGGCGCCTGGAGCTCAACCTCGCCGTCACCGCGATGCCGACCGACGACTCGGGCCGGCCGGATATGGCGATCACGCGCCAGTTCCTGCCCGGGTTGTCCGACGATGAGCTACTGCGCACCCCTGCGGTGCTGTCGGGGTCGACGAAGGAGATCGCGGACACCATCCGCGGCTATCGTGAGACCTACGGCGTCACTTACATCACGGTGCAACAGCGTCATGCCGAGGTGTTCGCGAAGGTGATCGCCGAGTTGCGCTGACGGCTTTCGGTAAGCTCCGTGCGGTCGCGCCCCCGTAGCTCAGGGGATAGAGCACGGCTCTCCTAAAGCCGGTGTCGCAGGTTCGAATCCTGCCGGGGGCACAGAATCAGGTGTTGCGCGTGTCGATGACGCCCTGGGCAACGTCGACCAACCGGGTGTTGCTGTCCTGAGAAATCTGTTTGAGCATCTCGAACGCCCGCACATCGTCGACGCCGTAGCGCTCCATGATGATGCCCTTGGCCTGGCCAATGCGGTCTCTGGTGGACAGCGCCGATACGAGTTGCTCGCCGTGCCTGCTGGCCAGGATCGCCGCCGCAGCGTGTGCGGCGAGGATCGACCCAACCGTTTCGTCCTCGGCACCGAAGGCGTTGGGCCTGAAACTGAACAGGTTGAGCGCACCGGCTGTGCGGTCGGCGGTGTACAACTTGACCGACAATCCGCTGAGCACTCCCAGTTCGACACACGCCGGCGCGTACTTGGGCCAGCGGTCCTCCTCCCGAAAGTCGTCGGTGCGCACGATGACCTCGTCGACCGCGGCCTGCAGACACGGCCCTTCGTTGTAAGTCATCTGAAGCTCGTCGAGCTTGTGCGGCATGTCGGTGAGGCCAGCCAGTGACTCGTATCTGCCGCCCTTGCCGACCAGGAGTACGCCGGCCGTGTCGACACCCGGTATCAGCTCGCCTGCCGTCGTGGTGACGTCGGACAGGACCTCCTCGACGGTGCGCGGAGCCGCGGAGGCACGCGCCAGTTCGGCCATCCGTTGCGCCAGGCTATGTGGGTTCGTGAGGTCAGCCATCTCCAAGGTCTTCCCGCTGTCGCTATCCAATACACGAACGTTTGCCTTTTCCCAGGTCCGGGCATTGTTTCTAGAGGCGAGCGTAGTGGTCGACCACTAGGCTTGCTGAGGTCTCGTCGGTTCAGAACACAGCCGACGGGGCCGCCCGCGGATACCGCCCAATTCTTCGCAATCGCGCCCTCGCCCCGCGCGACCACACACCCCGCCCGCGATACCGACGCGAACTTGTGCCGAAAATGCCTTCCATCTGGCTAGCACTCTCGCCATAAGAGTGCTAATCTCGCAGGTGCACAGTGATTTAGCTGCCCGCCAGGGTGGCGGGCCTGAAGGTACAAGGAGGTGGATTGCTGTGCTTCGCTTTGATCCGTTCAGTGACCTTGATGCCTTGACCCGGGGCCTGCTGACAAGCCAGACCGGATCAAGCCGCACCCCTCGGTTCATGCCGATGGACCTCTGCAAGATCGACGACCACTACCTGCTGACCGCCGACCTACCCGGCGTCGACCCCGGATCCGTGGACGTCAACGTCGACAACGGCACCCTGACGATCTCGGCGCACCGCACCGCACGCTCGGAAGAGTCGGCCCAGTGGCTGGCCAACGAGAGGTTCTTCGGCACCTACCGCAGGCAGCTATCGCTCGGCGAAGGCGTTGACGCGTCGGCGATTTCGGCGACCTACGAAAACGGCGTGCTGTCCGTGACCATTCCGCTCGCCGAACGCGCCAAGCCACGCAAGATCGAGGTTGCCCACGGCGGGGGCCAGAAGTCGATCGAACCGACGACCGTCGAATCCGACTAGCCGCCACGGAAACCGTTGCGGTCCAACCTGAACCTCAGGTTGGACCGCACTGCCGGCCACTCGATGTCCAGGATCGAGTACACCACCGTGTCGCGCCTCGACCCGTCGGGCAACAGTTGGTGGCTGCGTAGCACGCCGTCGAGCTTGGCGCCTAGCCGCTCGATGGCCGCACGGCTGGTGACATTGAAGTAGTGGGTGCGGAATTCCACTGCGACACAGCCAAGCCGGTCGAAGGCGTGGCTCAGCATCAGCAACTTGGTTTCGGAGTTGACGCCGCTGCGCCGCGCCGGCTCGACGTACCAGGTGTTGCCGATCTCCAGCCGCCGGTTGGGTGCGTCGACGCACATGTAGCTCGAGGACCCGACCAACATGCCGTCGAGGCGGCGCACCACTAATGTCAGCCCCTGGTCGGGGCTTTGCACCGCCAACCGGTTGCCTACCCACTGCTGTACGGCCTCCGGCGCCGGTGCCGCCGTGAACCACAGCCGGCCCAGCTCCCCGTCGGCCACTGCTGCGGCGATCTCCGGGATGTGTTCGTGGCTAAGCGGTTCCAGCCGCACCCAACGCTCGCCGGTCAGCGTCACCGGCGCGACAAAGCCGGTCATGCCGCCCGGTCAGCCGTCGACCAGGCGGCCATCATCGCCCACACCGACAAGATCACCGCGACGACGGCGACTGCGCCGGCGAGAAACAGTCCGTAGCCCGCGGAAATCGGTGGATACACGTAGAGCCGGTAATACCAGACCGTCATCACCACCACGAGGACCGAAATCGCCAACGCCGCCGACGAAGCCAGCCGACCCGACAACCCACGCCCCGCCATCGCGCCCGCCACGATCAGCGTCGCCCCCAACAACACGATCAACTGCCCCACCCCGAACCCGGGCGGCGGCGCCGGCAACTCGCCCACGGTGACACCGCCGATCGCATTTGCCCGACCGCCGCCGTCAGCCGACGTGGTCAGCCACGGCAGCCAGGCGCTGACGACCAAGACCGCTGCGCACAGCGCCACCAACCAACCGGGGCGCACGCGGGACATGGCCTGAGCCTATCGGGTGTGCCGCGTGGCCCCGATCTTTAAGGTGGAGTGTCCGACACCGAAAGCGCGGGTGCTGAAATGACCGAACTTCCCGACTGGGCGCGTCGTCTAGACCTGTCCCCTCATCCCGAGGGTGGTTGGTTTCGGGAGACCTGGCGCAGTGAGTTGACCATGCCGCAGTCCGCACTGCCCCCCGACTACACCGGCCCGCGCAGCGCCGGAACGGCGATCCTGTTTCTGCTGATGCCGGGTCAGCAATCCGCGTGGCACACCGTGCGCAGCTCAGAGCTGTGGCTCTACCATTCCGGCAGCCCGCTGCTTCTTGAAGTCGGCCGCGAACAAGCCGGGGCCACAACACATCTGCTCGGTGCCGATATCTCGGCCGGCGAACACCCCCAGCACGTGGTACCGCCCGGGTACTGGCAGCGTGCCAGGCCTCGCGACGATGAACCGTCTCTGGTCAGTTGTGTGGTGGTACCCGGATTCGACTTCGCCGACTTCGAGTTGGCCGCGCCCACCGACTGAAGCGATCTACCGTCGGCTTCCGCGCAGCTTCTCCAACATCCGACGGTCCCGCTTGGTCGGCCGCCCGGCGCCGCGCTCGCGGGCTGCAACGGGAACCGACTGCGCGATAGGGGGTTTGGAGGTTCGGTCCAGGAAGCACGTTGCCGCATCCGCCGCACCGACCCGTTTGTGGATGACGCGCACCACCTCGACGACGCGGGTGGCCTCACCGATACGGGCGCGCACCTCGTCGCCCGGCGACACCATGGTGGCCGGTTTGGCGGGCCGGCCGTTGACCCGCACCCGCCCGCCCCGACACGCGCCGGCGGCATCCGGTCGGGTCTTGGCCAGGCGGACGGACCACAGCCACCTGTCCACACGCGCCGACTCCACCCGGCCATTCTGCCCAACCAGTCAACCTTATTGTGACCTTATCTTGCCCTTATTTTTCTTAGGAATTGGTGTACGGTGTTGGGAAGCTCACCGACAGCGGCCACAGTGAGGAGCCCGCCATGCATGACACACCTGCACGGATTGTCCTGGTCACCGGTGGTTCCAGCGGCACCGGCGCACAGATCGCGCAGCAACTCGCCGACGCCGACACGCACGTCGTCGTGCACTACCGCACGGCGGCCGAGCGTGCCCAATCCGTCGCGGACGCCATCACCAGGGCGGGTGGGCGCGCCTCCACGCTGCCCGCCGACATCTGCGAACCGGCCGACTGCGCTGCGATGGTCGACACCGTCGCGGCCCGCTTCGGACGGTTGGACGCCCTGATCCTCAACGCCTCGGTTCACCTCGAGCCGGGCGCGCAGCCCCGTTCGGCGATGCGCCTCAACCGGGACGCTCAGCGCTGTCTCGCGCGGAGGGCCATGCCGCTGATACCGGCGGGCGGGCGCATCGTCTTCGTCACCGACCATTGGGGTCACTTCTATCCCTACAAGGCGGTCCCGAAAGGCCACACGGCCCTCGCCGCGAGCAAGTGGGCCGGTGAAGCCACGCTCTATGCGATGCGTTCGGAATTCCACCGCGCCGGAGTGCATTTCACGGTCGTCTCCGGTGACACCGTCGACGGTTCCTACGCCGGGGCGGTCGTTGACGCGGTCAACACCGCGCGCCCGACCGGGATGGTGTATGTCGGCGGGCCCGAGCACCGCATGACGGCCTAGGTCAGCGACGACAGGTTGAAGCCGGCGCCGGTCGGGTCAGCGACCGCGGCCAGCCGTCCGTACGGGGTGTCTTCGGCAGCGCGGATCACGCTGCCGCCGTTGTCGACGATCAGCTGCACGGTCTTGTCGACGTCGTCGGCGCCGAGGAAGAAGTTCCAGTTGGAGGGTTGGCCCTCGGGTAGGAAACTGGTCGCGTCCATCAGCCCCAGCAGCGCCTCGCCGTCGAAGCTGGCTGTGCTGTACCGGAATTCGTCGGTATCCGACACCGTCTCGATCTGCCAGCCGAACGCCTCGCGGTAGAACGCCTGCGCCGTCGCATAGTCGCGGCCGCTCCACTGGAAGTACACCGGCGCGCCGTGCTCGTTGACCACCCCGAAGCCGCGGTGCCCGGCCGGCTGCCACAACCCGAACATCGCGCCGGCGGGATCGCTCAGCATGGCCATCCAGCCCTTGTCCTTGATCTCCATCACGGGTGCGCCGCAGGTGAATGCGCCGACGGCCAACGCCTGGTCGAGGGTGGCCTGGGCATCGACGGTGTGGAAGTAGACGCTCCACCCGTCGGGGTCGTTCCACTGCGGGTCGTTGTGCATCAGCCCCGCGACCGGCTTGCCGGCTAAGGATGCCGTGACGTAGCCACCGTATTCCGGGCCTGCCGACTCGAACGTCCAGCCGAACACCTCGCCGTAGAACTGCTTCGAGCGTTCGAGGTCGGAGCTGGCGAGGTCGATCCAGGTCGGGGCGCCCACCGGGGCGGAAGTGCGAACGGGCACGATGGTCTCCTTCGTAATGGTGTGGGTCGGTCACCATGCAGACCGCGCTCGGCAGGAAAACTCATCGCCCCTCTTCGGCGAGCAGACAGAGAATGTTGTTACCGAGCGGCGTTTCGCACGTTTCTGCGTCTGCTCGCGCTCGAAAGGGGCTCGCGCTCGAAAGGGGCTCACGCTCAAGAACTCAGCCCGAGAACCCGCAGCGCGTTCTCCTTGTAGACCAGCGGCACCACAGCCGGGTCGAGGTCGAGCGCCTCGAAGTCGCGTCGCCACCGGTCCAGGCCGATGTAGGGGAAATCGGTTCCGAACAACGCCTTGGTGCGCAGCTGCCTGCCCAGGGCCTGCACGAGCTGGGGCGGAAAATATTTCGGGCTCCAGCCGGACAGGTCGAGGTAGACGTTGGCCTTGTGGGCGGCGATCGCGATCTGCGCGTCCACCCACGGCACTGCGGGATGGGCCATCACGATCCTCAACTCCGGGAAATCGGCGGCGACGTCGTCGAGCAGCATCGGATCCGAGTACCGCAGCTTCACCCGGCCACCACCCGGCAGCCCCGAGCCCATGCCGGTCTGCCCGGTGTGGAACAGGGCGGGCACGCCGGCCTCGGTGATCGCCTCGTAGATCGGATAGAAGCGACGGTCGTTGGGCTCGAAGGCCTGCATGCTCGGGTGGAACTTGAAGCCCTTGACGCCATAGTCGCCGACGAGCTCGCGCACCCGGTGCACCGCCGCCCGCCCTTGCCACGGATCCACGCTGCCGAACGGGATGAGCACATCGCTGTTGCGTACCGCACCGGCGACGAGGTCCGCGATCGAGTTGGGCACATGGCGCATCGCGGTGCGCGCGTCGATCGTGAACACCACCGCGGCGGTGTTGTGCTGCCGGTACAGCGCGGCAATGCCGTCCACGCTCGACAGCTGACCGGGCGACCGCTTGAAGTACTTCTCGGTCGCCTCGATCAACTCGTCGGTGTAGGCCTTGTGGCCGTGGCCGTCGACCTCGACGTGCGTGTGGATGTCGATCGCGGCGATGCCGGCGAAATCGAGCCCGTACTCGTACTTTTCGCTCACCATGGACGCTGACTACCCGGCGGCGGCCTCCGGCGCGTAACCGATCGCCGACTTGGTCTCCAGGTATTCGTCGAAGCCGAAGTGACCCCATTCGCGGCCGTTACCGCTGCGCTTGTACCCGCCGAACGGTGCAGTCATGTCGAAACCGTGGTTGATCGCGACCGAGCCGGCACGGATCCGGCGCGCCACCGACCGGGCCTGCTCCAGATCGGCACCGGAGACGTATCCGGCCAGCCCGTACTCGGTGTCGTTGGCGATCTCGAGCGCCTCGTCGAGATCGTCGTAGCCGATGATGCACAACACCGGCCCGAAGATCTCCTCGCGGGCGATGGTCATGTCGTTGCGCACGTTGGCGAACACCGTCGGCTTGACGTAGTAGCCGGTATCCAGACCATCGGGACGACCCGGACCGCCGATCACCAGCGTCGCGCCTTCGTCGATGCCCTTTTGCAGCAGGCCCTGGATCTTGTCGAACTGCGCCTTGGACGCCACCGGGCCCAACGCGCGGGGTTCGTCAGGGTCGCCGACCTTCACCGTGGCGGCGGTTTCCTTGGCCACGGCGATGGCCTCGTCCATCCGCGAGTTCGGCACCAGCATGCGCGACGGGGCATTGCAGCTCTGGCCGCTGTTGACCATCATCACCGTCGTCCCCGCGGCCACGCTCTTGGCGAAGTCGTCGTCGTCGAGCACGATGTTGGGGCTCTTGCCGCCGAGTTCCTGCGTCACCCGCTTCACCGTGGCGGCCGCGTTGCGTGCGACGTCGACGCCGGCGCGGGTGGACCCGGTGAAGGACACCATGTCGATGTCAGGGTGGCTGGACAGTGCCGCGCCGACGCCGGGGCCGTCACCGTAGACGAGGTTGTACACGCCGGCGGGAACGCCTGCGGCGTCGACGATCTCGGTGAAGATCTGCGCGGAGTACGGTGCTACCTCTGACGGCTTGAGCACCATGGTGCAGCCCGTGGCCAGCGCCGGAAACACCTTGCAGGCGATCTGGTTGATGGGCCAGTTCCACGGCGTGATCAGACCGCAGACACCGATCGGTTCCCGGACCACCAGCGTGGATCCGAGCTGTTCTTCGAACGCGAAGTTCTTCAGCACGTCGATGGCCGTCGCCATATGGCCCATTCCCAGCGCCACCTGCGGGCCCGCTGCAAGGGATGCGGGGGCGCCCATCTCCTCGCTGACCGCGGCGGCCAGGTCATCGGAGCGCTTCTGGTACTCGGCCATGATCGCCTGCAGCAGGTCGAGTCGTTCTTCGCGGCTGGACTGTGACCAGGTGGCGAACGCCTTGCGGGCCGCCTGCACGGCCACGTCGACGTCGACGGCGGAACCGATCGAGATCCGGCCGGAGACTTCTTCTGTCGTCGGGTTGTCCACGTCGAGGGTGTTGGGCCGGACCGGGTCGACCCACTTTCCGTCGATGTAAAACTTCAGATACTCACGCATGGTGCCCATCTTTCTCTACTGTGTGCCTTCTGCATACCAGGTCCGGAATCGGTCGTACTTGGGCATCTCCTCAGAGTTGGCCTTCGGGTCGATGCTCACGTGCACCACACCCACCTTGCCGCTGGCATAGGCGCGGGCGATGGCCGGACCGATCTCGTCGTCCTTCTCGACGTATTCGCCGTGGCAGCCGAAGCCCTCGGCGATCTTGTCCATCCGGACGTCCTTGCTCCAGTGCACCCCGGGCTGCGGGGACGGCTGGGAGAACGTGCGCTTGTAGACGCCGACCTCCAGGCCCCACTGATGGTCCACGCCGACCACACACACCAGCGGCACACCCTCGCGGGCGGCCGTTTCGAGTTCGGCGATGTGAAACAGGAACGAAGAGTCGCTCGTCAGCAACATCACCGGGCGTTTGCGTCCCTCGGCGATCGACGCGCCGACCGCATAGGGCAGTCCCGTGCCCAGATGTCCGAAATTCTGGTTCCAGATCACGTCGCGCGGCTTGCACTGCGAGTAGGTCCATTGGAAGATCACGGTCGCGCCGCCGTCGCGCACCATGATGCCGTCCTCGAGTTCGTCGAACGCCTTGGTGGCTTCGACGACGAACCGGGCCGGATGAATCGGCGTGCGGCCCGATGGCGCGGATGTGGCGAGTTCCGCTAATTCTTCGGAGTCGGCCTTGACCAACTTCTCGAGGTTGGCCGACGGTTCGCGCGGGGTATCGCGCAGCGCCTCGACGAGTTGCGGGACGACGCCGCGCAAATCGCCGACCAGCGGCACATCGAACGGGCGGTTGACACCGACGGCCGCTGGATCCTGCTCGACGTATACCCATTTGCGGTTGGCGTCGTTTCCGGCCCAGTGCTGCGTTTTGCCGTAGTGCATGGGCTCGCCGAGTTCGGTTCCCAGCGCGACGCACAGGTCGGATTCCTCGACCGCCTCGTTGGCGGCCGGGGAGAACAGGTACGGGAATGTCCGGTCCTGCAGTCCCGGGATGTACGAGGTGCCTCCGGAGGTTTGGATGACCGGGCACGCCATCAGCTCGGCCAACTCTTTGACCTGCTGCTGCGTGCGGGAGGTGTGTACGCCGTGGCCGACGAGCAAGATCGGGTTCTTCGCTTCGCGGATCAACGTCACGGCCTCGGCCAATTCAGGCGCCCCCGCCCCTTGGTTGATGAGGCGATACCGGTTGGGCGGCAAAGCTTCTGCGACGTCGAGCTCTTCGAGGATCACGTGCGACGGGAACTCCACGTAGCTGGGTCCGGGCGTGCCTGACATCGAGCGGCGGATGGCCTCGCGGATGATCTCGTCGGTCTGGTCGGCGTACTCGATCGAGCTGCTGTACTTGACCGACGCCTCGAAAAGCGGTTCCTGCTGCACGAATTGGATACGGCCGCGCCGCACGCGCCGCTCGGTGATGCGGGCACGCTGACCGCCGAGGAAGATCACCGGCGAGTTCTCAACAAGTGCGCATTGGATTGCCCCCGCGATGTTCGCCATACCCGGTCCGAGGGTGCCGATGCACAGTCCCGGCTTGCCGGTCATCCGCGAAGCCGCTTCCGCCATGAACCCCGCGCTGAGTTCGTGGTGCGGCGCGACCACCGACCATCCGCGGGCCTCGGCCTCGGCGAACATGTGCACGAAGTTCGGGTCCGGGATGCCGAACAGCGTGTTGACCCCCTCGGCCTCGAAGAGGTCGAGAATGCGTTTGTAGACGGGCACGCCCATACGAAACTCCTTTACTGGTAGCGCTTGGCTAGTTCTCGGCGGTGTGCTGCCGGCGATCCGAACAGCGAACGGTTGAGCGCGGCGCGTTTGAGGTAGACGTGGACGCCGCTCTCCCACGTGTAGCCGATGCCGCCGTGCAGCTGCATGGCCTTGCCGACGATGTCGACGGCCGCCCCGCACGCGTGCGACTTGGCCATCGCGGCGGCGACGCCGGCGTCGGGATCGTTTCCGGCGATGGCTTGTACCGCGGCGGCGACGAGCTGGCGGGAGACGGCGATGCTGACGAGCATGTCGGCGCAGGCGTGTTTGACGGCCTGGAAGGACCCGATGGGTCTGCCGAACTGCTGGCGCACCTTGGCGTACTCGACGGTGGCGGTCAGCATGGCCTCGCTGAGCCCCAGGCTGTCGCACGCGACGGCGACGGCGGCCCGGTCACGCAGCCGGCGTATCGCGGCATCGGGATCCCCGGCGAAGCGCAGCGCGTCACCATTTTGGTCCGGAACCGATACCGTTGCGAGAAAGCGGGTTTCGTCCAGAACCGGTTGTGCGGTGACGGTGACGGCCGGTTCGACGATGCCGCTTTCGGTGACGACGAGCACCCGGTCCGCGCCCTCGGCGTCGGGCACGAAGTCGTACGGCTCGAACGCGACGGCCACCCGGGTCGCACCGGATGCGATGTCACGCAGCAGTTTGTCGCGGGCATCGCTGGGCTGCAGCGCGTTGACCGCGCCGACGGCCAAGACCGCGCTGCCCAGGTAGCTGGTCGCTGCGGCGGCGCGGCCGACCTCCTGACAGATGATCGCCGTTTCGGAAAACGTCGCCCCGGCGCCGCCGAGCTGCTCGGGTACCTCCAGCCCGACCCAGCCGGCCTCGACGAGCGTGGGCCAATCGACGGCGCGGTCCTTGCCGAGCAAATTGGCTGCCACCGAACGCAGCTCGTCGTGGAACTCGGTGAATTCCGTGGTCATGTGCTGCTCGGTTCCCGCGGCAGGCCGAGGCCGCGCTCGCCGATGATGGTGCGCTGGATCTCGCTCGCGCCGCCGGGAATGGTCCACTCCCACGAGCCGATGAAGTCGAGTACCCAGGAGCCGGACTCCCAGCCGCTCGACATCGGTTTGGTCAGTTCGGTGTGGGCCGCCAGACCGCCGACCTCGGCGCCGAAATCGGTCATCCGCTGCAGCAGCTCGCTGTAGTAGAGCTTGACGATCGACGCGTCGGCAGGCCCGGGGTGGGCATTTGTGCTGGTCTCCACCAACTTTCGGCACAGCCCGCGCAGCCCGGTGATCTCGGTCTCGAACTGCGCCAGCCGGTCGGCGACGATCGGGTCGTCGACGGGGCTGGCCTGTACCAGCCAGCGGAAGCCGGCGTTCCCGAGCCGCTCGGCGAGCTCGAGCATGGTCATCCCCCGCTCGGCGCCCAACGTGGCCTGGGCGACCTGCCATCCGGCGTTCTCGGCGCCGACGAGGTTGGTCGCCGGAATCGACACGTCGTTGAGGAAGATTTCGCAGAAGTGCGAGTCGCCGACCGCGTTGCGGATCGGCCGCACCTCGACACCGGGTGTGGCCATATCCAGCAGGAAGTACGAGATGCCCTTACGTTTGGGCGCATCCGGGTCGGTGCGGGCCAGCAGCAGACACCAGTCGGCGTGCATACCGCCGCTGGCCCACAGCTTCTGCCCGTTGACCACGTAGGTGTCTCCGGACTTGCGTGCCGTGGTGCGCAGGCTCGCCAGATCCGATCCGGCTTCGGGTTCGGAGAAGCCCTGCACCCAGATCTCGCCGTCGAGGATGGCGGGCAGATGCCGGCGTCGCTGCTCCTCGGTGCCCGCGGCCAGCAGGGTCGACGCGGCGTGGTGGATGCCGACGAAGGCCAGCACCAGCCGCGGCGCGTCGTGTCGGGCCAACTCCTGGTAGAGCACCACCTGTTCGGCGACCGACAGTTCCCCGCCCCATTCGCGCGGCCAGTGCGGTACGGCGAAACCCGCGCTGTGCAGTTTGGCGAACCAGGCTTTCTGGAACGCGACGAACTGTTCGTCGGTGGCACCGGTCTGCTGCTCGCGCCAGTCGGGCGGAATGTGCTCTTCGCACCACTGCCGCACGTGCTGCCGAAACTGAGTGGCGGTCATGATGCGTTGGCCCGAAGCTGATCCATGGTGCGTGCGACAGCCACGCCGTCGTCGAACGACGGGGTGATCGCGGTACCGGTGCGCAGCGCTTCGGCGACCTCGGCGAAGTAGGTGCTCTGCGCGGGCGGCGGGGTGCGCCGCGGCGGCGGATCGAACTCGGTGGTGGCGGGCTCTTCGCCGGGTCGACGCACCACCAGCGTGGTGTCGCCGGTCAACTCGATGGTCCCGTCGGTACCCATCAGCGTGGCGCGCGGCGTCGACGGCACGGCGGCGGCGAACCCGGTGTCGTGAGTGGCGGTGGCCCCGTTGGCCAGCCGGAACCACCCCGAATAGCCGTCCTCGGCTGTGGCACCGGGGATGTCAGTGCGAGTGACGCCGCCGCAGTCGACGATGTCGCTGCCGAACAGCCAGCGGGTGAAGTCGATCAGATGGGAGCCGTAGGCCCCGATCCAGCCGCCGCCGAGGTCGCGGTCGTTGATCCAGCCGAGCGGGCGCCCCCGCAGTCCGCTGCCGAAGAAGTTCCAACTCAAATGCTTTGGTGCGCCGATGGTCCCCGCGTCGGCGAGCGTTTTGAGCTTCGCCCACGGTTCGTTGAACCGGAACTCGAAGTTCAAGAAGTTGGCGACGCCGGCGTCTCTAGCCGTGTCGCGCATGGCGGTCGCCTCGTCGGCATTGCGTCCGAACGGCTTGTCACACAACACCGCATGGCCGTGCTCGATCGCGGCCGTCACGTGCTCGAGGTGCAGGAACGGCGGTGAGTGGACGGAGACCAATTTGGCGTCGGAAGCCAGCGCGTTTTCCACCGCGGCATCGTCGCGCGGGCTGACCACCTCGACGTCGAAGCCCACGCTCTGATAGGCTGGGGCCGCGGCGTGCTTGCCGAAACCGGTGCCGATCACCACGACCTTCATGCGTACAGCCCTGTCAGGCCGGCACGGCCGGCGCTACGGGTCAGCTCGTTGCGGGTCGCCGACAGGCCCAGTGGCAGCCGCCGTAGCGGTTGGCTGTAACGCGACAGCCATGACAGCGTGGTCTCGTCGCAGAAGCCGACCGCGCCGTGCAGCTGGTGACACACCCGGAACACCACCTCGGCGGCCTCGATCGCCGACATCCTCAGCGCCAGCGCGTCGTTGAGCGCCTCGGGCCGGTCTTCTTGGACGCTCCACAGCGCGTACTTGGCGAGGATGTCGAGCCCGCTGCGCTCGACTTCGGCGTCGGTGAGCTGAAACTGCACACCCTGAAACGTCGAAAGCGTCTGCCCGAACTGCTTGCGCAGGCTGATATGGGTGACGGTCAGTTCGATCGCCCGGTCGAGCATGCCCAGCAGCGTCCAGCACGGCAGCACCAGACCCAGCGCGACGTCCGCGGCGCCGTCGTCGTCGACGCGGTCCAATTCCAGCTCGGTGACGAACCCCGGTCCCGGCGGACCCAGCCCGCCCACGCGGTGCCGGACACCGTCCAGAGCCACTGCTATCCAGCGGGATTGGAGACCGGCCAGCGGGGCGGCCGGGCGTGGTCCGGCGATGACGATCAACCCGTCGGCGTCCAGATCGGTCGGCTTGGCCAGCCGTTCGGCGACCGGGTACGGCAGTGCCCAGTAGCCCGCGCTTCGGCACAGCGCCGCCGCGGCCTCCAGCCCGTCGCCGTCGGCGCGGGGGTCCAGATCCCATGCGCCCAGACCGGCGAGGACAGCGGCGGCAAGCGGTTCGCGGCGGGCCGAATCGGCTTCGGCCTGCTGCACCAGCAGGTCACCACCTGCGGCCTCGAAGGCCCGCAGCGCTTGGCGTCCGTACTCGGCGGCGTCGTCGGACAGATCCAAAATCATATCGCTCATTTGGCGGCCGCCAACAATGCACGCGACAGCAGGATACGTTGCATCTCAATGCTTCCCGATGACACCGTGGACGCCTGCGAGTAATGCCAGTGGTCTTCGACCTCGCCGCGGAACCACCTCGCGCGGGGGGCGTCGCGGGGTACCTCGGCCGCGATGTCCATCAGTACCTCGGCGCTGTCCTGGTCGAGTCGGGTCACCGCGATCCGGTACGCCGCGGCGTCGCCGGGTTGGATGCGTCCGCTGCTCTGCAGCGACACCACGCGATAGGCCATCAGCCGTGCGCGCCGGCAGTGCGTCAGCATCCTGATCCATCGGCTCCGCAACTCCGCGGAGAGTTCGTCCCAGCGCTCGTCGAGCACGGCCGGCGCGGCGGCCAGCAACCGTTCGCACCGTGCGTAGCGGGCGATGCCGACTCGTTCGAAGGCCATCACGTCCTGCACCACCGACCAGCCCTGGTCGACGGCGCCAAGTACGTCGGCGTCGGTGACCCGCAGATCGTCGAAGAACACCTCGTTGAGGTGATGCGGACCCAGCATGGTGCGGATCGGCCGAACCTGAATCGCCGGATCGTCCATCGGCACCAGGAAGATCGTCAAACCCTGTTGCTTCTTTTCACCTTTGGCGGTCCGCGCGAGCAGAAAGCACCACTGCGCCATCGTGGCGTAGGACGTCCAGATCTTCTGCCCGTTGACCAGCCAGCCGTCATCGACGCGGCGGGCGCTGGTGCGCAGCGACGCCAGATCCGAACCCGCCTCCGGCTCCGAGAAGCCCTGACACCAGATCACCTCGCCGCGCGCGATCGGCGGCAGATGCGTGCGCTGCTGCTGTTCGGTGCCGTGCCGCATGATGATGGGACCGACCCAATTCACCCCCATGTACTGCGCACCTCGCGGTTCGTGGTGCGCCCACATCTCCTCGCGTACCACGGTCTGCTCCCACACCGAGGCCCCACCGCCGCCGAACTCCTTGGGCCAGGCCAGACACAGCAGTTCACGCTCGGCCAAGACCTTGCAGAACCGCTGCGCGACCTCCAGATCGGCCGGGTCGTCGGTGAACGCGCCTAGATAGTGTTCGGGCACGTTGTCTTTGACCAACGTCCGAAGTTCCGAGCGCAGCGCCGTAGCCTGCTCGCCCATGTCAAATCGCACGGTCGGCACCTGCCACACCCATTTCGCCGAGCACCTCCGCGGTGTCGGCGCCCAACTCCGGCGCCGGGCCTGCGACCCCCCCGGGTGTGCGCGAAAACCACGTTGGCACACCGGGAAACCGCACCTGCCCGTGCGGTGTGTCGACGGTCTCGAACAGACCCACCGCGTTGAGGTGCGGGTCGTCGAACAACGCGGCGGGCGAGTTCAACGGCGCAGCCGGGATCTCCAGCTCACCGAACAACGCCAGCCACTCCGCGGTGGTGTGTTCCTTCATCGTCTCGGCCAACAACCCGTACACGCTGTCGATGTCGCGGGCCCGCATCTCCAGGGTCGCGTGGGATTCGTTGACCCAGGCGGGTTTCACGGCGTTGACGAATGCGTTCCAATGCTTGTCGTTGTAGATCAGCGCGGCGATGTAGCCGTCGCTGGTGCGGTAGGGCCTGCGGTTGGGCGCCACGGTGCGCGGATACACCGCCGGCCCAAGGGGCGGGTCGAACATGGCGCCATTGGCATGTTCGACCAGCATGAAGGCCGCCATCGTCTCGAACATGGCGACCTCGACCTCCTGGCCCTCGCCGGTGCGTTCGCGGTGAAACAGCGCCATGGTCGTCGCGTAGAGCGCCGTCAGGCCGGCCACCTTGTCGGCCATGATGGTGCCGACATAGTCGGCCTCGCCGGTGAGTTGCGCCTGCACGAAGGGGATTCCGCACTCTGCCTGGATGGTGTCGTCGTAGGCGGGACGGTCACGTTCCGGGCCGCGCCTGCCGTATCCGTAGCAGTTGGTGTAGACGACGGCGGGGTTGATCGCGGCGACGTCCTGATACGCGAACCCCAGCTTGGCGATCGCCTTGGACCGCATGGAGTGGATGAACACGTCGGCGGTTTCGATGAGGGTACGCATCGCGGCCTTACCCGCGTCGGTCTGCAGGTCGATGACGACGCTGCGCTTGCCGCGGTTGACGTTGACGAACACCCCGCTCATTCCCGGCACCGGACCCACCGAGATGTAGCGGGTGTTATCGCCCTGGGGCGGTTCGACTTTGATGACATCGGCGCCCATGTCGGCCATGATCTGGGTGCAGTAGGGGCCCATCACCATCGCGGTGAGGTCGACGACGCGAATGCCGTTGAGTGGACCGCTAGCCATGTAGCGCTCCCTGGCTGGCCATCGCGAAGCTGTACCGGATGTGATCGCCGTGCCCGTCGGGGACCACCGGGAAGACGACCGGATCCGAGGTGTCACGGATGGTCGCGATGTGCCCGGCCACCTCTTCCATCGACCACGACGGCCGATACACACCGGGCGTTTCGGCGACGAACGCTCTGGCCACCCGGCCGGCCAGCGCGATGAAGGTTTCGCCGGTGACCGAACAGGTTTCGTGTGCGAGCCAGCCCACGGTCGGGGCCACCAGGTCCGCACCCATCGGCGGATAGGCCGATGTGTCAATGCCTTCGGCCATGCGGGTGACGGCGGCGGGCACGATCACGTTGCTGATGACGCCGTCGGCAGCGCCTTCCATCGCCGCGACGTTGGACAGCCCGATCACCCCGGCCTTGGCGACGGCGTAGTTGGCGACCTCGTGGTTGCCGTACAGGCCGCCGATCGAGGAGGTCAGCACGATCCGCCCGTAGCCGGCGTCGCACATGGCCGGAAACGCGGGCCGCACCACATGGAATGCGCCGCGCAGGTGCACGTCGACCACGGCGTCGAAGTCCTCGTAGCTCATCTCCTTCAACGAAGCGCGACGGACGTTTCCGGCGTTGTGGATCAGGATGTCGATGCGGCCGTACCGGTCGAGCGCGGTGCCGACGATGGCCTCACCGCCGGCCGCGGTGGCGACGGAGTCGGTGTTGGCCACGGCTTCGCCGCCGGCCGACACGATTTCACGCACCACCTCGTCGGCGGGCCCGGTGTCGGACCCGTCACCGGTGAGGGCGCCGCCGGCGTCGTTGACCACGACTTTTGCGCCGCGCGTCGCCAACAGCAATGCATACGATCGGCCCAGCCCGCGGCCACCGCCGGTGATGACGGCGACCCGGTCGTCGAATCTCAACTCAACCTCCGATTTGTGTGCGAAAAGGAGCGCTCACCGCGCCTGAACGCACACAAATCACTGGTTTCCGAGGACCAGGCCATCGAGGTCACCCTTGTCGCGCCATTCCTTGAGCAGGTCGCCGAAGGCGTAGAAGCCCGGGCCGTACGGGTCGCCGAGGTGAGAGCGCAGCCCCTCGCCTTCCTCAACTCCTGGGCCACCGCCTTCATTGTTGTAATAGCCCGGTGTGCAAGACGCGTCGAACGCCGAATTGTCCACCGCCGTCTCGCGCACGGTGGAACACCACTGGTCTTGGGCCTCCTGGGTCGGCTCCACCGTGGTGGCGCCGCGGTTCAACGCCTCGGCGATGACATAGGCGATGTGCTCACCCTGCAGTTCGTAGTTCGACGCGATATTGGCCGAGATGCCGACCTGAGTGAAGCCGGTGTAGAACTGGTTGGGAAAGCCGCGGCTCGTCATCCCGTGCAGGGTCTTGTAGCCGTCGCGCCAGTAGTCGTAGAGCGAACGCCCGTCGCGGCCCTCGATCGTGTCCATCGAGTAGCGCCTGCTGATGTCGGTGGTGATCTCGAAGCCGCTGGCGTAGATGATGCAGTCGACCTCGTACTCTTGCCCGCCCGCGACGACGCCCTTCTCGGTGATCCGTTCCACGCCTTTAGAATCCGACACATCGACCAGCGTGACGTTGGGCCGGTTGAACGTCGGCAGGTACTCGTCGTTGGACAGCGGCCGCTTGCACAGGAAGCGGTAGTAGGGCTTGAGCGCCTCGGCGGTGTCCTGGTCCTCGACGATTTCGGCGATGCGGCGGCGCAGCCGCTCCATGATCTTGTAGTCCTCTTCCTCACGGATCGCCATGAACTGCTCCGGCGTCAACGTCGAAGGATCTTCCAGCGCCATCACCCGGGCGGCGGTATTGCGGCCCAGCTCGGTCCAGAAGTCACACACCAGATCCGGCTGGCCCAGCGCCATACCTTCGAATGTCCAGGAGTGGAAGTTGCGCTGACGTTCCTTCTGCCAGCCCGGTTTCAGCGTTCTCACCCAGTCGGGGTCGGTCGGCGCGTTGTTGCGTTCGTCGACCGTGGAGGGCGTGCGTTGGAACACATACAGGTGTTCGCAGTCCTTGGCGAGGAACGGGACGATCTGAATGGCGGTGGCGCCGGTGCCGATGACCGCAACCCGCTTGTCGGCCAGCTTGTACAGGTTGCCGGTGGTGTCGCCGCCGGTGTAGTCGTAGTCCCACCGCGACGAGTGGAAGCTGTGGCCGTTGAAGTCCTTGATCCCTGGGATGCCAGGCAGTTTCGGCCGGTGGAACGGACCCGAGGCCATCACGACGAACCGGGCACGGATATCGTCGTCGCGGTTGGTACTGATCCGCCACCGGTGGATTTCGTCGTCCCAGCGCAGGCTGCGCACCTGGGTGGAAAAGATCGCCCCGTCGTAGAGGCCGAAGTGCTTACCGATGTTTCGGCAGTGCTCGTAGATTTCGGTGCCGTCGGCGAACTTCTTCGACGGCATGAAGTCGAGCTCTTCGAGCATCGGGATGTAGCAATAGGATTCGTTGTCGCATTGGATTCCCGGATAGCGGTTCCAGTACCAGACGCCGCCGAAATCGCCGCCGAGTTCGATGATGCGGACGTCGTCGACACCGGCCTTCTTCAGGTATGCCGCCGACAGCAGACCGCCGAAGCCGCCACCGAGCACCGCGACGTCGATGTCCTCGGTGATCGGATCGCGTGGTGCGACAGGCGTGTACGGGTCGGTTTCGTAGTAGCCGGCAAAGTCGTCGGTCAGCTCGACGTACTGCTTGGACCCCTCCGGCCGGAGCCGCTTGGCGCGCTCCTGGGCGTACTTCTCGCGCAGCGCGTCGATATCGATGTCGTCGGGGGTCTGCGTCGGCCCGCAGGTGTCGGACAGTGTCATGCCTAGAGCTCCTGTGGTTCGCCGGTGCCCATGTATCGGGACAGTTGGTAGTGGAGGTTGACGGTGCTGCGTTCGCGGTACGGGTTGGGTCTGGTGCCGGGGAAGCCGAGCGATTTCATGCCCTGCTGCACCGCGGCCATATTGGAGAAGTCCTGGGGCAGCACCGACAGCCAGTTCGGGCTGTCCTTGGGGGTGTACTCCCACTGCGTCTGCGGCTCTTTATTTTCCGGGAACAGCTCCAGCGTCGCCACTTCGAAGATGCACTTGTTCGGGTCGTAGCTGGGGTGCGGTCGCGCGCTGTAGCACAGCGCGGTCGTCAGGCCCTGTCCGACCTGGAAGTTCGGGAAGACCTGCCAGGCCGTGCCCGCCTGCCCGAGGATGTCGGCCGGGATGGTCGGCCAGATCACGCCGCGGGCTTCGTCGTCACGCCTGGCCGACGCCAGCCAGTGCTCGAGGACCTTATCGGGAGGGGTGCCCTCTGGTAGTTCGTCGACCAGCCTCTTGGCCGCGTTCACCAGCGTCTCGGTGGTGGTGGCGTTGGTCTGCTCCCACGTGTACATCTGCATCTCGGCGGTGGATACGCGCGGGTCGTCGCCGGTACCCAGCCGGATCTTGGACTTGGTGGCCTCCATGTCCTTTGGCGCGTCGTAGCCGATGTTGCTGTGCTTGCCCTGCGCCTTGGCCCAGCCCTTGAACTCGCCGAACTTGTTGAACTCCGGGTGGGTGGTGAACACGTGGTAGGTCTCGTTGAAGGCCTCCAGCGCGACCTTCCAGTTGCAGTCGAAGTACAGCCATTTGCGCCACTTGTAGCGCATGTTCTCCAAGCCGAACGGGTCGAGGATCTTGGCCGCGGGGAACAGGTAGTCGGCGAGCGGTTCGCAGTCGGGGTCCATGTTGATGAACAGCCAGCCGCCCCAGGTGTCGACTTGGACGGGCGTCAGGTGGGTGTTCTCGGGCGTGAGCACGCCCTTCCAGTCGTCCTGTTCGCGGATGTGAGTGCACGCGCCGTCGAGACCGTATGTCCAGCCGTGGAATCCGCACACAAACGACTTGCGGGCTCGGCCGCAGGCACTCTTGGCGCCCTCTGGGGTGTCGACGAGCCGGCGACCGCGGTGCATGCACACGTTGTGGTGCGCCTTGAAGGTGTGCGCGCCCGTTCGTACGATGAGGATCGAGTCGTCGAGGATGTCATAGGTGAGGTAGCTGCCCACTTCGGCGAGATCCTCGACCCGGCCGACCTGCTGCCACACCTTGCGCCACAGCTTGTCACGTTCTGCGCGGGCGTACTCCTCGGAGATGTAGGCCTCGACGCCGATGGTCATCGGCTCGGAGAGTTCTTCGGCGACTTGGGCTTCCAGATCGGTCATTGGTTCTCCTAAAACCGCTTGATCTCGGTGCGGAAGGATTCGTCCTTGAGGAACAGCGAGGTGTTGTCGGCGGCGAGGTGGCTCCACTTGAGGTTGAGCCCGCCATCGACTAGCAACGTCTGCCCGGTGATGTAGCTGGACAGATCGGAAAGCAGGAACAGGATCGCGCCGGCCTGTTCCTCCGGCCGGCCGCGGCGGCCCATCGCGATCGCGCGGCGGTCGCGGTCAGGGTCGTCGTCGACGTAGGTGCGCGATGCGGCGGTTTCGGTGACACCGGGCGCTACGGCGTTGACGCGGATGCCGTGCGCCGCGAGTTCGACGGCCATGGTGCGGGTCATCGCGGCGACCGCGGCTTTGGCGGTGCCGTAGGCGATGTGAAACGGCGCGGTGTTCACGCCGCTGATCGACGACAACGACACGATCGACCCCGGGTTGCCTTGCTGTCGGATTTCGGCCGCGACGGCCTGGCTCATGAAGAACGCCGTCTCGAGGTTCGCGGCGAACAGCTCGCGCCAGTCGTCGCGGGTCACCCGGGTGGCCGGCATCCAGGTGGCCGGTGCGGCACCGCCCGCGATGTTCACCAGGCCGTAGAGGTCGCCCTCGACGGAACGCACCTGTGCCATGACCGTGCTGATGCCGTCGTCGGTGGAGGCATCGGCGGCCACCGGCAGCACCGGCAGGCCTTGGGCGGCCAGCGGTGCGACGTGCTCGTCGAGGTTTTCCGTGGATCGGCTGACCGCCACCACGGTGGCGCCGGCCTGCGCGGCCATGCGGGTCACGGTGGTGCCGATACCGCCGCCGCCGGCCCCCGACACCACGACAACACGGCCGTCCAGCCCGACAAGCTCGGTCACACTAATTGTCCGGACAACATACGATGCTCTGCATATTGCAGAACACTATTCCGCAGCGCTAATCCGTCCGTCAAGGGTCGGTTCGCAGCCGGATCAGACTATTGTCTGGACCAATTGAGCTTGATACGGTGCGATTTCATGACGCAATCCGCGACGGGATCACCTCCGCAGGCCCGCTACACCGGGCCGACGCCCTCCGCCGCCGAGGGCTGGCGACTGCAGCGCCTCACCGCGCCGAGCCGGCTGTTCGGCGCCAACGGTCTGCGCACCGGGCCCGACGGACGCGTCTACGTCGCTCAGGTCACCGGGAGCCAGATCAGCGCACTGGATCTGGGCACCGGTCAGATATCCACCGTGAGCGCCAAGGGCGGTGACATCGTCGCGCCCGACGACGTCGCGTTCGACGCGAGCGGGAACCTGTACGCCACCGAGGTGATGGATGGACGCGTCAGCGTGCGCGATCCTCGCGGCCAGACCCGGGTGTTGCGCGACGATCTGCCCTGCGCGAACGGCATTACCGTGCACCAGGACCGGCTGTTCATCAACGAATGCCGCGACGGCGGACGGTTGATGCAGCTCGACCGCGGCACCGGTGAGGCGCGGGTTCTGCTGGAAGACCTCCCCTCGCCCAATGCGATGGAGGTCGGCCCCGACGGCCTGCTGTACTACCCGCTGATGACGGCCAATGAGATCTGGCGGTTAGATCCGGACCCCAATAAACACAGTGAGCCGCAACGTGTTACCGCTGATCTCGGGGTTCCCGACGCGGTGAAGTTCGACCCACAGGGTCATATCGTTTCCACGCAGGTGGCCAGCGGGCAGGTGCTGCGCATCGACCCGCGCACGGGTGACAAGACGCTGATGGCACAGCTCACCCCCGGCCTGGACAACCTCACGCTTGTCGGCGACCGGATCTTGGTCTCCAACTTCACCGGTGAGATCACCGAGGTCCTCGGCTCCGGGGAGACCCGCACGGTGCTGCCCGGTGGTCTGAACTGGCCGCTGGATCTGGCGGTCGGCGCCGACGGCACCCTCTATGTCGCCGACGGCACCTATTTCTACGCGGTCGGTGCCGACGGCTCGCTGCGAACCGTCGGAATGCTGTTCAGCCCAGGCTATCCGGGCTTCCTGCGCGGGTTGGCGCCCGCGGGTCCGGACGCGTTTGTGGTCGCCACGTCGGGCGGGCAGATCGGACGGTACCGGCCGGGCGACGGCGAAACCGATTATCTGGCCGACGGATTCGATCAGCTCTACGGGGTGGCGATCGGACCCGACGATGCGATCGTCTTCGCTGAACTGGGCACTGGCCGGGTGCACGCGTTGCGGTCGGGCGGCACCGAGGTATTGGCGTCGGGCCTGATGGACCCGGTGGGCGTGGCGTTCGACGCCGACGGCCACCCGCTGGTCGCCGAATCCGGCGCCGGGCGGGTGGTGCGGCTGAGCGGTTCGACCGAGACCGTCGTGGACGGGCTGCAACGACCGCAGGGCATCCACGTCGCCGACGGCACCCTCTACGTCGTCGACGCCGGGGCCAAAAAGGTCCTCGCGTTCGACCTCGGCACCAAGGCACGCACCACGATCGCGTCGGGGCTGCCGGTCGGTCCGCCCCCGGGCGTCGAGCCCAAGCCGCTCAAGGGGATGCCGCCGTTCTCCGGACCGCAGGGTCCGTTCGCCGGAATCACGATGAAATCCGACGGCACGCTGTACGTCTCGGCCGACGGTGACGGCAGCGTGTTGGCGTTGCGCCGGAACGGGACATGACGGTCAATTCGACCGACCACCGGTACCTTCAGGTGGCGCGCACCCTGCGAAAGGAGATCGTCGACGGGGTGTATCCGGTCGGGTCGCAGCTGCCCACCGAACAACAGCTGTGCGAACGGTTCGAGGTCAGCCGCTACACAGTTCGTGAGGCGTTGCGCCGACTGCGTGACGACAACCTGGTCGCCTCCCGGCCCCGAGCCGGCACGCTCGTCGTCCCGCGGCCCGCGGCGAATTCCTATGCCCAGGACGTAATGTCGATCAACGACCTGCTGGCGTTTGCCGCGGGCGCGCAGCTTGTGATCGAGTCCAACGCGTTGGTCACCGTCGACGACGACTTGGCAGCCAAAACGGGTCTGGCGTCCGGTTCGCAGTGGCTGGCGGTGCGCGGATACCGGCAGGCCGACGAGGACAGCGCACCGGTCTGTGTGGCCGAGTACTACATCAACCGCGCGTTCGCGGCAATCGGCCGGCTGCTGCGACGCCATTCCGACCCGATCTTCCCGCTGATCGAAGACCTCTTCGGGGTGAGCATCGTCGAGGTGCACCAGGAGATCTCGGCGATCGTGGCCGACCAGGACATGGCCGGCGCGCTGCAGATCGAGCAGGGCAGCGCCGCGCTGCAGATGCGCCGTGAATACAAGACGTCGGACGGTGAGGTCGCCCAGGTGACCATCAACACTCATCCGTCGTCGCGCTACCGGCACAGGATGACCATGCGCCGCATCAAGGGCCAGGCCGCGCCGTGAGACTCGAGGAGGCCCGCGCGGCCGATGCCTACCGGCGTGGGCTGTGGGTGCACGAGACGCTGGCCGACTCACTTCGCGACGCCGCCCGGACCACGCCGCACCGAACGGTCTTGGTGGACCGCGCTGTTCGGCTCGACTGCGAAACCCTGCACGCGCAGGCCACCGGGCTAGCGCACGCACTCACCACGCGCATGCCCGCGGGCAGCGTGGTGTCGTTCATGCTGCCGAACTGGCATGAGGCAGCCGTCGTCTACCTCGGCGCGACGTTGGCCGGCATGGTGGTGAACCCGATCCTGCCCTCGCTGCGCGACCGGGAACTGCAGTTCATTCTGTCCGACGCCGACACCCGCGCCGTGTTCGTACCGTCCGTCTTCGGCAGCCATGACTACGGCGCCATGCTGGAACGTGTCACCGCCGCGATGTCGGCCCCGCCGGAGGTGGTGGTGCTGCGGTCCACGGGTGCCGTTCGCGGGCACACGCCCTACGAGTTGCTGCTGGCCGAACCGGGCACGGCGGTGTTACCGGTGCTCAACCCCGACACCGTGCGCATGATCCTCTACACCTCCGGCACCACCGGCCGACCCAAAGGGGTGCTGCACACCCACAACTCGATTCACGCTCTGATCCGCCAGATCGGCGAGCACTGGGACGTCGAGGCCGGCGACAGATTCCTGGTGCCGTCCCCGATCGCGCACATCGGCGGGTCGATTTACGCGTTCGAGTGCCCGCTGCTGCTCGGCAGCACGGCGGTGCTGATGGACCGGTGGAACCCCGACGAGGCCGTCTCGTTGATGCGTGACGAGCGCATCACCCACATGGCCGGCGCCACGCCCTTCCTAGACGGGCTGCTCACCGCCGCCGAACGGGCGGACACGCACCTGCCTGACCTGAAGGTGTTCATCTGCGGAGGCGCGTCGGTGCCGCCGTCGTTGATCCATCGGGCCACCGACTACTTCGAAACCGCTGCCGTATCACGGGTTTACGGCTCCACCGAGGTGCCGGTCACCACGGTCGGCTCGTTGCAAAGCGTGGGGCACGCAGCAGACACCGACGGCCGCGCCGGCATCACCGACATCAAGCTGGTGGACGGAGAAATCCGGGCGCGCGGCCCGCAGATGCTCGTCGGCTACCTGCATTCCGACGATGAGGTCACCGCCTTCGACGACGAAGGTTACTTCCGCACAGGCGATCTGGGCCGCTGGGTCGACGACGACTATCTGCTGGTCACCGGCCGAGCCAAGGACATCATCATCCGCAACGGGGAGAACATCTCCCCCAAGGAAGTCGAGGATCTGCTCGCCACCCATCCCGGCATCGCCGAGATCGCCGTGGTCGGCCTGCCCGACGAACGCACCGGCGAGCGGGCGTGCGCGGTGATCGTCGCTTCCGAGCAGCAACCACCCGACCTCGGCGCGATACGCGACTTGCTGCTGGGCGAAGGGCTCGCCAAGTTCAAAGTCCCGGAACAGGTTGTCGTTTGGGGCAGCCTGCCCAAGAACGACGCAGGCAAGATTCTCAAACATCAGATTCAGGCGACGCTGACGAGCGAAGGTGAACCGAAATGCAGGTAGCGATCGTGACGGGCGCAAGTAGCGGCATCGGCTTCGGGTGCGCGACCAAACTCGCCGAGGCCGGTATGGCGGTGGTCGGGGCCGGACGCGACGAGTCCAGGCTCGCCGAACTGGAGACGGCGATCGGCGAACCCGACCGGGTGGCCACCGTCGCCGTCGATTTGACCGCCGACGACGGCCCGCAACGGATCGTGCAGACCGCCTTGGACCGGTGGGGCCGTATCGACTTCCTGGTCAACAACGCCGGGGTGGGTAGCCCCAAGCCGCTGCACGAAACCGACGACGAAACACTGGACTATTTCCTGGGTTTGATGCTGCGTGCCCCGTTCCGGTTGGCCCGCGATGTGGTCGTGCACATGCAGGCGGGTTCGGCGATCGTCAACGTGACGTCGACGTTCGCCGTCGTCGGCGGCCTGCGCGGCGGCGCGTATTCGGCGGCCAAGGGCGGACTGACGGCGTTGACCACCCACATCGCCTGCCAGTACGGGCCCCAAGGCATCCGGTGCAACGCCGTCGCGCCCGGTGTGACGCTGACGCCGATGGTGGCCAGCCGCCTCGAGGACGACCGGTTCCGCAAGATCAACACCGAGATGACCCCGTTCCCGCGCCTGGGAGAGGTCGACGACGTGGCTAGCACCGTCGCGTTCCTTTGTTCGGACGGTGCGGGTTTCATCAACGGGCAGACGATCGTGGTCGACGGCGGCTGGAGTTCGACCAAGTACCTGTCGGACTTCGCGTTGAACTCCGAATGGGTGCCCCGGTGAACCTGTTCGCGCTGCTCGACCAGGCCGCTAGCCGGCTCGGCGCGCGTGGTGCGGTGTATTTCGGTGAGCGCCAGCTACATACGTGGGCCGAGTTGCGGGATCGCGCGCTGCGTCTTGCCGCAACCCTTGGCCCCCCGGGCACCCGCATCGCAGTCGCGGCCGAGAACCGGCCGGAGATCATCGAGCTGATGTTCGCCGTCTGGGCGGCGCAATGTGTGTATGTGCCGCTGAACTACAAGCTGCACCCGCGCGAGATGCAACAGATCCTCGACGACTCAGGTGCAGCGCTGGCTTTCGCGTCCCCGACGATCGCCGAGGGCCTTGCCGGCACCGAGATCATCGGCAGCCCGGCATATTCGGAGCGGCTCGCCGCGGCACCCGTCGTCGCCCCAGCTGATACCGACCCTGAGGCGCTGGCGTGGTTGTTCTATACCAGCGGAACCACCGGCCGGTCCAAGGGTGCCATGCTCTCGCACCGCAACCTGATGGCGATGACCATCTCTCACCTGGCTGACTTCGACTCCCCCGATGAGAACTGCAGCCTGGTGCACGGTGCGCCGATGTCGCACGGGTCGGGGCTGTACATCCCGCCGTACGTGCTGCGCGGTGCCCGGCAGGTGCTGCCCGAATCCGCCTCGTTCGAACCGCAAGAGTTCCTCGACCTGTGTGAGCACCATCCCGGCTGCAGCGCGTTTCTCGCGCCCACCATGGTGCAGCGGTTGGTGCAGACCGGCCGCGCCTGCCCGCACAACCTGCGCACGGTGGTCTACGGCGGCGGCCCGATGTACGTCGACAGCCTCAAGAAGGCGATGGCCGCGTTCGGCCCGGTCTTCGTCCAGCTCTACGGCCAGGGTGAGGCGCCGATGACGATCACCGGCCTGCGCCGCGCCGACCACATCGGCGCCGACGACGCGATCCTGGGCTCGGTCGGCTACGCGCGCTCGGGCGTCGACGTCGCGGTGCTGCGCAGCGACGGCAGCCCGGCCGCCACCGGCGAGATCGGCGAAATCGTCTGCCGCGGAGACGTGGTCATGTCGGGCTACTGGAACAACCCCGACGCCACCGCGGCCGCCCTGCACAACGGTTGGCTGCGCACCGGGGACATGGGCTCGTTCGACGAACGGGGCTACCTCACGCTGCGGGACCGCTCCAAGGACGTCGTGATCAGCGGAGGCAGCAACATCTATCCGCGCGAGGTGGAGGAGGCGCTGCTCGCGCATCCGGGGGTCACCGAAGCCGGCGTCGTCGGAGCACCTGACGAGGAATGGGGCGAGGTCGTGGTCGCGTTCATCGTCGGGTCGGTGTCCGCCGCCGAGCTGGACGCGCATCTGCTCGAGCGCATCGCCCGGTTCAAGCGGCCCAAACGTTACGAGTTCATCGACGAGTTGCCGAAGAACAGCTACGGCAAGGTGCTCAAGCGGGAGCTGCGGGCCCGGCTGGCCACCTAGGATCGACGTATGCGTGTCATCATCGCGGGCGGCCACGGCAAGATCGCCAGGATCCTGGAACAGATGCTGGCGCAGCGCGGCGACTCGGTCGCCGGCATCATCCGCAACCCGGACCACACCGGGGCCCTGGAGGAGGTCGGCGCCCAACCGGTGGTACTGGACCTGGAGCAGGCGTCCGTCGATGACGTCGCAGCGCATCTCGACGGCGCCGACGCGGTGGTCTTCGCCGCGGGCGCAGGTCCCGGCAGCGGAGCGGCCCGCAAGGACACCGTCGACCGGGCCGCTGCGGTCCTGTTGGCGGACGCCGCCGAAGCTGCCAAAGTTCGCCGCTACGTGATGATTTCGGCGATGGGCGCCGATGTCGAGGCACCCGACGAGGCCGGTGATCCGGTGTTCGTGGCCTACCTGCGCGCCAAGGGTGCGGCCGACGACGATGTGCGCGGACGCGTGGGCCTGGACGCCACGATCGTGCGGCCCGGTCTGCTGACCGACGACCCCGGCACGGGTACGGTGACGGCCGCCGAGAAGACCGGGCGTGACAGCGTTCCGCGCGAGGATGTCGCCGCGGTGCTGTTGGCGGTGCTCGACACCCCGGGTACAGCCGGCCGGACTTTCGAAGTGATCTCGGGTGATACCCCGATCCGCGACGCCGTCGAGCGCATCGCGGAGGGCCGGTGAGCGCGGTGGCCGACTACCGGATCGACCCGCAAGTACTCGCGCGGATCGCCAAGGAGGTCGTCGGGCTGCCGCTGGAAAGCGGTGAGCTGATCACCCGTGCCACCGAGTTGCTGGCCGCCGAGTATCCGGATCTGATCGACCCGACGCCGGGCCGCTGGGTGGGAAGCCGGGCGGGCGGGATCCTCGGCAAGGTCCGCTTCCTCTACTTCAGCCCGCGCGAATACATCGTGATCTTCGGCTCCCCCACTGGCACACAAGGCTTTTCGGGCCGCTACAAGCGGGTGCAGATCCACAAGTTCCTGCTGGCGGGCCAGATCGACTCCTACGATCTGGAGTCCGACGACCTCACTGGCATGACGCTACGTCCCGGCGAGCACGCGTGTCTGGAGCAGGGGCACGCCCGCGGGCTGACCATTCATCCCGGCTCCTGGCACATCGAGTACGGCCGCGGGGCGGTGGCGACCACGCTGCCGTTCGCGATGGTCGACACGCTGCTGGTGTCGTTGGAGGTCGAGTCGGTCCGCCGGTCCACGGTTGAGTTCGCCAAGTTGGTGCGCCGCCGGCTGCGCCGCTGAGCTCGCGCGAGACCCCTCCCCCTCTCACGCGAGCACTTGCCCTACCAGCGCGAGCAGACGTGTAATCGCCCAAAATCGGGGGTTTCAGGGGGAATTTGCGTCTGCTCGGCGGAAAAGACTAGCCCGCGGCGAACACCGTTTTGAAGCGTTCCAGCGATTCCCGGATGTCGCCGCGCAGCGCGCCGGCCACCACCATGCCGATCGGACCGAACAGTGCGGGCCCGCCGAGATGTACGTCGAACGAAACCGTCGACCCCGCGGTCGGATCGGTCGGCGAGGGTTTGACCTTGCCGATGAGCTTGACCTTCACCCCGCCCTTGCCGTCACCGTTGAGCGTCATCGCCTCCGGCGGCCTGAAGTGGACGATGGTCCACTTGATCCGGTTGGGCATGCCCTTGACCTCGACGATGGACTCCAGGGTGGTGCCCTTCTCCAACGTGTTGGGCAGCTTGCTGCGCCACACCCGGTGGATGCTCAGCCACTCCCGGTAGCGGGACAGGTCAGACGCGCACTCCCAGGCCTTCTCCGGCGGTAGCGGAACATCGACGGAGACAGACAATTTCGCCATGCGTCAATTCTGCGGGTTCTCTGGATTGCTCTTGTTGACGTACTTCTTGGCTGCGTCCTGCGCCTTGTCGACGTGCTGAGCGTATTTGCCCTGCGTCTTCTGGTCGACGACGTCACCGGCCTTATCGATGGCGGTGTCCACCTTGTCGGCGTTGCGGGCCACGAGATTCTTCACCTTGTCGAGAAATGCCATGGTGGCCACCCTACTCCGAGCGCCACAACCTGCGTCGTTCTCCCAGAACCGCGCCCTGCACCCACCAGATTGCCTCGATCGCGGCCGCCGCGATCAGCCCGATACCCAGCGCCATCGACGTCGTCCGCACGTTCGAGGGATCCAGCATGAACAGCTCGCGCGCCAACGGGATGGAGAAGATCACCACATAGGCCGCACCCGAGACCACGACCAGGGCAACCCGCCACCACTGGTAGGGCCGGGCGACCACCGCCAGCACCCACACCCCCGAAACCAGCAGCGTGATCAGCGCCGCCGTCGACGCCTGCATCTGTTCGGCCGGGGTGGCCTCGCGGCCCTGGTAGGCCGCCAGATAGGAGCTGAACGTCGCGATACCGATCACCAGCCCCGACGGCAACGCCGCCGTCATCACCCGGCGCACGAACCCGGAATGTGCGCGCTCATTGTTGGGCGCCAACGACAGGATGAACGCCGGGATGCCGATGGTGAACCACGCCGCGATCGTGACGTGGATCGGCTGAAACGGGTAGAGCAGCGGGTCGGAGCCGAAGAACCGCGACGCCAACCCCGCAAGGCCCACCAGGATCGCCAGCAGCACCGCGTACACCGTCTTGGTCAAGAACAGGTTCGAGACCCGCTCGATGTTGCCGATCACCCGCCTGCCCTCACCGACGACGTAAGGCAGCGTGGCGAACTTGTTGTCCAGCAACACGATCTGCGCTACGGCCCGGGCCGCCGAGCTGCCCGAGCCCATCGCCACCCCAATGTCGGCGTCCTTGAGCGCCAGCACGTCGTTCACCCCGTCGCCGGTCATCGCCACGGTGTGACCACGCGATTGCAACGCATGCACCATCGCGCGTTTCTGCTCGGGCCGCACCCGCCCGAACGTTGTGCACCCCTCGAGGGTGTGCGCCAGCCGGTCGGGTTCTTCGGGTAACTCGCGGGCGTCCATGGTCTGGCCGCGCAGGCCCAGCGTCCCCGCCACCGCACCGACCGACACCGCGTTGTCGCCGGAGATGATCTTCACCGAAACCTTCTGCGAGCCAAAGTAATCGAGGGTTTCGCGGGCGTCGGGCCGGATGCGCTGTTCGAGCACCACCAACGCCGCGGCCGCGACGCATCCCGGGGCGTCCGGGTGGTCGACGGGCAGGTCGCTGGAGCCCAGCAGCAGCACCCGCAGGCCGTGCGCGCCGATCCCCTCGGCCTGAGCCGCCACCGGTGACTCCGGTTCGAGCAGCACATCAGGTGCACCGATCACCCAGTTGCCGTGTGCGCCATAGGATGCGCCGCTCCATTTGGTGGACGATTTGAACGGTGCGGTCGCGGTGGCGGTCCAACCGGGCGGCATCGGATATGCCTCGGCGATCGCTTGCATGCTGGCGTTGGGTCTAGGGTCATCCGCGGCGAGTTGGGCCAGGATCTCGGCGACAACACATTCGTTGAGCTGCTTGAGGTCCGCGACGCGCATCCCGTTTTCGGTCAGGGTGCCGGTCTTGTCGGCGCACACCACGTCGACGCGCGCCAACCCCTCGATGGCCGGCAGCTCGTTGACCAGGCATTGGCGTCGGCCCAGCCTAATCACGCCCACGGCGAACGCGATCGAGGTCATCAGCACCAGGCCCTCTGGCACCATCGGCACCAGGGCGCCGACCATCCGTAACACCGACTCGTTCCATCCCGCATCGGTGGTGAACAGCTGGGTGTAGATGATCAGCAGCCCGGCGGGGATCAGCAGGTAGGTGATGAACTGCAGAATCTTGTTTATCCCGGTGCGCAGTTCGGAGTTCACCAGCGTGAACTTGCTGGCCTCCTCGGCGAGCTTGGCGGCGTAGGCCTCCCGGCCTACCTTGGTGGCCCGGTACGCTCCGCTGCCCGCGACCACGAAGCTGCCCGACATCACCGAATCGCCAGCGTCTTTGGCGATCGGGTCGGCTTCGCCGGTGAGCAGGGACTCGTCGACTTCGAGGTTCGACTCCTCGACGATTTCGCCGTCGACGACGATCTGGTCACCCGGACCGAGTTCGATGATGTCGTCGAGCACCACTTCGTTCGGCGGCAACGGCTGCGATGTCGTGACACCACCGGATCGCCTGCGTACCAACGGCTTGGCCTGCCCGACGATGGCCAGCTTGTCCAGTGTCTGTTTGGCCCGCAGCTCCTGGATCATGCCGATCGCGCTGTTGGCGATGATCAACAACCCGAAGGCGCCGTTGATCACCGAACCGGTGGACAGCACGATGATCAGCAGCACGCCCAGGATCGCGTTGATGCGGGTGAACACGTTGGCGCGCACGATGTCGGACACCGAGCGCGCGGCCCTGGTCGGGACGTCGTTGGACTTACCCTCCGAAATACGCTGGGTGACCTCGTCTTCGGTGAGGCCCGCCGCGAGCACGGTGGTCACCTCGCGAACACTCCGTTGCCGGACTCGTCGTAATCCTCGATGGTGAGCTTGTCGCCGCCGAAGGTGACCGTGCTGACCGATCCCGGCGGCGAGTTCTCCGACACCCAGCTGTAGGTGAACCTGTCGCCGTCCCAATGCGACAGCGGCACATTCAGCTTCGTCCCGAGGGTGAGCCGCAGTTGACGGTCGACTTCGGTGATTCGGGCCGGTCCCCAGTAGTCGTTGTGGTAGGTGCCGACGTACGACGGCAGCGGCGCGGCGGGGGCTGGGTTCGGGGGCCGCTGCTCACCAACCAACGAGCCCTGCGGCTCGCTCATTTCGGCGAAGGCCTCGCTGTAGAGCTTGTACCAGTCCTCGCGCACCTCGCCGAACTGCACGAGGTCGGCGAACTCGGCGGTCAGCGCCTCAGGCACACCGGACGGTGAACCGTTGGTGAGCACGACGATTCCGACGTCGGCCGACGGCAGGATCACGAAGTTGGTGCCCGCGCCGAGGAGGAACGCCCCGGAGTGGCTCAGCTCCATCCGCGCCGCCGATGTCGAGCTGACGTTGAAGCCGTACCCGTAGAAGCTCGACCGCATCGCCGGCTCGGTCGCCCGACTCGACACGCTCTGCGGTGTCAGCGCCGGAAGCAGCGCCTTGGCGTCGATGATCTGCTTGTCGTCGTGGGTTCCATTGGCCAGCACCATCGCCAGCCAGCGGGTCATGTCATTGGCCGAAGCGCTGGCCCCGCCTGCCGGCGCTTCGGGGTCGGCGTCGCGGACGTAGGTGGGCTGATAGCGGCCGTCGACGTGGATGTGGCCGAGTGCGCGGTTCGCGCGGGCCTGGTAGTCGGCGAACCGGTAACTGGTCGACGACATGCCCAACGGGGTGAACAGCGCCTCGTCGGCAAGCTGCTCCCACGGCTTGCCGGCATTGGCCGCCACGGCTTCGGCGCCGGCGGTGAACCCAAAATTAGTGTAGGCGTAGGAGACCCGGAACGGGTCCAGCGGCAGCCGTACCAGCCGCTCGAGCACCTGTCTGCGGTCGTAGCCGAGGTCTTCGAGCTTGTCACCGGCGTGGTCGGGCAGCCCGGAGCGGTGCGCGAGCATATCGCCGACGGTGAGCATGCGGGTGACGGCGGGATCGGAGAGGGCAAACCACGGCAGCTCGGTGACGACGGGGGTATTCCAGTCGATCGCGCCGACGCCGACTTGGTGCGCCACCACCGTGGCCGCCAGCGGTTTGGACAGCGAGGCCAGCTGGAACACCGTGTCGGCGTCGACCCGGTTCTCGTCGGTCGTCCCGCCGGCGTCTTTGACGCCGAAACCCTTCGCGTACACGGTGTTTCCCTGGTGCACCACGGCCACCGACATTCCCGGGATGCCGGACTTGGTCATCAGGTCCTCGGCGATGCCGTCGAGCTTTGCGACGGCGTTGTCGACGCCGTTCTGCGGTAGCGGCATGGCCGGTACCAGCGGCGGCGGCACGTCGGTCTGCGCGGCAGACGGTGCGGCGGATTGGGCCGATTCGGATTCGCAGCCGACAACCAGCGTCAACAGCAACATCGCGACCACTGCCCTGACCAGTGCACTCATGACGTGAACGGTAGCCGGTGCGACCCGCCTCGGCCCGTCATACGCGCCAGCTACCCTGTCCGCCCATTTCTGCGCCACGGTCGTAGATCGGCGCGGAGCGCAGCCCTGCGGTAGAAATCTCCGAGGTACGGCGGGGAACGCCGTCAGAGCCGCCACCACGGGTCGAACGTCGATGTGCCGGGCTCGACACGTTGACCTGGCTTGGGCACCGCGATCTGGACGCGCTCGGCGTCGGCGGCTTTGAACAGCCGTTCGACGGGCTCGGCCCAGGGGTGGGGCGCCAGCCGGAACGTCGCCCAGTGGATCGGCACCAACAGGCCAGAGCCGGCCTCGGCGACGTCGAGGTGGGCGCGGACGGCCTCTTCGGGGTTCATGTGAATGTCCGGCCACGCCGGGTGGTACGCGCCGATCGGCAGCAGCGTCAGGTCGAAGGGTCCGTGGTCCACCCCGATTTCGGCGAAGCTCTTGCTGTATCCGGTGTCGCCGCCGAAGAACGCCCGGTGCCGCGGGCCGGTGATCACCCACGACGCCCACAGCGTGGTGTTGCGGGTGAACAGTCGGCCCGAGAAGTGCCGCGCGGGTGTGCACACCAGCCGCAGTTCGCCGATCTGATGGCTCTCATACCAGTCCAATTCGACGATGCGGTTGTCCGGTATCCCCCATCTGCGCAGGTGAGCGCCGACCCCCAGCGGCACGACGAACGGTGACCGCTGGGCGCGGGCGAGCCCGACGATCGTCTGGGTGTCGAGGTGGTCGTAGTGGTCGTGGCTGATCAGCACCGCGTCGACGGCGGGCAGTGCTTCCAGCGGGGCCGGCACCTCGTGCATCCGCTGCGGCCCGACGGTGTGCGATGGCGAACAGCGTTGGCTCCATACCGGGTCGGCGAGCACCCGGTAGCCGTCGATGTCGATCAGCGCCGAGGAGTGCCCGAACCAGCGCACCGCCAGCGGCGGCGCAGCGAGGTCGACGGTGGCCGGTTTGACAACCGGGATGGGGCCGCTGGGCCTGCCGGTGTCGCGAGACCCGAGGAGTTCGCGCAGCAGCAGTTGTTGCTGCTCACGGTCGAGGTTGATCGGCGAGGCGGGGTCGAGGTTGACGAACACGCCGTCGCGGTAGTTCGGGGACCGTCGGGCCACGGCTTCGATCTCGGCGGGTGAGGCGCCCAGCGCGGCGGGTGCACCGTTCAGTGCGCGCAGCACCCAGCTACCGGCGAGCAGCGAAGCCGTGCCGAAGCCGAAGCGCAGCGCCGTGCGGATCACTTAGGCTCCCTGGAACCTCGGTGGGCGTTTCTCGATGCGCGCGACCTGGGCCTCGATGACGTCCTGGCTGGCCCATGCCCGGTCGAACAGGTCCTGGTGCTCGGGCCAGGGGTCCTCGTATGCACCATCGTCGTTGAGTACCCGCTTGGCGTGCTGCAACGCCAGCGGCGCGTAGCCGGCGATCTCGGCTGCCCACTCCTGCGCATCGGCCAGCGTGCCAATGCGATTGGCCATCCCGGTGTGCAACGCGACGTCGGCGGTGAGCCGCTCGGCGCCCAGCAGCATCCCCCGCGCCCGGCCGGCGCCGACCAGCGAGGTCAACCGTCGAATACTCCAGTTGTCCAGCGCCAGACCGTATTTCGCGACCGGAAACTGGAAGTACGCCTCGGGTGCGACGACCCGCAGATCGCAGATCATCGAAAGGATCACGCCGGCGCCGATCGCGGGTCCGTTGATCGCGCCGATGACCGGGAACGGGGTCTTGTCGATGGCGAGGTTGAGCGCCTTGGCCTTGTCGGGCAGTTCATCGGCGACCCCCGATGGGTCCGACAGGTCGGCACCCGCGCTGAACACCGCACCCTGCCCGGTCAGCACGATCGCCCGGACGTCTTCGGTAGCGGCTTTCTCGATTGCTTCACGCAGGCCGTCGACGAGCTCGCCGTTCAGCGCGTTGCGGCGCTCGGCACGCCGCATCTCCAGAGTCAACACCTGGCCGTCGCGGGTAACACCAATCATGGGGCAAGCGTAGCGACCCGGCGCTGCCGCTCTCGAAGCCGACGCAATGGTCGATTCGACGGCCGACAACCAGCCAATACGTCGGTCTCGGTGCCTCGCCTGCCCCCATGCGGCCGCGGTGTCAAGATCGCGGCTGATCAGCACCGTCAGCTGGCCGGCCAAATAGCACGCAATCTGTGCAAATGCAATAAAGTCGCCGTCGCGGTGCCAAAATTGCCCTCATGAGCGGGCAGATCACCGTCGTCGTCGCCGATGACCACCCGGTGTATCGGACCGGCGTCGTGCGCGCATTGAAGGAGAGCGGCCGGGTACAGGTCCTTGCCGAGGTCAGCGACGGGCGTGGCGCGCTAGCCGCCATCCGAGAGCACCGCCCGGCGGTCGCGCTGCTCGACTACCGGATGCCGGAGCTCGATGGCCTCGACGTGGTGAATGCGGTGGCCCGTGACGATCTGCCGACCCAAGTCATCCTGCTCAGCGCATTCGATGACGCCCCACTGGTGTACAAGGCCCTGTCCGCCGGCGCCAGCGGCTACCTCACCAAGGAGTCGGACAGCGACGAAATCGTTGCGGCGATCGTCAGCTGCGCGAAGGGCGACGGATATGTTCCGACGCAGTTGGCCAGCGGGCTCGCCAACGAACTCAAGCAGCGGGCTAAGGGTGATTCGGCCTTGCTGTCGCCCCGAGAACTCGAAACTGTCCGGATGATGGCGGACGGGTTATCGGTGCCTCAGATCGCCGCCGAATTGCACCTCGCACCGACGACGGTCCGTACCCACGTGCAGAACCTATACGAGAAGTTGGGAGTGTCGGACCGCGCTGCCGCCGTCGCAGAGGCGATGCGGCGCCGACTACTGGAGTAACGGCACTTCGACCCGGACGTGGGTTCCCACGGCTGTCGGCATGAATGTCATTCTGCCGCCTGCGGCTTCGACGCGGGTGCGGTGCGATGCGATGCCGATGTGCCCGTCGGCCAGCCGGCGGCTCAACGTCTCCGGCAAGATTCCCACCCCGTCGTCCACCACATCGAGGCGACACATGCCGTCGACAGCGCGGAGCTCGATGCGGGCCCGGGCCGCACCAGAATGTCGCTCCACGTTGGAGACCAGCTCGCGCATCACGGCGAAGACGAGTGGGTCGATCGAGGTGCGGACCGGGTAGTCAACCACTGTTGAGATGTCAATGCCGGAACGGTTCTCGGTGATCGACGCCAGTTTCTGAGTGGCTTCGGCGAGGCCGGCCTGATCGAGCACCGCCGGATGGAGCAGAAACGTCGCCTCGCGCATGCGGCCGATGACCTCACGCAGGCTGCTCAACGCGCGGTGTAAGCGGTCGTCGGTGGATGCTTTCGCCGCTTCATTGATGTCGAACCGCGCGGCCATCACCAGCTGCAGCGGTCCGTCGTGCAGGGTCTCCGAGAGCTGCCGGCGCTCACTGTCAAAGGCCGTCATGGTGTCCGCGAGCAGCGCCCGTCGTGACGCGCTGAGCCGCTCGATCTCACCCAGGTGCCGCTGCTGGGTGGCGACGACGGCAAGGACGGTACAGCACAGGAACGCGAACAGCGCGCAGACGAAAATTGTTTTGGCCCAACCGAGATCCGGCAACATCACCGGGTCGAAGACCACGACGGCGGTGAAAGCCACCACGCTGACGGCGAGGATAGCTGCGGCCCGGCGTGCCGACACCTCCAGCACCACCAGCAGCGCCAGCAAGACCATCACCGCCAAGGGCGTGTATCCACCGTCCGACAGCAGCTCGAAGATGCAGATCGCGGCGACGTCGACGACCGCGACGACCGTCCGGGTCGTGCGACGTGCTGCCGAAGCCGCCTGCCGGAACGCCAGAACCGCCACCCAGATGGCGCCGGCGCCGTAGGTGGCCAGCAGGACCGATTGCGCAAACCATTCGTGCGTGTGGGTGCCGAGCACCATGGCGCCGACCATGAGTCCGACCACCGCAAGCCGAAGCAACGCGGCGGCGCGCACCGACAGCAATTGATGATTTTTCCGGATTTCGCGCACGTCACCGCCATCGACGTCAGCGCTGATATCCGTCATGGCGTCACCCTCGCAGAACTCAACCGCGTCCACCGTGAGTTCTACGGTATCGCCTGCCCTCACGCCGCGGGGTCGACTGCGATGGGGCAGGCCCGTTGGGCATGTTTGGCGAAGTCTTCGGCCTCCTGTGCGTTGTCGCCGACGCAGAAGACGTAGGCGGCGTGATACATCGACCCGGCGGGCAGGCCCTTGGTGGAATCCCCCCGCCGCATGACGATTTCGGCGTCGATGACTCCCGGCAGGCCGAGCAGCTGTGCCTCATCGGGCATGTCGGTGATCAAACCGGATTCGACGGGTATGGCGAGCCATGCGATCGCGCCGGGAATACGCCGTGGCGGTGACTGTCTGCGGGGCATGCGCCCGGAAAGCTGGTCGGCCAGCAGCGCCAGGTTGTCTATGCCGTAACTCAGCTTCAGCGAGCGGGGAATCATCAATCCGCCGGGGCGAGACGCGAACTCACCGACAAACCACCGGCCGGTTCGGTCGCGGAAGACTTCGCAGTGCCCGAAACCGTGTGTCATGCCCAATGCGGACGCGGCCGCGCGGGTGAGTTTGCGGACCTCGACGGCCTCGGCCGATTGGTGATGCAGCCACACCGATCCGACCGCATGGTCCGCCAGGACAGGGTTGGCGTAGCGGGCTGCCAGGCAGTGCACTTCAGCGCCCTCGTGAAGCAACAGCTCGCAGTGATATTCGGCGACCACGTCGACGTAACGCTCGACCAGGTAGCTGACGCGGCCGAGTTCTGACGTCATGGACGTGGACCAGAAGTACTCCGGCAGGTCTGGCGGCGGCGCAAACGCGCCCGCTGCGGCCAGGTCGTCGAAATCGTGCCGGCCGACCCGGTGAGTGTTGATCGTGCCGAAACCACTCCGGGGTTTGACGACGATGGCGTCGCCGATCTCGTCGAGGAATTGACCGATCTCGGCGACGCTGTGCACGATGCGGTGCTCGGCGACCGGGAGACCGGCGGCGGCCAGGCGCCGTTTCATCACCGACTTGTCGGTGCACGCGACCGCGCTTTCGTGGTCCTGACCGGGCAGCCCCAACAGGTCTCTCAGGAAGGCGGCTGCGCGGATGCACGGCTCGTCGATAGTGGCGACGGCCGTCACCCCGAGGCTTTCGAATTCGTCCGCGAGGCAGACGAGTTCGTTGTAGTCATCCCATCGGTCGATAGTTCTGACGGGGTACCCCGGGTCGCTGGCCTCGCGCACGGGGCGCATACTCTCCGGAATCAGGGCGAGGATCTTTTCGCCCTGCGCGGCGAGAAAATCTTCCAAGCGCGGACGGTACAGGGACAGCACGACGATCATGATGCGTTTCCTTTCAGTTCGTAGAAGTGCTCACCGTCGAGGTAGCGCAGCGTCCAGAGGTCACGAAGCAGGATGTCGTCCACCCCGTGCATCAGCGTCACCGTGACGGGGTATGTGCTGTCGTCGACGGTTCGCTGCAATCGCTGTCCGGGGTGCACCTGGAACTGGATGTCGCGGAAGCTCTCCAGCTCCTTGATGGCCTGCAGACCGCGGTAGGAGACCAACGTTCCACCGGTCGGGGCGACCATCTTGGCCCAGGCGAAGCTCCGCTGCAGCCGGTACGGGACTCCGCAGCGTTGCCTGAAGCGCTGTGGTCGCACATAGGCGTCCACCATCCAGTCGACTTGCGACTCACCGATCGCAAGCCCCGCGAACCCCGGGATGTCTTGACCGGCCATCCGCGCCCCCACTTCGACAAGAGACGGACCGGCGGGTGTGGTCTTGATCTCGACGTGTCCAGCGCCATGGCGGATCTCGAGCGCGTCGAGTACGTCGAACGCATACGGGACGAGCTTGTCCTGCACTTCGCCGGTGGCGGGCATGATCTGGCAGGCCACCATGAGGTCGGACACGCAGTTAGCACTGATGCGATGCGTTTTCCAGATATCGGTCACGTGGTGTTGGCCGTCGCGGCTGACCGTGTTGACCAGGTATTCAGCGCCGACCAGGTACTCCTGTGCGACGACACCGTCGGCGGCCTCCGAGTTGATGTTCTGCCGGCCGTAGAGCCGGCGAAACGCCCGTACGGAGTCGTCCGGGGTGGCGCACCAGGTGACGCCGTCATTGGACGAGCTGCGCAACGGTTTGAGGATCGCCATGCCGTCGAGCTGGGTGTGCCATTCGCGCAACTGTTCCTCGCTCTCGACGAGGATCTGGCGAGCTCCTTGCAGCCCTTGGGATTTGATACGCTCGATCATCTCGAACTTGTTGCGCCGCGCCGAGCTGAGTGCCGAGCCGTTGGTCGGCGCGCCGGTGCGCGGGTTCAGCGCCTCGCTCAGCGCATCGGCCAATTCCACGCCCGGTTCGCAGCCGGGTAGGACGGCGACGGGAGCGAACGGCAACAATGCGTTCACCGTTTCGGCGAGGTTGCCGTGGTGGACGATGTCGGCGACGAACGGGAATCGGTCGGGCCGACCGCGGTATACCGCGGGGACCTCGACAGTGCTCTGCACGCGAATGGGGATGTACCCCACGGCCTGAAAGGCCGGCGCAAGGCGCTCCGCCGCCCCATAGGTGTCGACCAGCACGATGTAGCGAGACTGATTGTTGTTCATCGGATTTGCTGTGTTCGGTGTCTTCACTGCGCTGTCCATCCTCCGTCTACGGCCAATGCCTGTCCGGTTACATAAGCTGCTTCGGTTGAAGCGAGCCACACCACTGCATGGGCGACCTCTTCCGGCCGGCCAAGTCGTCCCATCGGAATGTGGGATTGGTAGAAGTCATCGGCCGCCGGTCCGCGCGCGGCCTTGGCTTCGATCAGCATCGGGGTCAAGATCGGCCCCGGGCACACGGCATTCACGCGGATCCCCTCCGTTGCGTGATCGATTGCCGCCGCCCGGCTGAGCCCCACCACGCCGTGCTTGCTGGCGGTATAGGGCGCCGAATGGTAATAGCCGACGATGCCGGCAATGGAAGCCACGTTGACGATAGCTCCTCCGGAATTAGCGCGCATATGGGCGATTTCGTGCTTCATCGACAACCAGACGCCATGCAGATTGGTGTCCACGATGTGCCGCCAGTGGTCCAGGTCGTAGCCGTCGGAGGGCTTCCCCGATCCCGGTACTCCAGCGTTGTTGCAGGCGGCATCTAACCCGCCGTTGCGGATGGCGATCGTGTCGATGAGCCGGGCGACATCGTCTTCGCGGGTGACGTCGACCTGGAAGGCCTGCGCCTTTCCGCCGTCAGATTCGATGAGCGACACCGTTTCCCGCAGAGGCTCGAGCCGTCGGCCGGCGACGACCACCGTCGCGCCCTCTTTCGCGAAGCGACATGCGGTGGCCCGCCCTATCCCGCTGCCAGCACCGGTGACCAGGACGACTTTGTCTGCAAAGCGGCCGGTCATGCGCTGCGCCTCAATTCGCCTCGGTGGGTGTGCATCATGCGAGTCGTCAAGAGCGTCTGGGCCGCGTGCACGATGTCGTCGGCGCCGCCGAGCACGGCGGGCTCGAGGGCGGGGCTGGCCGGGTAGGGCACCGCTGCCGCACCGACTCGGGCGACGGGTGCGCGCAGTTCCTCGAACGCCTCCGCCATGATGACCGCGGCGATCTCCGCGGTGGGCCCGTACCGCAGCCAGGTCTCGGCGGCCACCACGACATGGCCGGTCTTGCGCGCCGAGGCGACCAGCGTGGCGGTGTCAAGAGGCCGCAGCGAGCGGACATCCACCACCTCAGCGCTCACGCCGCGCGTCGACAGTTCGGCCGCCGCGTCCAGCGCATGCCGCACCATGCCGGAGACCGCGACGATGGTGACGTCTGTGCCCTCCTGCACAACGGCCGCCGTCCCCAGTGGCGTGACGTGCTCCCCCTCGGGGACCAAACCCTCAGTGCCATACAACTTCTTGTGTTCGAACACGATGACCGGGTCCGGCGACCGCAGCGCCGAGGTCAGCAGGCCCTTGGCATCGGCGGGACTACTGGGCAGCACGGTGTGAATTCCCGGCAGGTGCGCCGTCCACTGCTCGAGGGACTTCGAGTGCTGTGGTCCCGCGTTCCCGCCGGGGCCGCCCTGCGTGCGCACCACGAGCGGCACGGTGACGCGACCCTGGGTGACGAAGGGGAAGACCGACGCACCGTTGGCGAGGCTGTCCATGGCCAGGCAGAGGAAATCGCTGTACATGATTTCGACGACCGGTCGCAGGCCCGACATCGCCATGCCGATCGCGGCGCCGACGATGCCGTTCTCGGAAATCGGGGTGTCCACCACGCGGGTGGAGCCGAACTCGTCGAGCAGACCCTGTGTGGCGCCGAAGATCCCTCCGTAAACCGCCACATCCTGGCCGAGCACGATGACACGCTCGTCGCGTCGCATCTCTTGGCGCAGCGCGTCGTTCAGCGCTTCCGCGTATGTCATGCGGTTCATGACCGGGGCTCCCTTCCGTCCCATTTCGTTGCGATGTCGGTGAGTTCTGCGGGGTCTGGCCACGGGCTGGCCTTGGCGAACGCGACGGCGTCGTCGACCTCTCGGCGGGCCGCACGTTCGATGGCGTCGACCTGATCGGGTCCGGTCCCCGCGTCGACGAGTCGGCCGCGCGCCAGGATCAGCGGATCGGTGAACCCGGCCCCCTCGGCGGGGCTCCGGTACCCGCCACGGTCGGCCCCGGAGAACACCGCAGCGCGGTAGGTGACGGCTTCCACCAGCGTGGGTCCTTTACCGTCGCGAGCGCGTGCCACGGCCCTGGCCACGCAACGGTGAACGGCTTCGACGTCGTTGCCGTTGACCCGAACCCCGGGTATGCCGTATCCCCAACCGCGGCGGTATAACTCGGTCTCCCGCACGTGCCGGTCGAGGCGCACGCTCAACGCGTACTGGTTGTTCTCGACGAAGATCACGACGGGCAGCTGCCAGAGCGCGGCCATGTTCGCCGCCTCGTTGAAGGCGCCGGAGTTCACTGCCCCATCCCCGGTGACGCAAAGCGTGACGCGGCCGTCGCCGGCCAGCCGCTGGGCGTAGCCATGACCGACCGCCAGCAGCAGCGAGTGGCCGATGATCCCTGAGGGAGCGAGCAGCCCGTGGTCCGGATCGGCGATGAGCATGTGTCCGCCGCGACCGCCGCACTGGCCGTCGGCGCGGCCCATCATCTCGGCGAGCGTCGGACCGAGCGGAAGGCCGAGGCCGACATACTGGGCGTGGGGTCGATGCGTCGCTGTGGTGATGTCGCCGTCACGCAGCGCGGCGGTGGCGCCGATGCCCGCGGCCTCCTGGCCGAATCCCACGTGCATCGGCCCCTTGACCAGGCCCTCGACGCGCAGTTCCTCGAGCACGATGTCGAGCTCGCGCAGGACGCACATGCGGCGGTATAGCTCGAGCAGGTCGGTTTTCTCACCGATGAATGGCGTTGCGGTGCCGATCATTTCGCGTGACTCCTCAATTCCAGTGCTTGGGCGAGCGGCGCACACAGTGCCGCTCCGGTCAACCCGACGACCAAGGTGGTGATCGCCAAGAGGATGGGCCCGCCGTGGCCCAGGCTGTAGGACGCCAGGATCGGTGCGGTGACCGCCGCGACGGCGAGCACCATTCCCCAGAGGCCGTGGTAGCGCCCGCGCGCCGCCGGCGGGGCGATGCGGTGCACGATGCCGGCGCCGACGACGAACCAGGCGATCTCCCCGGGGGCGCAGGCCGCCGCGGCCACGCTGAACTCGGCGGTCGTGTGGGCGAAGCTGGCCACGGCCATGCACACGGTCACCCACAGCGCCGCGGTGGCGAAGATGTCCAGTCGAGGACGCACCGCCACACGCGCACTCAGCCACGGCGTGATGAGCGGGGTGAGCACGACGACGGCCAGCGCGTTGGCCAGTTGGGTTAGGCCGTAGGAGCCGACGTCGAGCCCGGCGGCGGTCATCAGCATCGGCATCGCGGCGTACAGGCCCATGAGCGCGGTCAGCGTCCCCACACTGGACACCAGCAGCAGCAGCAGTCGCGAGTCGGAAAGCGCGTCCCGGTACGTCGACGTCATCAGCGGCCCGGGCCGGCGCACATCGGGCGCGATGTGAGCCAGCGCCACCAGAGCAAATGCCGCGCACGCGGCCGCGTTGATCAGATAGAGCGCCGGGGTGCCGATCCGGTCGGCCAGCAGCCCCCCAAGCGCGCCGGTGATGGCGGCTGCGGCATTCATCACGCAGCCGTACCGCAGGGCGTCGATCTTCGCCCGTTTCTCGGGATCGGCGATCAACTCGGTGATCGCGGCGGAGACGACCGGACGGGGTGCGTCGTACACCACCCCGGCGAGCGCGGCTGCGATCAGCAGAGCGGGCACGCTGTGGGCGCCCGCCAGTAGCGTCAGCAGGACCGCCGCGAACAGCATGGCGGCGATGAGGGTGGTGCGTCCGCCGATGCGATCAACGAGCGAGCCGCACACGAGCTGCCCGACCATCCAGCCCACGCCGAAGGCCGCCAGGACCGCGCCGACCGCGGTGGTCCCGTGTCCGCGATGAGCGACGTGGTAAGCCATGAACGGGTAGGCGAACCCCAGGGCTCGCACCAGGAAATTGCCCCCCAGCAGCACCCAGATCGCCGGCGGATAGCCGCCGTCCGCCGTGATCTCCGGCGTCTGGTCCCGGTTCGGGGTGGTGAGGGTTGCGGTCACACAATGACCGTAAAAAGCGCTCACCTGCGCGAACATCCTGCGATCGCGCCCAGTACGTGATGAGGCGCCCTCCTACAATCGGAGGACGGCTAGCCCGGGGGCGGCCCGCGTTAGCCTCATCGGGTGAGCCGTATCGGTGCCCTCGAGCTGCGTGACGCCGTTCTCGATGACGGCTCGTTCCGCAGCTGGGACGCCCCGCCGCTGCCCATCGCGACCACCGACTCGTACCGTCGCGAGCTGGCCGCAGCGGCCGCCAAGACCGGCCTGGACGAGTCGGTGGTGACCGGTGAAGGCAGGGTGCACGGACGGCGGGTCGCGTTGGTGTTGTGCGAGTTCGATTTCCTGGCCGGCTCGATCGGAGTGGCCGCGGCCGAACGGATCACCATGGCGGTGCAACGGGCCACGGCCGAACGGTTGCCGTTGCTGGCCTCGCCGAGTTCGGGTGGCACCCGCATGCAGGAAGGCACGGTCGCGTTTCTGCAGATGGTCAAGATCGCGGCCGCCGTCGAGCTGCACAAGAAAGCGCACCTGCCGTACCTGGTGTACCTTCGCAACCCGACGACCGGCGGCGTGTTCGCATCGTGGGGCTCGCTGGGCCACGTCACCGCCGCCGAACCTGACGCGCTCGTCGGGTTCCTCGGCCCGCGCGTCTACGAGCACCTCTACGGTGAACCGTTCCCACCGGGCATCCAGACCGCGGAGAACCTGCAGCGCCACGGCGTCATCGACGGCGTCGTCCCGCTGGAGGCGGTGCGCTCGACGCTGGACCGCACCCTGCGCGTCGTCGCCGATACCCCCGGGGCGCCGCCGCCGGCGCCCGAACCCCAACCGCTGCCCGACGTGCCCGCATGGGAGTCGGTCGAAGCCTCACGGCGGCCCGACCGTCCCGGCGTCGGCTTTCTCCTGCGGCACGGAACGACCGACCGCGTGCTGCTGTCGGGAACCGGACAGGGTGAGGCGGCGACGACGCTGCTGGCGCTGGCCAGGTTCGGCGGTCAACCCGCCGTCGTGCTCGGCCAGCAGCGGGTGGTGGGCGGCATGGTCGGACCGGCCGCGCTGCGTGAAGCGCGCCGCGGCATGGCGTTGGCCGCGGGCCTGAAGCTACCCCTGGTGCTGGTCATCGACACCGCCGGGCCCGCGCTCACCGTCGAAGCCGAACAGGGCGGGCTGGCGGGCGAAATCGCAAGGTGTCTGGCCGAACTCGTCACGCTGGAGACGCCCACGGTGTCGGTGCTGCTGGGTCAGGGCAGCGGCGGACCGGCGCTGGCGATGGTGCCCGCCGACCGGGTGCTGGCCGCGTTGCACGGCTGGCTGGCGCCGCTGCCGCCGGAAGGAGCAAGCGCGATCGTGTTCCGCGACCTCGACCATGCACCGGAACTGGCTGCGGCACAAGGTATTCGCTCGACCGACCTGCTGCGGCACGGGATCGTCGACGCGATCGTGCCCGAGCACCCGGATGCGGCCGACGAGCCGGTGGAGTTCACCCAGCGGCTGTCGGCCACCATCGCCAACGAACTGCACGCGCTGCGGTCGGTCCCCGACGGTCAACGGCTGTCGGCGCGGTTGGCGCGGTATCGCCGCATCGGGCTGTAGCGGGCGCGACACCGGATCGAAGCCTAGCCGCCCAGCTCGGACACCGCCGAGTCGAGGATGGTCGCCTGCTCGGTCAACTCGCGTTCGGACGGATCCGCGCCGAGCCGGCCCAGCAGATCCTCGTGCGAGATCACCTCTAGCGCGCCCCGATATTGCTCAGACGCCAGCTGTCCCGCACCGATGACCTCGGTGCGGCCCTCCACCAGAACCAGCGTGGCGTCCTTCTCCTCGGCCTGCAGCAGCCGGCGCACATCGTCAGTCGAGATCGTCATGGTTCCAGCTATACCCGGTTTGTGCGTCGAGGTACCGCTGAACTCGGCCAGCCGGCGGTGGTCTCTATGGTGAACGCGTATGGCCGTTGAACGCTCGTCCAAACCCGTCGTTCTTCGGCAGCGGGTCCCCGAGCCACCCACAGGCCTGAGCCGCATTCGGTGGTGGGTCCCCGGCCTGCTGTGGGCCATGTCGGCGGTCGGATCCGGATCGGTGCTGTTTACCCCACGGGTCGGCTCCGAGTACCGGTACGAACTGCTGTGGTTGCTATGGGGAACGGCGTTTCTGATGTGGGTGATGATCCGAGAGGCGGGCCGGTTCGCCGTGGTCACCGGGCGCACGCTGTTGGACGGCTTCTCCACCCTGCCTGGACCCCGCAACTGGGCCCTGTGGGTGGTCCTGTTGCCGCAGCTTGTCGCTGCGGTCGCGGGCATCGCCGGCCTCAGCGGCCTGGTGGGCAGCGCTTTCGCCGAGGAGTTGCCCGGCGGGCTGGTGTTGTGGTCGCTGATCCCGCTGGCGATCACCGCGGCGGTGGTCACCAGTGGTGGTTACCGGGCCGTCTCTCGGGTGGCCATGGTCCTGGCGCTGTTTCTGGTGGCCATCATGGTGGTCGCTGCGGCATGGGTCTTCACGCCAGACGGGGACGCGGCGGCGGGCGTAGTGCCCGGCGTTCCGGCGGACCTCAGCCTGCCGTTCATCCTCCCGTGGGTCGGCACCATCCTGGCTGGGTCGATGGGAATCGTGTGGTTCTCATACTGGACCGCGCGGGGCGGGTACGGAGGAGGAACGGTGGAGCCTTCGTCAGATGGCGACGACGAGCCCGATCCGAACGTGCCGCCGGAACAGCGCACCGAGCGGTTGCAGTCGTGGTTCAGAACCCTGTCGCATACCGCAGCGGTCGGCGTGCTGACTGGCACAGTCATCATCACCGGGTTTCTGGTGCTCGGAGCCGAACTGCTGGCGCCAGCCGGCATCGTGCCCTCGGGCACCGATGTTGCCAGCGAGCTGATGCAGCTACTGGCACAGGTGTGGGGCACCCTCGGTCATTGGGTGATGTTCGCAGCCATCGTGGTGACGCTCGGCGGCAGCGTGCTGGCCAACCAGGACGGGTGGTCACGCTCTTTCGCCGATATCACCGTGCTGCTGTCCCGGGGATCAGTTCATGCCCGCGGAAGCACCAACGATAAATCGGGCGGCGGATGGCCCGAGCGCCTCACCCGCTGGCGCCCGAAATCGATGGGGACACGTCGAGCGCTGAAGATCATGTTCGTGGTGACGTTCACGTGTACCTTCCCGGCCATCGTCGTCGTTGTCGTGCAGGATCCCGTCCAGATCATGTCGGCGTCGGGCATCGTGGCCGCGCTCCACACCCCATTCATCGTGCTGGCCACGCTGGCCGTCAACCGCGCCATTCCCGATCCGCTGCGCCCCAACCGCGTGTCGATGGGTCTGCTCGGATTCGCCGGACTGTTCTACACCGCGTTCGCGCTTCTCTATTTCGCGAACATGCTGGGACTCATCGGATCCTAAGGGCGTTGGGGGTCGAGCGCCGGTCCCTCGCACCCGGGCTCAGCAGCCGTGGGAATATGCAGCATGGCTGCGATCACCCCCTTCCACATCGCCGTTGCCGACCCCGACCTCGACGACCTGCGCGAGCGGCTGACCCGCACCCGGTGGCCGGAGGCCGAATGCGTCGACGACTGGAGCCAAGGCATCCCATTGGCCTACACGCGTGAGTTGGCCGACTACTGGGCCAACACCTACGACTGGCGCGCCCGCGAAGCAGCGCTCAACCGATTCGACCACTTCACCACCGAGATCGACGGGCTCGACATCCACTTCATCCACCAGCGCTGCGGCCGCGACGACGCGTTTCCGTTGCTGATCACCCACGGCTGGCCCGGGTCAGTGGTCGAGTTCTCCAAGGTGATTGAACCGCTCAACGAGCGCGGCTTCGACGTGGTGTGCCCGTCGCTGCCCGGTTACGGCTTTTCCGGTAAGCCGAACCAAACCGGTTGGGGCATCGAGAAGATCGCGACGGCGTGGGACACGCTCATGGACCGGCTGGGCTATCAGCGCTACGGCGCCCAGGGCGGCGACTGGGGTTCGGCGGTCACCACCCAGATCGGCCGCAACGGGGGTCGCCGGAGCCGCTCCGGCGGCGACATCAGCCGATGCGTGGCCATCCACACGAACATGCCGCTGGGCTTTCCCCCGGGCAATCTAAAGAATCCGACAGAGGAGGAGAAGCAGGCCCTTGAGCGGGCCGACCACTACCAGAAGTGGGATTCGGGCTACTCCAAACAGCAGTCGACGCGGCCGCAGACCCTGGGCTACGGGCTTGTCGATTCGCCGGTGGGGCAGCTGGCGTGGATCGTCGAGAAGTTCTGGTCGTGGATGGACTGCGACGGCCATCCGGAGAACGTGTTGAGCCGCGATGAGCTGCTCGACAACGTGATGCTGTACTGGCTCACCGCGTCCGGGGCATCGTCGGGGCGGCTGTACTGGGAGAGCTTTCACGCGTTCGGCGGGTTCGACCGCGTCGAATTGCCCACCGGCGTGGCGGCTTTCCCCAAGGAGATCCTCAAGGCGCCGCGCAGTTGGTGCGAGGCCGGATACAACATCACGCACTGGACGACGATGCCGCGCGGCGGGCATTTCGCCGCGTTCGAGCAGCCGGAGTTGTTCGTCGACGACGTCAGCACGTTCTTCAACGGTTTCTCTGGTTGAACGCGCCGGGCTAGGCCAACGACTGCACCCACGCGCGGTGCAGCGCGGCGTAGTGGCCGTCGTCGCGGGTGATCAGGTCCGCCGGCGCACCGTCCTCGACGATGCGGCCGTGTTCGAGCACCAGCACCCGGTCGGCGATCTGCACGGTGGAGAGCCGGTGCGCGATGACCAGCGCGGTGCGGTCGGCCAGCACGGTCTCCAGCGCCCGCTGCACCAACCGCTCGCTGGGGATGTCCAGCGACGACGTCGCCTCGTCGAGGATCAGCACCGCGGGGTCGGCCAGAAACGCCCGCGCAAACGCGACCAGTTGCCGCTGACCCGCCGACAGCCTGCCGCCGCGTTTGGCGACGTCGGTGTCGTAGCCGTCGGGCAGCGAATCGATGAAGTTGTCGACGCCCACCGCCGCGGCAGCGGCCGCCACTTCCTCGTCGCTGGCGTCGGGCCTACCGAACCGGATGTTGTCGGCGATGGTGCCGTCGAACATGAAGTTCTCCTGGGTGACCATCACCACGTGGCGGTGCAGCTGCGACTGCGAGAAGTCGCGCAGGTCAACACCATCGAGGGTGATCGACCCCGACGTCGGGTCGTAGAAGCGGGCGATCAGCTTGGCGATCGTCGTCTTGCCCGCTCCGGTGGTGCCGACCAGCGCCACGGTCTGCCCGGCCGGCACCTCCAGGGTCAGGCTCGGCAGCACCGGGCGGCCGGGCACATATTCGAATCGCACGTCGCGGAAGGCGATTTCGCCGCGGACGCGGTCCACGGCGACGGGGTGCTCGGGGTCCTTGATGCCGGGCCGATGGGCGAGCACACCGGCCAGTTTCTCCAGTGCGGAGGCGGCGGACTGGAACGTGTTGAAGAACTGGCTGATCTCCTGCATGGGTTCGAAGAACATCCGCAGATACAGCAGGAACGCGGTCAGCGTGCCGATCGTCATCTGGTCGTTGAGCACCCGGTAACCGCCGTAGAGCAGCACCACGCCGGTGGTGATGTTGCCGACGAGTTTGACGCCGGGCATGAAGATCGCCAGCAGCCGGAAGGTTTTCTCGTTGTCGTCCTTGTAGCGATCGGCGAGGTCTTCGAAGATCTGCTGGTTACGCGGCTCGCGGCGGTAGGCCTGCACCGCCTTTATCCCAGTCATGGTCTCGACGAACTGCACGATGACCAGCGCGGCGCTCTCGCGCACCTTGCGATACGTCCGCGACGACTCCTCGCGGAACCACCACACCAACCCGACCAGCACGGGGAAGGCGCCCAGACACATCAGGCCCAGCCGCCAGTCCAGCATGATCAGCAGGACCGCGGTGCCGAAGAGCGTGAGCACGGCGGTGACCAGGCTGTCGAACCCGGTTTCCAGCATGTCCTGGATGGCCTCGACGTCATTGGTGGAGCGGCTGACCACCCGCCCTGAGGTGTAGCGGTCGTGGAAGGCGATGTCGAGACGCTGGAAATGGCGAAAAACCCGGCGCCGCAGTTCCAGCAGCACCTTCTGCCCGATGCGCCCGGAGCGTCGCAAAAAGAACATCCGGCTGATGGCCTGGATCAGCACCACCGCGCCGAGCGTCGCGACGATCATCAACAGGGTGTGGGCCGTACCGCCCTCGACGATCGGCGGGATGCCGAGATCGATGCCGCGTTGCACCAGAAGCGGAACCGAAAGGCGCGCAGCGTTTTCCACCACAACCACCAGCGCGAGCAGCGCCACCGTCAAGCGGTAGGGCCGCAGCAGGCGCCACAGCAGCAGCCGCGCCTCCCGCCGGCGCGGCACGCTCTCGTCGATGGGCAGGTCGTCGGGTTGTTCCTCGTCGAACTTGCCGCGCCATTCGGGTTCGGTTCGCGTTGTGACGGTGGTCATCGGCCCTCGGACTCCGTGGTGACAAAGCGTTGTGCGACGCGGTCGCGGTCCAGCGCCTCCTGCTCCTCGTAGGCCAGGTTCAGCCGGCGACGTTCCTTGTCGTCCTCCCACGCGCACGCGCGTTCGGCGCCGTCGTCGAGTTCGTCATCGGCGGCCAGCAGGTAGCGGTACTCCGGCACGGTGGCGAGCAGTTGGGCGTGGGTGCCGATGTGGGTGATGGTGCCCATCTGGAGCAGCGCGACCTTGTCGGCGAGCATCACCGTCGACGCGCGGTGTGCGACGACGACGGCGGTCACGTCATGCAGCACGCGGCGCAGCGCCTCTTCGACGACGGCCTCGGTGTGCACGTCGAGCGCTGAGAGCGTGTCGTCGAGCACGAGCATCTTGGGCTTGGCGAGGATCGCCCGGGCCAGCGAAAGCCGTTGGCGCTGCCCGCCGGACAGGCTCATCCCCTGCTCGCCGATGCGGGTGTCCAGGCCGAACGGCAGCTCGTAGACGAACTGCGCGGCGGCGACCTCGACGGCCTCTTTGAGTTCCTCGTCGCTGGCCTGCGGTCGGCCGAGGCGTAGGTTCTCCGCGACCGACATCGAGAACAGCGTCGGGTCCTCGAATGCGGTGGCCACCGTCCGGCGCAGCGCGGACAGCGAGAACTCGCGGATGTCTCGGCCATCGATGCGGATCTGGCCCTCGGTGACGTCGTAGAGCCGCGATAGCAGCGCGGTCAGCACCGACTTGCCCGAGCCGGTGGCGCCGACCAGCGCCATCGTCTCCCCCGGTTCGACGACGGCGTTGACGTGGCGAAGCGCCCACTCATCAGAGGCCGGAAACCGGAAGCCCACGTCGATCAGCTCCAGGCGCCCGTCACGGGGCGGCTCGTCGTGCGGACCGTCGACGATCTCGTTTGGCGCGTCGAAAATTTCCGCGATCCGGTTGGCCGCGGTGAACGCCTCCTGCGTCATCGACAACAGAAAGCCCAGCGATGCGATTGGCCACACCAGCGACAGCATCATCGTGATGAACGCGACCAGCGTGCCCATCGTGACGTGGCCGTTGCCCGCGGCGTACGCACCGACGCCGAGCACGACGATCAGCGTCAGGTTCGGGATGATCTCGAGCAGCGTCCAGAACTTCGCCGATACCGCCACCCGGTTGACCTGGGTGTCGTAGAGGTCGGTGAGCTCCTCGTCGAATCGGTCGTAGACGTAGTCCTCGCGACCGAACGACTTGACCACCCGCAGCCCGAGCGCGGACTCCTCGACATGGGTTGCGACGTGGCCGGACTGGTCCTGGGCCAGCCGCGACAACCGGGTGTATTCGCGTTGGAAGTGCAGCACGGTGCCCGCGATCGGCACGATCGACACCATCACGACCACGCCCAGCGGCCAGTACATCGCCAGCAGGATCGCGGTGATGACGGTGATCTGCAGCATGTTGAGCAGCAGGAACAGCATGCCGAACGACATGAAGCGGCGAATTGTGCCGAGGTCGTTCATGATTCGCGACAGCAGCTGTCCGGACTGCCAGTTGCCGTGGAAGCTCATCGGCAGGATCTGCAGCCGGGCGTAGAGGTCCTTGCGGATGTCGGCTTCCACCCCCATCGTGGCGCGGGCCGCCAACCAGCGGCGGATGAACCACAGCACCGCCTCGCAGATGCCGATACCCATGGCCGCGCTGCCGAGCAGCCACAGCCCCTGCTGGTCCTGTTCACGCACCGGCCCGTCGATGACGGCCTTGGTCATCAGCGGAATCGCGATGGTGGCCCCGAGGCTGACGATGGCGACCGTGACCATCGCGATCCAGCGCACCCGGTAGGGCAGCAGGTACGGCAGCAGCCGCCACAGGTCCGAGCTGGTACGTCGGCGCTGGGGTGGCGGGGCGATGGCCGGCGCAGAGCGCAAGGTTACGGGGTCAACCACTTAGTAAATCTTCCCATGGTCGGCAAGCGGTTAACGCCTCCACGAGATGCACGTTAACGAGACAAAGTGCGAGTAGGCTCCTCGCTAACGTACGTTTCGCGGTCATGCGGCGGACCTCTCGCGGGCGGCCTGGTCACCGAACTGGGTCTCGTACAGCTCGGCGTAGCGCCCGTCGCCGGCCAGCAGTTGCTCGTGGGTGCCCCGCTCCACGATGCGGCCGTCCTCGACGACGAGGATCATGTCGGCCGCGCGCACCGTGGACAGCCGGTGGGCGATCACGATCGATGTCCGTCCGGCCAGCGCCTCGTTGAGCGCTTGCTGCACGGCCGCCTCCGACGACGAGTCCAGCGATGCGGTGGCCTCGTCGAGCACCACCACCCGCGAGGTGCCCAGCAGCAGACGCGCGATGGTGAGCCGCTGCCGCTGCCCGCCCGACAGCCGATAGCCACGCTCGCCCACCACGGTGTCGAGCCCGTCGGGCATCGCGGCGACGACGTCGGCCAGCCGGGCGCGTTGCAGCGCCTCCCACAGCTGCTCGTCGGTGGCGCCGGGTGCGGCGAGCCGCAGGTTGGACCGAATCGAGTCGTGGAACAGGTGCCCGTCCTGGGTGACCACCCCGACGGTGTCCTTCAACGACGCGAACGTCACATCGCGCACATCGACACCGCTGAGCGTGATCGCGCCGGCGTCGACGTCGTAGAGCCGCGCGATCAGCGATGCGATCGTCGACTTGCCCGCGCCTGAGGAGCCGACCAGCGCCACCACCTCGCCCGGTTGCGCGGTGAACGAAATCCCGTGCAGCACTTCTTCGCCGCCGCGCGAGTCCAGCACCGCAACCTCCTCCAGCGAGGCCAGCGACACCTTGTCGGCCGACGGGTAGGAGAACCGTACGTCACGGAACTCCACGGCGACCGGGCCGTCGGGCACGTCGACGGCGTCGTCGCGCTCGCGGATCAGCGGTTCCAGGTCGAGCACCTCGAAGACCCGCTCGAAGGACACCAGCGCGCTGGCGATCTCGACGTGCGCGTTGGCCAGCGCGGTCAGCGGCGCGTACAGCCGAGTCAACAGCAGCGCCAACGCCACGATCGCGCCCGCCTGCAGGTGCCCGCCGATCGCCAGCCAGCCGCCGAGCCCGTACACCAGCGCGAGCGCCAACGCCGACATCAGCGTCAGCGAGTTCATGAAAACCGACTGCAGCATCGAGGTTTTCACCCCGATGTCGCGCACCCGCCCGGCCCGCACGGCGAACTCGTGCGATTCGGTCGCCGGGCTGCCGAACAACTTCACCAACGTCGCACCGGGTGCGGAAAACCGTTCTGTCATCTGAGTATTCATCGTCGCGTTGTGGATGGTCGTTTCACGCGCCAGGTCGGCCATCTTGGCGCCGATACGCCGGGCGGGCACGATGAACAACGGGGTGAGCAACAGCGACAGCACGGTGACCTGCCACGAGATGGTCAGCATCACCGCCAGCGTCAACGTCAGCGTCACCACGTTGGACACCACGCCGGACAGCGTGTCGGAGAACGCCCGCTGCGCACCGATCACGTCATTGCCCAACCGGCTGACCAAGGCGCCGGTACGAGTGCGGGTGAAGAACGCGACCGGCATCTTCTGCACGTGGTCGAACACCGCGGTGCGCAGATCGAAGATCAGCCCCTCTCCGATGTTCGACGACAGCCACCGCGTCATCAGTGTCACCGCCGCTTCGGCCACGGCGACCAGGGCGATCACGGCCGCGAGCAGCACCACGATGCGCGGGGCGCCACCGTCGACGATCGCGTCGATGACCTTGCCGGCCAGCAGCGGCGTCGCCACGGTGAGCAACGCGCTGACGATACTGACCGCGACGAACGCCCACAGTTTGCGGTGGTGCCGCGCCGCGAACCGCCAGATGCGGCTCAGCAGGGCCCGGTTTGCCAGCGAGCGCAGGTCGCCGCCGCGGGCACGCGTCTGCCGGTACAGCGTTTGCCGGGCGACCGTTTCGATACTCATGAATTCACCGTAGAACCTCAACAAAAGATGAGGTCAATTGTTCCGGTGTGCCGCGCCGCGGCTGTTGATCGCGCCGGGCCAAGTCCGCAGCTTCCCGCGGTTGGCCCCTGGTTTCAGGCAAGATTGTGCATATGGACAGTGCTGCTGCATCGCCCCGGGTGCTCGTAGTCGACGACGACCCCGACGTGCTGGCCTCGCTCGAGCGCGGCCTGCGGCTGTCCGGGTTCGACGTGGCCACCGCCGTCGACGGCGCCGAAGCGCTCCGCAGCGCGACCGAAACGCGGCCCGACGCGATCGTCCTGGATATCAACATGCCGGTGCTCGACGGCGTCAGCGTGGTCACCGCGCTGCGTGCGATGGACAACGACGTGCCGGTCTGCGTGCTCTCGGCGCGCAGTTCGGTCGACGACCGCGTCGCCGGTCTGGAGGCCGGCGCCGACGACTACCTGGTCAAACCGTTCGTGTTGCAGGAACTGGTCGCGCGGGTCAAGGCGCTGCTGCGCCGGCGCGGCTCGACCGCGACGTTCTCGTCGGAAACCATCCAGGTCGGCCCGCTGGAGGTCGACATCCCGGGCCGGCGCGCCCGCGTCAACGGCGTCGACGTCGACCTGACGAAACGTGAATTCGACCTGCTGGCCGTGCTGGCCGAGCACAAGACCGCGGTGCTGTCGCGCGCGCAGCTGCTCGAACTGGTCTGGGGCTACGACTTCGCCGCCGACACCAACGTCGTCGACGTGTTCATCGGTTACCTGCGCCGCAAACTGGAGGCCGGCGGCGCACCTCGGCTTCTGCATACCGTGCGCGGCGTGGGGTTTGTACTGCGGACGCAGTGAGATGAGCCTGCTGTCGCGGATTTTCCGCCGTACTCCCTCGCTGCGGCAGCGGGTGGCGTTCACCAGCGCGATCGCGGGCGCCATCGTCGTCGTCATCGCCGGGACGGTGGTGTGGGTCGGCATCACCGACGCCTGGAACGAGCGGCTGGACCGCCGCCTGGATGAGGCCGCCGGGTTCGTGATCCCCTTGCTTCCGCAGGGTCTGGACGAAATCCCCAAGTCACCGAACAACCGGGACGTCGTCATCACGGTGCGCCGCGGCAACCAGGTGGCGTCCAATTCCGACGTCGTGCTGCCGGAGCTGGAGTCCGGTTACGCCGACACCAACGTCGATGGGGAGCGCTACCGGGTAAGAACGGTCGACATCCCCTACTTCCCCGGCCCGATGTCGGTGGCCGTCGGCGCCACCTACGACGCGACCATCGCCGACATCAACAACCTGCACCGCCGGGTGATCATCATCTGCACGCTGGCGATCGGTGCGGCGACGCTCGGCGGGTGGGTGCTGGCCGCGTTCGCGGTGCGCCCGTTCAAACGGTTGGCGCAGCAGACCCAGGCCATCGACGCCGGGGACGCCGATCCCGACATCGACGTACGCGGCGCCACCGAGGCCGTCGAGATCGCCGACGCTATGAAGGGCATGCTGCAGCGCATCTGGAACGAGCAGGACCGGACCAAGGCCGCGCTGACGTCGGCGCGCGATTTCGCGTCGGTGTCCGCGCATGAACTGCGCACCCCGCTCACGGCGATGCGCACCAACCTCGAGGTGCTCGCCACGCTGGATCTGCCCGAGGAGCAACGCAAAGAGGTCGTCAACGACGTCATCCGCACGCAGTCGCGCATCGAGGCCACCCTCGCCGCGCTGGAGCGGCTGGCCCAGGGCGAGCTGTCCACCGCCGACGACCACGTCCCCGTCGACATCACCGAACTGCTCGACCGCGCCGCCCACGATGCGATGCGGGTGTTCCCCGACCTCGACGTGTCGTTGGTGCCCGCGCCGACGGTGATCATCATCGGTCTGCCCGCCGGGCTGCGGCTTGCGGTGGACAACGCGATCGCCAACGCCGTCAAACACGGCGGCGCGACAAGGGTTCAGCTGTCGGCGGTCAGCTCGCGCGCCGGGGTGGAGATCGCCATCGACGACGACGGCGTCGGCATTCCCGAAGAAGAGCGCAAAGTCGTGTTCGACCGGTTCTCCCGCGGGTCGACGGCGTCGCACTCCGGATCCGGGCTGGGCCTCGCGTTGGTCGCCCAGCAGGCCGAATTGCACGGTGGCACAGCGACGTTGATGGACAGCCCGCTCGGCGGAGCCCGGCTGCTGCTGCAGCTACCCGGCGTGCGCTAGTAGTTCAGCGGGTGGCCAGCAGGTCGATGACAAAAATCAGAGTCTTGCCGGACAGGCGATGCCCACCGCCGGCCGGACCGTAGGCCTGCTCGGGCGGGATCACCAGCTGGCGCCGGCCGCCGACCTTCATGCCGGGGATGCCATCCTGCCAACCCTGGATCAGCCCGCGCAGCGGAAACTCGATCGACTCGCCGCGGTTCCACGAGCTGTCGAACTCCTCGCCCGTGTCGTACTCGACGCCGACGTAGTGCACTTCGACGCTGGCGCCGGGCACCGCTTCGGCGCCGTCGCCGACGACCAGGTCGGTGATGGACAGCTCCGCGGGCGGAGGTCCGTCGAGAAACTCGATCTCGGGCTTTTGCCCTGAAGTTGCGCTCACCGGTTTCACGGTAGTCGGGCAGACTGGGTGAATGGCTACCGACCAAGACATTCTCGCTCAGGTCAACAAGCTGGTCGCCGAAGAGCAAGAGCTGCGCGCCAAGGTGCAACAGCACGAGATCGACGAGTCCGAAGAGCATCGCAGGCTGCGTGCGGTGGAGGTCGCGCTCGACCAGTGCTGGGATCTGCTGCGGCAGCGACGGGCGTTGCGCGACGCGGGCGGTGATCCCCGCGAGGCCCAGGTGCGCCCGCCCGACGAGGTCGAGGGCTACCTTGGCTGAGCCGTGACGCCAGACGTCGGAGCCGCTCCGGCGGCGACATACGACGCAGTCATCGTCGGAGGCGGGCACAACGGCCTGGTCGCGGCGGCTTATCTGGCGCGTGCCGGTCGACGGGTGCAGGTGCTCGAACGCGTCGACCACGTCGGCGGCGCGGCGGTGTCCGCCCACGCCTTCGACGGCGTCGATGCGCGCATGTCGCGCTACTCGTATCTGGTGAGTTTGCTGCCCCGCCGCATCATCGACGACCTCGACGCCCGGGTGCGGATGGCGCGTCGGCGCTATTCGTCCTACACCCCCGACCCGGCCACCGGCGGGCGCACGGGCCTGCTGATCGGGCCGAAGTCGACGTTCGGCGCCGTCGGGGCGTTGTCCGACGAGGCGGGCTTCGCGGAGTTCTACCGCCGCTGCGGTGCCGTCACGTCACGGTTGTGGCCGACGCTGCTGCAGCCGCTGACAACGCGGCGCGAAGCGCGCCACCTTGTCGGCGACGACGCGGCCTGGCAGATGATGGTCGACGAACCGATCGGGCACGCGATCAGCGACGCGGTGTCGTCTGACCTGGTGCGCGGCGTGATCGCCACCGATGCGTTGATCGGCACGTTCGCGCGCATCGACGACCCGTCGTTGATTCAGAACGTCTGCTTTCTGTACCACCTGTTCGGTGATTGGGATGTGCCGATCGGCGGGATGGGCGCGGTCAGCGGTGCGCTGGCCGCTGCCGCCGCCAGCCATGGTGCCGAGATCATCTGTGGCGCAGAGGTTTACGGTATCGATCCGGGCGGGGAGGTGCGTTACCGGCGCGGCGGCGACGAGTATCGGGTGCATGGTCGCCATGTGCTGGCCAACGTGACGCCGGCCGTGTTGGCGCGGCTGCTGGGCGATCCCGAGCCGGAGGTGACCCCCGGCTCCCAGGTGAAGGTCAACCTGATGTTGCGCCGACTCCCCCGCCTGCGCGACGACAGCGTCACCCCCGAGCAGGCGTTCGGCGGCACATTTCACATCAACGAGACATACAGCCAGCTGGACCGCGCCTATGCGCAGGCAGACCACGGCGTGGTGCCGGATCCGTTGCCGTGTGAGATCTACTGTCACTCGCTGACCGATCCGACGATTCTGTCCGACGAGTTGCGTTATTCGGGTGCACACACTTTGACGGTTTTCGGGCTGCACACCCCACATCAGCTGGTGACCTCGGGTGAGACCGACCGGATGCGGGATGCGTTGACATCGGCGGCGCTGAAGTCGTTGAATTCCGTTCTGGCCGAGCCTATTCAAGATGTGTTGATGGAGGAGTCAGCAGGTCGGTTGTGCATCGAAACCAAGACCACCGTCGATCTGGAGCGTTCGCTGGGCATGACGGCGGGCCATATCTTTCACGGCGCGCTGTCGTGGCCGTTCGCCGAGGACGACGAACCCCTCGACACGCCTGCGCAGCGCTGGGGCGTGGCCACCGGACATACCCGAATCCTGTTGTGCGGCTCAGGATCGCGTCGCGGCGGCGCGGTGTCGGGAATCGGTGGCCACAACGCGGCGATGGCGGTGCTGGAGGCGATTTCGGCGCGCTAACGGACGCTCAGGGTGCATGAGCGCGCCGAAATCACCCCACCAGCGGAGCGAGGTTCTCGGCTGACCGCAGCGCGCGCCCCGACGTCGAATAGATGCCGAGCGCCACGATCACCACACCGAGCGCCGCGCAGATCAGCCACAGCGGTCGGGCGGCGACGGCGAAGTCCGCGTCCGTGGGCGCCAGCGCCGCGCCGGCCACCGAACCGCACAGCGCCACACCGATAGCCACCCCCACCTGCCGGCTCGTCGTCGCGATCGCCGACGCCGCGCCGGCCCGGTCGATCGGCATGCCGCTGACCGCCGCGTTGGTGATCGGCGCGTTCACCATCGAGAACCCGATGCCGAACACCGTGAAGATGACGAGCAGCTGCCACACCGGCGTCGTCGCACTGAGCCCGGCGAGCATCAGCGTCGAGGCGGCGATCGACCCGCCAGCCGCCAGCAGCGAGGGCCGGCTTCCGAACCGACCCACCCACCGGCCCGACAGCGGTGAAAATACCAGGGCGCCAACGGCAATCGGCAGATAGGTCAACCCGGTGTCCATGGCCGAGAAGCCGCGCTCGTCTTGCAGGTAGATCGACATCATGAACAGGAACGCACCCCAGGCCGCGAACGAGCAGACCGCGATCACCGTGGCGGATGTGAGCGGGATGCTGCGGAAGAAGCGCAGGTCGATGAAGGGGTCGCGGTGGCGCGACTCGTGGACGAGGAAGAGCACGAGCGCCGATGCCGCGAGCACCAGGATCGCAATCGTGCGCGGATCGGTCCACCCCATGACCGGACCTTCGATGAGCACGTACACGATGCCGAACAAGAAGGCCATGCCCAACCCCTGGCCGATCGGGTCGAACGCGCGCCGCGTCGGCGACTTCGATTCCGGCACAAACAAAGCCGTCAACGCGATGGCGAGCGCACAGATCGGCAGGTTGATCCAGAACACCGAACGCCAGCTGACGTACTCGATCAGCGCACCACCGACGATCGGGCCCAGCGCCATCGAGATGCCGACGACGCCGCCCCAGATGCCGATCGCACGGGCCCGTTCGACGCGGCCGGTGAAGACCTGCGTGATGATCGACATCGCTACCGGGTTCAACATCGAACCGCCGATGGCCTGCAGCAGGCGTGCGGCGATCAGCGTCTCCATGTTCGGGGCGATGCTGCACAGCAGCGATGCCGACGCGAAGATGGTCAGGCCCAGCTGAAAGATGCGTCGGCGGCCGAACCGGTCGGCTGCGGCGCCGGCGAGCAGCAGCAGCGACGCCAGCACCAGCGTGTAGATGTCGATGACCCACTGCAGCTGGGACGCGGAGGCGTTGAGGTCGGCGCGGATGCTAGGGATGGCGACGTTGACGATCGTCGCGTCCATCGACACGATCAGCAGGCTCAGGCAGCAGGTCACCAGGATGATGGCCTTGCGCCGAGAGCTCATCTCAGGCGAGCGCACAGCTAGGTACGCCTCTCTCGGCGATTTGCGTACCGGAGTGCGGGCTCGCCGAACAGAAGGCGGGGGCTAGCGCTTGTCGAGGCCGACGTAGTCGCGTTCGGTGTAGCCGGTGTAGATCTGGCGTGGACGGCCGATCTTGCCGCTGCCCTCGTCGTGCATCTCCCGCCAGTGCGCGATCCACCCGGGCAACCGGCCCAGCGCGAACAGCACCGTGAACATCCGCGTCGGGAAGCCCATCGCGCGGTAGATCACCCCGGTGTAGAAGTCGACGTTCGGGTAGAGCTTGCGCTCGACGAAGAAGTCGTCGGTGAGCGCGACCTCCTCCAGCGACTTGGCGATGTGCAGCAGTTCGTCGTCGCCGCCGATCTTGCCCAGGATCTTGTCGGCCTGCTCCTTGACGATGCGCGCCCGCGGGTCGTAGTTCTTGTACACCCGGTGCCCGAAGCCCATCAGCTTCACGCCGTCTTCGCGGTCCTTGACCTTCTTGACGAAGTCGTGCACGTCGCCGTCGGCCTGACGGATCTTCTCCAGCATCTCCAGCACGGCCTGGTTCGCGCCGCCGTGCAGCGGGCCCCACAGCGCGTTGATGCCGCCGGAGATCGAGGTGAACAGGTTGGCCTGCGAGGAGCCCACCAACCGCACCGTCGACGTCGAACAGTTCTGCTCATGGTCGGCGTGCAGGATGAACAGCATGTCCAGCGCCCGCACCAGCTCCGGATCGACCTCGTAGGGCTCGGCGGGCAACCCGAACGTCATCCGCAGGAAGTTCTCGACCAGGCTCATCGAGTTGTCCGGGTACAGGAACGGCTGCCCGACCGACTTCTTGTACGCATAGGCCGCAATCGTCGGCAGCTTGGCCAGCAGCCGGATCGTCGACAGCTGGACCTGCTCGTCGTCGAACGGGTCCAGCGAATCCTGGTAGTACGCGCTCAGCGCGTTGACCGCGCTGGAGACCACCGGCATCGGGTGCGCGTTGCGCGGGAAACCGTCGAAGAACCGCTTGAGGTCCTCGTGCAGCAGGGTGTGCCGCTGGATCTGGCCGGTGAACTTGTCGAGCTGCTCGGGGGTGGGCAGCTCGCCGTAGATCAACAGGTAGCTGACCTCGATGAAGTTCGATTTCTCCGCGAGCTGATCGATCGGGTATCCGCGGTACCGCAGGATGCCGGCTTCACCGTCGATGTAGGTAATGGCGCTCTTGGTGGACGCGGTGTTGACGAAGCCCTCGTCGAACGTGGTGTAGCCCGTCTTCGCCAGCAGCGAACCCAGCGCGATGCCATCGGCCCCTTCGGTCGCGGAAACGATGTCGAGGTCAATCTCGCCGCCGGGGTAGGAGAGGGCGGCTTGCTTGCCTCCACTACTTGGGTTATCGGCCACGGGGATCCCTTCTTCGCTGCGGGGGATGAACGACAGACAGTATGTCCTACCCAAAAGTAGTCCCATCCAAGCCGTCATGCCCGGGCGGGGGCGACATTAGTTCAGACCAGTTGCACAACCTCAGACATCAACCCGGTGAACTCGGCGTAGGTGTCTTGGAGGCGGGTGACGATGTCGTCGACGCCGATCTGCTCCCAGTCCAGCCCGTGGTCGGTGAGGTCGGCAAGCGCGGTCATGGTGATCACCCCCCACACCGAGGACACCAGCTGCAACGCCCGGTCGCCGGTGCCGACGCCCATGCGTTTGGCCAGTTCCACGGTGAGGGAATTGGAGCGGTACTCGGTGGCGGCCTGACGCAGGGTGGGCGACGTCATGATGATCCGCACGCTGAGGACCAGGCGGTGCGCGGACAAAGCCCCCGGCCCGGTGCTTTTGACGCTTCGGTACATCCCCACGTATGCCCGGCACACCGCCTCGAGGTGGCTGATGTCTGCGGGCTGGGCGGCCAGTTCGACGGCGACGACTTCGATCGCCTCGTCGATCAACGCGAACGCGATGGCGTCCTTGGTCGCGAAGTACCGGCTGAAGGTCCGCGGTGAGACGTCGGCGAGCGCGGCGATCTGGTCCACGGTCGTGCGCTCGAAGCCCTGCCGTTGGAACAACTCGACGGCGGCGTCCAACAGCATCGCGCGGGTCCGTTGTTTCTTGCGCTCACGCAGACCGAGCTCCGGACCCCCCTTTCCACCAGCCACAAAGGGCATGCTAACCGGCAAACATATGAACACCCTTAGAAAGTTGTCCACATCCGACAGTTGGCGCTCGCCTTCGTTTGGCAGCCTCGGCCATCTGAGTGTATGTCACGGTTGCAGCCGCTCGACGCGCCCGTCGGCGCCCAGGGTCACGCGAATCCTGTTATGCAGCCGGTCTTCCCGCCCCTGCCAGAACTCGACGACCTCGGGTGCGATCAGATACCCGCCCCAGTGCGGCGGAACCGGGATGGTGACCTCGTCCGCGAACCTCTCGATGACCTCCGCCATCTGATCCAGCAACGCCGCGCGCGACGTGATCGGCTGGGACTGCTGGGATGCCCACGCGCCCAACTGCGAACCGCGCGGCCGCATGGCCCAGTAGTCGGCCGTCTGTTCGGCGGACACCTTGCTCACCGGGCCGCGGATGTGTACCTGGCGGCCCAGCAGGTACCACGGGAAGGTTGCCGATGCGTACGGGGTGGCCGCCAGGTGAGCCCCTTTGGCGGAGTCGTAGTTGGTGAAGAACGTGATGCCGGCCTCGTCGATGCTCTTGCACAGCACGGACCGGGTGACGGGTGCGCCCCGGTCGTCGACGGTGCCGACCACCATGGCGTTCGGTTCCACCACACCCGCGCGTTCGGCGTCGGCTAACCAATTGCGCAGCAGCGCAACCCACCCCGTCGTCGGGTCGGGGCCAAGCCAGTCGACGTCCAGATCCGGGCTGCCGTCCTTTTCCACCGAGCCGTATTCCACCCGCATCCTCGCCAAGTGCTCGTCGTGCTGCTGTACCACGCGATCACGCTACGCTTCGCACACCGGCCGAGGTGCCGCGAACCGGTAGACGGCGGGACCAGCGCGGGTGCGAGAATCGGCCCATGGCTAGCCCGTCCCCTCTGGTCCCCGAGGACTTCGTACCCGGACTCGAAGGCGTCGTGGCCTTCACCACCGAGATCGCCGAACCCGACAAGGACGGCGGTGCGCTGCGGTATCGGGGGGTCGACATCGAGGATCTGGTCGGCCAGCGGGTGACGTTCGGCGACGTGTGGGGTCTGCTGGTCGACGGCAGGTTCGGTGCCGGCCTGCCGCCCGCGGAGCCGTTTCCGCTGCCGATCCACAGCGGCGACGTGCGCGTCGACGTGCAGGCCGGCCTGGCCATGCTGGCCCCGATCTGGGGCTACGCCCCGATTCTGGACATCGACGACACGACCGCGCGCGACCAACTGGCCCGTGCGTCGGTGATGGCGCTGTCCTACGTCGCGCAGTCGGCCCGCGGCATTTACCAGCCCGCCGTGCCGCAGCGCCGGATCGACGAATGTGCCACCGTGACAGAGCGATTCATGACGCGTTGGCAGGGCGAACCCGACCCCAGACACGTCGAGGCCATCGACGCCTACTGGGTGTCGGCGGCCGAACACGGGATGAACGCATCGACGTTCACCGCTCGGGTGATCGCGTCGACCGGCGCCGACGTGGCGGCGGCGCTGTCCGGGGCGATCGGGGCGATGAGCGGCCCGCTGCACGGCGGCGCGCCGGCCCGGGTGATTCCCATGATCGAGGAAGCCGAGCAGACCGGTGACGCCGCGGCGGTGGTCAAGGGCATCCTGGACCGCAACGAGAAACTGATGGGCTTCGGCCACCGCGTGTACCGCGCCGAGGACCCCCGCGCGCGGGTGCTGCGGGCCACGGCCAAACGGCTGGGCGCGCCCCGCTACGAGGTCGCCGCCGCGGTGGAGCAGGCCGCGCTGGCTGAACTGCGGGATCGCCGACCGGACCGGGCCATCGAAACCAACGTCGAGTTCTGGGCGGCGGTGATGCTGGACTTCGCGCAGGTGCCGACGCGGATGATGCCCGCGATGTTCACCTGCGGACGTACCGCGGGCTGGTGTGCCCACATTCTCGAGCAGAAGCGCCTCGGCAAGTTGGTGCGCCCGTCGGCGATCTACGTCGGGCCAGAACCGCGCCCGTTGCAGTCGGTCGACGGCTGGGACCAAATCGCCAAATCGTGACCAGAGCTGTCTTCGCCTCTGCGGCAAGGTGTTTCGTCGACCTTGTGCGCGACATCCCGACGGGGGCGTGGGACATGCCGGGCCTGGGTGACTGGGACGTCCGCTCGCTGGTCGGTCACACGTCGCGGTCGCTGACCACCGTCAGCAGCTACCTGAAGACCGCCGCGGAACTCGAAGACATCACCACCCCGCAGGAGTACTACGTGCGCGTCACCCCGTCGGCGCTGGGTATCGACCCGGCGGCGGTCGCCGAACGGGGACGGCAGGCGGGCCGCGCACTCGGCGAGGATCCGGCAAGCGCGGTCGAGGCGTTGAGGTCGCAGGCGCTGCGCGACCTGGAAGCCGTCGACGACCCGCTGATCGAGGTGATCGGCGGACTCGGCATCCGATTGCACACCTATCTGCCGACGCGCACCTTCGAGCTGGCTGTGCACGGCATGGACATCGCACGCGCCGTCGGCCTTTCCTTCTCGTTGCCGACCGACGTGTTGGCCGAGGCGGTGGAGCTGGCGACCAGGGTGGCGGTCACGACCGGAGCGGGCGAGACGGTGCTGTCGGCGCTGACGGGGCGCGCGGGCCTGCCGCCGTCGTTCTCGGTGGTATGACGCGCCGACACTTGCGGTACGCCGAAATGCAGCAAAAACTCCCGCCGCGGATTCTATGGTGGTCGAGTGCGCCACATTGACCGACGCAACATGATGTTGATGACCGGGTTCGGCCTCTTGGCGGCCGCGGTCCCGCTCCCCAAAGTCCACGCGCAGCCCGCCCCAGCGGGCCAGGCGCAAACGTTCTTGTTCGCCGATGAGTTTGACGGGCCCGCGGGCTCGGCGCCCGATCCGTCGAAGTGGTCGGTCGCCAAGGCCCGCGAGACGATTAAGAACCCGGTGTTCTGGGACCGCCCGGAGAACATGGGCCAGTACCGCGACAGCCGCGAGCACGTGTTCCTCGACGGCAACTCCAACCTGGTCATCCGCGCGACGCGCAACCCCGACGGCAAGTACGTCAGCGGCAAGATCCAGGGCAATTGGTGGGGTCCGATCAACACCACCTGGGAAGCCCGCATCAAGTTCAACTGCCTGACCAACGGGTGTTGGCCGGCGTGGTGGGTGATGAACGACCATCCCGAGGTCGGCGGTGAGGTGGATTTGGTCGAGTGGTACGGCAACCAGGACTGGCCGTCGGGCTCCACGGTGCACGCGCTGCTGGACGGCACGTCGTTTGCGACCCAGCCCTATCCGGTGGACAGCGCCTGGCACACCTGGCGCATGACCTGGACCGATGCCGGGATGTACTTCTGGCAGGACTACGTGCCCGGCAAAGAGCCCTACTTCGAGGTGCCCGCGTACTCGATCGAGCACTGGCCGTTCAACCATCCCGGCTACTCGATGTTCCCGGTGCTCAACCTTGCGGTCGCCGGGTCGGGCGGCGGTGATCCCGCCGGCGGTGATTACCCGGCCGAGATGCTCGTCGACTGGGTGCGTGTCTTCTCCGGCTGACCGAGGCTCCATTTTTGTCGGTGCCCGCTGATTTCATGGGCGTCGTACCGATGAATTGCGGGCACTGGCCCGGTCGGTACGGATAACCCCGTGCGGGGCCGCCAGATAACGAGAGGACGCCCATGGCCATTGAAGTTCAGCCCGCCGTATCCCCGATGCTCACGGTCAGCGACGGCGCGGCAGCCATCGACTTTTACGTCAAAGCGTTCGATGCCGAGGAACTGGGCCGAGTGCCCGCGCCCGACGGTAAGCGGCTGTTTCACGCCGCGCTGCGCATCAACGGGACGCTGGTGATGCTCAACGACGACTTCCCCGACATGAACGACGGCAAGTCGGTGACGCCGGAAGCGTTGGGCGGTTCGCCGGTCACCATCCACCTCACCGTCACGGATGTGGACGCCAAGTTCCAGCAGGCCGTCGACGCCGGCGCCACCGTCGTCATGCCGCTCGAGGACATGTTCTGGGGCGACCGGTACGGCGAGGTGCGCGACCCGTTCGGGCACATGTGGTCGTTGGGTCAGCCGGTGCGCGAGGTCAGCCAGGAGGAGATCGACCAAGCGGTCAAGCAGATGCAGTAGGCGAGGTCAGGCGCCGCCGGGAACGTAGTTCTGCAGCACGTCGATGGGCAGCGCGTTGGCGCCGGTGATGGCGCTGATGGCCGCGATGCTGTCCGGCTTCGGGGTGCGTTCGAGCTCGGGGGTTGTGGGGTCCGATCCGTAGAGGCCGAAGTGCAGGTCGTAGCCGTGCGCCCATTCGAGGTTGTCGACAAACGACCAGTAGATGTAGCCGCGGATGTCCACGCCGTGAGCGACGAGGTCCTGCACGACCGCGATGTGGTTGGTCAGGTACGACGGTCGTTTCGAGTCGCCGGCGTCGGCGATGCCGTTCTCGGTGATCCAGATCGGCTTGCCGTAGGAGGCCGCGACTTCGAGCACCTCGCGGAAGCCGCCCGGGTCGGTGGGCTGGTTGAAGTCGCTGCACGTGGGCGAGCTGGCCGAGCAGCGCACGGGCAGGCCCTGCAGGAACGGGATGCCGGGCACCGGGGCCAGCCCGAAACCCTGCATCGGCTGCGAGCCGTAGTACTGCACGCCCAAAAAGTCGACCTTGTCCATGAAGTCGGGGTGGATCTCGTCGAGCGTTTTGATGCCGTCGAAGTTGGCGTCCACCCAGCCGTCGATCACGGCGTTGGGGAACCAGTGGTTGTAGTACTTGTTCCAGGCTTCGGCGGCCTGCACGTCGAGCGGGTTGTTCGGGTTGGCCGGTCGCGCGGGGATCATGTTGTTGCTGAAGCCGACGGACGCGGCGGGCTGACCGTCGGTCGCCGCCGTGGTGTCCCAGGTGTGGATCGCGTCGTAGGCGGCGACGTGGCCCTTGGCCTGGTTGACCAGGAAGGTGGCGGCCAGGTCGGGGCGCACGATCCCCGGCGGCCAGTGCGGGATCGGGCTGCCGGGGATCGGCGGTGACAGGTATTGGGTCAGGATCGGTGGGAACGGCTCGTTGAGCGTCACCCAGTGGTCGACCTGATCGCCGTACTTCCAGGCCAGATACGCCGCGTACTTCTCGTATTCGACGGGCGTGGACGACGACAACCAGCCCGCCGAGTGGGCGGGCAGCCCGAACTGGACCAGCAGCCGCGTCTTGGCCGGGTCGTGCACCCACACCGGCAGGGTGAAGTGCGTGACGGTGACCATCGGCTCCAGGCCGTGCGCACGCAGCGAGGCCAACACGTCACGGTAGTGCTCGACCTCCTGCTGGTTGGCCAGCGCATCGAGCGCCTGCAGGTCGGCCAGGCTGACACCGCCACCTTCATCCGAGATGTCCACCGACGCCGTCGATTCCGGGAAGATGCGGCTCCACTCGATGCCCATCCGGAAGGTGTTCATGCCCAAGTCGTCGCGAGCCAGCGCCGCGTCGGCGTCGTAGTTGAGGTAGGCGCCCGGCCCGTCCTCAGGCACCCCTCTGGTCAACCCGAGCAGCTGGTTGAACGGGTCGTGGGTCCAGCGGTACCAGTCGGAGTTGGTGTCCATGGGCACCCCGGGACCGCCTTCGGCCTGAAAGCCCGAATGCGCGACGCCCCAACCAAATCCGTCGGGGAATGACAGGTCGACGCCGTCGACCGGGGTGACGTTGACGGTGATGGTGCGGGTGGCCCGGTGACCTCCGCCGGGATAGACCAGGTTGCCGACGATCGGCACGAACTGCAACAGCCCCCGGGGTCCGTGAATGTGCAGTCCGGCGGCCGAGTCGTCGGCCACCACGGTGAACGAGTCCCACCCGCCGACCGCCGCCATGGCGTTCATCGGCCGGTAGGTGAAGTTGCCGTCGGCGTCGAGCTCGACCACACCGCCGTTGAGCGGACGACCGACGACGGTGTAGGTCAGCGGATCTCCGTCGCGGTCGGTGATGCCTACGTTGCCGGTGATGATCACCTCGCCGTCGACGAGGCTCTGCGTGTAGGGCAACAGCTCGGCCGACACCCTGGGTGTGGAGTTGAACAGCTCGCGTCGCACCCACGCCAGCAGCGTCCACACGGTCGGCGGGCCGCTCGGCGGCGCAGGCAGGCCCGCGGCGAACGGCGCCAGGACCGCGTTGACGACGCTGAACACGATGCCCGTCACGTAGGTGATGGCGGTGCTCGGGTCGAACGCGGTGGGCCACGGTCGCAGCGACGGGAACGCCGGCGCGTTCCACGTGGTGACCGTCGCAGCGGTCGGTGAGGAGGTTTGTGCGGCAAGCGAAGTGATGGCCACCTCGGCGGTGTCGGGTGGCGACGCGTCGATGGTTTCGTCGTCGTCCGCGTCGTTGTCGACGTCATCGTCGAATCGGGTGGCGTTGATCGTGGCGGTGGGCGAGGCGGCGACGGGCTCTTCGGCGGCGGACCCGTCAGTACTATCGGGTTGCTCGGCCTCGGCTTCAAGTTCAACTTCGACTTCCGGTTCGGGCTCCGGCTCAGCTTCGGGCTGCGACTCGGGCTCGGCGTCGAGCTCGAGTTCAGCTTCCGGCTCGGGCTCGACTTCCAACTCGGCTTCGGCTTCGGCTTCGGCTTCCGGCTCAGGCTCGGCTTCCGGGTCAAGCTCGGAGTCTGATTCGGCGTCGACGCTGCTCTCATCAGCCTGCGGCGACTCCGCGGTGCGGAGACTCGAGGATTCCGACGACGGTGCGCTCGGCGACTCGCCACCGGACCCGTCTGCCCACGCCATTCCCGAGCCATAGCCGGTGGCCACCGCGATTCCGACTCCCAAGGCGACAGCAAGACTTCCGACCCGACCGACGTATGCCGCAGCGTTCATGCTGTTGCTATACCGTCGAAGGCGCGGTTTATCAGGCGATTCGGCGGATTCGTCGGCGGCTAAGTTCGCAAACTGCGTTTCTGCAGAGGAAGTTCGAGTAGCGGCCAGCTAAACCGCAGTCTCGCGGGTACGGAGGGTCAGCGGCGCAAACCGGCGAGCACGCGTTCGTGCAACGGCGGCTTGGGCGCCTCCGCCGCGGCGGCAAGCATGTCGGCGACCGCGGTGAACTTGTTGCGCGGACGATCACCGCCACCGCGGGCGACTTCCGCGGCGTCGATCGTGCGCCATCCAGCCGCATCGACTACGTCCGGACACCTGCGTCGCACCAGCTTGTCCAGCGCGCCCGGCTTGTCCGCCGGATCGACCAGCAGGCCGTCGTTGTAGTCGGCGACCAGGTTGTGCACGGTCTGCGCGGCGCAGGACTTGTTGGTGCCGATGAACCCCGTCGGCCCGCGTTTGATCCACCCGGCCACGTAGCTGCCGCGCACCGGCGCAGCCGTGTGGTCGAGGACCCGGCCGCCGTCGTTCGGCACCAAGGCCTTGGTCTCGTCGAATGGCAGGTCGCGAACGGGCTTGCCGCGGTAGCCGATTGAGGTCAGCACCAACCCTGCGTCGAGCCGGCGAACATCGTCGTCGCTACCGGTCACGGTGAACTCCACACCGTCGGCGCGCCGCGTACCGCACACCTGCTTGGGTGTCAGGTGATAAGCCAACCGGATCCGGGGCCGGGTCGCCGGGGCTGCGGCGTCACCAAGCCGGCTGAGAATCCGCAATTTGTTGCGCGACAACGGGTCTGTGGCGGCAGCCAGATCCCGGGCCACACGTTCGTGATCGGCGGCGTCGAGCACCACATCGCAAGCGGCCGACAGCCCGATCAACTCCGGCAACGTGAACGCCGAATCCGCGGGACCGCGCCGGGCGGCGATCACCACCTCGCGGACCTTCGAGGCGCGCAGCGCGTCCAGCGCATGGTCGGCGATGTCGGTACGCGCCAGCACATCGGGATCGGTGGTGAGGATGCGGGCGACATCCAGCGCGACGTTGCCGTTGCCGATAAGGACCACGCGCTCGTGCCCGAGATCGACTGGCAGCGAGGTGAATTCAGGATGACCGTTGTACCAGGCGACGAATTCGGTGGCGGTGCCGGTGCCCGGCATCGCCATGCCGTCGATGTCGAGGCGACGGTCGTTGGGCGCGCCGACGGCGTAGAGCACGGCGTGGTGGTGGGCCAGCAGATCGGCGTGCGTGAGGTCGGTTCCCACCTCGACGTTGAGATAGAACGCGAACCCAGGCTGGTCGGCGATCTTGTCGAAGAGCCGCGTCACCTGCTTGGTGCTCTGGTGGTCGGGTGCGACACCTGCGCGCACCAGTCCGTAAGGGGCGGGCAACCGCTCGAAGACGTTGACCCGCACACCGCGCTGGGTGAGTAGTTCGTCGGCGGCGTACATCGCCGCGGGACCGGAGCCGACGATCGCGACGGTCAGCGGCCCACCGGGGCGCGGATCGATTTTCGGCGCATCGGGCACCGGCGCCAGCTTCGACGTCGGCGGCAGCTTACCTTCGCGCTCAGGGTAAAAGGCAGCGTTGAGTTCGACGAACGGCTGCTGCTCGGGCGTCAGCTGGGTATCGGGCGCGATCGCCCCCACCGGGCAGGCCGATACACACGCACCGCAGTCAACACACGCCGCGGGGTCGATGTAGAGCATCTCGGCGGTGGCGAAGCCGGGTTCGTCCGGCGTCGGGTGGATGCAGTTCACCGGGCAGGCGAAGACACAAGACCCGTCGCCGCAACACGACTGGGTGATCACATGGGGCACGAAGCCTCACGCCTCCTTGGGGTTACGCGGCGGCAGCGACGACGTGCTGGCGGGCCGGTTCGCTGCGGTAGCGGCTGGGCGGACCGTCGATCTTGCAGATCCGCCACACCAGCTTCGCGATCGGGTTCATCAAACCGGTGTCATGGCACAGCATCCGGACATCACCGAACATGTCGCGCAGCATCTGCCGCGACTCCGGCGAGCGGAAGAACACTTCCTTGCGCACCGAACGCGGGATGTCGAATTCCTTCCAGAACGCACGCGGCGGAACGATGATCGCCGAGCACAGGATCCGCATGACCAACGGCACATAGATCGACAACCCGAACCGCTTGCGGCGCGGCAGGTGCGGAAGCCGCTTGCGCAGGTACTCGTGCGCGAACGAGATGTGGCGAGCCTCCTCGGCGACGTGGATGGCCATCACCCGTTCCATGATGGGGTGCAGCTCGCGCCCTTCGCGCAGCACGTTTTTCTGCGTGTGGTCGATGGGCTCCTCGCCGGCAAGGATGCCGAACCAGAACGGGATCGGCAGCGGCCCGGCCACCAACGGGATCACCGGCTGGACCCACTTGAGCAGCCGCGGCATACCCGGCACGTCGGCGCCGATACGGTTCACCATCTCCTGAAACATCATGGTGTGGTTGCACTCTTCGACCGCCTCGTGCAGGCAGTAGCGGTATTCCGGCGAGCCGTTGGGCGTCCAGAACGCGTACTCCATCAGGCCGCGGATCAGGATCGACTCGAAGTGCAGGCCGACCTTGGCGACGTTGGCCTGCCGCCACATCCCGATCTCGATCTGCCGCTCGACTGGTTGCGCCTGATACCAGGGGTGCCGGCCGAACGGGTCGGTGCCCGGCAGAATCCAGCGCGGGTCGTTGTCGACGACTTCGAACTCCGGAGAGTCCCAGTCGATGTCGGTGTACGGGTTGAAATTGCGCCGTACCGAGCCCTCCGAGAGGGTGTTCAGCATTTCGGCGTAAGCCTTGTCTTCGGGGCTGTCGCCGATCTCCATGTTGCGACGCCAACGCCTGACCATGCGTGTCCGGGCCATTCGAAGCCTCCCATGAGGTTTACATCTACCGGGCAGATGTACACAGTACCGGAGGTATCGCATATTTGGTAGACCCGCTGGCCAGGATGTGGTCCAGCCACGCCAGCCCACGACTATGTGACACGCGTCACAGAACGGAACCTACCGCTTCCCGAAGTCCCCTGCCGCCGACATCTTCATGCCGTTGCTCACCGTCGAGAAGCCGGCTTCGGTGAATCCGCAGTCGGTGATGATCGCGCGGTGGCCCGGGCTGTTCATCCACCACTTCACCGCGGCATCGGGGTTGCGGGCGGTGCCGGTGCCCCAGAAGACGACCTCGCCCACGGTGGCGTTGGGCCCATAGCCGGCGTCGCGCACCCGCTGCACGACCGACGATCCGTCCGTACCGACATGGCCCTGCGCGCCGTTGACCAGCACGTCGTGGGCGTGCCGCGCGGCGGCGGCCGCAAGCTGCGGGTTGGGCGCGACCGGGCCGCAGCCGTTGGCCGCACGGGTCGCGTTGATCAGGTTCAGCACTGCGCCGCCCTCGTCACCGCCGTTAGCCTGGGCCGGCGCGACAGCGAGCATCGACACGAAGAGCATCACGGCCGCCGTACAGGCCGGCGGGTAGGTCGAAACTTTCCCTCTAAACACGTGCCCCCCAGAACGGGCTCGATTTTTCGGTCCCCCGACCTGAGGCCAAGTATGACCGATCGGGCACCGATGGATAACGTTTCGGCCACATTTTCAGATTTTCCGGCGTTTCTGCCGGCCGACATCCCGGCCGTAGCTGCCCAACGGCGGTCATTACTCTTGGGTCCATGGCCGAACTGACGATTCCCGACGACCTCAAGCCCGGCGACGGACGGTTCGGCTGCGGGCCCTCCAAAGTTCGGCCCGCGCAACTGCGGGCGCTGGCCGACGCGGGCGATCTGTTCGGCACGTCGCACCGGCAGGCGCCGGTGAAGAACCTGGTCGGTCGCGTCCGCGACGGGTTGCGGACACTGTTCTCGCTGCCCGACGGCTACCAGGTGATCCTCGGCAACGGCGGCACCACCGCGTTCTGGGATGCCGCCGCGTTCGGCCTGATCGACAAGCGCTCGCTGCACCTGACCTACGGCGAGTTCAGCAGCAAGTTCGCCTCCGCGGTGGCCAAGAACCCGTTCGTCGGCGACCCCGTCGTCATCAAGGCCGACCCGGGCAGCGCCCCCGAACCCCAGGCCGACCCGTCCGTCGACCTGATCGGCTGGGCGCACAACGAAACCTCAACGGGCGTCGCGGTTCCCGTGCAGCGACCGGACGGTTCCGGGGACGCGTTGATCGCAATCGACGCCACCTCGGCGGCGGGCGGGCTGCCGGTGGATATCCGTGACGCCGACGCCTACTACTTCGCACCGCAGAAGAACTTCGCCAGCGACGGCGGCCTGTGGGTCGCGATCTTCTCGCCGGCCGCGCTGGCCCGCGTCGAGGCCATCGCCGCCTCGGGCCGCTGGGTGCCCGAGTTCTTGTCCCTACCGATAGCGATCGACAACAGCCTCAAGAACCAGACCTACAACACCCCGGCGATCGCCACCCTGGTCATGTTCGCCGAGCAGCTCGACTGGATGCTGGGCAACGGCGGACTGGACTGGGCGGTCAAACGCACCGCGGACTCGTCGCAGCGGCTGTACGGCTGGGCGGAGGCGTCGCAGTTCGCCACGCCGTTCGTCACCGATCCGCAGCTGCGCTCGCAAGTGGTGGGCACCGTGGATCTCACCGACGACGTCGATGCGGCGGCCGTGGCCAAGACGCTTCGCGCCAACGGAATCGTCGACACCGAGCCGTACCGCAAACTCGGGCGCAACCAGCTGCGGATCGGGATGTTCCCGGCGATCGAACCCGACGACGTCAGCGCGCTGACCGCATGCGTCGACTGGGTGGTGGAACGGCTCTGAGGTCACCGCGTGTCTGCGCGGTAACGGGGAGATAACGCAGTAGGGTCCGGTTGATCGGGCTTGGCGCTAGCCCTGAGGAGGTCGGCATGCGAGAACTCAAGGTCGTTGGTCTTGACGTCGACGGCAAACACATCGTCTGCGAGGCCGACGGCTCTTCGGAGAAGTTCATTCTGCGCTCAGATGAGCGGTTGCGGGCGGCTGTGCGTGGCGACAGAAGCGGCTCGAGTCAAACACGAAGCGATGTCGAGGTCTCAAACGTGCTGCGTCCCAAAGAAATTCAAGCCCGGATCCGCGCGGGTGCGTCCGTCGAACAGGTTGCGTCCGCTGCAGGCGTCGACGTGGAACGCGTCGAACGCTTCGCCCACCCGGTGTTGCTGGAACGCTCACGCGCCGCAGAACTGGCGACCGCGGCGCATCCGGTGCTCGCCGACGGCCCGGCGGTGCTGACCCTGCTGGAGACGGTGACCACGGCCCTGATCGCGCGCGGCTTGAACCCCGACGCGACCACCTGGGACGCCTGGCGCAACGAGGACGGCCGCTGGACCGTGCAGCTGGCGTGGAAGGCTGGCAAGTCCGATCTGCAGGCGCACTTCCGGTTCACCCCCGGTGCCCACGGCGGCACGGTGACCGCGTTCGACGACGCGGCCTGCGAGCTGATCGACCCGAACTTCGCGCGGCCACTGCGGCCCGTCGCCCCGGTCGCCGATCTCGACGACGACGAACGGCCGATGCTGCCCGATACGGCACCGACCGCCCAGGCCGCAGCCGAGCCGGAACCCCGAACCGAGCCGCCCGCCGAGCCGAAGCCGGCGCGGGCCCGCAAAGGTAAGCCGCCGGTGCCGGCCTGGGAGGACGTGCTGTTGGGCGTGCGCTCCAGCGGCCAGCGCTAACTTTTCTACCGCCGAGCAGACGCGAACTCGCATCAGAACCGCGTGTTGCGTGCGAGTTTGCGTCTGCTCGGCGGTAGAACGCGGTCACCCGCCGACGGCGATGGCTGCCACCGCGATCCAGGCCCCGGCCACCCCGACGCCGGCCCCCAGCACGAACCACCGCCAGACCGGCAGCTGGCGCCAACCCCACACGGTCGGCGCCAGCCCGCCGACGGCAACGAGGTTGAGACCGAGCGCCAACAGCGGATGCACGCGCATCAGCCCGAGGCTGAGCACCACGATTGCCGCCGCGATGACAGCCGCGACGAACGCCGCGACCGTCAGACCCATGGCCCACGGCGTCGAGTCGTCGGTCACGAATCCAACCTAGTCCGTTCGTAGAACGCCAGCGCGGCAGCCGTCGCGACGTTGAGCGAGTCGGTAGCCCGCGACATCGGGATCCGCACCCGCAGATCGCTGGCTCGCATCACGCGTTCGGTGAGGCCGGGACCTTCGGCGCCGACGAGGATGGCGACCTTGCGGTCTGCGAGGGCAGGCATCACGTCGGCCAGCGTGTCCGCCGCGGGATCAGGGGTCATCGCCAGCAGCGTAAACCCGTTGTCGCGCAACACCTGCAGATCTTTGGGCCAGTCACTCGCCCACGCGTAGGGCACCAGCAGCGCATGACCCATCGACACCCGCACGGCGCGCCGGTAGAGCGGGTCGGCGCAGCCCGCGCCGAACACCACCGCGTCGACGTCGAGCCCCGCGGCGTTGCGGAAGATCGAGCCGAGGTTCTCATGGTCGTTGACACCCTCGAGCACCGCGACGGTACGGGCGCACCTGCCCGATGTCGCCGGCCCCCCGGCTCCGGCGAGCACCGCCGGGAGCGACAACTCTCCCGGACGCGACGCCGACGCCAGCACGCCGCGGTTGAGATGAAAACCGACCACCTCGGCCATCACGTCGGGCGCCACGCGGTAGTACGGCGCGTCGACCCCGTCGAGGTCCGCGGCCAACTCGGCGAGGCGGCGGTCGTTGCCCATCACCGCGCGCGGGGTGAACCGCGAGGCCAGCATCCGCTGGACCACCAGCACACCCTCGGCGATCACCAGGCCCTTGCCGCTGGGCAGGTCGGGACGGCGGTCCACGCTGTTGAGATCTCGAAAGTCGTCTAGCCGCGGGTCGGCGGGGTCAGCGACGTCAACGACGTTCACGTGCAGAAGGGTAGCGATCGGCTACGTTGATCAGCGATGTCAGCCAACGACCCGGTGCCCCCTTCGCTGCCGCCGGCGCTGCTCAACCCGTGGCCGGTTATTGTGGTGATCGTCGCAGGTTGGGTGGTCGCCGCGGTGCTGTCGTTCACCGTGTCGGGGTTGGCGGAGTGGAGGCCCTACACGGTGGCCGGACTCGGCGTCGGCGCCCTTGGCACGGTCATCTTCCTGTGGCAACGCTCCGCAGTGCGCCGCGGCGCCCGAGGCGCACAGAGCGGGCTGGACTGAATTCGGCGACCAGACAAGGGGATCACCATGGCAGCTCCGTTGCTGGAGGCACAGATCGATATCAACGCACCGGTCTCGAAAGTCTGGGAGCTGGTTTCGGATCTGCGCAAGATGCCGCAGTGGAGCCCGCAGTGCCGACGGATGATCCCGCTGGGCGGGCCACCGCGCCAAGGCAGCCGGACCATCAACATCAACCGTCGCAACATGCTGTTCTGGCCCACCACGAGCCGCATCACGGAGTTCGTTCCGGAAAAGAAGCTGGCGTTCCGGGTCAACGAGAACGGGTCGGTGTGGACCTTCGAGCTCGAACCGACCGACACCGGCACCCGGTTGATGCAAGCCCGGCACGCCGAACACGGCGTCAAACCCATCTCCACCAAGCTCACGAACACGTTCTTCGGCGGCGTGGAGAGTTTCGAACATGAACTCGTCGACGGGATGAACCAGACGCTGGCCCGGATCAAGGCCGCCGCCGAAAACTAGTCGGTCGGCTCGGCCAGATCCAGCACGCTGTCGTCATACGGCGCGTATTGCGGGGATCCGCTGCCCGGCGGCTGCGGGGTATCCGAGTGCGCACCGCAGCCGTACTCGGAGTCCACGACGTGCCCGTCGGCGGAGAACTCGTTGGCGCACACCCCGAACATCACACCGAGGGATCCGGACAGCGGAACGTAGAAACCGCAATCACGACACACCCGTTTGGTCGAGCGGGCCATCGGCGAATGCGGACCGAAGTCACCGTCGTGCCAGCGTTGCGCGGCCCCGTCGCGCCCCCACGGCCCGAGCACCTGCCGCCGGCCCAGGCCGATATCGGCGGCGACCTCGTCGATCTGCGTGTCACCGCTGGCCATGTAGCCAGGCACCAGTCGGGGATCGTCGACCGGCGGGGCCAGCAGATCACCGGGGCTCAGGTCGCCCGGTTTGATGCGCTCCTCCCACGGCACCCACTTGGGCGCCAGCAACGCCGTCGGCCCCGGAACCAGGACGACCTCGCTGATCGTGGCCTGCTCGGCGCCCGGGCAGGCCGCGACGACGACGGCCCATTGCCAGCCGCGGTACCCGGGCATGTCCGCCAGGAACCGGTGGGTCGCCGCGGTGGGGTCCTCGAAGCTGGCGCCGAGGTACTCGCCGACAGTTTCCGCACCGCTGTGCTCGACGATCGCCGCGCGCGCTTCATCGACGGCGCTCATGAGCACCGTCTCCAAGTCCGGCGCTGCGCCTTGCTCGGCAGATTCGGTCATGCTGTCCATCGCCATTAATACTGCCCGACCGGCGCACTACTAGCCACACCGGTCGGCTACCCGCCCGCTGTCGCACCGATGGTGGAGAATCGACTTCGTGACCGGACCGCGGCGTGATCCTCGCTATTACCCGCCGCGTCCACCCGCGCAGTCCGACGGGGGCGCTGCGGAACACCCCGGGATGGCCAATTACCCCAGCGACGGTGGCTACCGCCGGCCACGGCGCGACCCCGGGGGCGCCCCCAGCGCCAACCGGTGGCTGCCGCCGTTGGACGAATCGGCGCGCCAGTACCGCTACTCGACCCCGCCGCCGGGGGCGGGTGCCGCGGCCGGCGAGAAGGTCACGGTGACGCGGGCCGCCGCGCAGCGCAGCCGCGAGGTCGGGTCAAAGATGTACGGCCTGGTGCACCGCGCCGCGACGGCCGACGGCGCCGACAAGTCCGGGCTGACCGCGCTGACCTGGCCGGTGGTCGCGAACTTCGCCGTCGACGCCGCGATGGCCGTCGCGCTGGCCAACACCCTGTTCTTCGCCGCGGCCACCGCCGAGAGCAAGAGCAAGGTCGCGCTCTACCTTCTGATCACGATCGCGCCGTTCGCGGTCATCGCACCGCTGATCGGCCCGGCGCTCGACCGGTTGCAACACGGCCGCCGGATCGCGCTCGCGATGTCGTTTCTGCTGCGCACCGTGCTGGCCGTGCTGCTGATCGCGAACTACGACGGGGCGACGGGCAGCTTCCCGTCCTGGGTGCTCTACCCGTGCGCGCTGGGAATGATGGTGCTGTCCAAGTCATTCAGCGTGCTGCGCGGCGCCGTCGCACCCCGGGTGCTGCCCCCCACGATCGACCTGGTCCGGGTGAACTCGCGGCTGACCATCTTCGGCCTGCTCGGCGGAACCATGGCCGGCGGTGCGATCGCCGCGGGCGCCGAATATTTGTTCAACCTGTTCGAGGTGCCCGGCGCGCTGTACGTCGTGGTCGCGGCGACGGTGGCCGGTGCGGTGCTGGCGATGCGGATACCGAAGTGGGTCGAGGTGACCGCGGGCGAGGTGCCCGCGACGCTGAGCTACCACGGCAGCGACGACGAGCTGCGCCGCGGACCCGCGCAGCAGCCAGCCTGTGGTGTGGCGCGGCAACCGTTGGGCCGCAACACGATCACCGCGCTGTGGGGTAACTGCACGGTCAAGGTGATGGTCGGGTTCCTGTTCCTGTATCCGGCGTTCGTGGCCAAGTCGCACGACGCCAGCGGGTGGGAGCAGCTCAAGATTCTCGGCCTGATCGGGGCGGCCGCAGCGGTCGGCAACTTCGCGGGCAACTTCATCGCCGCGCGGCTCCAACTCGGCCACCCAGCACAGTTGGTGGTGCGCTGCGCGACCGCGGTCACCGTCGGCGCGCTGCTCACCGCGGTCAGCGGCGACCTGTTGGTGGCCGCGCTCGCGACGCTGATCACCTCCGGGGCCAGCGCCATCGCCAAGGCCTCGCTGGACGCGTCACTGCAAGACGACCTACCCGAGCGGTCGCGCGCGTCGGCGTTCGGCCGCTCGGAGTCGTTGCTGCAGTTGGCCTGGGTCGCCGGCGGAGCCATCGGCGTGCTGATCTACACCGAACTGTGGGCCGGGTTCACCGCGATCACCGCGTTGCTGATTCTCGGCCTGGCCCAGACGGTGGTCAGCTACCGCGGCGACTCGTTGATCCCGGGCTTCGGCGGCAACCGCCCTGTGCTCGCCGAGCAGGAAGGCGGCCGGGTCGATCCCGAGGCGGTGAAGCGTCGGTGAAACGCGTCGTCGGCTCCCTGGCGGCCGTGGCGCTCCTCGCCTCGATCGGCACCGGGGTGCTGATCTGGCGGCTGACCCAGGACCCGCCGCCCCGACATCCCCAGATCAGCGCATACACCGACGGCCAACTCGCCAGGGTGGGCCCGTATCGGTACTGCCGGGTGCTCGACCCGACCGATTGCGAAACTCCGCGCGCCGCAGGTGAACTCCACGTCGACGCCGAGCACGCCGTGCAACTGTCGGTGCCGCCGGCCATCTCCCGCGCGCCGTGGGTACTGGTGCGCACCTATGAGGGTGACGACGTCGTCGAGGAGTTCCGGCCCGACGCCAGGAACGCGGTCACCATCCCCACCGTCGACGCGCACCGCGGCAAGCTGTTCGGCTTCGCCGTGCAACTCCCGACGCTGGTGCGCGACGAAGACGGCAACGAGTTCCCGGTGCCGCACGCCGAGTGGTCGGTGCGCACGGTCTGGCCGTAAACGCGCTAAGCCGCGCCGTGGCCCGGCAGCACCCGCTCACCCTCCACCGGCGGGCCCGGCGGTGTACCGTCGCCGAACGGCCTGCCACCCAACGCTTCTCGCTCGTGCGGGGTGAGCCAACTGGACAACTCGGGGCCCTTCGGAACGACCTGGGTCGGGTTGATGTCGGTGTGCACGATGTAGTAGTGCTGCTTGATCTGCGCGAAGTCGATGGTGTCGCCGAAACCGGGCGTCTGGAACAGGTCACGCGCGTACGCCCACAGCACCGGCAGCTCAGAAAGCTTCTGCCGGTTGCACTTGAAGTGCCCGTGATACACCGGATCGAAGCGGGCCAGCGTGGTGAACAGCCGCACGTCGGCCTCGGTGATGGTGTCGCCGACCAGATACCGCTGCTCGGCCAGCCGGTCCTCGAGCCAGTCGAGCGCGGCGAACAATCGGTCATAGGCCTTGTCGTAGGCCTGCTGTGAACCGGCGAACCCGCAGCGGTACACGCCGTTGTTGATCTCGGTGTAGATGCGCTGGGCGACTTCGTCGATCTCGTCGCGTAGTGGCTCGGGATACAGCTGCGGCGCGCCGTCGCGGTGATACTCGGTCCACTCGGTGGAGAAGTCCAGCGTCATCTGCGGGTAATCGTTGGTGACCACCTCGCCGCTGCGCACGTCGACGATCGCGGGCACCGTGATGCCCTTGGGGTAGTCGGGGAACCTCTTGAAATATGCCTCCTGCAGGCGTGGGATTTTGAGCACCGGGTCCACCCCGCCGGGGTCGAGGTCGAAGGTCCAGCTGCGTTCGTCGTGGGTGGGCCCGCAAAAACCAATGGACAGCGCGTCTTCCAGGCCCAGCAGCCTGCGGACGATGATGGTGCGGTTGGCCCACGGGCAGGCCCGCGCCACGATCAGCCGGTAGCGACCCGGCTGCACCGGGTACCCGTCGCGGCCGTCGGCCGTGATGCGGGTCGTGATGTAGTCGGTGTCACGGTTGAACTCGCCAGCTGACTTGGCCTTGTCGGCGACATAGCTCACGCTCTTGGTTCTACCCGAACTGCCGCCACCGTAAGCAGGATCAGTTCAGCCTCATCGTGCAACCGGGGACGGCGCGAAAAAGGCTCAGGCGTCCAGTTCTCGCGCGACGGCGCGCACCACCTCGGACACCCGGCGCGCGGTCTTGCGGTCCGGGTAGCGACCTTTGCGGAGGTCCGGCTGCACGGCGCTTTCCAGCAGCGTGATCATGTCCTCGATCATCCCGTGCAGTTCGTCCGGGCTGTGCTTGCGCTCGGCGGCGGCGGCCTCGCGGCGGGTACGGGTCAGGCTGGGCGGCGGGTCGAGGACCGTCACGCTCAGCGCCTGCGGCCCGCGACGTCCGGAGGCGATGCCGAACTCCACGCGCTGGCCGGCCTTGAGGGTCTCGACGCCCGCGGGCAATGCCGAGGACCGGACATACACGTCCTCGCCGTCCTCTTGCGACAAGAACCCGAAACCCTTCTCGGCGTCGTACCACTTCACCCGGCCGGTCGGCACTGGTCTCACCTACTGTCTTTGGAAGCTCTCACATGACGAACGCGTCCCGCTTGCGCCGGGACGCGATGGGCTGATCCTACTCGGCCACCACGGACGCCAGCATCCTGATTACCCAGGATTGTCCGACAGCGACCCGCCCCTATCGACGGCGACCGCACGCCCCACTGGGTAGGCTGAAACGACCGCTGGAGGTGAGAATGCGCCTGATCCTGAACGTCATTTGGTTGATCTTCGGTGGTCTGTGGCTGGCTCTGGGCTACCTGCTGGCCGCCCTCATCTGCTTCGTCCTGATCTTCACGATCCCGTTCGGGTTCGCCGCGCTGCGCATCGCCTCCTATGCGCTGTGGCCGTTCGGCCGCACCATCGTGGAAAAACCGGGCACCCGGCCAGGCGCGCTGATCGGCAACGTCATCTGGGTGCTGTTGTGCGGAATCTGGTTGGCCATCGGCCACGTCGTCAGCGCGGTGGCGATGGCGGTGACGATCATCGGTATCCCGCTGGCGCTGGCCAACCTCAAGATGATCCCGGTGTCGCTGGTGCCACTCGGTAAGGAGATCGTGCCCGTGGTCCGGGTGGGCCCGGCCTTCGACTCAACGCGAGCCGCCGCATGACCCTCGTCGACCTCGGTGTGCCGTCGCTGGGACCGGCTCGGCCCGCCCCGATGTCCGGTCCGCTGATCGACACCTTCGGCCGGATCGCCACCGACCTGCGGGTGTCGCTGACCGACAGGTGCAACCTGCGCTGTACCTACTGCATGCCCGCCGAGGGGATGGACTGGCTGGCCGATGACGCGCTGCTGCGCCACGACGAGCTGATCCGACTGCTGCGTATCGCCGTCACCCGGTTGGGCATCACCAGCGTGCGCTTCACCGGCGGTGAGCCGCTGGTGTCGCGACGTCTCGAGGACGTCGTCGCCGCGACGGCTGCGCTGCGGCCCCGCCCGGAAATCACGTTGACCACTAACGGAATCGGGCTCGCCAAGCGGGCGGCGAAGTTGGTGCAGGCCGGGCTGGACCGGATCAACGTGTCGCTGGACACCCTCGACGCCGCGCGCTTTGCGCGGATCACCCGGCGCGACCGCCTGCGCGACGTGCTGGCCGGCCTGGCGGCCGCCAAGGCCGCGGGGCTCGACCCGGTCAAGGTCAACGCGGTGCTCGACCCGGAAACCGGCCTCGACGACGCCGTCGCGCTGCTGCGCTACTGCCTTGAGCACGGCTACCAGCTGCGGATCATCGAGCAGATGCCGCTGGACGCCGGCCACGCATGGCAGCGCAACCGGACCATCAGCGCCGACGAAGTGCTGGACACGCTTGGTCACCATTTCCAGCTGGCCCCTGATACCGCGCCGCGCGGATCAGCGCCGGCCGAACTGTGGCAGGTCAGCGACGAGTCCGGTCTGGCCGGCAAGGTCGGTGTCATTGCCTCGGTGTCGCACGCGTTCTGTTCGGCGTGCGACCGCACCCGGCTCACCGCCGACGGCCAGGTCCGCAACTGCTTGTTCGCACGCGAAGAAAGCGACCTGCGCCGGCTGATCCGCACCGACGCCGACGACGACGCGCTGGAGGCCGCGTGGCGGGCCGCGATGTGGACCAAGGCCGCCGGCCACGGCATCAACGATCCCGGGTTCGTCCAGCCGGACCGGCCGATGAGCGCGATCGGCGGATAGCCCGATGACGTCGACCACGACGGTGCAGGTGACCGTCCGCTATTTCGCCGCCGCGCGGGCGGCCGCCGGTAACGATGCGGAGACGATTCGGATCGAACCGGGCACGACGGTCGCCGATCTGGTCGATCAGCTCAGCGCTCGGGACGCGAAGCTGGCGAAAGTCCTGATGCGCTGCACTTTTCTGTGCGACAGCATCGCCGTGCGGGACACCGCCACGGTGTTGCGCCAAGGCCAAACCATCGATGTCCTGCCGCCCTTTGCCGGCGGTTAACCGTGATTTGCATCACATAACGAAATGGTCACGGGCTGGCTACAGCGCGATGTATCGCCGGACAGTCCTGCGAAAACGCGTTACTTTGCTGGGCCTTTAGAGCTCTTTTAGAATTTGCCGCGCGCCGAAACGCCGTTACTGGCAAAAGATGACGGGTCCCCGGAGAGCCGATACGGTTCTGCCAAGCCATCGACCTCTAATCGATCGGCCCGCCGTGCCCAGCCGCGCCGAGCTCCATCCGCTGACGCACGGCCCCACCAGAAACAATTTGGATGGAGGCGGGGGACCCAACCGGTCCGCCGAAAAGCTAGCGGACCCGGAGTCTTTGGATTCCTTGGGGTGAAGCTGTCATTGTCGCCGACGATGACGGCCGGGCAACCTCTCCAGCCCGAACCCGACAGCTGACCTCGCAGGCGCCGACGAGAGGACCTAGCGCACGCATGAGTGGACGACACCGTAAGAAGCCCACTACATCGGCCGTAAACGTCGCCAAGTTCGCCTTCACCGGCGCTGTCATCGGTGGCGGAAGCATCGTGTTGGCCGGGACCGCAAACGCCGCCACCGACCACGAATGGGATCAGGTCGCCAAGTGTGAATCCGGCGGCAACTGGGCGATCAACACCGGCAACGGGTATCAAGGCGGGCTGCAGTTCGCGCCGAGCACGTGGAGCGGACACGGCGGCAGTGAGTTCGCGCCCGCCGCGCATCTGGCCACCAAGGAAGAGCAGATCGCGGTCGCCGAGCGCGTGCTGGCAAGCCAGGGCAAGGGCGCCTGGCCGTCGTGTGGTGGTCCGCTTTCCGGTCACACCCCGCGCAATGTCGTCGACGAGCCACAGCCGCTCGACGCCCCGGCCGTCAACGGCGTGCTGCCGCCTCCGCCGCCGCTTGACCCGTTCGCTCCGCCTCCGCCGGTCGACGCGCTCGCCGCGCCGCTGCCCGAAGCACCTCCGCCGCCGCCACCGCCGGCCCCGCCTGCTCCGGGTCAGGTCGACATGCTTTCCGCGCCGCTACCCGAGGCTCCCCCGCCGCCGCCACCACCTCCGGCGCCCCCCGCGCCGCCGCTTGACCCGTTCGCTCCGCCTCCGCCGGTCGACGCGCTGGCGGCACCACTGCCCGAAGCTCCCTTGCCGCCGCCACCTCCGGCGCCCCCGGCCCCACCCGCGCCGGCCCCCGTCGACGCGCTGGCGGCACCACTGCCCGAAGCCCCGCCCCCACCCGTCGACCCGTTCGCACCACCGCCACCCCCGGCACCGGCCCCGCCGATCGAGGAGACCGTCACGCAGTCCGTCGGGGACTGGGACGTCGCCGTCGACGGCGTGGTTCCTGGCGAGCAGCCGCAGCTGTGGTCGCTGAACGCCGGCGCACCGCTGCAACCGGCTCCCCCGGCCCCGCCCGCGCCGGCTCCGGTCGACCCGGCGGCTGCGCTGAACGCTGTGGACATCCCCATGCCCGCGATGAACGCGGCCAACCAGGTGGTCAGCGGCGAGATTCCGTTGCCGCCAGAGGGCGTGCCGCACCTGGCAAGCCCGCAGAACCTGCCGCCCGGCACGACGACCGATCGCTCCCAGGCTCCGACGCAGAGGCCGAATGTCGGCTACCTCAAGGAGATCTGGCACGCGATCCAGACCCAGGAGATCAGCGGCACCGATGCGCTGCTGGCGCTGACCCAGCGTCCGCTGACCACTCCGGACAACCCGGGCGGTCCGGCGCCCAACCTTCCGGTTGAGCCGGCGGCACCGCCGCCTCCGGCCTGACCGCACAGCAGGCGTTACGCCGAGCCGACCCACTCCTCGGAGCCGTCGGCGAAGAACTGGTGCTTCCAGACCGGCAGTCGCTCCTTGACGGTGTCGACGAGCCGCGCGCACGTCTCGAACGCCGCCGCGCGGTGGTCGGCTGAAACAGCGGCGACCAACGCCGCGTCGCCGATCCGCAGGGCGCCGATGCGATGGCTGACCGCTATCGCCCGCACCCCAGAACAGTCCGCGGCGATCTCAGCGGCCACCTCGGCTATGGTCTGCGCCGCGGTCGGGTGCGCGGAGTACTCGAGTCGCGTCACCGTGCGTCCGTCGTCGTGGTCCCGCACCACGCCGGCGAACCCGACGACCGCGCCGGCCGCCTCGTGGGCCACCAGCGCCTCGTGCTCGGCCAGCTCGATCACGTGCTCGCTCACGTCCGCGCGCAGTACCTCGGTCATCGTGGATGGTCTCCGCCCGCCAGTTGATCCAGGGCGTGCTCGAGGACGTCGCCGAGCACGCCGAGCCCGTCCTTCACCCCGCCGGGCGAGCCCGGCAGGTTCACGATCAAGGTGCGGCCCCGCACGCCGCACACCCCACGCGACAGAATCGCCGTCGGCACCTTCGGCAGACCGGAACGCCGGATCGCATCGGCCAGCCCGGGGATCTGGTAGTCGACGATGTCGGCGGTGGCGTCTGCGGTGCGGTCGGTGGGTGAGACACCGGTGCCGCCGGACGTGATCACCACGTCGGCGCGGTCGTCGACCGCGCCGAGCAGCGCGTCGGCGACCCCCGGCCCGTCGGCGACCACCACGGGCGGCGGGGTGACGATGCCGCGCGCGTTGAGCCAGTCGACGACGATCGGCCCGCAGCGGTCCTCGTACACGCCGGTGGCCGCCCGTGTCGAAGCGATCAAGACCCGCCCGGATCTCATCGGGACCACGTCCCGGTCTTGCCGCCTTCTTTGCGCAGCACCCGCACGTTCTCGATGCGGGCGGCGGGGTCGACGGCCTTGATCATGTCGTAGAGCGTCAGCGCGGAAAGGCTGACCGCGGTCAACGCCTCCATTTCGACGCCGGTGCGGTCGGTGCTGCGCACGGTGGCCGTGATGGCCACCTCGGCGTCGCCGACCTCGAAGTCGACGTCGACGCCGGTGAGGGACAACTGGTGACAGAGCGGGATGAGGTCGCTGGTGCGTTTGGCGGCCTGGATCCCTGCGATACGCGCGGTGGCCAGCGCGTCACCTTTGGGCAGGCCACCCGATGCGATCAACGCGATGACGTCGGCCCTGGTGACCAGGGTGCCCGCCGCGACGGCGGTGCGCTTGGTGGCGTCCTTCGCGGTCACGTCCACCATGTGGGCCGCACCCGATTCGTCGACGTGGGACAGGCGACGCCGGGCCGAGCCGGACGGATCACCCTGCGCGCCGTTGGACACCGTTATCTGTTGACGACGGTGACCGGGTGTAGGTAGGGCAGGTCCTCGGAGGGGAGCGGAAACGCGAGGTCCCCGAAGGGCGACAGCGCGCCGGTGCGGTCCGCGGCGAGCTCGCTCACCGGGTGGTCGTCCTCACCGTCAACCGCCGGCCAGCCTGGGTCGACGTACTGCTTCTTCTGCCGCTTGTTGTCTGCCACGCCCACATTGTGGCAAATGCGGTGGCCAGAGGCGACACCGGCGTGCTGGCTTACCCTGGTCGACGATGTCCGAGAACCCTCCAGTCGTTCCACTGGGCGCCTGGCTGGCCGACCTTCCCGACGAGCGGCTCATCCGATTGCTGGAGGTGCGACCCGACCTCACCCAACCGCCGCCGGGCACGATCGCCGCCCTGGCCGCCCGCGCCCAGGCCCGCCAGTCGGTCAAAGCCGCCACCGATGACCTCGACTACCTGCAGTTGGCGGTGCTCGACGGCTTGCTGGTACTGCACGGCGACACCACAGCCGTACCGCTGACCAAACTGCTGGAGCTGTTCGGCGACCGGGCACCGCAAGTCACCGTCGTCGCCGCCGTCGACGCGCTGCGGGAGCGCGCGCTGGTGTGGGGTGACACCGCGCTGCGGGTGGTCGCCGAGGCCGCCGCCGGGCTGCCCTGGTTTCCCGGACAGGCCACGGTCGAAGACACCGACCCCACCGACCTGCCCGACCGGCTGGCCGCGCTGGACGAGGCGCAGAGCGAGCTGCTGCACAAGCTGCTGGAAGGCTCACCGGTGGGCCGTACCCGCGACGCCGCGCCGGGCACCCCGCCGGACCGCCCGGTGCAGCGGCTGCTGGCGGCCGGGTTGCTGCGCCAGCTGGATTCCGAGACGGTGATCCTGCCGCGGCTGGTCGGCCAGGTGCTGCGCGGCGACGTCCCCGGCCCGGTCACGCTGACCCCGCCCGACCCGGTGGTGTCGACAACCACCGCAGCCGACGTCGACGCGGTCGCCGCGGGAGCGGTGATCGACCTGCTGCGCGAGGTCGAGGTGGTGCTCGACACGCTCAGCGCAGCCCCGGTTCCCGAGCTGCGCAGCGGCGGGCTCGGGGTGCGCGACCTCAAGCGGCTGGCGAAGAGCACCGGCATCGAGGACGGCCGGCTGGGCCTGCTCCTCGAGGTGGCTGCGGCGGCCGGGCTGATCGCCGCCGGGATGCCCGAACCGGTGCCGCCCGACGACGCAGGCCCGTATTGGACGCCCACCGTGGCCGCTGACCGGTTCGTGGAATCGGCGACGGCGGCCAAGTGGCACCTGCTGGCGTCGACCTGGCTCGACCTACCGGCACGACCCGGCCTTGCCGGTAACCGCGGCCCGGACGGCAAACCCTATGCGGCACTTTCTGATTCGTTGTATTCGACCGCCGCACCGCTGGATCGGCGGCTGCTTCTCGAGATGCTGGCGGACCTGCCGGCCGGTGCGGGCGTCGCGGCGCAGGAGGCGTCGCAGGCGATGATCTGGCGCAGGCCACGCTGGGCGGTGCGGCTGCAGCCGGGACCGGTGGGCGACCTGCTGACCGAAGCGCACGCGCTCGGGGCGACCGGACGCGGGGCGATCACCACACCGATGCGGGCATTGCTGGCCGGCGACGCCCCCGACGACGTCGTCAAGGCGATGAACAAGGTGCTGCCCAAGCCCATCGACCACTTCCTGCTGCAGGCCGACCTCACGGTCGTCGTCCCCGGTCCGCTGGAACGCAACCTGGCTGAGCAGTTGGCGACGGTGGCCGACGTCGAGTCGGCGGGGGCGGCGATGGTCTACCGCATCAGCGAAGCCTCGATCCGGCGCGCGCTCGACACCGGCCGCACCGCGAGCGAACTACACTCGCTGTTCGCCCATCACTCCAAAACCCCTGTACCGCAGGGGTTGACGTACCTCATCGACGATGTGGCCCGGCGGCACGGTCAGCTGCGGGTCGGCATGGCCGCTTCGTTCGTGCGGTGCGAGGACGCCGCCCTGCTGGCGCAGGCGGTTGCCGCACCGGCGACCGACGCGGTGGAACTGCGGTCACTGGCGCCGACGGTCGCAGTATCCCAGGCGCCGATCGCCGAGGTGCTCGCCGCGCTGCGGGCGGCCGGGTTCGCGCCCGCCGCCGAGGACTCCACCGGCGCGATCGTCGACATCCGGGTGCGCGGTGCCCGCGTGCCGGCGCCTCCCGGCCGACGGCGCGCCTACCGGCCGCCGACGCCTACCGCCCAGACGCTCGGTGCCATCGTCGCGGTGTTGCGCAAGGTCGCGGCCATGCCGTCGGCGTACCAGCGGCTCGACCCGGCCGTCGCGATCACTCAGTTGCAGGACGCGGCCCTCGCGCAGGAGTCGGTGGTGATCGGCTACGTCGACCCCGCGGGGGTGGCGACCCAGCGGGTGGTGGCGCCGGTCAACGTGCGCGGCGGCCAGCTGACCGCGTACGACCCCGCCACCGGGCGGATGCGCGAGTTCGCCATCCACCGGGTCACCTCGGTGGTCTCGGCCGCTGATTGAGGTTCCCCGCTGCGCGAGCGTGCGAGTTTGAGGGCGACACGCCGAGACAGAAGCGCAGTTCGCGCATGCTCGGCAGCGGGTGTCGGCGTCATCCGGATAATGGACGGAATGACCAGCCAGCGAGAAGCGAAGCGGGATCGCGCATGACCGACGGCCCCTTGATCGTGCAGTCCGACAAAACCGTGCTGCTCGAAGTCGACCACGCCCAGGCGGGTGAGGCGCGCGCGGCCATCGCGCCGTTCGCCGAGCTGGAACGCGCGCCCGAACACATCCACACCTACCGCATCACGCCGCTCGCGCTGTGGAACGCGCGCGCGGCCGGCCACGACGCCGAACAGGTGGTCGACGCGCTCGTGACCTTCTCGCGCTACGCGGTGCCGCAGCCGCTGCTCGTCGACATCGTCGACACCATGGCCCGCTACGGGCGGCTGCAGCTGGTCAAGCATCCCGCCCACGGGCTCACGCTGGTCAGCCTGGACCGCGCGGTGCTCGAGGAGGTGCTGCGCAACAAGAAGATCGCCCCGATGCTGGGCGCGCGCATCGACGACGACACCGTCGCCGTGCACAACAGTGAACGTGGCCGGGTCAAGCAGATGCTGCTCAAAATCGGATGGCCGGCCGAGGATCTGGCCGGCTACGTCGACGGCGAGAAGCACCCGATCAGCCTGGCCCAGAACGGTTGGCATCTGCGTGACTACCAGGAGATGGCCACCGAGTCGTTCTGGGAGGGCGGCTCCGGTGTCGTGGTCCTGCCGTGCGGCGCGGGTAAGACGTTGGTGGGCGCGGCGGCGATGGCCAAGGCCGGCGCTACCACCCTGATCCTGGTGACCAACACCGTCGCGGGCCGCCAATGGAAGCGTGAGCTGATCAACCGCACGTCGCTCACCGAAGACGAGATCGGCGAGTACTCCGGTGAGCGCAAGGAGATCCGGCCGGTCACCATCGCCACCTACCAGGTCATCACCCGCCGCACCAAGGGCGAGTACCGCCACCTGGAGCTGTTCGACAGCCGCGACTGGGGGCTGATCATCTACGACGAGGTGCATCTGTTGCCCGCGCCGGTGTTCCGAATGACCGCCGACCTGCAGTCGCGGCGCCGGCTGGGTCTGACCGCGACGCTGATCCGCGAGGACGGCCGTGAGGGCGATGTGTTCAGCCTGATCGGCCCGAAGCGCTACGACGCGCCGTGGAAGGACATCGAGGCCCAGGGCTGGATCGCGCCGGCCGAATGCATCGAGGTGCGCGTGACGATGACCGACAACGAGCGCATGCTCTACGCGGTCGCCGAACCCGACGAGCGCTACAAGCTGTGCTCGACGGTGCACACCAAAATCGCGGTGGTGAAGTCGATTCTGGACAAACACCAGGGCGAACAGACGTTGGTGATCGGCGCCTACCTCGACCAGCTCGAAGAGCTCGGCGCGGAGTTGGATGCCCCGATAATCCAGGGCTCGACGAAGACCGCGGAGCGCGAGGCGCTGTTCGACGCGTTTCGTCGCGGTGAGATCAGCACGCTGGTGGTGTCGAAGGTGGCCAACTTTTCGATCGACCTACCCGAAGCCAGTGTGGCGGTTCAGGTTTCGGGAACCTTCGGATCGCGTCAAGAGGAGGCGCAGCGGCTGGGCCGGCTGCTGCGGCCCAAGGCCGACGGCGGCGGCGCAATCTTCTATTCGGTGGTGTCGCGTGACAGCCTCGACGCCGAATACGCCGCACACCGGCAACGCTTTCTCGCCGAGCAGGGCTACGGATATGTCATCAAGGACGCCGACGACCTCCTCGGCCCGGCGATTTGAGCCAGCAAAATCAGGTGTGCCGCCCAACGTCTTTCGCGACGGTCAGCAGCACCACCGAGTCCTCGATGGCATCCAGCCCGTGGCGGGTGCGCGGGATCACGATCTGATCGCCCGTGGAACCCTCCCAGTGGTTCTGCGGATCGGTCACCTTGACGCGGCCCTGAACCACATACAGCGTGGCTTCACCGGGGCTGTCGTGCTCGTCGAGGCGGACACCCGCCGTCAGCGCGATCAGCGTTTGACGCAGCGTGTGCTCATGACCGCCATAGACGGTGTGCGCGGCGCGCCCACTCTTGGCAGCACGCGCCTTGTCGAGCTGCTCGCGAGCGAGGGCGACGAGTGAGATCTTCTCCATGGTCTGAATCCTGCCACCTCGCATACCGGAAGTCCCGCCGGGTCGCTGATGGAAGTATTCGGCGCAGACGCCTTACGGAAGGGATGCTATGACATCACCGCTGAGTGGCCTTGGGCTGACCATCCCCGTTCTCGCTGCGCCGATGGCGGGCGGACCGACCACCGCGGCGATGGTCGTCGGCGCCACCCGTGCAGGCGGCCTGGGGTTCGTGGCGGCCGGTTACAAGACCCCGGATGCCGTCGCCGCCGAAATATCGGCAGTCCGCGCCGCGAGTGTTCCGTTCGGCGTCAACCTCTTTGCCCCCAACTCGATTCCGGTCGACGCCGACGCCTACCCGCGGTACGCGGATGCGTTGGCCCCGGTGGCGCACCGGTTCGGTATCACGCTGCCGCGCGAGCCGGTCGAGGACGACGATCAGTTCAGCGCGAAGATCGACCTCTTGCTCACCGAGCCGGTGCCCCTCGCCAGCTTCACGTTCGGAATTCCGGATGCGGGCGTCATACGGAAGCTGCAACGTGCGGGCACCGTCGTGCTGCAGACCGTCACGTCGGTGGAGGAGGCGTGCGCCGCTGCGGCTGCGGGAGTCGACATGCTGGTCGTCCAATCACATGCTGCCGGTGGTCATTCCGCGACCCTGAACCCCCAGCGGGCGACCGAAACGCTCGCCGTCGCCGACCTGGTGCGTGCGGTCACCGACGCCGTGGGCCTTCCGGTGGTCGCGGCGGGCGGGTTGTCGACGCGGGCTGACGTAGCGGGTGTCGTTGGTGCCGGGGCGACGGCGGCGATGGTGGGCACAGCTCTGTTGCTGGCCGAGGAAAGCGGGGCGTCGTCCACCCATCAGCGGGCGCTCACCGATCCGGCCCGCACCGAAACGGTCGTCACCCGTGCGTTCACCGGCCGGCCAGCCCGCGGCTTGCGCAACAACTTCATCGATACCTATGAAGCGCAGGCGCCGCTGGGTTACCCGGCGATCCATCATTTGACCAGCCCGTTGCGCAAGGCGGCGGCAGCGGCCGATGAGCCTGAGCTGCTTCATCTTTGGGCGGGCACCGGTTACCGCGATACGCGGCGAGCGTCGACCGAGCAGATCCTCACCGAGCTGACCCCGTAGTCGTTCGGGCTAGCTCAGCGCCGGGATGACCTCGCGTTCGAACATCTCGATGCCCGTGCGGTCGTAGGCGGCCTCGGGGAAGTAGAGGATCGCGTACTCGCAGCCGAGCTCACGCATGCGATCGAGCTTCTCGACGACCTGTTCCGGTGTGCCACTTGTGGATTCGGGTGAGGTTACCGAGCTCAGCATGGCGTCGACCGCTGCTTCGTCGGCCACGGCGACCTGCCGGGCGCGAAGCCGCTCGACCCGAGCCTTGACGTCGGCTTCCGAGTCGCCGATCACCGCGTTGAAGTTGGCCGACCGCACGATCGCGTCGTAGTCGGTGCCGACCGCGCGGCAATGCTCGGCCAGCACCTGCGACTTGTGCGTGAACCCCTCGGGTTCGGAGGTGAAGTTCGTGTACTGCGCATACTTGGCGGCGATGCGCAGCGTCACCTTTTCCCCGCCGCCGGCGATCCACAGCGGAATACCGCCTTGCTGGAGCGGCTTTGGCGCCACGATCGCACCGTCAACCTGATAGTGCTTACCGTGGAAGCTGACCTGCCCGTCGCGCCAGGCGTCGCGCATGATCTGCACGCCCTCGTCGAGGCGGCCGAGACGTTCGCCCGCGGAGGGAAACCCGTATCCGTAGGCGCGCCATTCGTGTTCGTACCATCCGCCGCCGATGCCCATCTGAACCCGGCCGCCGGAGATGATGTCGGTGGTGGCGGCGACCTTGGCCAGATACGCCGGGTTGCGGTAGCTCATCGCCGTGCACATCTGGCCCAGCTTGATACGTGATGTCGTCGCCGCGTAGGCGGCCATCAACGTCCAGGCCTCGTGGGTGGCTTCGGGAGTGGGGACCGGCACGGTGTGGAAGTGGTCGTAGACCCACAGCGAGTCCCAGGAGGAGCTGTCGTCGGCGTATTCGGCGAGGCCGCGCATCACCGGCCAGTGCTCTTCGGTGGGGATATCCACCAGATCCAGTCGCCAGCCCTGCGGGATGAACAGTCCGAAGCGCATGGCATCCGACTCTAGGCGACCGGGCCTGCCATCGGCGGGGAACGCCACCCTCCGAACACCTTCTCCAGGTGGCCCGCCACCGCGAGCGCTGTGGCGTCCTGCCACGGCCTGGCGACGACCTGCACTCCGATGGGCAACCCGTGCTTCGAGGTGCCGCACCGTATGACGGCGGCCGGCCAGCCGGTCAGGTTGTGGACCATCAGGTGGGAGAAGTCGGAGATCTCAACCAGGCGGTGATGATGGGGCTTGGCCGCGGTCGGCATCGCGGGCCCGACGATGACGTCGTAATCAGCCATGAACGTGAGCATCTCGACGCGGTACGCATCGACATCGGCCAGACGCCTTCTGGCGACGTCGTCGTCGGGTCGCGAAATGCCGTCGTCCAGGTAGGTGGCGACCCGCAGGTTCGTCACATCGACGTCGTCCGGGTTCCCCAGTGGGGCGGGCACGGCGTAGGGGTCACGCAGATCGGGGCCGTTCATGATCGACAACGCGAGATACAGGTCTCGGACCGACCGTGCGAGCGGGCCGTAGCAGTTGAACTGGCCGAAGATCCCCCACGCGTCACCAAAGACGCTGCCGGTCCTCGGGATTCGGCCATGGGTCGGCTTGAGGCCCGCAAGCCCGGTGTTGTGGCACGGCTGGCGGATGCTGCCGCCGCCGCACGATCGCGCCCTCGTCGCGCAGCCTGGCCACCACCGTCGCGTCGTCGCCGGCGCGACCGCGCAGCGCCGGGTGCCGCCGGAACAGTCGAGCCCGGCCACCAACATGACGTCCTTGACGACCACCGGTAACCCGTGCGCCCGGCCCAACCGAACACCGCGCGCGGCCCGGTCATCGGCGTCTGCCGCGGCCTGCAGGCAGTCCTCCGGATCAGCCGCCTGGACCAGCGCATTGAGGGCGGGGTTGACCGCGTCTGACTCATCTCGGTTCGATTACGTGGGTCGCGGTTTCCATCACGACGACCACGGATGGCCTTCTGATCGCCACAATGGTGGTATATGGTGTGCATCACATGAAAGCTGTCGTGTGAAATCTGTCACATAGGAGTGTCGTGGGCCGGGAGTTCGAGACGCATCCCGTACGTGCTGGCGAGTCCGTCGGCGTGCGCTGGTTTTATGTCCTTCTTCTCGTCGTGATCGCCATCGCGGCCGCCGCGGGCATCGTGAGCACCGTCGCGATGGGTCAGACACAGGTCGCCATCATCATCGGCCTGGTCACCATGGCATTCTTCTCGCGGGTGGCGGCCTGACGCTTTACCCGTAGCTGTCGGGGGCTGCAGTTAGCCTGGTGCGATGGCCCTTTCCAAGGAAGAACGCGAGGCGTTTCTGGCAGAACCGCACATCGCCGCGCTGTCGGTGAGCGCTGGCGACAAGCGCGGTCCGCTGACCGTGCCGATCTGGTATCAGTACAGCCCGGGCGGTGAGCCGTGGGTGATCACCGGGGCCGGCTCACGCAAACATCGGCTCATCGAGGCGCAGGGTGAGTTCACGCTCATGGCGCAGCGCCTGGAACCGTCGGTGCGCTACGTGGCGGTCGACGGTCCGGTCAGCCGCATCGAGCCGGGCACTGACGAGCAACTGGTCGAGATGACCAAGCGCTATCTGCCGCCCGAGAGGGTCGATGCGTATCTCGCGGTCGCTCGCCGCGAGCACGGCGAGAGCGTGGCGATCTTCCTGACGCCGCAGCACTGGTTGTCGTCGGACCTCGGATCGATCTGAGCGATTTCAGCGAGGCCGGTAAAGCTGAGCGACGGCGGGCAGGCTGACCTTCAGCGCCGGGTTGCGCGGCAACTCGTCGACGACAGTGAACGCCACCGGCACGTTGTAGACGGGCAGCTGCGCACGTACCAAGGCGGCAAGCTCCGCCTCGGAGGGAGCAGTAGCTCCGTCGGCAACTTCGATCGCCGCGAACGGCACCTCCCCGAGCCGTGCGTCGGGCACCCCGACGACGCAGGCGTCACGCACGGCGGGATGCGAGATCAGCACGTGCCGAACCGTTTCCGGCTGCACCTTGAATCCGCCCCTATTGATCGCGCCGTCGGCTCTCCCGTGCAGGGTCACGAAACCGTCGACGTCGATCGAGGCGATGTCGGTGGTACGGATCCAGTCGGGTCCGATCGGGGCGACCTTGGCCTCCAGCAGCCCCTGCTCACCCGGTGCCAGCTCGAAGCCGGTTTCGGGGTCGACGACGCGTAGTTGGGTGTCCGGCAGCGCCCTGCCGACGCTGTGGCGTTTGGATGCGCCGAACTCGGCTTGCATATCGGGCGTCCACGCGCACAGTGACCCTGCGAATTCCGTTGCACCGTAAGCCAACACGATAGGAATGCCGTACCGCGCCTCGAACTCGTCGCGTATCTCGGGGTCCAACGGACCTGATGCGCTGATCAGGACGTCCAGCGACGCCAGGTCCTCCTTGGCGACGTCGGCGTCGAGCAGCATGCGGATCACCGCCGGTTGCACACCCGAACGTGTGATGCGGTGCTCCTTGACCGCGGCGACGAAACCGTCGACACTGAACCGCTCCAGCAGCACGATCCGCCTGCCGTTGTGGATGCCTGCGACCAGTTGGCACACCCCGATGCCGCCGAACTGCCAGTAGGCAAGTTCGGGTGGCGCGTCGGTTGGGGCGTTCTCTCCGCTGGTGACGCTGAATACGGTGCGCTGCAGCACGGGTGTTCTGATCGACTGTCGTTTCGGCGGCCCGGTGGTGCCGCTGGTCAGGATCTGCAGCGCCACATCGGGTTCGGCCTCGGCGTGCGCGCAGCCTTCGTCGCGACGGCTGAGGCCGGCGACGGTCGGTGGCTGCAGGGAGATCGCGACTGCGGCGCTGCCGGCCCGCTCGGCGGCGGCGATGACCGGGTCGGTCCAGTCCTCGATGTCGGCGACGACGGCGGACAAGCGCAGCGCTTCGATGTCACGGCCGATGGCTTCGGGCGACTGAAACGAGTAGATCATCGACACCGGCCGGCCGGCGGCGAGGAAGCCGATGATCGCCGCGGCGTGCGGCAGCCGGTTGCGCACCACCAACCCGACCGGGGCACCGTCGGCCACCCCCGCATCGCGCAACGCGTCGGAGATCGCGCGCATGTAGGCGGTGATCTCGTCACCGGAGTACCAGCGGCCGTCGTATTGGATGCAGGGTTGGTCGCCGTAACTCGCCAGCCCGGCCGCGAAGGTTTCGGTGAAGCTTTCGGACACGGCCAACAATTTAGCGGGGTTCACGCCCCGACAGCCGACGAGCGCTCACCCCGGTACAGGTTTTCGGCCTAAAAACGTACCAAGGTGAGCGCTCGGCGCGGTTTGTTAAGTCAGCGACTCCGGCGGGCTGAACCGATCGCCGTAGCGGGCGGCCAACTCCTTGGCCCGCGCGACGAACGCCTCTTTGCCAACACCGGCGGGGCCCTCGTAGCCGGCGATGAACTGCGCGCTACCACCGGTCCACGGCGGGAAGCCGATACCCATGATGGAGCCGATGTTCGCGTCGGCCGTCGACGTGAGCACGCCCTCGTCGAGGCACTTCTGGGTTTCCAGCGCCTCGGCGAACAGCATGCGGTCGATCATGTCCTGCAGCGGAATATCGGCGCTGCCGGAGTTGAACGTCTCCCGCAGTCCCGGCCACAGCCCGGCGCGCTTGCCGTCGACGTACTCGTAGAAGCCGGCGCCCTTGAGCCGTGACGGACGGCCGATTTCGATCATCTTGTTGACAACCGCCTCGGCCGGGTGCGGCTCGTAGCTGCCGCCGGCGGCCTCGGTGCCCTTGCGGGTCTCGGTCGCGATCTTCTGCATCAGCTCGAGGTTGAGCTCGTCGGACAACTGCAGCGGCGGGGCCGGGTAGCCGGCCTGCGAACCCGCGGCCTCGATGCTGGCCGCCTCGACACCCTCGCCGAGCATGGCCAGCGCCTCGTTGACGAACGTGCCGATGACGCGGCTGGTGAAAAAGCCACGGCTGTCGTTGACGACGATCGGCGTCTTGCCGATGGCCAGCGTGTAGTCGAACACCCGGGCCAGCGCCTCGTCAGATGTCTTCTCGCCCTTGATGATTTCCACCAGCGGCATCTTGTCCACCGGCGAGAAGAAGTGGATGCCGATGAAGTCCTCCTGTCGCTTGACCCCGGTGGCCAGACCGGTGATCGGCAGCGTGGAGGTGTTCGAGCCGAGCAGCGCGTTGGGCTCGACGATGTCCTCGATCTCCTGGAAGACCTTGTGCTTGAGTTCCTGGTTCTCGAAGACGGCCTCGATGACGAAGTCGACGCCCTTCAGGTCGGCGGGATCGCCGGTCGGGGTGATGCGGTCGAGCAGCGCCTTGGATTTCTCTTCGGTGGTCTTGCCCCGCTCGAGCGCCTTGGCTTCCAGCTTTTCGCTGTAGCCCTTGCCCTTCTGCGCGGCTTCGAGGGACACGTCCTTGAGCACGACGTCGAAGCCGGCCTTGGCCGACACGTAGGCGATGCCGGCGCCCATCATCCCGGCGCCGAGCACACCGATCTTGGTCGGCAGCGTCTTGTCGATCCCGTCAGGTCGCGATCCGCCGCCGTTGATGGTCTGCAGATCGAAGAAGAACGCCTGGATCATGTTCTTGGCGACCTGGCCGGTCACCAGCGACGTGAAGTAGCGGCTCTCGATGCGTGATGCGGTGTCGAAGTCGACCTGCGCGCCCTCGACCGCGGCGTTGAGGATCGCCCGCGGCGCCGGCATCGGCGCACCCTTGAGCTGCTTTTTGAGCAGCGCCGGGAATGACGGCAGGATGCTGGCCAGGCCCGGGCTGCTCGGCGTGCCGCCGGGCATTTTGTAGCCCTTGGCGTCCCACGGCTGGGATGTGCCATCGGGGTGCTGAGAGATTTCAGCCTTGATCCAGGACTTCGCGGCGGGAACGAGTTCCTCGACGCTGTCGACCAATTCGTCGATCAGGCCGATCTCCTTGGCCTTGCCCGGCTTGAACCGGGTGCCCTGGCTCAGCACCTCCATGAAGGCCTTCTGGATGCCGAACATCCGCACGGTGCGGGCGACGCCGCCACCGCCGGGCAGCAGGCCGAGGGTGACCTCGGGCAGGCCGATCACCAAACCCTTGACGTCCGCGGCGATGCGGTGATGACACGCCAGCGCGATCTCCAGTCCGCCGCCGAGCGCGGCGCCGTTGATGGCGGCGACGACCGGCTTGCCCAGCGTCTCCAGCTTGCGCAGGTCGGCCTTGATGAACTCGACCTCTGCGAACGCGTCGGCGGCGTTGTCGGGGCCGACGTTCATCATGCCCTTGAGGTCACCGCCGGCGAAGAAGGTCTTCTTGGCGCTGGTGATGACGACACCGGTGATCGAAGCGGGGTCGTCTGCGACAAGCCGTGCCAATTTTTCAACGGCCTCATGCATCGAAGCCTTGTAGTGCTCGTTCATCACGTTGGCCGAGCCGGTCGGGTCGTCCAGCGTCAGGGTGACGATGCCGTCGGCATCCTTGTCCCACTGAATGGTGTTCTCTGCCATTGCTGTTAAACCCTCTCGATGATGGTGGCCACGCCCATGCCGCCGCCCACGCACAGCGTGATCAGCGCGCGTCGCGCACCGCGGCGCTCGAGCTCGTCGACCATGGTTCCGGTGATCATGGCGCCGGTGGCGCCCAGCGGGTGACCCATCGCGATGGCGCCACCGTTGACGTTGAGCTTCTCGTCGGGGATGCCCAGGTCCTTCTGGAACTTCAGCACCACCGATGCGAACGCCTCGTTGAGCTCGAACAGGTCGATGTCGTCGACGGTCAGACCCGCGCGGTCGAGCACCCTCTGGGTCGCCGGCGTCGGGCCCGTCAGCATGATGACCGGGTCGGCGCCGCTGGTGGCGGTGGCCACCACGCGGGCGCGCGGCGTGAGATTTTGAGCCTTTCCTGCGCTCTCCGAGCCGATCAGCACCAGCGCGGCGCCGTCGACGATGCCCGAGCTGTTACCGCCGGTGTGCACGTGGTTAATCTTTTCGACGAAGTGGTACTTCTGCAGCGCCACGTCGTCGAAGCCGCCCATCGCGCCGATGCCGTCGAACGCGGTCTTGAGCTTGGCGAGCCCTTCCATGGTGGTGTCGGGGCGCATGTGTTCGTCGTGGTCGAGGATGACCAGACCGTTGCGGTCCTTGACCGGCACCACCGACTTGGCGAAGTAACCACCCGACCAGGCTGCCGCGGCCTTTTCCTGGCTGCGCAGCGCGAACCGGTCGACGTCCTCGCGGGAGAAGCCCTCGATGGTGGCGATCAGGTCGGCGCCGATGCCCTGCGGCACGAAGCCCACGGTGTAGTTGGTATCCGGGTCGGTGGCCCAGGCGCCGCCGTCGGAACCCATCGGGACGCGGCTCATCGACTCCACACCGCCGGCGAGCACCAGGTCGTCCCAGCCGGAGCGCACCTTCTGCGCCGCCATGTTGACCGCTTCCAGCCCGGAGGCGCAGAAGCGGTTGAGCTGCACGCCGCCGGTGGTCTCCGGCATGCCGGCGGCCAGCACCGCGGTGCGGGCGATGTCGCCGCCCTGGTCGCCGACCGGGGAGACGACGCCGAGGATGACGTCGCTGATCAGCGTCTCGTCCAGGTCGGGGTGGCGGTGGCGCACCTCGTCGATCAAGCCCGTGACCAGGTCGATCGGCTTGACCTCGTTGAGCGCGCCGTTCTTGTTCTTGCCGCGGGGGGTGCGGATGGCCTCGTAGATGAAGGCTTCTTCAGACATGAAGATATTTCCTGTTCAGGTTGGCGTACGGAATGCCCTGTCCAACGGACGGTAGTCCTGCTGTCCGCAGCCTAACAGTTTCGGCCAACCTGTTGGTTGGGCAACCTAAGCAGCGCGCATCCGGCCGAACGTGGGTTACCGGCACGCAAATCGCGCGAATCGCGTGTTGGTAACCCACGTTCGCCACAGCGCTACGCTCGACAACCGTGACGGTTCGTCGGCTACAGCCTTACGCGGTGACGGTGTTCGCCGAGATGTCGGCGCTGGCCGCGCGCATCGACGCAGTGAACCTGGGCCAGGGCTTTCCCGACGAGGATGGCCCGCCGGCGATGCTCGAGGTCGCGAAGGACGCGATCGCCGATGGCGTCAACCAGTACCCGCCCGGTCTTGGTATCCCGTCGCTGCGTGAGGCGATCACCGCGCAACGACGGCGGCGCTTCGGCACCGAATACGATTCGGACACCGAGGTACTCGTGACGGTCGGTGCCACGGAGGCGATCGCCGCCGCGGTGCTGGGGCTGGTGGAACCCGGCTCCGAAGTGTTATTGATCGAACCGTTCTACGACTCCTACTCCCCCGTCATCGCGATGGCCGGTTGCCAGCGGCGCGCGGTATCTCTGCTGCAAGACGGCGGCACCTTCCGCATCGACATCGACGGCCTGTGTCGCGCAATCACCCCGAAAACCAAGGCGCTGATTGTCAATTCGCCGCACAACCCGACGGGCATGGTCGCCGGCGACGACGAACTGCGGGCGCTGGCCCAGCTTGCCGTCGACGCGGACCTGTTGGTGATCACCGACGAGGTCTACGAGCATCTGGTGTTCGACGGCCGAGAGCACCTGCCGCTGGCCAACTATCCGGGAATGGCCGACCGCACCGTGACGATCTCCAGCGCTGCCAAGATGTTCAACGTCACCGGCTGGAAAATTGGTTGGGCTTGTGGCCCGGCTGATCTCATCGCTGGCGTGCGCGCGGCCAAACAGTACCTGTCCTATGTCAGCGGCGCACCGTTTCAACCCGCGGTGGCCCATGCGCTCAACACCGAGGATGCCTGGGTCGCTGCACTGCGGGACTCCTTGCAGGCCAAACGAAACCGGTTGGGCGCTGCATTGACCGATATCGGTTTCGCGGTGCACGACAGCTTCGGCACCTACTTCCTGTGCGCCGATCCGCGTCCGCTCGGCTACCACGACAGCACCGAGTTCTGCGCGCAGCTGCCGCATAGAGCCGGCGTCGCGGCCATCCCGATGTCGGCGTTCTGCGACCCGCGCGCCGAGCACGCCGGCGCGTGGAACCATCTGGTCCGCTTCGCTTTCTGCAAACGCGACGACACGCTCGACGAAGCGATCCGCCGGCTAGAAGTGCTGCGCCCGCATTAGGCCGTGGTGCCGACACCGGCGTTTTGGCGCGATCTACTCGTACTTTCCCGCCCGGTTGTCCCTTTGGGCACTTTTGGCCCTTTGGGCGCTGACTCGCTCGCGCAGGTTCTCGGTGGCGACGTCGAGCACCATCTTCTTCGCCCGGCGCAGCAGAAACTCGGGAATGGGTGCGGCCAGGTCGATCACGATGTCGAATCGCACCCGCGTGCGGTCCTCCCCGACCGGGGTGAGGTTGTACTCTCCGTGCTGACCGCGCTGCTGCAACGTGGCCTTGGCGTCCCAGACCACCCAGTCATCGCCCCAGTGGTACTCGAGCAGTTCCTTGTCGGTGATCCCCATGATCTTGAACGTCGCCTTGACGTGGTGCGGACGTCCGTCGGGGTGCCGGTCGAGCACCTCGACGTACTTGTGCACCGACGACCACGACGGCACCGCTTCGATGTCGGCGAGCGCATCGAGAATCGCGCCTTTGGGCGCTTCAAAGACGACTTCTCGCGACGCGCGGACCGCCATGTCGCAAATCGTAGCTAACACCACGTGCTTGCGTACCGCGTTTGACAGCTAATTGACGCTACCAGCGAATCTCATCGATGGGGGTGGTCGACTGGGGCGGTGCGCCGATCGGCGGCGCCGGTGTGCGGGAGAATCGCGGCGCCGGTGCCGCCTGGTCGACGCCGTTGGCGGCCACCATGGTTGACCGCGCGCGCAGATGCTCGTTCTGCGCGGCTTCGGACCAGGTGAGCACAGGTGTGACGCATGCGTCGGTACCGGCGAAGACTTCGGTCCACTCCTCGCGGGTCTTGCTCGCAAACCGTTCGGCGAAGAGATTGTGCACGTCGGGAAACGCCTCCCTGTCCATCTGTGGAGGAAGTTCATCGGCACTCAGCCCGAGTCCGGCCAACAGTTGCGCGTAGAACTGCGGTTCGATCGCCCCGACAGCCATGTACTTGCCGTCGGCGGTTTCGTAGGTGCGGTAGAACGGTGCGCCGCCGTCGAGCAGGAACGACTCGCGTTCGTCCCGCAGCGTGCCCGTCGACTTCATCGTCCACGCCATCTGGGTCAGAATCGAGACACCGTCGACCATGGCGGCGTCGATCACCTGCCCCTTACCGGAACGCTCCCGCTCATACAGCGCCGATACGATGCCGAGCAGCACCAGCATCGACCCGCCACCGAAATCGGCCACCAGGTTCAGCGGCGCGACGGGCGGGCGGTCACGAAACCCGATGGCCGACAGCGCCCCGGTCTGCGACAGGTAGTTGATGTCGTGGCCGGCGGTGTGCGCCAGCGGTCCGTGCTGCCCCCACCCGGTGATGCGGGCGAAGATGAGCCGCGGGTTGACGGCCGCGCAGTCATCGGGCCCGATGCCCAGGCGCTCGCAGGTGCCCGGGCGGAACGCGTCGATGAGCACGTCGGCCTTGGCGGCGAGGTTCAGCAGCGCCGCCGGATCCTGCTTCACGTCGAGGTCGACGACGCGCTTGCCGCGGTGCAGCAGATCGACGTTTTCCGCCGGCATCTGCAGTCCCCCGGGTCGACGCACCCGCACGACGTCGGCGCCCAAGTCCGCCAGCACCATCGCGGCGTGCGGTCCAGGCCCGATGCCGCCGAGTTCGATGACCTTTACCCCGGCCAGGGGTCCGCTGTTCGTCACCGAAGCAACGTAGCGCGACCTGCCAAATGTGGTCACTTCCCCGCTCTCGAGGTCTTCGGCGCACTGTGCGAGTGCTAGCGCGCGATGGCCGAATCGCTCGGCTTTGAACACCGGATCGCCCGGCCCGAGGGGTTGGCCGACACCGGTATCTAGCCATGTCCCCTACGTGGTCGGTGGCCGAAGCCCGCGAATTTGCAGTGGTGCGCTACTGAGACCGTCGCGTTCAAGCGGAGCCACGATCTCCCACAGGCGCGAACCGGGGAGGTTGTCATGAAGTCATCGCATGTCATCGGACGTGTCGGCGGTTTGGCGGTGGCGCTCGGGGTCGGCGCAGCGGTTTCGCTCGGGTCGGCCGCGGCGGCATGGGCCGACGACACCGGGTCTGCAGCTTCGGGCGAGGCAGCTACCAGCGCGGCGGGCACCAGCCAGACCGACGACACTGCTGGAGCGCAAGACGCCTCTGCCATCACCACCACGACTACCACGACTACCACGGACGACGATCCGACCGCATCGACCGACGCTGACGGAGATGGTTCGGCCGACCGCGCCGGACATGACTTCTCGACGCCGATGGGCGAGCTGGTGCGGCGGGTGCCGCGGGGTCTGGCCATCTCCACCGGTGGTGCGCACACCTCAAAGTCGGGCCCTAAGGGCGCGGCACTCGACGACGCCACTGAGGAATCGGCCACGGCGACGAGGGAACCGGTGGGCCGATCGAACACGCGGCAAAAAAGGCTCGAGGTGGTGGGTACGCAGGACGAGGACGCGGACGTGACCGCGGTGGTGCGGCCGGCTCAACGTTCGTGGCAGGAAATCTCACCACCACAGCCGGACACGGTCGCTGACGACGCGGACACCGCTGTTGTCGAGAAGGAGCCGGTGGCATTTGAGACCACCACGCTTCCCGTAGCGCCCGTCAAGGTTGTGACGCAAACCATTTCGGCCGCCGACACCGCGCCGTCCGATCCGCCCAGCCCTTTGAGCACGGTTGTCCTGGCCGCGTTGGCGAGAACGGGCTGGGCTCCGCTGACGCCCAACAGTCCAGCGGCGCCGAGGAACTCGCCGTTGGAAATGGCGCTGCTGGCCCTCGGTGCCCGGCCACGCCCATTCGGTTCGTCGCCCAACGGCCAAATCGCCGACGAAGTACAGACTTTGACTGCCGCGGCGGCGCCGCGGTTTGTGAACAAGCCGTCGATACCGGTCGGTGTCAACCCCTCCGGTGTGGTTATCGGTCCAGACGGCCGGATGTTCGTGGCCAACACCGGCAGCGGCACCGTGTCGGTCATCAACACCGAGACCGGTCAACGAATCGATGCCAGTCCGACTTCATCCTCGATGGACATCCGGGTGGGGGCGGCACCAAGCGCGTTGGCGCTCAGCCTCGATGGCAAACGGTTGTATGTGGCGAACACCGCCAGCGGCACCGTGTCGGTGGTCGACACCGTCACCTATATGCGCGTCGACGCCAACCCGAGCGCCTTCTCGATGGACATCAAGGTCGGAGCCGCCCCCATCGCACTGGCCTTCGGCTCCGACGGCCGGCTGTATGTGGCCAACCGCGGCAGCAAGAGCGTGTCGGTGATCAACACCACCACCAACACGCTGGTCGACACCAACCCGAACGCAGCAGGGGTTCAGTCAATTTCGGTGGGTTCCTCACCAAGCGCGCTGGCGGCCAGTCCTGATGGCCGACTGTATGTCGCCAACCGCGCCAGCAACACGGTATCGGTGATCAACACGGCAAACTTCAGCGTCACCGCCACCGTCGCCGTCGGAAAGCAGCCGTCCAGCGTCGCGCTCGGCGCCGACGGCAAGGTGTATGTCGCCAACACCGGCAGTAACACGGTGTCTGTGATCAATACCGCTGGAGTGCAACATATTTCCGTCGGGCCCGCGCCGAGTTCGGCGGCGTTGAGCCCAGACGGCGCGTTCGCCTATGTCGCCAATGCCAACGGCACCGTGTCGGTGATCGACACCACCACCTCCACTCTGCTCAGCACCGTGGCGATCGACACCGACCGAACCGGTGGGCACGTCGTCGCCGTCGGCGCCGGCGGGACCGTCTACATCGCCGACGCCGCTGACCGCACCGTGCGTGTACTGGTCCGCCAGGGTAACGCCGCGCCCCAGAGCGGCACACCGACCGTCGGCACGCCCGACACCGCCACCGGCGCGGTCAGCGGAGCACTCAACTTCACCGACGCCGACGGAGACACCCTGTCCTACAGCGTGACCCAGCCCTCCAGCGGCACCGTCACCATCACTTCGACCGGCACCTACACGTACACACCGACCCAAGCGGCACGAGAACAGGCCACGCAAACCCCGGGCCGGGAATCCGCCACGTTCGTCGTCAACGCCAACGACGGCGAAGCCACCGCAACCGTCACCGTCACCGTGCCCGTCGCACCGCTCAGTGCCGACCCGGGTGGGCCCCCCATCGACGTCTCCTTGCCCGGCACACCGTCAGGTATCTTCGCGAACACCGACCGCACCCACGCTGTCATCACCTCGTATGCCATCGAAGGGGACGGCAGCGAAACCACCTGGGCCGCCGTGGTCAACCTCGTCACCGGAGACCAGATCGGCAACACGATCACCTTGCCGGGGTTTCAGGCGGGCACAGTCGTGACCAACGATGGCACCCGGGCTTTGATCGTCACCTACGACGCCGATGCGACACGGGGCGTGGTGATCGATCTGGCCACCGGAACCCAGAAGGGAACGACCCTCACCTTCGCCGGGGTCGCGTCTGTCCTGGCGTTCGGCGACGGTACCCAGGCGCTGATCACCACGGCCGACGCAGACACCACTCGGATCATGGTGATCAACACTCTCAGCGGAACCCAGACCGGCCCCACCACCGTCCTGGCCGGTGGGTTGGCCTCGGCTCAGTTGAGCCCTGACGGTAGCCACGCTCTACTGAGTGGCTCCACCAGAGACGAGAACACCGGGATTTACACCACCCGCATAGCGGTCATCAATCTGGCGACCGGCGCCCAGAAGGGAACCACCCTCACTTTCACCGGCGAATCATCCACCGTTCTTCCGGTGACCGCCAACGCAGACCATGTTCTGCTCAGCCTCAACTCATACGATGGGCGAACAAGCACGAACGCGATGCGGGTCCGCGTGATCAACACCGCCACCGGCGCCCAGATCGGCAACGGCTTGGTCCTGACCGGCCACCAGGCACTGGGCGGGGCTCTGGTGAGCCCCGACGGCAGCCGCGCCGTGTTCTCCACAAGCCATACCACCAGCACAACCAACACCACTTCGGTCGCGGTAATCAACACCGCCACCGGCAATCAAGTCGGCAACACGCTGACGTTCAGCGGCTACGGCTATATGCAAATGAGCGACGATGGCAGCCGCGTCGTCGTCGCGACCACCGGGAAGGACGGCAACACTCAAGTGGCGGTTGTGAACACGGCTGCCGGCAGCGCCGTGCGCACCACCCTTCCCGGCGGGGTGTGGCGAGAACCGGCGTTCAGCGCCGATGGCACCCGCGTATTGGTCAACACCGTCGTCTACAGACTGTTCGGTAACAGTTACACGACCCGGCTCACGGTTTTCAATACCGGCACCGGTAAGCCGGTTGGCCTGGCCGTCGCCGTGGCGGGCCGCCCGATCTCGACGGTATCGACCCCGGATGGCACCCGGGCCGTCATCGTGACCGCGACAGTTGTGAACGTCTTTACATCCACCTATCGGGTGGTGGCTATCAACACCACCACCGGCAGGCAGGTCGGCACCACCCTCACCTTCTCCGGGGCCCAGCCGCCCACGGTCGAATTGAGCGCCGACGGCAGCAAGGCCCTGATCACAACCTTCACCAACGGCGTCCCCGAGGTGACAGTGATGCGGATTGTCTAGCGGCCGTTGCGGTTGCGCCGCGGCAGTATATTGGCCAGTTCATCACGACTTGCGGTGTCGGTCTTCGTCATGGCCCGGTAGATATGGCTCTCGACAGTCCGGACGGACAGCGTCAGCCGTTCGGCGATCGCCCGATTGGACAGTCCCTCACCGAGGAGCATCACGATCTCTGCTTCGCGGTCGGTCAGCGGCAGCTTTTCGGACGCCTGACGAAGCGCAGGAGTGCTGATGCCACATTGGGCCGCCAAAGCTTCCGCTCGCGCCGAGCATCCCAATGCCGACCCGCGTCTGTCTTGGCGTCGGTACGCGAGAGTAGCGTGGGCGGCCGCGTCGACCGCGGCGACGCGGTCGCCCATGTCCTCGAATTCCTCTGAGAGCGACGCGAGTTGCCCCGGATCGCCGACGCGCAGCGCAGCGGCGAACCGCGCCGCCAGACCCACCCGCGGGCCGTCGACCATCGACTCGAGTTGGTGCAACCGCGGCGCGCAGGTACGGTCACCGAACTGGGTCGCGGTTTGCAGACAGAGCACCTCTGACCCGAACTGTCCTTTGACCGAACATCTTTCGGCAGCCGCCAACACGTCGGCGATCCCCTCGCTGACGGCGCCCTGACCGGCGGCCAACCACGCCCGCGCGAGGCTCCGCTCGAAGTCCAACGACCGAAACCGGCGTTGCACCCTTTCGGCCAAGGCCAGCGCGTCGGCTGCCTCGGTTGTCGACCCGCAAAGCGCCAGCGTCGTCGCGTGAGGTAGGCGGTAGCGGTAGCCCCAACCCAGCGGATGCGACGTCGACAGCCCGTCGACCGCATACTCCAGCAGCGCGCTGGCGGTCTGCAGATCCCCGGCCCCGAGCGCGGCTCGACCTGCGATGGCCGCGCCGAGCAGTGAGGCCGCCCCCGGCAGATCTGCTGCCTGCTGACGGGTGCGCTCAGCCACCTCGAGCGCCCCGTTGACGTGCCCGGCCAGCAGCAACGCGCTCACTTCGGCGTCGGCAATGTTGAACCTCATGTGCGGGGCGTCAAGGGTTCGGGCGGCGACGGCATATCCGGCCTCGGCGCTGGAAACGGCCTCGGCCGAGCGCCCGGCATCTGCCGAGATCTGCACAAGAACCCAGGACACCTCCGTTCCGACGACAGGAAGGTCCTTCAGCGCAAGGTGTTTGGATACCTCGGCCGCCCGGTCGGGGTGATCCGTGGCGAACCAGTAGACGGTGAGGAACGCGTCGACGTAAGCGCGACCTTCCAACGTTGTGCGGCGCGCTGCCTCGTCGATGATCTCTTTGGCTCTGCCGGGTTTGCCGAGCGCCCACAGCATGTTGCTGGACCGCAGAAACGCCAACTTGGCACGGTCGCGGTCGGTCAGTTGGTCGGCACAGATGCCGGCGAGCACATTCTCCGCGTCTTCGCCACGGCCCAGCCACGACAACGCGTGCGCGCGGACGAAATTGGGTTCAGGTTCCGCACCGGCCTTGCGCGCCGCTTCGGCGATGCGATCGGCGAGCGTCAGTTCCCCCAGCCACACCGCGCCGTGCGCCGCCTTGGTGAGCAGGTCCGGGTCCGGGGTGAGGTCAGATTCGGTGCTCAACGCCGCGCGGCGCACGACGCCTCGGATGTCGTCGGGATGAGCCGAGGCCGCGAGTTCCGTTGCGATCAGGCCACGAAGCCGTCGCAGCCGACTTTGCGGTGCGCGCCTGCGACGCACTTCGCCGTACAACGGATGGGCCACCCGCGCTTCGATACCGTCCCCCGCTGCCTCCAGGGTGATAAGGCCGCGGGTTTCGGCCTCCTCAACGGCGGCCGCGTCGGTGATCCGGGCCAGGGCAGCGAGGTCGATCGGTTCCCCGACGGCTACGACGTCGACCACATCGCCAACCGCCGCCGGCAGGTTTCCGATGCGGGACTCGACCAACTCGACCAACCCCGGCGGCATGACGGGATCACCGATCCAGCGCCAACGCATGTTCTCCCGGACCAGTCGGCCGCCTGCGACCTCCTGCTCGACGATATTCTGCAGATACAACACGTTGCCGCGCGTCAGCCGCCACAACCGTCGCGCGGCCTCGGCATCCACCCGCCCCTTCAGCGTCGCCGATAGCAATGCGGTCGTTTCGTCCAGGGACAGTGGTTCGAGGTCGATGCGGTCGAACCGGCTCTTTGTCCATATCTGCTGTATCGCAGGCGGAATCGGCTCACCGTCGCGAACGGTGAGGATGACCTTTGCCGCGCCCCGCACCACGATCTGATGCAGGACGAAGGTCGAAAGATCATCGAGCAGGTACACGTCGTCGACGCCGAGAACCACCGTAGCCGTCGTCGACGTGGCGGTCAGCGAATCGATCACCCCGTGCAGCAACGCGAAGGTGTCGGTGACGTCGCGCGTGGCCCACGCCGTGAAGGCGCCAAGCGGAATCGAGCGCGCCGACGCCGCCCCTGCCGTCCAGCGCGTCTCATAGACGGTCGGCGGAAGGGTCGACAGCGCCTCGCGGGCGATGCGCGTCTTTCCCGCGCCCTGCGCACCGCAGATGAGCACTCCGCAGGCATCCGGGGCCGAGATGGCGGCCTCGATGGTCCGCATCTGTTCGGTGCGGCCGATGAACGGCCACCTCAACCCCACCCACAGAGCCTAGAAGCGGCGCAACCGCTTCGCGCGGCATTCCCCGACTTCAGCCTCAGCGCTGTCTAGCGGCCCTTCTTGACCTTGAGCACCTGTTTGCGCAGACCGTCGGTGGCCGCTTCGAGACCGCCCTTCATCGCGCGCTTGAGCACGAAACCCGGGATCGGCACCGCCGGGTCGACGGTGATCTCGAAGCGCACCTTGGTCTTGTCACCGTCGGCAGTGAGGGTGTACGACGCGCTCTGCGTTCTGAGCTGGCTGGATTCGAGCAGCGTCCAACTCGCGCTGTTGTCGGTCCAGGAGTACTGCACGACCTGTTCGTCGGAGATGCCCATTGTCTTCAACTTCAGGCGTACCCGGCCCGGCCGGCCGTCGGCGTCGCGGTCGAGCACCTCCGCGCCCTGGTGTTGTGACGACCAGTCCGGCGCGGACTCCACGTCGGCGATGACGTCGAGGATTTCGGCGGGGCTCGCCTCGATCACGACCTCGCGGGAATCCTTGGTGGCCATGTCCAGACCCTATCCCGGTTACGGTTGGCGGCATGGAGCTTTGGGATTTGGCAGCCCGCGAACGCATCAGAGACACGCTGGCGCGGTACAACTGGTCCGGTGATGCGATGCGACTCGACGACCTCGCTGGCGCGTTCTGTGAGGACGGCGAACTGGAGGTGCGGGGCTCCGAACCGGTGCGCGGCCATCGCGCGATCGTCGACTTTCTCGGCGGTGCCGTCGCAGCCCCGAACGCGGCAGCGGAGGCGTCGAGCGTCAAACGCATCGTGCGGCACAACGTGGCGAACATCAGCTTCACCGAAGTGACACCGCAACAGGCGCGCGTGGCATGCTATTTCACCGTTTTCACCGAGATCGGCATCGACCATTTCGGCCGCTACCGCGATGTGTTCGTGCCCGTCGACGGCGACTGGCTGATCCGTCATCGCTTTGTCTCCACCGACTGGAGCGCACCGAATTCGACGATGGCGCGCTGATGCTGCGCCTCGCGAGGTGTACATGAGGGCTGTGGTCCGGGCATCGATCACGACCCTGGTGTGCAGTTCGCGAGATCAGAGTCGCGTCGCGGCGGCGTGCCGGGAGTCGCGGACGCTGAATCTGGGTATTCGGCGCTCATGAAGAAGGACAACCCCGACACCGTCGAAACCAATGCCGGCCCGCCCGACACCGACGACGACGTGCTGAGCGACCCCGGGCTGGGCAACGAGGACCGCGCCGACTGGTCCGACGAAGGCGGCGCGACTCCGAGCGGACCCGCCGAGGACACCGACGACGGCTAGAGCGAGTCCGCCAAGGCCGACAGTGTATCGGCGGCAGTGTGTTTCGGCGTCCACCCGAGCCGTGACTTCGCCTTGGCGGTGTCCATCACCACCGACGTCCGCCCGATGTGCAGCCACTCCAGCGCCGACGGCACGAACGGCAGCCGGGCGACCACCTCCGACGCGGCCGTCACAGTGACATGGGGAACCCGCACCGGCCGGGCTCCCAGCGCCGACGCCATCTGCGACACGGATAACACGCCGTCACCGGCGATGTTGTAGGCACCCGGTGGCGCAGACGTGGTGGCGGCCAGTGTGATTGCGCTCGCGACGTCATCGTGGTGGACCAGCTGCAGCGGCGTTCCGGGATCCGGAAACGGGGGCTTCAACAGCGGCAGGGCCTGCGGAATCCGCCTGATCGGCCCGGGTAACTGGTTCCACGGCATCGCGTCGGCCAGCGCCGGCGCCTTCGGGCCCGCGACGATGCAGGGCCGCAGCACGTAAACCTCGAGATCGGAGCCCGCGGTGACCTCCGCCAGCGTGGCCTCACACGCTGCCTTCTGCGCGGAGTAGTAGTGCTCAGGTGACCCCCGCGCAGGCACGTCCTCGGTGATGGGCACCGGGTTGTCGGAGTGATAGCCGTAGGCGGCGACTGACGAGGTGTACACCAGCCGTCGCGGCCGCTGCGCTGCCACAGTCGCCTCGAACACGTTGCGGGTGCCTTGGAGGTTGACGCGGGCGCTTTCCTCCCGCGAACCCATGATGATGAACGCCAGGTGCACAACCACGTCGGCATCGGCGACCAGGGCGTCGACGGCATCGCGGTCCAGGATGTCGCCTTGCTGATAGCGCGCCTTGGTCCATCCGTGTGCCGCCGGATCGAAGGGGCGGCGCGCCATCCCGATGATCTGTTCGACGTCGGGATGGGCTTCCAGCGCCTCGACCGCCGAGAGCCCGATCTCCCCGGTCGGTCCGGTGACGGCCACTGTCAGTGCCATGCGGGAAGGCGTTCCCCGTCGAGACGCATCCGAAACGGCCGCCGCGGCGCCTGTGCGTCAGAGCGCGTCGGCCAGCGCCGCCTGCGCCGCGTTGTAGCCGGGAATGAACGTGATACCGGGCCCGCCGTGGCATCCGGCGCTGCCCAGGTACAGCCCGTCGATGGGAATGGGTTGGTCCACATAGCCTTTCGGGCCGGGCCGGTTGGGGCCGATCTGGTCTGGGTGGATCAGCCCGTGGCAGTAGTCCCCGCCGGGTGCGCCGAACATGGTGCCCATGTGTCTGGGTGTGAACGTGGTGTGCCGGGTGATGAGGCTTTCGAAGTTTGGTGCCAACCGGGTGATCTTCTCGATGACGCGTCGGCCCATCTCGACCTTCATGTCGCCGTAGCTCGCCTGGGCTTCTTCGATGGGGAACCACAGCGCGAACGCCGAGGCCGCGTGTTTACCCGGAGGGGCCAACCCCGGGTCGTTGACCGATGGGATCTGCAGCGCGATGGCGGGATCGGCCGGGACGATGCCGCGGCGGCAGTCCTCCCACTGCTGTTGCAACTCCTCGGGCGTGCTGAAGATGCCGATGTTCGATTGCATCGCCGGGTCGTTGAGCAGTTCGTATGGCGCCGCGAACTTCGGGATGCCGTCGAGCGCGAAGTGCATCTGCAGGTAGCTGCCGCGGTGGTCGATGCGGGAAAACCGTTGGCGCACATCGTCGGGCACCGCGGCCGGGGTGATCAGTTCGGTGAGCGTGAAGTCCGGTGCGATGGCGGAGACGACGACGGGTGCGGTGATGGTCGAGCCGTCCTCGAGGCGCACACCGCTCACCCGGCCGTCGACGACGGTGATCTCCTCGACCTTGCTGCGCAGCCGCAGCTCGCCGCCGTTGGTGGTGAAGACCTCGCACAGATGTTGGGTGAGCGCGCCGATGCCGCCGCGCACTTTCTTGACCAGCAGTGCGTTCTCGTCCGGCACGGCGAACCCGTACGCCAGGGCCGCGGCGGTGCCGGGTGTGGCAGGTCCGCGGTAGGTGGTGTTGCACGCCAGCAGTGCGAGCATGCCGCGCAACGCGCCGTATTTCTCGCGGTCGGGCAGATACCGGTCGACGACGTCGGTGACCGACCCGAAAAGCATGTCGGTGATCGCCGACCGCTCGAATTCGTTTGTGGCGCAGGTATACATCTCGTCCAGCGTCTTGGGCTGCTGGCCGGCGTCAAAGCGGCCCAACGCCCGCGTCGGCGCCTGGCACCACGCCATCAGCCCGGCCATTCCGTTGACGGCTTCCGCGCCGTGCACCTCGTTGACGTGGCTCATCAGCTGGATTGGGTCGGTGTAGTAGACGAACGGCTCGTCGCCGACGCCGCGCAGCGACACCGACATCACGTCCAGGTCGACGGTCGGTAGTTCGTCCAGCCCCAGTTCCCGGCTCACCGTCGCCGACGTCGGGATCTGCACCGAGCCGGCGATCTCGAACTGGAACCCGTCGAACAGCTCGACAGTGGACGCCATGCCCCCGGCGTAGAGCTTGGCGTCCAGGCATAGCGTGCGCCGGCCGGCCTTCTGCAGCAGGGTTGCCGCAGTCAATCCGTTGTGACCTGCGCCGATGACGATCGCGTCGAAGTCCGTCATGGGCTGAGGCTGGCACGCGGGCACAGTTTTGTCAATATTGACAAAACTTGCTCGTCAAATGGCGTCGCCGATACCGGACCGCAGCGTGTCCAGCGCCTCCCGGCACAGCCGCGCCAGTTCGGGCAGCGAGTCCTCGCTGCCGCTGTAACCGACCATCCAGACCTCCATCGCGCCGAACACCGCGGCCGCGATGCACCGGGCGGTGACGGTGATGCGCATGCGCTGGTCGGTGCCGGGTGCCGGCGCGTCGTCCCGAATGAGGTGGTCCTCGATGGCGTCGGCGAACTCGGTCTCGACTTGCCGCATGTGCCGGACGATGCGATCGGAGTCCAGTTCTTGGGCACGCAGGGCCGCGGTGCGCACCACCGCCCAGTCGTCATACGGCGACGCCATGATCGCCGCGAGCACCGATTCGATGAGCGGCTCATCGGGTGCGCGTGCCGCCAGTGCGGCCCGAAACCACTGCAGCCCTGCGTCATAGTCGGCGAAAAGCAGGTCGTGCTTGGAGGCGAAGTGGCGGTAGAAGGTGCGCAGCGAAACCCCGGCGTCAGCGGCGATCTGTTCTGCCGAGGTGTCCTCGACGCCCTGGGCGAGAAACCGGACGAGGGCGGCCTTGCGCAGCGCTTCACGGGTGCGCTCACTGCGCGCAGTCTGGGCTGGTCGGACCATCTGGGTAAGCTACCGCAGACCAACTTATGTCAATATTGACAAAACTTCGGCGTTTGGTGAGAGACTCCCCGTCATGGTTTCGCTCCTTGTGCACGCCGTGCTGGGTATCGCTGTCGTCTGGTTCACCATCGCCTCCAACCCCAAGATCTTCGGTCGCCCGCCTGCCGGGTCGCGGTTCTCCGCCATCGAAATCGTCTTCTGGGCAGTCGGTCTCGCGTCGATTCCGCTGTTGTGGTACCACAACATTCAGTTCGTCAACGAGTACGCGACCGCGGGGTCGAACCCGATCTGGGGCCCGGGGAGCTGGCAGGAGTTCATCGCGCTCGGCTACACGAACCCGGCGGCCAGTTCGGCCAGCGCGGACTACACGATCATCAACGTGATCCTGCTGCCGCTGTTCACGATCATCGACGGCCGGCGCCGCGGAATCCGCCATCCTTGGTTGTTCTTCGTCTCGAGCCTGTTCACCAGCTGTGTCTTCGCCTACGCGTTCTACTTCGCCACGATGGAGCGCCAGCGTCGTCACCAATTGGCCGCTGCGGAGCTCAGTTCGCCTGCCTGACCGGCTGCCGCGGCCGTAGGGTGCGAACTATGACCGAAGACTTGCGGCAGCGCCGCCTCGAGGTGATCCGCGAGCACATGGACACCGAGGTGACCAAGGAATTCGACCGGACGCTGGCAACGTTCAGGGCCGGTTCCGAAGGACATGCGCACTACGAAATCATGGCCACCGGACAGGTTTTCGACGGTGACGACGAAGTCATGGGCTACTACCGGACAACCCGCACCGCGTTTCCCGACCAGCGCCACGACAATGTGCGCTATCACGTCGCCGACGACACCGTGATCGTCGAGTTCGACTTGCTGGGAACCAATCTCGGCGAGTTCTACGGTCTGCCGCCGACCGGTAAGGCGTTTCGGGTGCCGATCGCCGCGGTCTTCTTCTTCGACGGTGACCGCATCGTCAACGAGCGGATCTACTTCGACTCGGCGAGCCTGGTCTCCCAGATCGGTCGGGCCGAACTGCTGTCGCTGGTCGGGACCGACCAACTGTGAGGGTTCACCACCTCAACTGCGGGACCATGTATCCGCCAGGCTGCCCTGAACTGGTCTGCCATGTGCTGCTGGTGGAGACCGACAACGGACTGGTGCTTGTCGACAGCGGATATGGGTTGGCCGACTGCGACGATCCGCGCCGCCGCATCGGCCCGATCCGCCATCTCATCAGACCGGTGTTCGATCCCGGAGAAAGCGCCGTCCGCCAAATCCAGCGGCTGGGCTTTGCGCGCGACGACGTGCGCCACATCGTCTTGACACACCTCGACATCGACCACATCGGCGGCATCGCCGATTTCCCGCAGGCCCTGATCCATTGCACCGCAGCAGAAGCGCTCGGAGCGATACACCGGCCTTCGCTGCGTGAGCGGGTGCGCTTCCGGCCGGTGCAACGCAGTCACGGCGCCACGATCGTGGAGCACGAACCCGACGGCGAGGGCTGGCGCGGTTTCGCTGCGGCCAAACCGCTGACGGACATCTCGGCGGGCATCGTGTTGGTCTCGATGCCCGGGCACACCCGCGGTCACGCCTGCGTCGCTGTTGATGCCGGCAACCGCTGGCTGTTGCACTGCGGTGACGCCTTCTTTCACCGCGGCACCGTCGACGGCAGCACGCGCGGCCCGCGCGCGCTTCTCACCTTCGAGAAGGCGGTCGCATACGAACGTAAGCGCCTGCGCGACAACCACGCTCGGCTGGCCGAGCTCTACCGGCGCGGCGAGCAGGACCTGGTGCTGGTCTGTGCACACGACACGGAGATGTTCGAACACGCGCGAGCCACCGCGACGTGATGTCTTACGAGGCTTTGCGTCGACGCTGTATCCACTTCAGCGCGTCGTAGTAACGGGTCGGCGCCAGCCGCCCGAGCAGGTCGAACATCTGGGCGTCGGGCCCGACGAGGATCCGCGCCTTACCCGCCTCCACCCCGCGGTGGATGGCTTCGGCGGCGCCGTCGGGTTTGGTCATCGTGATGGCGGCGAAGTCCTCTGCCATCTGCTCCTGGGTACGACCGCGGCCCTCGGGATCCTTGCGGTAACGGGCGTTGCGCACGATGTTGGTGTCGACGCCGCCCGGATGCACGGTGACCGCGCTGACCCCGGTGCCGCGCAACTCCTGGCGCAGCGCTTCGGTGAACCCGCGCACCGCGAATTTCGCTGAGCAGTATGCGCTTTGGCCCGGCATACCGACGAGACCGAAGACGCTGGACGTGTTGACGATCACGCCTTGGTCCTGCTCGACGAGGATCGGCAGGAACGCTCGCGTGCCGTTGACCACACCACCGAAGTTGATGTCCCAGAGCCACTGGTCATCCTCGGGCACCGCGTCGAGCACGGTCGAGTTCACCGACACACCGGCGTTGTTGAACACCGCGCCGATCGGTTGTGGCGCCCATTGCCGAACCTGGTCGGCGAAGTCGCGTTGGGCCGCCGCATCACGCACGTCGAGCACCCGCAGCAGTGTGGGCCCGCTCAACGAGGCCTCGGTCTCCTTCAGGCCTTGTTCGTCGACGTCAGCGATCGCCACCGGACAGCCGTGCGCGGATAACCGCTGCGCCAGCGCGCGGCCGATGCCCGAGGCGGCGCCGGTGATGACCGCGGTACGACCGCTGATCGTGATGCGACGTTTGCCCATATCTCCCCCTGCGTGCAGTCTCCCAGGTAGCGCAAAGGTACGTGTTAGTACCGACGTTGACAAGGCGACGGCTCAGTTGGTCTGTGCGGCGGGCGCGAGAAGCGCGATCGATGCCTGGACGGCCTCGTCGGCGATGTCGGTCATCCGACCGCCCTCTTCCACGGTGATGGCGACCAACTCGCGCAGCCCGCCGAGCAGCATAATGCTCCGCTGGCGTGACACGGGTCCGATGCCCGCGGCGCGGAACTCACCGGTGTCGCCAAGAGTGTGAATCATCGCGATGAAGTTCTCCATCGCTTCACGTTGCAGGGCGCGCGCAGCGCTGCCGAGCGAGGGCACGTCGCGTATCCAGCTCAGCGTCAGCGCCGCCCGGGACTCCCCGGAGGCGATCCAGGCTTCGATGGCCTGGCGCACCTGGGTGCGCCACGGAGCCCCGGGGTCGACCGCGGCGGCGATCTGGGACACCTGGTCGGCGTTGGCTTCCGTCAACAGCGCGACCAAGCAGGCGTCCCTACTCTCGAAATGCTCGTAGAAGGTGCGCCGCGACGTCTTGGCGCGGCGCACGATGTCGGCCACGGTGGTCTTGGGGTAGCCCTCGTCGGCGATGCACTCTTCGAGGGCGTCGAGCAATCGCTGCCGGAAATCGGCGGTCGTCACGCTACCCATTCTGGTGGCCAGGGCCGGGATCGAACCGGCGACCTTCCGCTTTTCAGGCGGACGCTCGTACCAACTGAGCTACCTGGCCGGATGGCACCGGTCGGCGAAAAACCGATATGCCCGCCGTTCTGGCGACCCTGACGGGACTCGAACCCGCGACCTCCGCCGTGACAGGGCGGCGCGCTAACCAACTGCGCCACAGGGCCTTACTCTGCGACTCCCATCGTACGTAGGTCGCGTGTACCCCCTACGGGATTCGAACCCGCGCTACCGCCTTGAAAGGGCGGCGTCCTAGGCCGCTAGACGAAGGGGGCCAGCCGAATCTCTCCGGGGTACTCACAACGCCATGTCGTTGGGAGCCTCGATAGCTTAGGGTACCTGCACCCCAATCCTCAAACTGTTGAGGCTGCTCTCAACGCCACGGAGACTTGTCGGTCGGTAGTGCGATCCTCATCACATGTCCCGGCACACCGCATTCCGTTTCTGTCTCGACCCATCGGTCGAGCAGAGCGAAGTGTTGGCCCGGCATGCCGGAGCGGCCCGCTTCGCGTTCAATCAGTGTCTAGCGATGGTGAAGACCGCGATCAACCAACGCAGGACGAGTACCAGCGTCGATGTGCCGTGGACAGGCTTCGATCTGATCAACGCGTTCAACGCGTGGAAGATGACCGAAGACGCTGGCAGGGTCATCGCAGTCGGCAGAGATGGCGAGGCAGAGGTGGCGGTGACCGGACTGCTCTGGCGACGTGAAGTATGTCAGGAGGTATTCGAAGCAGCGGCAGTCGACCTCGGGAAGGCACTGAAAGCCTGGTCCGACTCACGGTCAGGCAGGCGAAAAGGCAGACGAGTCGGATTTCCGAAGTTCAAGAAGAAGGCCAGCGGGACGGCGTCGTTCCGGGTGCGTAACAGGCACCGCGAAGGCCGTGCGCCGGCGATCCGAGTCGGCGACAATGGCCGACACCGTTCGGTCACCCTGCCAGGCATCGGGCAGATCAGCGTGCATGACGACACCCGCCGCTTACGGCGCATGCTTTCCAAAGACCGCGCCAAGATCGTGTTCGCCACCGTCAGCCGGCGCGGTGGCCGCTGGTGGGTGTCGTTGAGCGTGGCGGCCGCCCATCTCCACCCCACCGCCACGCACCCGGCCCGTGACCCAGACGACGACGCCGGATATGTCGGTGTCGATCTGGGCTTGTCAGTATTCATGGTCGCCGCGACCACCGAAGGAAAGGAAGTTGCCCGAATCGCCGATGCCCCCAAAGCACTCGTCGCCGGGCTGGTACGGCAACGACGGTTGGCGAAAGCGTTGTCACGCAAGCAGAAGGGGTCACGGAACCATCACGAGGCCGCCGCCAAGTTGGCGCGGCATCACCAACATGTCGCGAACGTACGCCGACATTTTTTGCATCAGGTTTCCAACGCGCTGGTCAAGACACACGATCGGCTCGTCATCGAAGACCTGAACGTACGAGGAATGCTGGGCAACCACCGGCTGGCCCGCGCCATCGCCGACGCAGGTTGGGCCGAATTCGCCCGGCTGGTGCAGTACAAACAGGCCTGGCGGGGCGGCACCGTTGCCGTCGCCGACCGCTGGTATCCATCCAGTCGGCTATGTCCGGCATGCGGGCGCATCCGGAGCGATCTCACGCTTGCCGATCGAGTGTTCACCTGTGATTGCGGGCACTCCGCCGACCGCGACTGCAACGCCGCGGCGAATTTGGCTCGCTGGGGTCAGGCTCACCATGGCTCTCATCGATCCCCGGACCCCCAAGCAGGAGGCCGGGCTATCAACGCCCGCCGACGGGCCCGCGCCGACCGGCACTCCACGCGTGCCGTTAGAGCGAGGCCGAATGACGCGGGAACCGACGTTCAGCCAGCCCTCCTGGCCTGAACCGACGACGCCCGAGAAGGGCGATGCCAACACAGAAGTAGATGTTGAGCATGCTTCATAGCTCAGTGGTAGCCGCTGCGACTCGTCTTTATTGAGCCAGGGCGTGCGCAACCATGGCAATACCTCCGCTAGAGTGGCTCGCGCCCCCGTAGCTCACTCGGAAGAGCAGCGGACTTTTAATCCGCGGGTACGGAGATCGAAACTCCGCGGGGGCACCATTCGCTCGACACCCGAACCGGTGCCCGGGAGGTAAGAAACAAGAGCACACGGTTCTTGCTACTGAGGCCGACAAGCTCATGGCTTACCTCGGCCTCACTGACTGAGCGTCACCAGGTCCAGTCCTCGTCGGCGGTTTCCTCAGTGCGGCCGATGACGTAGGCGCTACCGCTGCCCGAGAAGAAGTCGTGCGTTTCCAGGCTGCCGGGATCGAGCTGGGCCATGATTTCGGGCGCCACCTCGCACTCGTCGGCCGGGAACAGCGGGTCGTAGCCGAGGTTGCGCAGCGCCTTGTTCGCGTTGTAGCGCATGAACGCCTTGACGGCCTCGGTGACGCCCATCTGGTCGTAGAGATCCTGGGCGTAGTCGACCTCGTTGTCGTAGAGATCCATCAGCAGCGAATAGGCGTACTCATGCAGTTCCGCACGACGCTCGGGCGATTCGTGTTCGATGGCGCGCTTGAACTTGTAGCCGATGTAATACCCGTGGACCGCTTCGTCGCGGATGATGAGCCGGATGATGTCGGCGGTGTTGGTCAGCTTTGCCCGCGCCGCCCAGTACAGCGGCAGGTAGAACCCCGAATAGAACAAGAAGCTCTCGAGCATGACCGAGACGATCTTCTTCTTGAGCGGGTCGTCGCCCCGGTAGTAGTCCACGAGCAGCTGCGCCTTGCGCTGTAGGTGCGGGTTCTCTTCCGACCAGCGAAACGCCTCGTCAATCTCCCTGGTAGAACACAGCGTTGAGAAAATCGAGCTGTAGCTCTTGGCGTGCACGGCCTCCATGAAGATGAAGTTGCCCAGCACCGCCTCTTCGTGCGGGGTGACGGCGTCCTCGATCATCTCGACATCGCCGACGGTGCCTTGAATCGTGTCGAGCAGCGTCAGCCCGGTGAACACTCGGATGACCACCTGCTGCTCGTTCGGCGTCAGCGTGTTCCACGCCGGAACGTCGTTGGACAGCGGAATCTTTTCGGGCAGCCAAAAGTTGGTGGTGACACGGTTCCAGACGTGAAGGTCGCCGTCATCCTGGATGTCGTTCCAGTTGACAGCGCGCACGCGGTCAATCACTTTGGTGCTCAAAATATTTCCTCCTAGCCCACACGAAGCGGTGGCGCGGCCCCAAGCCCGCGCCGCGTCCAACTGTATCCGCTCCCCCGCGGCGTCGTCGGCAGATCGTAGCCGTGTCTGCTGATCTGACCTATGGGGCTATACGTCCGAAATCCGCTGGTTTTCTTCGGATTTCCTGATCGCCTGCTTACTTACCCTTGACGTTGAGGATCTGTCGAAGCTCGTCGTCGATGGTCACCATCGACTCGGCGTCGCGCATCACCACGTCGATCGGCTTGTAGGCGTCGGGGATCTCGTCGACCCAATCGGCGCCGGGCCGGTACTCGATGCCCTTCATCCGCTTGTCGAGGTCTGCGGCGGTGAACAGCTTGCGCGCCTTGGTACGCGAGTAGCGCCGCCCCGCGCCGTGGGGTGCGCTGCACAGCGCTTCGGGGTTGCCCTTGCCGGTCACGACATACGACCGGGTGCCCATCGAGCCCGGGATCAGGCCGCGCACGCCCTCGTGGGCGTCGATGGCGCCCTTGCGGGTCAGCCAGACCTCGCGGCCGCCGTGGACCTCGCGCTGGGTGTAGTTGTGGTGCGTGTTGATGCGCTCCACCTCGAAGTCGGTGTACCACCGCGCCATCGGGTCAGCGGCGCCGGCGATGTCGTTGCGGGTCCAGCGGGCGAAGGCCTGAGCGAAACGGTCCATCATTTCGCCGCGGTTCAACAGCGCGAAGTGCTGCGCCCAGCGCAGCTCGCGGATGTATTCGTCGAACGCTGCGGTGCCTTCAGTCAGGTACGCCAGGTCACGATGCGGAAGCGCGACAGAGTGTTTCGCGCAGATCTCTTGCGCCTTGCGAATGTGCTTCTGGGCGATCCGGTTGCCGACGCCACGCGAGCCGCTGTGCAGGAACAGCCACACCTGATCAGAATCGTCGAGGCACAGCTCGATGAAGTGGTTGCCGCCGCCGAGGCTGCCGAGCTGCTCACGCCACTTCGGCGAGTGCGACAGGTCGACGTCCTCGCGCCTGGCCTTCTCCTCGAGCTCGCTGATGCGCTGCTGTGTGAACTTGTACCGGCCGAGGCGGCGGTTGTACTTGCCAGCGCTCATCGGGATCGCCGATTCAAGCGAGCTTCGCAACATGGCCGGGTTCAGCCCGGCGATACGCTTGGCGTCAAACGTGGTGCGCGCAGCGATCATCCCGCAGCCGATGTCGACGCCGACGGCGGCGGGGATCACCGCGCCGGCGGTGGGGATGACCGTGCCGACGCTGCTGCCCTTGCCGAAGTGAGCATCGGGCATCAGCGCGACGTGTGGGTAGACGAACGGCATCGAGGCCGTCTGCTTGGCCTGCTCGATGGTCTGCTCATCCACCTCGCTGGCAAAGTTGACGAGCCGGTCGGTAACCGTCGCTGTCATAAAATCCTCCTGGTGCTGGCGTAGCGCCATGCGGTCGATGTCGCGGATGTGATCGTCGCCTCCGGCGACTTCAGTCGTCGTCGCCGCCCCTCGGCCCGTCCGGACCCTTTGGCCCCCTTGGTCCTTTGGGACCTCGCCCGTTCTCGCCGCGGTCATTCCAGGGAGGTCCCTGCTCGACTTGCGCTGGTACGGGCGACGGCGGTGGCGGCAGCACCGACGGCGACGGGGTGGTGGGCACGGTCGTGCTGGTGCTGGCCGGGGTCGGTGTCGGCGGGCGCGACGCCGACTCGGCGATCACCGCGGCCAACGTGACCACCACGGCGACCAGCGCCGCGGCCACCCCGAGAAGCACCCCGGTGCGGTTTCGCGCAGCGGGCGGGCGCACCGCCATCGTCGTCGGCGGAGGCAGCGGCGCGGCCAGGACCTTGGTGGGTGGACGCTTTCCCGCGGGCGGCTCGAACCGGCCCGCCAGGCCCGCGCGCATCGACGGCGCGCTGGTGAACCGCCACCCCGGGTCAGGCGCCATCGCCCGCTCCACGACCGCTGCCAGCACGGGTTGCACGTCCGGGCGCAGCGCCGCGAGCGGTACCGGTGCGCTCTCCGCGATGGCGCGCGCCAACTCCGCGAAGTTCTCCTGGGGGAAGGCCCTGCGGCCGGTCAACGCCTCGTAGCCGACGACACCCAGCGCGTAGAGGTCGTCACACGCCGTCGCGGACGCACCGTTGATCCGCTGCGGGCTGAGATAGGCCATGGTGCCGACGATCTGACCGGTCATCGTGTCGGGGGTCGCGGCGCTCTTGGCGATGCCGAAATCGGCGACCTTGGTATGGCCGGATTCGGTGAACAGGATGTTGGCCGGTTTGATGTCGCGGTGCACGATTCCGGCGGCGTGCGCCGCGGTCAGGGCCGACAACACGTCGTCGAGGACGGACTGCACCTGCGGCTGTGCAAGCGGCCCGCGGGCGATCATGTCCGCCAGCGTGTGCCCCGACAGCCGCTCCATCACGATGTAGGGGGTGCCGTCCTGCTCGCCGCTGTCGTGCACGGCGACGATGTGCGGATGGCTGAGCGCTGCGGCTGCTCGGGCCTCGTGTTGGAAGCGCTCGCGGTTGACCGGGTCGGCCAGGAACACCGGGTGCAGCAGCTTTATGGCGACCGGTCGGTCGAGGCGACTGTCCCAACCGTCGTGCACTTCCGACATGCCGCCCCGACCCAGGACGCTGCGCAGTTCGTACCGGCCGCCAAGAACTTCTGGCGCCTGCATACCGGTAAAGCTAGCCATCCAACGGCTGGCGCAAACCTTCGGGTGGTCAGACCTTGGGGCTGTAGTAGTGCGGGTTGTCGCGGTACTCGACCGGCGGCAGGTTGCGCGCCGGCGTCTCCACCAGCGGCGCATCTGCAGGCAGCCGCCCGTGTGCGCGGTCCCAGGCAGTTCGTTTACGGGGGTGCATCAACACGCGCTTGGGCAGCAGCTTGCTGATCCGGTAAACCATGTTGCCGAACTGCCGGTGTAGCCACGCTTGGCGCGGCGACCAGGTGTAGCCCATCAACTCGCGCACCGGCGGGTCATACAGCCCCACGGCGAAGAAAGTCAGGACCCGCTGCATGACCTTCAGGTTGAGCCGCCACGCCCAATCGGGCACCCATTGCAGCGAGGGGTGCTTGGGCATCGTGGACAAATCCATGACTTCTCTTGCCGCCCAGTTGTTTTCTAGAACGTTGTGACACATGTGGTCCCAGTACTCCTGGAATTCCTCCCAGGTTTTGGGCACCGGCCGCATGCTCATCCCGTACATCCGGTACCACTGGACGTGCTCATCGAACAGCTGCCGCTTCTGGTCTTCGGTGAGCCCGCCGCCGAGCCATTCGGCGGCCAACAGCGTCGACTTGAAGAACGTGGCGTGCGCCCAGTAGAAGACGTCGGGGTTCAGCGCGTTGTAGCGACGCCCCTGGTCGTCGACGCCCTTGATGCCGATGTGGTAGTCGCGCACCTGCGCCCCGGTGCGCGGTGCGCGGTCGCCGTCGAACACCACACCGCCGATCGGGTAGACCGACCGAAACAGCCGCGGCATCCGCTCCCGAAAGAAGATCGAGTGCTGTTCCACGGCCGCGCCCAACTGCGGGTGCATATTTTGCATCGAACCCGCCCAGGGCCCCTGCAGCATGCCGGTCCACTGCCCGAAGTACTTCCACGTCAGCGAATCGGGCCCCAGCGGCTCCGGCAGGGAGTCATATCCCCCGCTGGTCACCGGGCAGCCAGCCGCCAGCTCTGCTGACTCGTCCCCCTGCCCTGTGTGCGGGTGGTGTCCCCAGGACACCGGGCGTGCATCGGACGTATCTTGAGTCACTGAAGAGCTTCCCATCCAGTCAGAGAGTAAATTCTGACTACAGGCGTTGTCAGCGACGAGCTTAGGAGGGATGTGGCCTCGGGTCAACGACGCGGTCGATGGTCCGGCGTTCCGCTGCGGGACCGTCAAGCGCTGCGCCGCGACGAACTCATCTCCGCCGGGTCGGCTCTGCTGGGCAGCGCGGACGGCCCGGCGCTCACCGTGCGCGCGGTCTGCCGGGCCGCTGGGCTGACCGAACGCTACTTCTACGAGAGCTTCGCCGATCGTGACGAGTTCGTTCGTGCGGTCTACGACGATGTGTGCGCGCGGGCGATGTCCACGCTGACGACCGCCGAGACCCCTCGCGAGGCGGTCGAGCGCTTCGTCGAGTTGATGGTCGACGATCCGGCGGGCGGGCGCGTGCTGCTGCTGGCACCGGAAGTGGAGCCGGTGCTGGTCCGCTCCGGCGCCGAATGGATGCCAAACTTCATCGAGCTGCTGCAGCAAAAGCTCACCCGTATCACCGAACCCGCGCTGGCGGCCATGGTCGCCACCGGGCTGATCGGTGCGCTCACCGCGCTTTTCACCGCGTACCTCGACGGTCGGCTGACCGCGACCCGCGAACAGTTCATCGACTACTGCGTCGGAATGCTGGTCGGCCGGGTACCGAGCTACTGACCGCTACTCGTCGGGCGTGACGACCGCCGCGAGTTCCTGCTCTTCGGTGTCGGCGGCTTCCTCCTCGGCGTCGGACTTGGCCGCCCGGCCCAACGGATGTTGCACCGATGCACCGGGATTCGTCTCCGATGCGTACGCGCCGGCGCAGTTCAACGCCACCATCATCTCGCCATCGGAGTGCTCGAAGTTGTCTCCGACTCCACGGAGGAACGACGGTGCCCATGCGGCGGTGACGATGCAGTCGTCCTCCTCCAGCTGGTCGCCGACACGCGTGGCGATGATCGGCTCCAGACCGGCCTCATCCATCGCGTCGGATGCGTCCGCGTAGCTCTGACCCACGTAATCTGCTGCGGCAGTGGGTGTTCCGAGCAGCACGAGCGTTCCCACCGCGCAGGCCGCAGCACCGACACCCAGCACACGTTTCGTCCTCATGCCGCCACATTCGCCCGGCGACATGAACGGGATAGAACGCCCGGATAAAGCGCGTGTGAATTCCGTTGCGTTTACGTAACGCTCAGCGGTTACTAGCTCTGCGCGGCCGACCTGGCGGCGGCGGCCTTCTCGGCTTTGGCGTCAGCCTCGGCTTTGGCCTCCCGGCCCAGCGGATGCTGAATCGAGGTGCCCGGGTTTGTCGCCGTCGCATAGTCGCCGTTGCAGTTCAACGACACCATGACCTCGCCGCGGTCCGAGCGCCCGTTGCGCACGAAGGACGCATCCCAGGCGTTGGTGACGATGCAGCCGCTCTGCGACAGGCGGTCACCCACTCTGGAGGCGACCACCGCGGTGCCCCCGCTGCTTTTGATCTCCTTCGTCGCATCCGAGTATTTCTTGCCCACCACATCGGGGTCGTCTTCGGCGGTTGCGATGCCCGCGCCCGACAAGATGGCCGCCGCGAACACGGGTCCGGTCCCGAAAACCATGAGTTTGTCCATGTCTTCCGACCTCCAACTTCCAGGCGAAAATCGCCGAAGTCATATATCGGAAAGCCTATGGCGCGCAGGCCTCGGCCGCCACCCCAGCGGGCCGTCTATCAGCAGATACGTCGGTTAGACGCTGTTATTGCCCCTGCTGCTGGCGGGCCGCGGCGGCTTGCCTGGCGGCCCGGTCTCGCGCGGCCTTGGCAGCCTTGGCTTCCTGCTCTTTCTTTGCTGCCCGGCCGGCGGGACTGGCCGCCGAGTTTCCTGGCGAGCCCGGCGCCGCCAACTCCCCGTTGCAGTTCAGCGCCACATGCACTTCGCGGTTGGCCACCGGGTTGCCGCGGCGGTTGGGGCGGCGGACCGCGGCATCCCACGCATTGGTCACCAGGCACCTCGACTCGGACAGGGCATTGCCAGTCCGCGTCGCCACCACTGCCTTGCCGCCTGAGCGCTGGATTATCCGCTTGGCGTCCTGATAGGTGCGGTTGGTGACATCGGGAGCGGCCTCTGCCGGTGGAGCCCCGGCGAGTAGGGTGCTGGCGGCCACCGACGTTGCGGCGACCACGCTCGCGACAATCCTGACGATCTTCACCACTCCGGGAACCTCCGCGTCGGCGCGTGTGCTGAATCGAGCGCGAACTGTTTGCTCGCCACGCATTAACAAGGGATGGTACCGCCTACAAAAGAGCCTTGTGATGCAGATGTGACAAGCGCGTGGCGTTACTTGAATGTCACCGGGGTACACAGATACTCTGAGTGCTACTAACAGGTACAGATAACTGGAGGCGCCATGCACGAGAACTTGACTGACCTCCACCTGCTGCATGAACTTGAGCCCGTGGTGGAGAAGAATCTCAACCGGCATCTGTCGATGCGGAAGGACTGGAACCCGCACGACTACATCCCGTGGTCCGACGGCAAGAACTACTACGCGCTGGGCGGCACGGACTGGCACCCCGAGGAGTCAAAGCTCTCCGAAGTCGCCCAGGTGGCGATGGTGCAGAACCTCCTGACCGAGGACAACCTGCCCTCGTATCACCGTGAGATCGCGATGAACTTCGGTATGGACGGCGCCTGGGGCCAGTGGGTGAACCGCTGGACGGCCGAGGAGAACCGCCACGGCATCGCGCTGCGCGACTACCTGGTCGTCACCCGCTCGGTCGATCCGGTGCAGCTCGAGCAGCTGCGCCTGGAGCAGGTCACCCGCGGCTTCTCGCCCGGCCAGAACCAGCAGGGCGATCTGTTCGCCGAGAGCCTGTTCGACTCGGTCATCTACGTCACGTTCCAGGAGCTGGCGACCCGCGTCTCGCACCGCAATACCGGTAAGGCGTGCAACGAGACCGTCGCTGACCAGCTGTTGGCGCGGGTCTCGGCCGATGAGAACCTGCATATGATCTTCTACCGCGACGTTTCGGAGGCCGGCTTCGACATCGCGCCCGACCAGGCCATGCACTCCCTGCACCGGGTGCTGCGCAACTTCAAGATGCCTGGCTACACGGTGCCGGAGTTCCGCCGCAAGGCCGTCATCATCGCCGTCGGCGGGGTCTACGACCCGCGCATTCACCTCGACGATGTGGTGATGCCGGTGCTCAAGAAGTGGCGCATCTTCGAGCGCGAGGACTTCACCGGCGAGGCCGCGCGGATGCGCGATGACCTCGGTGTGCTCGTTGAAGAGCTGGAGGAAGCCTCCCAGAAGTTCGAGGAATCCAAGCAGCGTCGGCTCGAGCGCGAGGCGCGCAAGGCCGAGAAGCTCACCGCCAAGAAGGTGCTCGCCTCCAGCTCTTCATGACGGCTGTAGCGCAAACCCGCCAACAGCTGCGGATCGGCCCGATCGCGCTACGCAGCCCCGTGGTGCTGGCCCCGATGGCCGGGGTGACCAACGTCGCCTTCCGGACGTTGTGCCGCGAGCTGGAACTGGCCCGGGTCGGCACGGTCAGCGGGCTGTACGTATGCGAGATGGTCACCGCGCGCGCTCTCGTGGAGCGTCATCCGGCGACCATGCACATGGTGACGTTCGGCGCCGATGAGTCGCCGCGGTCGCTGCAGCTGTACTCCGTGGACCCGCAGTACACGTTCGCCGCAGCCAAGATGATCGCCGACGAGGGGTTGGCCGACCACATCGATATGAACTTCGGCTGTCCGGTACCCAAGGTCACGCGCCGCGGCGGAGGTGCGGCGCTGCCGTTCAAACGCCGCCTGTTCGGCCAGATCGTCGCGGCCGCGGTGGCGGCCACGGAGAACACCGACATCCCGGTCACCGTGAAGTTCCGCGTCGGCATCGATGACGAACATCACACCTACCTCGATGCCGGGCGGATCGCCGCGGAGGAAGGTGCGGCCGCCGTCGCGCTGCACGCCCGAACAGCCGCCCAGCGGTACTCCGGAAAAGCGAACTGGGAGCACATCGCAGCATTGAAAGAGCACGTCAACGCCATTCCCGTGCTCGGCAACGGCGACATCTTCGAAGCCGACGACGCGTTGGCCATGATGGCGGCGACCGGGTGCGACGGGGTGGTCATCGGACGTGGTTGTCTGGGTAGGCCCTGGTTGTTCGCCGAACTGTCGGCCGCGTTCACCGGAAACCCACTTCCCGTCGCGCCGACGCTCGGTGAGGTCGCCCAGATCGTGGTGCGCCACGGCCAGCTGCTGGCCGACCATTTCGGCGAGGACAAAGGCATGCGCGACATCCGCAAGCACGTCGCCTGGTACTTGCACGGGTTCCCCGCCGGCACCCAGCTGCGACGCGCATTAGCGCTGGTCAAGACGGTTACGGAGCTCGAGGAGCTGCTCGGCCAGCTCGACGCGACAGTGCCGTTCCCCGATGCGGCGCAGGGCCCCCGCGGCCGCCAGGGCTCGGCCGCGTCGGTGGCGCTGCCCGAGGGCTGGCTGGCCGATCCCGACGACTGCACGGTCCCCGCCGGCGCCGAGGTCATGCACTCGGGCGGCTGACGCTGTCTCGGAGTCGTCTCGATACTGAGACGACTCCGACATCACAACTTTCAGGATGTCTCAGTACGATATGGATCTTGTTCGGTAATGGGCTCCCGTAGGCGGAGCCACGCAGGCGCTGTGACACGGCATGCGGCCCTGCGGACGTTCCATGCGCATTGGTGTGCGCGACGACGAAGAGTCGGAGGCCGGTGGGAACATGAGTGACGGCGACAGCCCAGGTGCTGGTGCCACTCCTGGCCCCTCCGGTCCGTCGGGGCCGGACCGGTCCACCGACGACAACCAATGGCTTACCCGAAGTGCCCGCCCATCGCCAGGCGCCGCGCCGTGGGAGCGCAAACGCCGCGCTGATCGCCGCGATCTGACGAATGCGGCGGACACCGGCAGCCACCCCGACCGCCTCACCGTCGCCGACCTGATCGCCCGGGTGAAGGGTGACACCGCCGTACCGCAGGGATTGCGCCGCCACCGTGCCGAACCCGAGGACGCCGAACCCGAGCAAGCCGAATCCGACGAAGCGGCTCCGCCCACCGACATCATCGACGCGGTCGAGGCCGACGAGCCGACGGACGACGAGCACGACACCGAGATCATTCCGGCGGTGCAGCTGCCGTCCTCGGAGGTGCCGGACCTGACCGCGCTGCGCGCGACCCGGCGGGTGGCGCCGACGCACGTCATCGCCCGACGGGGCAACGACGAACCGCACCGCCGCAAGCGCCGCCGGGGCCTGCGCTCCACGGTGGTGGTAGGCCGCGCGGCCGCGGCGTTGATGGCGGTGCTTGCGCTGGTCCTCACCGGCGGCGCGTGGCAGTGGCAGACCTCGAAGAACAACATGCTCAACCGGATTTCGGCGCTGGATCCGGACTCGCGCGACATCCTCGACCCGAACGCACAGTTCGGCGACGAGAACTTCCTGATCGTCGGTGTCGACAGCCGCATCGGCGAAAACAGCGAGATAGGCGCGGGCACCACTGAAGACGCAGCCGGCGCACGTTCGGACACCATCATGCTGGTGAACATCCCGGCCAACCGCGAACGCGTTGTCGGAGTGTCGTTTCCCCGCGATCTCGAGATCGAACCGATGCAGTGCGAGCCGTGGGATCCGCGCACCCGCGAATACGGCCCGATCACTGACCCGGACTCGCCGATGTACGGCGCCGAGAAGGTCTACACCGAATACAAGCTGAACTCCGCTTATGCCGTCGGAGGGCCCAAGTGTCTGGTGAAGGTCATCCAGAAGATCTCCGGTCTGTCGATAAACCGCTTCATGGCAGTGGATTTCACCGGCTTCTCCAAGATGGTCGATGCGCTCGGCGGCGTGGAGGTGTGCAGCACCACCCCACTGGAGGACTACGAGGTCGGCACGGTGCTGCCGCGCGCCGGCCGCCAGATCATCGACGGCCAGACCGCACTGCAGTACGTGCGCGCGCGCCAGATCACCACCGAGAACAACGGTGACTACGGGCGGATCAAACGCCAACAACGGTTCTTGTCGTCGCTGCTGCGCTCCCTGATCTCCAAGGAAGTGTTCTTCTCGCTGTCCAAGCTCAACAACGTGGTCAACATGTTCATCAACGACAGCTACGTCGACAACATGGACACCAAGGACCTCGTCACCCTCGGGCAGTCGATCCAGGGCATCGCCGCGGGCCGGATCACATTCCTGACCGTACCCACCACCGGCTACATGGACGAGTGGGGCAACGAACACCTGCGCGAGGAGGACACCCGGGCGATCTTCGACGCGATCATCAACGACGAACCGCTGCCCGAGGAACGCAACGCCGACAACACGCCGATCCCCGGCACCCCGGAGTCGTCGTCCGACAACGAGCTGATGAGCCAGACGCCGAGTCAAGGCGCCACTGATTCCAGCGAGTTGATCGATGCGGTGACCACGAACCCGCAGGACATCACCGTGCAGGTGTCGAACTCCACCGGTCAGAACGGTCTGGCCGCCAGCGCGGCCGAAGCACTGCAGACCCATGGCTTCAACGTCACAACGCCCAACGACTACCCGGGCCCACTGGACGAGACGACCGTGTTCTTCTCACCCGGTAACGAGGAGGCCGCGGCGACGGTGGCTTCGGCGTTCGTCAACCCGACCATCGAGCGGGTGATGGGTAAGGGCGACACCGTGCAGGTGGTGCTGGGCACCGACTTCGGCTCGGTGAACCCGCCGTCGCCGAGCGGCTCGACCGTGCAGGTCCACGTGGTCCGCGGGACCGGCAGCACGCCGACCGCGCTGCCCGAGGACCTCGCCGTCACCAACGCCGCCGACACCACCTGCGAATAGCCCCGCGGCCAGCGTTTTGCCAGGTGGCGTTCACCCCTGGTTCACCCGCACGTCGTGACGTCGGATACCGAAAGCCCGTAGGCTGACTGCCATGCGAACCGCGTACCACGAGCAACTCGATGCCTTGACGGCGCAGCTCGGCGAGATGTGCGGGCTGGCAGGCGCTGCAATGGAACGCGCGACCCAGGCCCTGCTGCAAGCCGATCTGGTGCTGGCCGAACAGGTGATCACCGACCACGAGCAGATCGCCGCGATGAGCGGGCGTGCCGAAGAAGCGGCGTTCGTGCTGCTGGCACTGCAGGCGCCCGTCGCCGGTGATCTGCGCGCCATCGTCGGCGCCATCCAGATCGTCGCCGATGTCGACCGGATGGGTGCGCTGGCCCTGCACGTCGCCAAGATCGCCCGGCGTCGCCATCCCCAGCATGCGCTGCCCGAAGAGGTCAACGGATATTTCGCCGAAATGGGTAGGGTCGCAGTCGAACTCGGTAACAGCGCCCAGGAGGTGCTGATCACCCGTGATCCGGAGAAGGCCGCCCGGATACAAGAAGAAGACGACGCGATGGACGATTTGCACCGGCATTTGTTCACGGTGCTGATGGACCGCGAATGGAAGCACGGCGTGGCCGCCGCGGTCGATGTGACGCTGCTGGGCCGGTTCTACGAGCGCTTCGCCGACCACGCGGTCGAGGTGGCCCGCCGGGTCATCTTCCAGGTCACCGGCAAGCACCCCGACGAGGAAAATCTGCCGGCGTCACGCTGACCCGACACACTGCGCCGAGTGTGCGGTTTCATCCGCCGTGCGCGCTTGGATTCAAGCGGTGTGTCGCGGATGAAACCGCACGGTCGCGAAGGTGGCGGAGGTGACTAGCCGAAGCGCCCGGAGATGTAGTCCTCGGTGGCCTTCTTGCTCGGGTTGGAGAAGATCTTCTCGGTGTCGTCGATCTCGATCAGCCGGCCCGGTTTACCGGTGGCCTCGAGGTTGAAGAACGCGGTCTGATCGCTCACCCGGGCGGCTTGCTGCATGTTGTGCGTGACGATGACGATGGTGAATTCCTGCTTCAGCGTGGCGATCAGTTCTTCGATCGCCAGCGTGGAGATCGGGTCCAGGGCTGAGCACGGTTCGTCCATCAGCAGCACATCGGGTTGCACCGCGATGGCACGGGCGATGCACAGCCGCTGTTGCTGACCGCCGGACAGCCCGCCGCCGGGCTTATCGAGCCGGTCCTTGACCTCGGTCCACAGGTTCGCGCCTCGCAGCGAGCGTTCGGCGACCTCGTCGAGGGCCTTCTTGTTGCGTACCCCCTGCAACTTCAGTCCGGCCACCACGTTGTCCCTAATCGACATGGTGGGGAACGGGTTTGGCCGCTGAAACACCATACCGATGGTCTTGCGCACCCCGACCGGGTCGACACCGGCGCCGTAGATGTCCTCACCGTCGAGCAGCACCGAACCCTCGACGCGGGCGCCGGGGATCACCTCGTGCATCCGGTTGAGGGTGCGTAGCACCGTGGACTTTCCGCAGCCCGAGGGGCCGATGAACGCCGTCACGTTACGCGGCGGAACGGCCAGCGACACGTCGGCGACGGCGTGGAAGGAACCGTAGTAGATGTTGACGTCTTTGAGGTCCAACCGCTTTGCCATAGGAGCTCCTAAACCTTCTTGGGCGCGAACAGCTTTGCCAGCAGCCGCGCCCCCACGTTGAGGACGGCGATCAATAGGATCAGCGTCAGGGCGGCGCCCCACAGCCGGTCGGTGGGCACCGGGTTGGCGCCGGCGCCCGCCGATGTCTGGTCGTACATCATGCCCGGCAGCGACCCCATGAACCCGCTGAACATGTCGAAGTTGATGGCCTGGCTGTAGCCGACGAGGATCAGCAGCGGCGCGGTCTCACCCATCACCCTGGCCAGCGCCAGCATGATGCCGGTGACGATGCCCGACAGCGCAGTCGGGATGACGATGCGCGCAATGGTTTTCCACTTCGGCACACCCAGCGCGTAACTGGCCTCCCGAAGGTCCATTGGCACGATGCGCAGCATCTCCTCGGTGGCGCGCACGATGACCGGAATCATCAACAGCACAAGCGAAAGCGATACCGCAAGGCCGGACCGCTCGAACCCCAGCGTGGCGACCCACAGCGCGTAGATGAACAACGCCGCCACGATCGAAGGGACGCCGGTGAGGATGTCCACCATGAACGTGGTGAGCTTGCCCATCCGCGTGCCGCCGCCGTATTCGACCAGATAGATGCCGACGAAGATGCCGATCGGAATCGAGATGGCCGCACACACCAGGCCCTGCAGCAGGGTGCCGACAATGGCGTGGTACACGCCGCCGCCGGCCGCAAAGGCCGTCATACCCGCCTGCGAGTACCACCACCAGTCGCTGTCGATGATGACCCCGAAGCCCTTGACCACCACCGAGTAGAGCACCCAAAGCAGCGGAACCAACGCGATCAGCACCGACAACGTGACCAGTACGGTCGCAAGGTTGTTGGTGATCTTGCGGCGCAGGCTCACACCCTGAAATGTGACCGCCTTGACGGGCCGATCCAGCGTAGCGGTCATTTGGCACCTTTTCCGGCAACCGCGGCACGGGCCAGCGAGTTGACCACGAACGTCAGCACGAACAAGACCAGACCGGCCGAGATGTAGGCGCCCGCCTTGAACTGGTCGTTGAATTCCGAAGCGGCAGAAGCGATCAGGCTTGCGAAGGTGAAGCCGCCGTCGAACAGCGACCAGCCGAACGCTTCCTGGGTGCCGCGCAGGATGATCAGCAGCGCGATGGTCTCACCCAACGCACGCCCCAGGCCGAGCATGCCCCCGCTGATGTAACCCGACATCCCGAACGGCAGCACCGTTGTGCGCACCACCTCCCAGCGGGTGGCGCCCAACGCCAGCGCGGCCTCGATCTGGCCGCGCGGGGTCTGAACGAACACCTCGCGGGTGACCGCGGTGATGATCGGCAGGATCATCACCGCGAGCACGATGCCCGCGGTGAAGATCGTTCCGCCGCCGACCACCGAGGCGGTGCCGGTCTTGAACAAGAACAACCAGCCGAGGTTCTCGTTGAGCCACTGTGCGGCTGGCGCGATCACCGGGGCCAGCACATACAGGCCCCAGACGCCGTAGATGATCGACGGCACCGCGGCCAGCAGGTCGACCATGTAGGCCAGCGGGCCGGCCACCCGCCGCGGCGAGTACTGGGTGAGAAAGATCGCGATCCCCAGCGCCACGGGCATCGCGAGCACCAGCGCGAACACCGACACGAACACCGTTACCTGCAGCAGGTCCAGCACGCCGAAGTGCATCGCCGACGTATCGGTGGTGATCCAGTTTCCGCCGTAGAGGAAGAAGTTCTCTTCGTTGCGGGCCAGTGCCGGGATCGCGCGCCACAGCAGGAAGAACCCGATCGCCGCGATGAGAACGACGATGAAGATCCCCGAGCCCTCCGCAAGCGCGCTGAAGACCCGGTCTCCCGGTCGAACCTTCGCGTTTCGCGACGGATCGAGGGAGATGGGGCGCGGTTCGCCATACGGTTGGGCGATCGCCTCGCCGGAACCTGCGTCCGACGGATTCGGCGTTGTCACATCGACCCCATCACTCATCGATTTGGTCCTCATACTCGCCGCTCCAGTATCGGTTGCAGCCGAACTACTGTATTGCGTTCACCGCCGTCAGCAACCGCTCCTTGAACCGGTCGGGTAGCGGAACGTAGCCGGCGGCGGGCAGGTCGGACTGACCCTGTTCGGACGCCGCGGCGGTGATGAAGGACTTGACCGCTGCGGAGGTGGCGTCGTCGTAGCCCGCCGAGCAGACGATCTCGTAGGTGGCCAGCACCAGCGGATAGGCGCCGGGCTCCGTGGTGCCGTACAGCGAGTTCAGATCCAGCACCAGATCGTTGCCCTCCGAGGCGAACTGGGCGGCGTCGATCGCCTTACCCGCGGACTCGTCGGTCAGTTCGACCGCGCCGGCACCGCTGTCGATGGCAGCGAACGGCACGCCGCCCTGTTCGGCGAAGCCCTTTTCGACGTAGCCGATGGAGCCGGGCGTGGCCTGGACGGCCTGCACGACGCCCGCCGACTTCTGCGCGCCCTCACCTGCGCCACCCTGAAACTCGCTGCCGGCGCCCTTGGTCCAGCTCTCCGGCGCCGCAGCGGCCAGGTACTTCTGGAAGTTGTCGGTGGTGCCCGAGGAGTCCGACCGGTAGATCGGCGTGATCGGCGCGTCGGGCAGCGTGGTGCCGCCGTTGAGCGCGGCAATCGCCGGGTCACTCCAGTTGGTGATCTGGCCCTGGAAGATCTGGGCCAGCAGATCCGCGTTGAGCACCAGGCTGTCGACGCCCTCGAGGTTGTAGGCCATCGCGACCGGACCGAACACCAACGGCAAGTGCCAGGCCGGGTTTCCGTTGCAACGCTGGGCGGCGGGCTGCACCTGCTCGTCGGACAGTGGGGAATCCGAACCCGCGAAGTCGACCTGGCCCGCGATGAACTGCTGGCGCCCGGCGCCTGAGCCGGTCGGGTTGTACGACATGTTCTTGCCCGCACACATCTGGCCCCAGGCCTGGTTGAACACCGCTACGGCGTTCTGCTGTGCCGTCGAACCCTCGCCCGTGATCTGGTCCTTGCCGTCGCACTGCTCCGACGCGGTGTCGGTGCCCGTGGCACCGGTCTGCGTCGTTGCGGCGTTGTTGTCGCTGCCGCACGCGGACAGCGTCAGCGCGGCGATCGCCGACGCCGACAAGATCTTGCCGAGCGGCGCGCCAGTGCCCAAGCTGAAGAACTTCACGTATCCCACTTTCGGTCGACGAGGTTGGTCCTCCGGCAACGTATGCGGCCCCGGTGGACACCGCGGGGATGGAAGGTAAACGGACGGTGAACAGGTTCGGCTAGTCACTGGTGTGCCGCGTAGGCGGCATCGACCGCGAAAACCTCGAAACCCAGTCTCTGGTATGTCTTTACCGCCGCGGAGTTATCTCCTTCGACGTATAGCATCACCGTCGGTTGTGAGCTATTCGACAAGCGGTCGGCAAGGTGGTGCAGGCCAATCAGGGTGAGCAACCCGCCGAGCCGGCGGCCCTGCGCGGCCGGGTCGACGCCGACGACGTACACCTCGCCAAGATCGGCGTCGTGCACTTCGCCGCGGGGCGCGGCATGGATTTTCGTCCAGTGGAAGCCCAGCAACGCACCGGTCTGCTCGTCGAAGGCCAGAAACAGCCCGGCCGGGTCGAACCACGGTTCGGCGCGCCGCTCGGCGAGGTCGGCTTCGGACCACCCGCCCTGTTCGGGGTGCCAGACGAACGCGGCGTTGTTCACCCGCAGCAACTCGGCGTCGTCGTCGGGCTCGGAATAGGTGGCGATGCGCACCCCATCGGGAACCGTGACGGGCGGCAGATCGGTGAGCGGGCGGCGCATCTGCAGCAGTTCGCGCACCACCACCATGTTCAGCGCGGCGGCGGTGGCGCGGGCCGGCTCGAGGTTGCCGTGCGCCCAGATCCGGGTGCCCGGGCCGCCTTCGGCGAGGCCGGCGCGCGCCAGCGCCGACCCGATGCCGCGGCGCCGGGCCTGCGGGTGCACGACGAGCTCGGCCGTGGGCGGTTCGGGCGCCACGTTCAGGTAGCCCACAATGGCTTGGTCCTCGACGGCGTGGTCCTCGACGGCGACGAGATGTCGGGTGCGGTCGCGCGGCAGCTCCCGTAGCACCTGATCGCCCACCGGGGCGACGCCGTCGACGGCGGTGGCGACATCGATCAGCTCGCGAATCGTCCGCTGGTCGTCAGTGGACAGGCCGGTGCGCCACTCGAACGCCGTCACTGACTGCGCATCGGGTCGGCAAGCGAGTCGGGCACTGCGTTGGGCATGGCTTCGTGCGGCGGCTCGTCGTCGACGTCGTCGACCAGCTCGGACGCCGGGGCCGATTGGCGGGCGCGGGCGGGACGCACGGCCTTGTAGCCGACGTTGCGCACGGTGCCGATCAGCGACTCGTATTCGGGGCCGAGCTTGGCCCGCAGCCGCCGCACGTGCACGTCGACGGTGCGGGTGCCGCCGAAGAAGTCGTAGCCCCATACCTCCTGGAGCAGTTGCGCGCGGGTGAACACCCGGCCCGCGTGCTGGGCCAGGTACTTCAGCAGCTCGAACTCCTTGTAGGTCAGGTCCAGCGGCTTGCCGCGCAACCGCGCGGTGTAGGTGCCTTCGTCGATCGCCAGTTCACCGAGGGTGATCTTGCCGACGTTCTCCTGGTTGGACACGCCGCCGCGGCGGCCCACGAGCAACCGCAACCGGGCGTCGATCTCGGCGGGCCCGGTGCTCGGCAGCAGGATCTCGTCGAGACCCCACTCCACGTTGACGGCCACCAGCCCGCCCTCGTTGACGACGGCCACAACCGGAACCGAGGTGCCGGTGGTGCCCAGGAGGCGGCACAGCCCGCGGGCAGCGGCCAGGTCGGTGCGCGCATCGACGATGGCCACGTCTGCGCTGCCGGCCTCGAGCAGCGATGAGACCTCGGTCGGGGCCGTGCGCACGGTGTGCGGCAGCAGCGCCAATGACGGCAGCACCGACTCAGGTCGTGGGTCGACGGTCAATAGCAGTAGATCCAACTGGCCCTCCAGCAGCCATTGGGGACCTCGCCGATGACAACGGTGTCGCTGGTGACTTCCCAGTTTCATAGCTGACATGTGGCCGTTACCCGGCCGTTAGTCATCTAACGATAGCGTGCCACCTGCTGGTTAGCCGCGCCGAACCGGTCGATCCGACGCTGTGGGCCAGAATGTGCGGGTGCGCAAGCTACTGATCGGAGTGCTGGCAACCGTGACGGTCGTGGTCGTCGGCGCGGTCGGGGTGGATTTCGGCGCGGCCATCTACGCCGAATACCGCCTGGCCAGAAGCGTGCGCACGGCGGCGGACCTGCAGCACGACCCGTCGGCGGCGATCCTGGGGTTCCCGTTCCTCACCCAGGCGGCCGACCGTCATTACGACGAGATCGAGATCCGCGCGGCCAGCGTCGACAACGCCGTCGTCGGCAAGGCGTCGCTGGAGGCCACGCTGCACGACATCGACGTCACCGAGGCGTCGTGGCTGATCGGCCCCGACGCGCGCCTGCCGGTCGGCAAGGCCGAAAGCCGCATCATCATCGACTCCACCCATCTCGGCCGGTTCATGGACATCACTGACCTTCTGGTGGAGGCTCCGACCCGGGAGACCAACGACTCCACCGGCGGAACCACCGAATCGGGCATCTCGAGCAATCGGGGGGTGGTGTTCACCGGAACCCCCGACAAAGTCGGGTACCACGAGAAGGTGAGCATCGCAGTGGACCTCGAGGTCGCCGGGCCGGACCAGACCACGTTGGTGATGACGGCCACCGAGGTGCTGACCGGGCCTGGCACCGCAGACCAGGAGGTGCCCGACGACAAGAAGCCCGCGGTGCTGGAGGCGTTCTCGGCCAGCGTGCCGGGGCAGTCGTTGCCGTTTGGGCTGGCGCCCACTGCCCAGGGAGCACGTGGTTCGGACATCATCATCGAGGGCATCGCCGAGGGAGTAACGATCGCGCTCGACGAGTTCAGGTTGTCATGAGCACTTCGTGGGTGTTGGTGGTCACCGTGCTGGTGGCCGCGTTCGGCGTGGCCTATCTGATCAGCCGTTTGCTGGCATTGCGCGAGCAATTGCGCAAAGCCGGTGAGGAAGCCGCCAGCATCGACACCAGCGGCCTCGGTTTGTCGACCACCGGGCCGACCGTGCTGCACTTCAGCGCGCCATGGTGCGGACCGTGTGCGGGGGTGCGTCGAGTGGTCGAGCAGGTGTGCGCCGAGTTGCCGCAGGTTGCGCACCTCGAGATCGACATGGACGCCGATCCCGAAGCGGCCAAGCGGCTTTCGGTGCTCTCGCTGCCGACGACCATCATCTTCGACGCCGACGGACGGCCCCGCTACCGCACCACGGGGGTCCCCACCGCGGCGGACCTGCGCTCGGCGCTGGCACCGCTGTTGGCCTGAGCACCATGTCATTGGGTAAGCTTTCCCGCGTGTCCGCCCGCACCGAGCGTCAGCTCGCCACGCATCGGGAGCCGATGCTCACCAAGCGCCGCGCAGTCGATCTGTGCCGCGTCGCGGGTTCTTCCTGTTGTTGTTGTAGCTGCTGAGCGCAGCTGCGCACTCTAAGCGCGCGCGCTCGGGGCCAGCCGTTTCGGCTTGCTCGCAATCAGCCCAGCCCAACCGCTCAGGAGTGTGACTCGATGTCGACCGATCCCCGCCCCACCACCGCCGACGTGGACGTGCGCGGTCCCAGGTTCACCGCATGGGTGACCACGGCCGTGCTGGTGATTGCCCTGTTGTTGTCGGCGGTCAGCGAACTCGGCGCCGCGCTGGTACTGGGTGCGCAGGCCGCGGTGTTCGCCGTCGGCGCGGCGCTCGGCCCGCGTCGTCACCCGTACGGCCGGGTGTTCGCACACCTGCTCGCGCCCCGGCTGGGTCCGGCCACCGAACGCGAACCGGAACCGCCGCTGAAGTTCGCGCAGCTGGTCGGGTTGGTGTTCGCGACGGCCGGCGCGGTCGGGTTCGCCACCGGGCTCACGGCGCTCGGCCTGCTCGCCACCGGGCTCGCCCTGGTGGCGGCGTTGCTCAACGCAGCCTTCGGCATCTGCCTGGGCTGCCAGCTCTATCCGCTCGTCGCACGGTTCCGTAGGAATCCGCGCGTTACATCACCCGCATAGGGTCCAAAGCCCAAGCAACCGAAAGGATTTCATACATGGCACGCTCCGACGTCCTAGTCACCGCAGACTGGGTGCAGAGCAATCTCAACACCCCCAACATCGTGTTGGTGGAGGTCGACGAAGACACCAGCGCCTACGAAGACGGTCACATCGAGGGCGCGGTACGGCTCGACTGGAAGACCGATCTGCAGGATCCGGTGCGCCGCGACTTCGTCGACGCCGAGCAGTTCTCCAAGCTGCTGAGCGAACGCGGCATCTCCAACGACGACACCGTGGTCCTCTACGGCGGCAACAACAACTGGTTCGCCGCCTACGCGTACTGGTACTTCAAGCTGTACGGCCACGAGGACGTCAAGCTGCTCGACGGCGGCCGCAAGAAGTGGGAGCTCGACGGCCGTGCGCTCGTCAAGGAGGTGGCGGACCGGCCGTCGACCAGCTACACCGCCAAGGCCCCCGACAACAGCATCCGCGCCTTCCGCGATGAGGTCATCGACGCCATCGGCACCAAGAACCTCGTCGACGTACGCTCCCCCGACGAGTTTTCGGGCAAGATCCTGGCCCCGGCGCACCTGCCGCAGGAGCAGAGCCAGCGGCCGGGCCACATCCCCGGTGCCATCAACGTGCCGTGGAGCAAGGCCGCCAACGACGACGGCACGTTCAAGTCCGACGAGGACCTGGCCAAGCTGTACGCCGAAGCCGGCCTCGACGGCGAGAAGGAGACCATCGCCTATTGCCGGATCGGCGAGCGCTCATCGCACACCTGGTTCGTGCTGCAGGAACTGTTGGGACACAAGAACGTCAAGAACTACGACGGCAGTTGGACGGAATACGGCTCCCTGGTAGGGGCCCCGATCGAGTTGGGAAGTTGATATGTGCTCTGCACCAAAGCAAGGTCTGACGTTGCCCGCCAGCGTTGATCTGGAGAAGGAAACGGTGATCACCGGCCGTGTTGTCGACGGCTCGGGTCAGGCGGTCGGCGGCGCGTTTGTGCGACTGCTCGACGGCTCGGAGGAGTTCACCGCGGAGGTCGTGGCATCGGCCACCGGCGACTTCCGGTTCTTCGCCGCACCCGGCACCTGGACGGTGCGGGCGCTGTCGCCGGCCGGTAGCGGCGACGCCAGCATCGCGCCGTCCGGCGCGGGCATCCACGAGGTCGACGTCAAGGTCGCCTAGCGACGGGCACGCTCTTCGTAGCGAAACGCTGCGTGGGGCGTCCCTCGCGGTCCACCATGGGATCGGTCCTGCGCCACTGCAGGCCGGGGGATCCGATCTTGGGGAGGGCCCGTTCATGGGATTTGCACGTGCCGCAGGTGTGGGCGCCGCGGTGGCGATGTCCGCCCTGGCCGCTGCGCCGCTGGCCGGCGCGGACGCCGACGATGAATTCCTCGACGCGTTGGCCCACAACGGCCTGTCGTTCCCGCCCGCGGCGGTCGACAACGTCATCGGCGGCGGGCACAGCGTGTGCCAGGGTTGGTCGGCCGGCGACAGTTACTCCGACTGCGTCGCCGATGTCGCCGCCAATATCGGTGGCAGCCAAAGCCTCGCACGGGTCTTCGTGGACGCCGCCACCAGCACCCTGTGCCCGGAGTACGAGTCCGAATTGCCCTGATTCGGTAGACCGACGGCCGCCAACTAAACTCGACGCCGTGGTGCTGTTCTTCGAGATTCTGCTGGTGGCAGCGGTTGTGGTGATCACCTGGTTCGCTCTTTACGCGCTGTACCGGCTGGTCACCGACGAGTCGTGACCTCCGGCGACGACGCGGTAGCGGCGGCGGCCGAGCGGGCCAAAGCGACCGCCTCGCGCAACATCCCGGTCTTCGCCGATCTGCCCGGCCCGCGCGACACCGCCAACCTACGCGAAGGCCCCGACCTCGACGATGCGCTGCTGGCCCTCCTCCCGTTGGTCGGGGTGTGGCGCGGCGAGGGGGAAGGCCGCGATACCGGCGGTGACTACCGCTTCGGCCAGCAGATCGTCGTCTCCCACTGCGGCGCCGACTACCTGATCTGGGAGTCGCGGTCGTGGCGACTGACCGAGGACGGCGAGTACGACCGGCCGTGGCTTCGCGAATCGGGCTTCTGGCGCTTCATCAGCGACCCTGCCGACCCGTCGGAGTCCGAGGCCATCGAGCTCCTGCTGGCGCACTCCTCCGGCTACATCGAGTTGTTCTACGGGCGCCCGCTGTCCGCGTCGTCGTGGGAACTGGCCACCGACGCGCTGGCCCGCAGCAAGTCAGGGGAGCTCGTCGGCGGGGCAAAACGGCTCTACGGCATCGTCGAGGGCGGCGATCTCGGCTATGTCGAGGAACGGGTCGACGCCGACGGCGGTCTGGTGCCGCATCTTTCGGCCCGGCTGTCACGCTTCGCCGGATAACGCCGCGCCGGCTCCTCAGGTGAGCACCGGCGCCTTACCCGCGTCGGTCAACCACTTGGTCTTCAGCTCGGCCAGGGTGCCGTCGGCGCGCAGCTCTTCGACGACCGCCGACACACAGGGGGTCAGCGAACTGTCCTTGTCGAGCACGATGCCGAACTGTTCGACATCCTCGGTGGTGGCGGGCAACTGGCCGACCATGACGCCGTCGCGGATCTCGTCGGCTACCGCGAACGCGGTCGGAAGGTCGGCGACCAGCGCGTCGATCTCCCCTTCCCGCAGCGCCAGTTTCGCGTCGCTGTTGGTGTTGTAGACCTCGACCGATTTCGCGTTGCCCATCGACAGGGCCGCGGTGTAGCTGGTGGTGCCGACCTGCGCACCCAACCGCAGCGGTTTCAGCTCGTCGAGGGTGCCGGCGTGCGCCGCGGGTGAGGACTTGACCGTGACGACGGCCTGGGTGACGTCGAAGTACGGCGACGAGAAGTCGACAACGGCCTTGCGCTGATCGGTGATGGAGAATTGAGAAATGCTGGCGTCAAAGGATTTCGGGCCAGTGGACAGCGCCTCACTGAACGGCACCCGCACCCAGCGGACGTCTTCGCCGGTGTAGCCCATTCTGGCCGCGACCGCATACGCCACCGCCGATTCGAACCCTTCTCCGTTGGTGGGGTCGTCGCCGATGTACCACGGCGGATAGACGGGCTGGTCGGTGCCGAACGTGAAGACACCCTTGTACAGGGTGGTCAGCCGGTCCTCGCGGCAGTCCTCTGCGGGGGGCGTTGCGTCACGGGCGATCGGGGCGCACGAGGTGAGCACCAGCGCGGCCAGCAACGCGCCGAGCTTCCAGGCGATGCGCATGGCCGCATCATCGCCCAGCCCCCGACGCAAACCAAGCTCGTTGCGACAACGGTTTCCTACCGATCCGGGCCCGAAGATGGGGCGGCCCCCGAGCCGTGTGTTCCTGGTTGGACAAGACCGAGGGGCTCGGGGGCCGGGTGACTGCCGGGAATTCGCCAGCGCGCACAGGACGCGAAGAGCCGTGCGCTCATCCCCCTGGCGCTGCTAGCTCGCAGCCACCTCACAAGTCCATAAGTCACTCAAAATCTTGGACCACCTCCTTCCCTGTGTACGAGCGAAGTTACCCGTGCGCCACCGCGCCGACAAGCGATTAAGGACGGTTACGCGCTCAGCGATCGCTGACGATGGCGGCGTCGACCAGTCCGGTGAACTCCGCGGCCAGCGGTGAAGCCGCCACCGGCTTACCGTCCAACGTGTGCACACGCGCGGCCAGCGTGATGCTCGACACCAACCAAATGCCTTGTGCGGTAAGCAAATCCGCTGGTCGCAGGGCACGATAATCGCAGGCGTAACCCTTGTTGCGGGCCACCTCGAACAGGGCCTGCTGGGTGGTCCCGCGCAGGATCGGAAACCAGGGCGGCGGCGTGAGGAACACCGGACCTGCGGCTTCCCGGCCGGTTTCGGTGACGATCACCACGGTCGAGCGCGGCCCCTCCAGCAGGTAGCCGTCGGAGCCGACGAAGATCACGTCGTCGGCGCCGTGTCGTTCGGCGTGGCGCAACGCGGCCATGTTCACCGCATAGGACAGCGTCTTCGCACCGGCCAACAGCCACGGCATCTCATCGGCGCCCTTGGCGGGCAGCCCACGCGCAAGCGTTATCGCGGCCACGCCCCGGGTCCGCGCGGCGGCGACCCTGGCCGGCAGCGCGCCGATGGTCGCGTACCCGCTGGGCGCCGAACCACCTTCCCGGCCCCGGCTGTAGACCAGCCGCAGCACGCCCTCCTCGGAGCCGCCGTCGAGCCAGCCTTTCACCGCCACACCGATGGCGTGGCGCCACTGCGGCAGGTCGGGTGCGGGTAGCTCGCACTGCTGCGCGGAGCGGGCCAGCCGCGCCAGGTGGGCTTCCAGCAGACAGGGCCTGCCGTCGCGTACCAGCAGCGTCTCGAAGACGCCGTCACCGCGGACCGCGGCGAGATCGTCGGCGTACAGCAGCGGTTGGGCCGGGTCGTGCAGTTGCCCGTCGATGGTCACGACGACGGCGTTCTGGCTCGCCATGGCCAAGAAGCGTAGCGCCGTAAGGTTGAAGGTATGTCAGCCGTTTCCGCACCCGAGACCGGACCCGACGCCGGCGCCGTCTGGCACTACGGCGATCCGCTCGGCGAGCAACGCGCCGCGGCCACCGAGGCGGTCGTCGTGGACCGCTCGCACCGCGCCGTGATCACGCTCACCGGACCAGACCGCAAAACCTGGCTGCACAGCCTTTCCACGCAGCACGTCAGCGAGTTGCCCGACGGCGCGGTCACCGACAACCTGAGCCTGGACGGGCAGGGACGTGTGGAAGATCACTGGATCCAGACTGAACTGGGCGACGTCACGTATCTGGACACCGAACCTGGCCGCGGCGAACCGCTGCTGGCCTATCTGCGCAAGATGGTGTTCTGGTCCGACGTCACCGTCGAACCCGCCGACCTAGCGGTGTTGTCACTGCTCGGTCCGCGGCTGGCCGATCCCGCGGTGCTCGACGCGCTGGGTGTGGGTTCGCTGCCGGCTGAAGGCACCGCAGTCGCCCTTGCCGACGGCGGTTTCGTGCGCAGGGTGCGCGGGCCAGCGCTCGAACTCGACGTCGTGGTGCCGCGTGAGCGCGCCGCCGCGTGGCGCCAGCGCCTGGTGGACGCGGGCGCGCGGCAGGCAGGCGTGTGGACCTACGAGGCGCACCGGGTGGCCGCACGCCGGCCCCGGCTCGGCGTGGACACCGACGAGCGCACGATCCCGCACGAGGTGGGCTGGATCGGCCCGGCGGTGCACCTGGACAAGGGCTGCTACCGCGGGCAGGAAACCGTCGCGCGGGTCCACAACCTGGGTAAACCGCCCCGCATGCTGGTGTTGGTGCAGCTCGACGGCTCCACGGACCGGCCCGCGACGGGTGATCCGGTGCTGGCCGGCGGGCGGTCGGTCGGCCGGATCGGCACCGTGGTCGACCACGTCGACGAGGGCCCGATCGCGCTGGCGCTGGTGAAGCGCGGCCTGCCCGCCGACACCGAGTTGGTCACCGGCGGGGAGTCGGCCGTCGGTGCGGTCATCGACCCGGATTCGATGCCGCCCGCCGATGCCGTCGGCGCCGGAAGGCGCGCGGTCGAACAGTTACGCAGCGGCAAGCGCTGACCGCACGACACCCTGCCAGCACACCGCGGCCAGGCACGGTAAGGTGGGGGCAGGAAAATAAACGACATTCAGACCGGAGCCGCCTACAAATTGGGCCGCTCCGTTATTGCGCAAGGGGGTTCCCCCATGGGCCGCGGCCGGGCTAAGGCAAAGCAGACCAAGGTTGCTCGTGAGCTCAAGTACAGCTCTCCACAGACCGATTTCGAACGGCTACAGCGAGAGCTGTCGGGTGCTTCCGACGACGACAGGCTCAACGGCGACGACTGGGCCGACGACGACGAATGGCGCCCCTAGTCCGCTAAAAGCGCGGGTGACGCCCGACGAGCTTGGCTCTCGGAGCGTCCTTCCCACCCTTCTTGATGGTTCCTAGCGTCCAGCAGGTCAGGTGGCGCGCGGTCAGGATCGCCAGCGCGCGGTCGGTGTCCTCTGGCGCGACGATCGCGGCCATGCCGACACCCATGTTGAACGTCTTCTCCATCTCGGCCCGCTCGATGCGGCCGCGCTGGGCGATCATGCCGAACACCGGCGCGGGCGTCCAAGTGCCACGGTCGATTTCGGCCACCAGGCCGTGGGGGATGACGCGTTCCAGGTTTCCGGCCAGCCCGCCCCCGGTGACGTGGCAGAAGGTGCGGACCTGGGTTTCGGCGGTGAGCGCCAAACAGTCCTTGGCGTAGATGCGGGTCGGCTCGAGCAGCTCCTCGCCCAGGGTGCGGCCGAACTCCTCGACGTGGCCGGCCAGGTTCATCCGGTCGATCTCCAGCAGCACCTTGCGCGCCAACGAGTAGCCGTTCGAATGCAGCCCGGTCGAGGCCATCGCGATGATCACGTCGCCCGGCTTGACCCGGTCGGGGCCCAGCACGTCGTCGGCCTCCACGACGCCGACACCGGTGGCCGACACGTCATAGTGATCCGGTGCCATCAGCCCGGGATGCTCGGCGGTCTCACCGCCGAGCAACGCGGAACCGGCCATCACGCAGCCGTTGGCGATACCGGAAACCAGTTCGCTGATGCGCTCGGGCACCGTGCGCCCGACCGCGATGTAGTCCTGCAAAAACAGCGGTTCGGCCCCGCAGACCACGAGGTCGTCGACCACCATCGCGACCAGGTCGATGCCCACCGTGTCGTGCTTGTCCATCGCCTGGGCGACGGCGAGCTTGGTGCCGACCCCGTCGGTCGAACAGGCCAGCACGGGTTCGCGGTAGCCGCCGCGCAGCGCGAACAGGCCGGCAAATCCGCCGATCCCGCCGCGCACCTCGGGTCTGGTGGCTTTCTCGGCCAGCGGTTTGAGGAGTTCGACGGCGCGGTCCCCGGCCTCGATGTCGACCCCGGCGGACGCGTAGGAGATGCCGACAGGTTCGGCGCGTTCGGTCATCGACAGCAAGGCTACCGTCGCGGCGCGCGCCGCGGTAACCACCTTCACAGATACCTATTCGCGGGTCAGCTCCGCAAAATCCCGTCCGACGTGACAGATTGACGCCCTCGGCCACCCCGTCGGTCGGTGTCGAGGCGGTGACGTTTCGCAGTCGACCGAGGACGGCGTCGGACCCGAACACGTCCACGTCGGGCGCCATCTCGGCCCGACCCCGCTGGTCATGACCGTGGTCTACATCCAGCCGACCGGCCTGCCACTGTCGGAGGACGCGCCGGATCCGGGTTGCGGGTTTGCCTGAGGCATAAAACGGCCATAGAGCCGGGGTGCGACCTGACGAGATCCGCTGTCTGGTGACCGGGGCGACCGGCTACATCGGCGGCCGGTTGGTCCCCTCGTTGCTCGAGCGCGGACATTCGGTGCGGGCGTTGGCGCGCAACCCCGACAAGCTCGCCGACGTGCCGTGGCGCGACCGGGTCGACGTGGCGCGCGGCGACCTCGAGGACACGGCGTCGCTGCGGGCCGCCTTCGACGACGCCGACGTCGTCTACTACCTGGTGCACTCAATGGGTACCTCGTCGGATTTCGTCGCCGCCGAAGCCGCCGCGGCCCGCAACGTGGTGGCCGCGGCCGCCGACAGCGGGGTGCGCCGGCTGGTGTACCTGGGCGGTCTGCACCCGTCCGGCACCGAGCTGTCGCCACATCTGCGGTCCCGGACCGCGGTCGGGCAGATCCTGATCGAGTCGGGCATCGAGACCGTGGTGCTGCAGGCCGGAATCGTGGTCGGGGCGGGGTCGGCGTCGTTCGAGATGCTGCGGCACCTCACCCAGCGGCTTCCGGCGATGACGACGCCGAAGTGGGTGCACAACAAGATCCAGCCGATCGCCATCGACGACGTGCTGCATTATCTGGCCAAGGCCGCCACCGCCGACGTACCGGAATCGCGCACCTGGGACATCGGCGGACCCGATGTGCTCGAGTACGGCGATGCGATTCAGGGCTACGCCGAGGTGGCGGGTCTGCGGCGCCGGTTGATCGTCGCGCTTCCGTTGCTGACCCCGGCGATCGCCAGCCTATGGGTCGGGCTGGTCACACCGATGCCGTCGGGTCTGGCCCGTCCGCTGGTCGAATCACTGGAATGCGATGCGGTGATGGGCGACCACGACGTCGACCGCATCATCGCGCCGCCGCCGGGCGGGCTGACCGGATACCGGGACGCGGTGGCAAACGCGTTGCAGCGCGGGCCATTACCGACCGATCCGCGCTGGGCGCATATGGGGCGCGGCTAGGGCCGACAGTTACGGTCGGCGAAGCGCCGAGGCGTTGTCGTTTTCCGTGACCGGGACGCCGGTGCGCGCGGCCGTCGCCAGCATGTGCTCGATGACGTTCTTGCCCAGCGCACTTTCACCCGGTAGCTCGATCGGGTAATTGCCGTCGAAGCAGGCGCTGCACAACCGTGACGCGGGCTGTTCGGTGGCCGCGATCATGCCCTGCTGGCTGACGTAGCCGAGCGTGTCGGCGCCGACGGCGTGGCGCACGGCTTCGAGCATCTCGCCCTGCGACTCGACCGCGTTGGCGATCAACTCGGCCGGGGTGGCGAAGTCGATGCCGTAGAAACACGGCCACTTCACCGGCGGCGACGCGATGCGCACGTGCACTTCGACCGCGCCGGCCTCGCGCAGCATCCGGATCAACGCCCGCTGGGTGTTGCCGCGCACGATCGAGTCGTCGACCACGACGAGCCGCTTACCGCGGATCACTTCCTTCAGCGGGTTGAGTTTGAGCCGGATACCCAGCTGACGGATGGTCTGCGACGGCTGGATGAAGGTGCGCCCGACGTAGGCGTTCTTGGTCAGGCCCTGCCCGAACGGGATGCCGGACTCCTGCGCGTAGCCGACCGCCGCCGGGGTGCCCGACTCCGGCACGCCGATGACCAGGTCGGCCTCAACGGGATGCTCGCGGGCCAACGCACGGCCGATATCGACCCTGGTCTTGTGCACCGAGCGGCCGACCAGCGTGCTGTCCGGCCGGGCCAGGTAGACGTACTCGAAAACGCAGCCCTTGGGTTCGGGGTTGGCGAACCGGGTGGAGCGCACACCGTCGGCGTCGATGGCCAGCAACTCACCGGGTTCGATGTCGCGCACGAACGAGGCGCCGACAATGTCGAGGGCCGCCGTCTCAGAGGCGACCACCCAGCCGCGGTCGAGCCGGCCCAGTACCAGCGGGCGCACCCCGTACGGGTCGCGTGCGGCGTACAACGTGTTCTCGTCGAGAAAGGTCAGGCAGAACGCGCCGCGCACAGTGGGCAGCAGCTCGAGCGCGGCCTGCTCCAGCGTCGCGTCGGCGGCGCCGTGCGCCAGCAGCGCGCCGAGGATGTCGGAGTCGGTGGTGGCCGCGGGAGCGCCGCGGGTGTCCAACAGCCCGGCTTCGCGCGCGCGGCCCGCGAGTTCGGTGGCGTTGACCAGGTTGCCGTTGTGCCCGAGCGCGACGCCGGTGCCGGCCGAGGTGTTGCGGAACACCGGCTGGGCGTTTTCCCAGGTCGTGGAGCCGGTGGTGGAGTACCGGCAGTGTCCGATCGCGACGTGGCCCTCCATCGCGGCCAGGGTCTGCTCGTCGAAAACCTGGCTGACCAGCCCGAGGTCCTTGAACACCAGCACCTGCGAACCGTCGGCGACGGCGATCCCTGCGGCTTCCTGCCCGCGGTGCTGAAGGGCGTACAAGCCGTAATAAGTGAGCTTGGCGACTTCCTCACCCGGCGCCCATACGCCGAATACGCCGCACTCTTCTCTTGGTTCGGGTTCGGGGGCGGTCACGATAGGGCTGCTCCATCGGGGCGGGGGTGACTCCACCAGCTTACGGTCTACCCCGACCAAAGTCGGCATCACGGCCGAGTGTCACCGGACACACTCGCCCTCGGCAGACACCAGCGGCAGCCACTGCGCGACCTCGCCGGCCCGGGCGCCTGAGAGCTGCAGCGCACCGCTGGCGACGGCGTCGGCCACCTCGAGCAGCCCGGTGGCCAACAGCAGCCAGGTGCGGGGGTCGGTCTCCACCACGTTGGGTGGGGTGCCGCGCCGGTGCGCGGGGCCGGCAATGCACTGGACCGCCACGAACGGCGGCACCCGCAGTTCGACGCTTGAGCCGGGAGCCGTCGCCGCCAGGGTGCGGGCGGTCAGCCGCACCGCCGCCGCCAACTCGGTGCGCGTCGGCGCGGGTAGGGATTCGTCGCGCAGCCACCCCCCGAGCGCCGCGACGGCGGCGCGCGTCTTCACAGGATCGGCACTACGACGGCTAGCCATACCCTAGATTCTCAAAATGGCCTTCGACCGCCACAATCCGCCGTACAAGGCGGCCGGAGCGGTGTTGATCATCGTCGCCGTGATCGCGGCCGGCTTCATCTACCTCCAGTTCCGCGGCGACCTGACCCCGAAGGCGGAGCTGACGGTGGTGTCGGCGCGGGCGGGCCTGGTCGTCGAGCGGGGCGCGAAGGTGACGTACAACGGTGTCGAGATCGGCCGGGTCGGCCACATCGGCCTCGTCGACGGCGACGGCGAACCGACGGCCGGCCTTCAACTCAACGTGGACCCGCGCTACCTGTCGTTGATTCCGGCCAACGTGCACGTCGACATCCGGGCTACGACGGTGTTCGGCAACAAGTACGTGTCGCTGACCGTGCCCGAGAACCCCTCGCCCGAACGGATCGCCAGCCACGACGTGATTCCGGCGTCGGCGGTGACGACCGAGTTCAACACGCTGTTCGAAACCGTGGTGGAGATCGCGCAGCAAGTCGATCCGGTCAAGCTGAACCAGACCCTGTCCGCGACCGCCGAGGCGTTGACCGGCCTCGGGCACCGGTTCGGCGAATCCCTGATCGACGGCAACCGCATCCTGGCCGACCTCAACCCGCAGATGCCGCAGATCCACGACGACACCCGCCTGTTGGCCGACCTCGGCGAGGTGTACGCCGACGCGGCACCGGACCTGTTCGACGGGCTGGGTGACGCGGTGACGTCGGCGGCGACGTTCAACGCCCACCGCAGCGAACTGGACGCGGCGCTGGTGGCGACGCTGGGCTTCGGTGACGTCGGCGCGGACACCTTCGCGCGCAGCGGACCGTATTTCGTGCGCGGGGCCGCCGACCTGATCCCGACGTCGAAGCTCCTCGACGACTATCGCGGCATGATGTTCTGCAGCATCCGCACGTTCAACGAGATGGAGAAGGTGGTGTCGGAAACCCTTGGCGGCAACGGGTATTCGTTGGCGACCTCGTCGGGCACCATCGCAGGCGGAGCAAACCCCTACATCTATCCCGACAACCTGCCGCGGGTGAACGCGCGCGGCGGCCCGGAGGGTCGGCCCGGCTGCTGGCAGAAGATCACGCGTGAACTGTGGCCGGCGCCGTATCTCGTGATGGACACCGGCGCCAGCATCGCGCCCTACAACCATCTCGAGTTGGGCCAGCCGATGTACATCGAGTACGTATGGGGCCGCCAGGTCGGCGAGCTGACCATCAACCCCTGAGCCCCCTTCGCCGAGCAGACGCAAAGTGTTGCTTTTTCAGCCAGTTTCGTACGCTTTTGCGTCTGCTCGCACCCGATACTGCACCCCCAGCGCCGCCACGGCGCCGGCTTCGTTGACGGCCAAGTGCGCGAGCATCGGCGTCAGCAGGCTGCCCGCGCGGTCGTGCAGCCACCCGAACAGCCAGCCCGCCGCGCCGGTCACCAGCACCGTGGGCAGCACCGGCGTCCCCGTACCGCGCGCGTCGGCGACGTGCGACAGGCCGAACGCGGCCGACTGCAGGAGCCTGCCGCCGGTCGGCCCGAACGCGTCGGCCGCGACGGTGCCGAGCACGCCCCGGTAGGCCACCTCCTCCGACCACACCGTGCCCAGCGGTATGCCCAGCAGCAGCCAGCGCGCCACCCCGGCGGGTACCTCGCGACCGCTGAGTTCGCGTCGCGCCCTCGGGACCGCGGTGGTCGCGGCGACGGCTGCCGTGACCGCCGCGGCCGTGGCCCCGCCCAGCCGCAGGCCCTGCCACACCCGCGGTGGCCGCAGCCCCAGCTCGGCCCGGGTGAGCGCCGCGAGCGCGGTGGCGACCCCGGCCTGCGGGCCGGGATGCCAGCGCGACGGCAACCGGGGCAGCACCAGGCTCCAGCCGACGAGCCCGGCGGCCAGGCCCAGCGCTGCCGTCCGCTTACCGCCGGTCACTTGGGGGTGTCTTCGGCCGCGGCCATGGACTCGTGCAACGCCAGGCGCATACGTTCGGTGTCCTCGGATGTCCAGCCGTCGGGCGGGGCGACAGCGGCCCAGCCGTCGAGGATGTACTCGCCGTAGTTGTGGCCGTGTCCGTCCGGCACCGAGCTGGCGTTGGTCATATCGGCGGCGACCTGCCAGAACGTCACGATCGGATACCACCGCATCGTCGCGGAGCGGTCGATGCCCGGGGGCTCGCTGAGCCAGTCCGGTCGGGTGAACAACAGATCCTCCGACCACCACACGATCGGATCGGACGGGTGCTGCAGGAACAGCACCCGGGTGCCGTGCCACGGTTTCTCGGTGACCTGCGCGATCTGTTCGACGTCAGTGGCCTGGGAGAAGCGCACCGTGCGGCCGTCGTCGTAGCGGGGTTCGACCACCGGTGTGCCGGGATCGCGCCGCTCGATGAGCGCCCGCCACAGCGGGCTGGCATTGGGCGGGCCCACCCACAGCACCGACGAGAAGCCCATCTGCGAGATGTCGGGCAGCCAGCTGAACGCGGCCTGACCCGCCATCGAGCCGAGGCTTTCGCCGTACAGCATGAGGTCGGGCCGCCGGTCCGGGGGCTGCTGAGCCCACCGCTGCTGGACGGCGTCGATCATCATGCGTCCGGACTCCATCGACTTCTGCCGGTCGCCGAGAAACGAAATCCAGCTCGGCAGAAAGGAATACTGCGATGCGACCAGCGCGGTGTCGCCGTTGTACATCATCTCTACCGCGCGTGCGGCGATCGGGTTCACCCAGCCGGTGCCGGTGGTCGGGATGATCACCAGCACCTTGCGGTCGAACGCGCCGGTGCGCTCGAGTTCGCTGAGCAGCACGGCCATCCGCTCCTCGTCGGTGTCGGCGGTCTGCAGGCCGACGTAGACGCGGATGGGCACCTTGGCCGGGGCGCCGTTGAGCCGGGTCAGCTCGTCGACGTCGGGTCCGGTGCCCACGAAGTTCCTGCCCTGATATCCCAGGGTGTCCCACCCGGCGAAAGACTCTGGGCTGCCGGATCTTTCGGGTTCCAGCGGTTGGGTGACGCCCGCTCTGGTAGTGGTGTTCTGCGGCTGGAACACGCGGTTGGCGCCGGCCAGAAAACCGCGGATGAGCACGCCGTTGACCAACAGGATGACCAGCACCACGACGATGGCCGTCCCGATGAACAGGGCCACTTCGTCGTTGAGGCGCCAGCGCCTGATGAAAAACCGTGCCATGGTCTTGATTACGTCGAGCAGCAAACGGGACACGGCCACGCATACCGCGGCGACGAGGATCGCGATCGTCAGGGTGCGCAGGTAGGCCGGGGTCTCCGGGCCTTCGATGCCCATCTTCGCCGAGATGTGCCGCTGCCACGCCGCCGCGGGCACCAGCATCAGCAGGCAGGCCGCGATTGCGCCGACCACGACCACGGTCTTGAGCAGCCGCAGCACCCGTTTCGGCGGCGGCCACCACTGCGCGCGCCGTAAGACGAAGCGATGCAGAAGGGTTCCGGCGAACACCCCGATGCCGTAGCCGATCGCGGCGTTCAGGCCGCCGATCCCACCCTGAAACAGCCAGCCGCGCGGCAGCAACGACGGGGTCAGCGACAGGCAGAAGAACAGCGCACCGAAGGCGATACCGACGAAGTCCAGGCGAAGCAGGCGCCAGGCCCAGACGTATACCGGATGTCGTTCGTCGTCGGTGCGCTGGTTCACCCGAACAACCTGGGTAGCACGCCCTCCGACGTGCTGCGCAGATCCTCCAGACTGACCGTGAAGTGGTCTTGTACCTCCACGGCCTGGCTGCCCTGGTCGACGACCCCGATGCGGGTGGCGGGCAACCCACGGGCCTCGCACATGGCCCGGAACCGGCTTTCCTCGGTGCGCGGCACGGCGACGAGCACCCTGCCCGCCGACTCCGAGAAGAGGAAGGTGAAGGGGGCTGTGCCTTCTTGCCAACCTTCGGGAAGCACGATGCGGCAACCGGTTTCACCGGCCAGCGCGGACTCGACCACGGCCTGGATGAGCCCGCCTTCGGACAGGTCGTGGGCCGCGGAGACCAGCCCGTCGCGTGAGGCGGCGGTGAGCACGTCGGCGAGCAGTTTCTCGCGTTGCAGGTCGACCTTCGGCGGCAGCCCGCCGAGGTGGTCGGCGGTGACCTGCGCCCAAATCGAGCCGTCGAATTCGTCGCGGGTGTCGCCGAGCAGGATCAGCGTTTCGCCCGGTTCGGCGCCGAAACCGGTGGGGATGCGGCGCTTCACCTCGTCGATGACGCCGAGCACGCCGACGACCGGGGTCGGCAGGATCGCGGTGGCACCGGTCTGGTTGTAGAAGCTGACGTTGCCGCCGGTGACCGGGATACCAAGCGCGACACAGCCGTCGGCCAGACCGCGGACCGCCTCGCTGAACTGCCACATGACCGCCGGGTCCTCCGGTGAGCCGAAGTTGAGGCAGTTGGTTACCGCGATCGGGGTGGCGCCGGTGACCGCGACGTTGCGGTACGCCTCGGCCAGCGCCAGTTGCGCGCCGGCGTACGGGTCCAGCGCGGTGTAGCGGCCCGACGCGTCGGTCGAGATCGCGATGCCGCGCCCGGTCGTCTCGTCGACGCGCAGCATGCCGCCGTCGGCGTTCTCGGCGAGCACGGTGTTGCCTCGCACGTAGCGGTCGTACTGCTCGGTGATGAACGCGCGGCTGCACAGGTGCGGACTTGAAAGCAGCGCAAGCAAAGTCGCCTTCAGGTCCTCGCCGGTGGCCGGCCGCCGCAGCTTTGCCGACGTGTCGGCGTTCAATGCGTCCTGGGTGTCGGGCCGCTGCACCGGGCGTTCGTAGACCGGGCCCTGATGCGCCACCGTGCGCGGCGGCACGTCGACGACGGTCTGGCCGTGCCAGGTGATGCGGAGCCGATCACCGTCGGTCACCTCACCGATGACGGTGGCCAGCACCTCCCACTTGCGGCAGACCTCGAGGAACTTCTCCACGTTTTCCGGTGTGACGACGGCGCACATCCGCTCCTGCGATTCGCTGGACAGGATCTCGGCGGGCGTCATGTTCGCCGCGCGCAGCGGCACCTTGTCCAGCTCGACCGTCATCCCGCCGTCGCCTGCTGACGCGAGTTCTGAGGTGGCGCAGGACAATCCGGCTCCGCCGAGGTCCTGGATCCCGACCACCAGATCGTTGGCGTACAGCTCGAGGCAGCACTCGATCAGCACCTTCTCCATGAAGGGGTCGCCCACCTGCACGCTCGGCAGCTTCTTGCGGCCCGCGCCTGCCTCGTCACCGCCGAACGTCTCCGAGGCCAGCACCGACACACCGCCGATACCGTCCAGGCCGGTGCGCGCGCCGAACAGGATGATCTTGTTGCCGGTTCCGGAAGCGAACGCCAGGTGCAGGTCTTCCTTGCGCAGCACCCCGACGCACAGCGCGTTCACCAACGGGTTGCCTGCGTATGAGGCGTCGAACACGGTTTCGCCGCCGATGTTGGGCAGGCCCAGGGAGTTACCGTAGCCGCCGATACCGCGCACCACCCCGTCGAGCACACGGCGGGTATCGGGTGCGTCAGCGGCGCCGAACCGAAGCTGGTCCATCACCGCGACGGGCCGTGCACCCATCGCCATGATGTCGCGCACGATGCCGCCAACGCCGGTCGCGGCACCCTGGTACGGCTCGATGTAGGACGGGTGGTTGTGCGATTCCACCTTGAACGTGGCCGCCCAGCCGTCACCGATGTCCACCACGCCGGCGTTCTCACCGATGCCGGCCAGCATCGACTGGCGCATCTGCTCGGTGGTGGTCTCGCCGAAGTAGCGCAGATGTACCTTCGAGGATTTGTAGGAGCAGTGTTCGCTCCACATCACCGAGTACATCGCCAGTTCGGCGTCGGTGGGCCGTCGCCCCAGAATCTCGCGGATCCGCTCGTACTCATCGTCCTTGAGACCGAGTTCGCGGAACGGCTGCGGGTGTTCTGGGGTGGCGGCGGCGTGGTCGACAGTGTCGACCTCAGCAGGAAGCCCGGACGTCACGCCACCAGTCTAGTTTGGGGCACCGCCGGCATCGGTTTGACACGGGTTTCCGCACCGCCGCGGCGGGTAGCCGAACTGTGTCACACGAAATACGGAAGGAAGGTGACCCATGACTACAGCGACCGAAACCGGCCAGGTGACCGGAACCAAAGACAAGAACTACAACCTGATCTGGTACACCGAGCAGTGCTTGGAGAACGCGTTGAAGATGGAAACCTACATCGAAGACGCCAAACGCGACGGTGACAACGCAGTGGTCGAGCTGTTCCAGAAGGCGCAGGCCGACAGCCGCAAGGGCGCCGAGATGGCCAAGCAGCTACTCGCGCAGCGGCTGGGCTGAGCAGGCTCAGCCGGCAGCACCGATACAGAACGCGTTGCCCGCGGGATCGGCGAGCACCACCCAGCGAAAGTCGGCACCGAAGCTGTGCCTGCCGGTTTCGCGGGCACCCAACCCGACCAGCCGCTTGACTTCGCCCTCCACGTCAGCGGCCGTGAAGTCGATGTGCATCTTGTTCTTGCCCAGCGTCGGATCGGGCACCCGCTGAAAACCCAGCGTCGGCCCGCCTGCGCGGGTGACGGTCACGAATTCGCCTGGCGCAAAGGCGGTTACTTCACCGCCCACCGCCTGCGCCCACCACCGGGCCAGCGCTTCGGGATCATCGCAGTCCAGCGTGACCATTTCCACGTTAAGAGCCATGCCGCTGACCCTATTACCTCGCGCGTAATTGAGCGCCCGCCGCGGCGCGCGCAGGCTCAACGCATGACAACCATCCAAATCCCACCGAAGTTCAGCGCCGAGATGTGGGCGGCCTTCTGGGCCGCACCGACCGCAACACCGATCGAAGACGTCCTCGCCGAGGACATCGTCGGCTACTGGCAGGGCGAGCCGACGCCGGTCCGCGGCCGCGAGGCCTACGTCAGCAAGATCGCCGAGCTCGTGGCCGCCATCCCCAATCTGCGGCTGCGGCTGCTCGACAGCGCAACCGTACCGGGCCGGGCGCCCGGCGAGCAGCTGGTGTTCCTGCACTACACCGGCCACGGCACCGGCCCCGACGGCCCGGTTCTGATCCGCGGGCTCGACCGGGTCCGCACCCGCGACGGCATCGTGGTCGAGAACGTCATCCGCTACGACCAGGTCGACGAGTCCTAGACCTGGGTCAGGCCGGCGCCAGGAACGCCTGAAGCGCCGCGGCGTAGGCCGCGACGTCGGCGGCGCCCATCAGCTCACGCGCCGAATGCATGGCGAGCTGCGGCGCGCCCACGTCGACGGTCGGAATGCCGGTGCGCGCCGATGTCATCGGCCCGACCGTCGATCCGCACGGCAGGTCGGCGCGGTGCTCGTAGCGCTGCAACGGCACCCCGGCTTGCGCGCAGGCCAGCGCGAACGCCGCCGCGGTGCGCCCGTCGGTGGCATAACGCAGGTTGGGGTGCACCTTGAGCACCGGGCCGGCGTTGACTTCGATGAGGTGCGCGGGCTCGTGGCGCTCCGGGTAGTTCGGGTGCGTGGCGTGGGCCATGTCGCCGGAGGCCACCATCGAGCCCGGCAGCCGGCGCAGGAACTCCTCGCGGCCGCCGCCCTGGCTCAACGTGATGCGCTCCAGCACGGTCAGCAAGAACTCGGACTGTGCGCCGTGGTCGGACTGCGAGCCGACCTCTTCGTGGTCGAACAGCACCAGCACCGGTGTGTAGTCGCCCGGTTCGGCGGCCAGAAACGCCTCGAGGCCCGCGTAGCAGCTGGCCTGGTTGTCCAGCCGCGGTGCGCTGACCAGTTCATTGCCCGCGCCGATCAGCCGCGACGGTGTCAGGTCGTGGGTCATCAGGTCGGCGCCCAGCACATCGTCGACGTCGACGCCGGCCCGTTCGGCGACATAGCCCAGAACCGACCGCGGCCCGCCGCCGACGCCCCAGACCGCGTTGACGTGGCGCTGCGGGTCCAGCGCCACGGCCTTGCGATCCTCGGCCAGGTGGATGGCCAGCTGCGGCACCCGCAGGATCGGCTCGTCGATCCGCACCAGCGGGTGCGCGAGCCGGTTGCCGTCGCGCACCGAAAGCCGCCCGCTGATGCCGAGATCCCGGTCCAGCCACGAGTTCAGCCACGCGCCGCCGTAGGGCTGCAGCGCGGCCACCTGCCAGCCAGCGACGAACCGGTCGGGATGCTGTTTGACGCGCAGATTGGGGCTGTCGGTGTGGGCGCCGACGATGCGGAACGGCACACCAGGCTCACCGGTCTGCCATGCGAGCAGCGAGCCGGCGCGGACGCTGAAGAAACGGCCATCGGAGCTGGATTCGCCGCTCGCGGCGGAAGGCCACCCTTCGCCTTCGGCCAGCTCTCGGAACCCCGCCGACCGCAACCGCTCGGCCACCGTCGCGCAGACGTGAAATGGTGACGGTGACGCATCGATGAACTCACACAGGGCCTCTGGACTTGCCGTCATGGTTATTCATCATCGCTGACGATCTTGATCTAGGGTCGAACCGTGCCCGACCCCTTACCGCAGCCTGTGCTGGCGCCGCTCACCCCGGCGGCCATATTTCTGGTGGCGACCATCGACGAGGGTGGCGAGCAGGCCGTGCACCAGGCGCTGCCCGATATCTCGGCGCTGGTGCGCGCGATCGGATTTCGCGATCCGACCAAGAACCTCTCGGTGGTGACGTCGATCGGCTCCGACGCCTGGGACCGGTTGTTCTCCGGGCCGCGGCCCGCCGAACTGCATCCGTTCATCGCGCTCGACGGGCCCCGCCACCACGCCCCGTCGACCCCGGGAGACGTGTTGTTTCACATCCGGGCCGAGTCGATGGATGTGTGCTTCGACCTGGCGAGCCGACTCATCGCCGCGACCGAGGGCGCGTTGACCGTCGTCGACGAGGTGCACGGCTTCCGGTTTTTCGACAACCGCGACCTGTTGGGTTTCGTCGACGGCACCGAGAACCCCGACGGCCCACTGGCGCGCAGCGCGACGCAAATCGGCCCAGATGATGGGGAGCATCCCGATTTCGCGGGCGGCTGCTATGTGCACGTGCAGAAGTACACGCACGACATGGAGGCGTGGGCCGCGCTTCCGACATCCGAGCAGGAACGGATCATCGGCCGCACCAAGCAGGACGACATCGAACTCGACGACGCGGTCAAACCCGCGAACTCCCATGTGGCACTGAACGTCATCGAGGACGACGAGGGTGAAGAACTCAAGATCGTGCGCCACAACATGCCGTTCGGCGAGATCGGCAAGGGTGAGTTCGGCACCTATTTCATCGGTTACTCACGCACGCCCGAGGTCACCGAACGGATGCTGGAGAACATGTTCCTCGGCGATCCGCCCGGCAACACCGACCGACTGCTGGACTTTTCCACCGCGGTGACGGGCTCGATGTTTTTCACCCCGATCGTCGACTTCCTCAATAACCCACCGCCGCTGCCCAATTCAGCGGCATCCGATCAATCCCCGTCGCCTACCGTGGCAGCCCCGGCCAGCTATGCCGGTTCGCTTTCGATCGGCAGCCTGAAAGGAACGCCATGAACAACCTGTATCGCGACCTCGCTCCGATCACCGAGGTGGCCTGGGCCGAAATCGAGCAGGAGGCGACCCGGACGTTTCGGCGGCACATCGCCGGACGTCGGGTCGTCGACGTCAGCGAACCGGGCGGACCGGTGATGGCCGCGGTGACCACCGGACATCTGCGTGACGTGGCGCCGCCCGGGGAGGGCGTGGTGGCCCACCTGCGCGAGAGCAAGCCGCTGGTGCGGCTGCGGGTGCCCTTCACGGTGACGCGCACCGCGATCGACGACGTCGAGCGCGGTGCGCAGGACTCTGACTGGGATCCGGTCAAGGAGGCCGCCCAGACGCTGGCGTTCGTCGAAGACCGGGCGATTTTCGAGGGGTACGCGGCCGCCGCCATCGAGGGCATCCGCCAGTGCAGCTCCAACCCGGCGCTCGCGCTGCCCGACGATCCACGCGACTTCGCCGACGTCATGGCCCAGGCGTTGTCGGAACTGCGGCTGTCCGGTGTCGGAGGGCCGTATTCGGTGCTGCTGTCGGCGGAGGCCTACACCAAGGTCAGCGAAACCACCGAGCACGGCTATCCGATCCGTGAGCATCTCAACCGGCTGATCGGCGGCGGCGACATCATCTGGGCGCCCGCCATCGACGGCGCGTTCGTGCTGTCCACCCGCGGCGGCGATTTCGATCTGCAGATCGGCACCGACGTGGCGATCGGCTACCTGTCACACGATGCAGGCACCGTGCAGCTCTACCTCGAAGAGACGCTGACGTTCCTGTGCTACACCTCGGAGGCCTCGGTCGCCCTGACCGCCGGCTGACCCCATCTGCCGCGAGACTCAGGCCGCGAGCACCGAGTCCAGCGCGGAGTAGAAGATGCCCAATCCGTCGTCGGACGGGCCGGTCAGCGCCTCGGTGGCGTGTTCGGGGTGCGGCATCAGCCCGACGACCCGGCGGTTCTGCGAGCAGATCCCGGCGATATCGCGTTGGGAGCCGTTGGGGTTGTCCCGGTAGCGGAACACCACACGGTCCTCGCCCTCGAGTTCGTCGAGCACCTGCTCGCTGGCGACGTAGCGGCCCTCACCGGATTTCAGCGGCACCAGGATGTCGGCGCCGAGGTCGTAACGCGACGTCCACGCCGTGGAGTTGGAGGCCACCTGCAGCCACAGGTCACGGCACACGAAATGCAAACCGGCATTGCGGGTCAGCGCGCCGGGCAGCAGGCCCGCCTCGCAGAGCACCTGAAAACCGTTGCAGATGCCCAACACTGGCATGCCGTGTTTCGCGGCGGCCACCACTTCGCCCATCACCGGCGCAAACTTCGCGATGGCGCCCGCGCGCAGATAATCGCCGTAGGAGAAGCCGCCGGGCACGATCACGGCGTCGACGTTCTTGAGGTCGGCGTCGGCGTGCCAGAGGTTCACCGCGGTGCCGCCGGCTAACCGCACGGCCCGCGCGGCGTCGATGTCGTCGAGCGTGCCGGGAAATGTGATGACCCCCACACGTGTACTCATGACTGCTCCCTGCTCACCGACCAGTCCTCGATGACGGTGTTCGCCAACAGCGATTCGGCAATTTGCGCCAACGTGTCGTCATCGATGCTGTCGTCGACCTCGAGTTCAAATCGCTTGCCCTGCCGCACATCTGAGACGCCGTTGTACCCGAGACGGCTCAACGCGCCGACGATCGCCTGGCCCTGCGGATCGAGGATTTCCGCCTTGGGCATCACGTGCACCACCACCTTTGCCACGGCGACAACTGTACCGGCGAGTTCAGCGCCCTGGTCTCATCGGCACGATCCGAGGTAGGCCCCGCACAGCGGGGTCGCCATGGCGTCGAAGATCTGCACGTCGGGAACCGGCGACCAGGGCACCCGCGCCGGCAGCGTCGACCACATCGCCAGCTCGACGATGGTGCTGCTGTCGGGGTGGGCCAGCAGGTACTGCCGCATGATCTGCTGGCCCGCCACGCTGATCACCGCCGCGAGCCGATCGGGTTGGTCGGTGGTGATCGACGGCGAGACGAACGGCGCGGTCAGCTGGCAGCTGCGCAGCCGGGTTTTGGCCTGCTCGAACGTCTGCGTCGCCGTCGGGCCGCCCTGGGACACCGGGCCGCGCCAGTGCACCACCTGCGCCTGCAGCTGCCATTCGCCGGGCGGGTTGGGCACCGCCGCCTGCGCGGCGACGGCGTGGTCGCGGGGGTCGGCGATGACGGGCGGGCTGGCGCAGGCCTGTTCGAACGCGAAACGCGGCGCGGTGGCGGTGACGGCCAGCTCGGCGAGCCCTGGCCAGCGATAGACCGGGTACAGCGGGATCGCGGTGGACACCATCCACGCCGAGTCGGGGATGGTGTTGCAGGCCGGCGGGCAGATGTCTGGGGCGGCGTGTACCGGCGGACCTGGTATGACGGCCAGTCCACAGGCCGCCAGGAGCACCGCGAGCATCATCCGCACGCTTGAACCACCCCCTGACAGCCTTAGGCCGCCACAATATTAGGTATGGAATTGACGCATTTCGGCCATTCATGCTTACTCGCGACGTTCACAACGGATTCCGGGGATTCCGGGGATTCCGGGGATTCCGGGGATTCCGGCACCACCGTTCTTTTCGATCCGGGCGTCTTCTCGCACGGCTTCGAGGGCATCACGGGCCTCTCGGCGATCCTGATCACCCATCAGCACGCCGATCACGCCGACACCGAGCGGCTACCCGCCCTGCTCGACGCGAACCCGCAGGCCGCGTTGTACGCCGACCCGCAGACCGCCGCGCAGCTCGGTGGGCCGTGGCAGGCCGTGCAGGTCGGCGATGAGTTGCAGATCGGCCACCTGACCGTGCGCGGCGCCGGCGGCCAACATGCGGTGATCCATCCCGAGATCCCCGTGATCGACAACATCTCCTACCTCGTCGACGACGGATCCCATGCCGCCCGGCTGATGCATCCGGGCGACGCGCTGTACATCCCGGGCGAGCCGGTCGACGTGCTCGCGACGCCTGCGGCCGCGCCGTGGATGAAGATCTCCGAAGCGGTGGACTACCTGCGGGCCGTCGCGCCGACACATGCGGTGCCGATCCACCAGGGCATCATCGATCCCAGCGCCCGCGGCATCTTCTACGGCCGGCTCTCGGAGATGACCGACACCGATTTCCAGGTGCTGCCCGAGGAGAACGGCGTCACCTTCTGACCGCGAGCAGACACAAACTCGCACGTTTGCCCCCGGTTTTGTGCGACTTCGCGTCTGCTCGCGCTAAGTGGAGGCGGCGGCGCGGCCCGCGGCCCGACCGGAGAAGATGCAGCCGCCGAGAAACGTGCCCTCCAGCGACCGGTAGCCGTGTACGCCGCCGCCGCCGAACCCAGCGGCCTCCCCCGCCGCAAACAGCCCGTCGAACACGCTTCCGTCGGCTTTGAGCACCCGCGAGTCCAGGTCGGTTTCCAACCCGCCCAACGACTTCCGCGTCAAGATATGCAGCTTGACGGCGATCAGCGGGCCGACTTTGGGGTCGGTGAGCCGGCGCGGGGCGACGACGCGGCTGACCCGGTCGCCCAGATAGTTGCGCGCCACCCGGATGGCGGCGATCTGGGTGTCCTTGGTGAACTTGTTGACCACCTCGCGGTCGCGGGCGGTGACTTCGGCTTCCACCGTCGCGTAGTCCAGCGGCAGCACGTCGGGCACGTCGTTCATGGCAGACACCAAGTCGCGCAACGTGTTCGCACTGACGAAGTCCACGCCACGGTCGACGAACGCCTGCACCGGCGGCGGCGCGCCCGGACGCACCCGGCGCAGCACCGCGGCGATGCTGCGGCCGGTCAGATCGGGGTTTTGCTCCTGGCCCGACAGCGCGAACTCCTTGGCGATGATGCGGGCGTTGAGCACGAACCAGGTGTAATCCTGGCCCGTGCGCGCAATGTGTTCCAGCGTGCCGAGGGTGTCGAAACCCGGATACAGCGGCGCGGGCAGGCGGTTGCCGTGCGCGTCCAACCACAGCGACGACGGGCCCGGCAGGATGCGGATGCCGTGCATCGGCCAGACCGGGTCGTAGTTGGTGATGCCCTCGGTGTAGTGCCACATCCGGTCGCTGTTGATGACACGCCCGCCCGCCGTCTCGGTGACGCCGATCATCCGGCCATCGACGTGCGCGGGCACACCGGAGAGCAACTGGTCGGGCACCCGGCCCATCCGCTTGGGCCAGTTCTGCCGCACCAGATCGTGGTTGCCGCCGATGCCGCCGCTGGCGACGACGACCGCTTGGGCGCGGAAATCGAAGTTGCCGACGGGATTTCGCGACGACGCGATACCGCGTGCGTCGTCGGACGGCTCGAGCACGGTGCCGCGCACCCCGACCACGGCGCCACCTTCGACGATCAGCTCATCGACGCGGTGGCGATATCTGAACGTGACGGCGGGTGAGTCGAGCAGCCGGCGCGCGAAGACGTCGACGATGGCGGGCCCGGTGCCCCAGGTGATGTGGAACCGGGGCACCGAGTTGCCGTGCCCGCGTGCGTCGTAGCCACCGCGTTCGGCCCAGCCGACGAGCGGAAAGGTCTGTAATCCACGCTCGCGCAACCAGCTACGCTTCTCACCGGCCGCGAAGTCGACGTAGGCGTGCGCCCACCGCCGGGGCCAGTGGTCTTCTGGCCGGTCGAATCCGGCGGTGCCCAGCCAGTCCTGCAGCGCGAGCTCATGGCTGTCACGGATACCGAGCCTGCGCTGTTCGGGACTGTCGACGAAGAACAGCCCGCCGAACGACCAGTACGCCTGACCGCCGAGGTTGTTGGCGTTCTCCTGGTCCACGATCAGCACCCGCTTGCCGCGTTCGGCGACTTCGCACGCCGCCACCAGCCCGGCCAGCCCCGCTCCCACGACGATGACGTCAGCATCTGCCATGGCCGCCACGTTAGCGGTCAGGTGCTACGCCGCGGCCGGCATTGCCCGGTACGTCGGCCACTGATACACGCTGCCGGTGCAGTGGTGCAGTAGCGCGAGGTCGACGGCGTCGAGCATCGCCTGCCGTGGCCCGGGCCTGCGGAGCTGGCGTGCGGCGACCGCGATCCGCACGACGCCGCCGCGGCGCGCCGTGCGTTGCGCGGACAGCACCAGCGTCCGGCACCACCAGGGTTCGGAAAGGAAACCCTCGCCGATACCGAGCACCCGGGCGCGCACCGTCGTCGCACGGACCAGGTCGGTGATGCCGCTCAGCCCGGCAACAAGCCGGAACCCATTGCGCGGCAACGCCGTCGTCGTCCCCGTCGACAGGGCCCACCCGGGTGCGGCGAAAATCCTGGTGCGCAGCCCGGCGTGTTCCATCACCCGGCCGGCACCCATCAGCCGCAAGTTCGCCTCGTGCGCGGGTAGCGTCGCGAACTCGCCGCGGCGCTTCTTGGTGGCGGCTTCGTCGAAGCCGTGCAGCACGACGGCGTCACCGCCGGCGCGGCGGGTCCTCAGCCAGTCCACGGTGGGCGCGTCGGCCTCGAGCCGGTAGCCGCCCTTGAGCCGGGGCGCAACCAGAAACGACGCGGGCACACCGCGCGTGTCCAGCTGGGCACAGAACGCGTCGACGTCGGCCAGGGTGCGGTCGCTGATCCCGCAGATCGAGACGATGAGTTGTCCAGCCACGCGCCCCACTGTGGCAACGCCAGGTGTCGCGACGGTGTCTGACACGTCGACGCCAGGTGGCCGCTGGTTTACTTCGGCAAGACCTCTTCGATGGCCGCGATCACCTCGGGCGCGTCGGGTTCGGTGCGCGGCCGGAACCGCTTGGCCACCTTGCCGTCAGGGGCCAGCAGGAATTTCTCGAAGTTCCACTGGATGTCGCCGGCCTCGCCGTCGGCGTCGGGTGTCTTGGTCAGCTGTTCGTACAGTGGATGCCGCTCTGCGCCGTTGACGTCGGTCTTGGCCAGCAGCGGAAACGTCACACCGTAGGTGGTCGAGCAGAACTCGCCGATCTCCTCGGCCGTGCCGGGCTCCTGTCCCATGAACTGGTTGCACGGCACGCCGATGACGGTGAGTCCACGGTCGCGGTAGTCCTTCGCCAACTGTTCCAGCGCCGTGTACTGCGGGGTGAGGCCGCACTTGGAGGCGACGTTGACCACCAGCGCGGCGCCGTCGGCCAACTGGCCGAGCGTGGTGTTCTTGCCGTCGAGTGTGGTCAGCGGGATATCGGTCAGCGGTGTGTCGGTCATGACTGGCACGCTACTCGCTTTTGAAAAGCATCCCCGCGACTCGGTGCACCAACGCGATCGGATCGTCGCCGGTGTCGATCGCTGGAATGTTGCCGTTCAGCCACAGCAGCGAAAAGCCGTGTACCAGAGACCATGCCGCAAGCGCCGCGGCTTGCGGGTCGCCGACGGCGCGGGAGTCGCCGAGGGTGCCGACGCCTTGCGCGAGCTCGGTGCCGGCCGCGCCCACCGCGGCCGTCAACTCGGGGTCTCCGGGGTTGACCAGGGCGCGGTCGAACATCACCGCGTAGTGACCGGAGTGGCCCAGCGCGAACCGCACATAGGCCAACGCGGCGTCGATGAACTCTCCTCGGGCGTCGGCGAGTTCGGCAGCCAGCAACCGCCAACCTTCGGCCGCCAGCGCGGTGAACAACCCGCGGCGGTCGGCGAAGTGGTGTGCGGGCGCGGCGTGCGAGACGCCGGCGGCCCGGGCCAGTTCGCGCAGCGAGATGCCGTCGGCGCCGCGCTCGGCCACCAGGTCGGCGGCCTGGGCCAGGATGACGGCCTTGAGGTCGCCGTGGTGATAGGACGCCTTGCTCACGGGGCCAGCATACCGGCTCAATCTTGACAATGACTAGATTCCGGCTCTACCGTGAACTTGTCACTGTCAAGATCGGAGTTTGTCATGGCTGTAGTTCTCGCCCTGGTGTTCGGCACGCTTGCGGCCCGGGTCGTCGGCTGGTTGGGAATCGACTACGTCGACAGCTGGCCCGCGGCGATCGCCGTCGGACTGGCCGCGATGTTCGCGCTCACCGGCGTCGCGCATTTCGTCAACCCGCTGCGCCGCGACATGATCGCGATCGTCCCGCCGCGGCTGCCCGCACCTGCCCTGCTGGTGAGCATCACCGGCGTGCTGGAACTTCTCGGCGCGGTCGGGTTGCTGTATCCGCCCACCCGGGTCGCGGCAGCGGTGTGCCTGTTCGCGCTGATGCTGGTGATGTTTCCCGCCAATGTCTACGCGGCCCGGATGCCCAACCCCCCGAAGTCGATGAACACGCGGCTGCCTCTGCGCACCGCCGAACAGGTGCTGTTTCTAGGCGCCGCCGCCATCGTGGTCGGCCTTGGCGGCATCTAGCAGCCAGGCGTACTGGAACGCGGCTTCCTTCCAACGTTCATAGCGTCCGCTGATGCCGCCGTGGCCGGCGTTCATCTCCGTCTTCAGCAGCACCGGCTCGCTGTCGGCCTTGGTGTAGCGAAGGGCGGCAACCCATTTCGCCGGCTCCACGTAGTAGACCCTGGTGTCGTTGAGCGACGTCATCGCCAGGATCTTCGGATACCGTTTGGCGGTCACGTTCTCGTACGGCGAGTACGACTTCATGTACTCGTAGACGGCCTTGTCCTCCAACGGATTTCCCCATTCGTCCCATTCGGTGACGGTCAACGGCAGCGACGGGTCCAGGATCGTGGTGAGCGGGTCGACGAACGGCACCACGGCCAGAACTCCCGCGAACACCTCGGGCGCCATGTTGGCCACCGCACCCACCAACAGTCCGCCTGCGCTTCCGCCGTGCGCCACCAGGTTCTCCGGGCGCGTGACGTCGGTGGCCACCAGATGCTCCGCCACCGCGACGAAATCGGTGAAGGTGTTCTTCTTCTCCAGCATCTTGCCGTGCTCATACCATGGCCTGCCGAGTTCGCCGCCGCCGCGCACGTGCGCGACCGCGAAGACCATTCCGCGATCCAGCAGCGACAGCCGCGCGATGGAGAAGCGCGGGTCTTCACACATCTCGTAGGCCCCGTAGCCGTACAACAGCGTCGGCGCCGGAAACTGCACGCCGATGCGGTGCACGATCGAGATCGGGATGCGGGCGCCGTCGGGCGCGACGGCCCAGTCCCGGCGCTCCACGTAGTCCTCTGGCCGGTAATCGCCGAGCACAGGCTGCTCGCGCAGCAGCGTGCGCTCACCGGTCGCCAGGTCGAAGTCGTAGATCCGGACGGGCGTCACGAACGAGGTCGCGCCGATCCGCAGCTTCGGTGAGCTCCAGTTCGGGTTGCCTGCCAGACCAGCCGACGTCAACTCGGTGTCGAACGTGATCTCTTGGGGCTGCCCGTATCGGCCGTCCTCATAGAGCGGCCACAGCTGGATCTTGGGCAGCGCCTCGCTGCGGTAGCCGACCACCAGATGCGATTCGAACGCGTCCACCGAATCCAGCCGCACGTCGTCGCGGTGCTCGATCAGCGTACGCGTCGCAGTCGGATCGGATACCGGCGCCTCGACGAGCGTGAAGTTCTCCGCACCGTCGTTGTGCAGGATCAGGAAGCGGTCCTGCCCGCCGACAACAGCGTGTTCCACCGAGTACTCGACGAGTTCGCGGCGCGGCCACACCGTGGCGAATTCGGCCTGCGGGTCACTCGCGTCGGCGTAGCGCATCTCCGACGTGACGGCGCTACCCGCCGCGATCAGGATGTACTTGTCGCTTCGGGTGCGGCCCACCGCGAGCCAGAACCGTTCGTCGGGTTCGTGATATGCGCGTTGCGCGGGCAACCCGGACCCGATGCGGTGGCGCCAGACGGTGTCGGGACGCCACGCGGCGTCGACGGTGGTGTAGTAGACGGTGCGGTTGTCGGCCGCCCACGTCACCCCGGGAGCGATCCCGACGATCTCGTCATCAAACAGCTGGTTTGTGCGTAAGTCCTTGAACCGCAACGTGTACCGTTCGTCGCCCTTGACGTCGACGGAATACGCCAGCACGGTGCCGTCCAGGCTCACCGACGCGGCGCCCAGCGCGAAGAACTCGTGTCCGTCGGCCTCCACGTTCTCGTCGAGCAACACCTGCTCGCCGGGTATCTCGGTGTTCTCGTCGAGCACCGGCGGCGTCCAGTCGTCGGGGTCCTCGACCGGGCAGCGGCAGTGCACGCTGTACTGCTGGCCTTCGAAGCTGCGCCCGTAATACCACCAGTCCTGGCGCCGGGTCGGCACGGAGAGGTCGGTCTCCTTGGTCCGGGCCTTGATCTCGTCGAAGATCTTCTCGCGCAACGGCGCCAGGTGTGCGGTGACGTGCTCGGTGTAGGCGTTCTCGGCGTTGAGGTGCTCGATGACCTCGGGGTTGGATTTGTCGCGCAGCCACTCGTAGGGGTCGACGAAGACGTCGCCGTGATGTTCGCGGCGGTGTTCGATGCGCTTGGCTTCAGGAGGGTTCACGCGGCGGTTCCGATCCAGTCGGCGAAGTTGCGGCCGGAAATACGTTCGTAGGCCTCGATGTAGCGCGCTCGTGTGGCGTCGACGATGTGCGCGGGTAGCGGTGGGGGTGGGTCCTCCCCGTAGCGGTCCCAACCGGACTCCGGGCTGGTGAGCCAGTTGCGGACGAACTGTTTGTCGAAGCTCTGCTGCACAACCCCTTCTTTCCAGTCGTCGGCGCGCCAGTACCTGCTCGAGTCGGGGGTGAACACCTCGTCGGCCAGTCGCAGCGTGCCGTCGTCGTGCACGCCGAACTCGAACTTGGTGTCGGCCACGATGATGCCCTTGCTCAGCGCGTAATCCGCGCCCTGGCGGTAGGTCCGTAGGGTGACATCGCGCACCTGCTCGGCGCGCTCGGCGCCGATCAGATCCACCACCGCGTCGAACGAGATGTTCTCATCATGCTGTCCCAGTTCGGCTTTGGTGGCCGGGGTGAACAGCGGCTCGTCGAACCTGCTGGCTTCGACCAGCCCGGACGGCAACGCGATCCCGCACAGCGTGCCGCTATTCTGGTAGTCGATCAGGCCCGAGCCGGTGAGGTAACCGCGGGCCACCGCTTCCACCGGAAGCATCTCGAGTTCGGCCACCACCAGCGCGCGGCCGAGCACTTCTTCGGGGATGCGCTCGTCGTCGGGCGGGCCGGCCAGGTGGTTCGGCGCATCAGCCGACCGGGCCAACAATTCGAAGAAGAACACACTCATCGCGGTCAAGATGCGGCCCTTGTCCGGGATCTGCGAGTCCAGGATGTGGTCATAGGCCGAGATGCGGTCGCTGGCGACGAACAGCAGCGTCGCGTCGTCGACGCGGTACAGCTCACGGACTTTACCGCTGGCCAGATGTTGGTAGTCGGACAGAGCGGGGCGCATCCGGCCAGCCTATCGGGCAGCATCAACCGCATGAGTTCGCGGTTTCTCCCCTATGCCACGACGCCTTCGCGCTTCGTCGGCCAGTTCCTCAGCGACGTCGTCGTGCTCGGCTGGACCATCGTGTGGCTGTCGGTCGGCGCGGCCGTGCAATCCGCGGTGGCCACCATCGCCGCCGTCGGCCGCCAGGTCGAGATCGGCGCCAACGGTGTCGCCGACAACCTCGACACGGCGGGCAGCCGCACTGACGATGTGCCGTTCGTCGGTGATGCGCTGGCCAAACCGTTGCGGGCGGCCGCCGATGCCGCGCTCGACATCGCCGGTGCCGGGCACAGCCTCGACACCACCGCGTCGTGGCTGGCGTGGGTGTTGGCGCTCGCCGTGGCCGCCCCGCCGATCCTGTTCGTCGCGATGCCGTGGCTGATGCTGCGGGTGCGGTTCGCCCGTCGCAAGTGGACGGCGATCACGCTGGCCCGTACGCCGGCGGGCGAACAGTTGTTGGCGCTGCGGGCACTGGCCAATCGGCCGCTGGCGCAGTTGGCGCAGATCCATGCCGATCCCGTCGGGGCCTGGCGTAACCACGACGCGGTGGCGATCCAGGGTTTGGCCGCGCTGGAGTTACGCGCGGCCGGCATCCGCCGTTAGCGATTTGTGCACGATTTCCCGCGGTGACCGCGGGTTTTCGTGCACAAATCGCGGGGATGGAACCGTTCTCGGTCGCGGCGCGTCTGCTTAAGTGTGCTGGAGGACTACCTTCGCGACCACGACGGCGTCATCACGCTGGCTCAGGCGCGCGCCGCAGGCCTCAGCGACGACGCAGTCGGCAGGCGGGTCCGCTCCGGCCGGTGGCTTCGGTGCTCGCCGGGTGTGTTTTTCGCCGACGATCGCCCGTTCACCGACGCGTCACGAATCCGCGCAGCGGTCTGGTCTCATGGTCCGCTGGCAGTCGCCAGCGGCTTGAGCGCAGCATGGTGGCACGGACTAACCGGCTTCGCACCGGATGTCGTCGAAGTGACGGTACCGAGAGTCAGCAATCATCGGCGGCGGCCGGGAGTCCGCACTCGACGACGCGACTTGGCGCCGAAGGACATCGTCGAACGAAAAGGCTTGCAGATTACCGCGCTGCCGCTGACGGTCGTCGAAGCAGCCGTCCGTCGCGGCGGTGCGATGCTGATGGATGCGGCATTGCAACGACGCGTCGAACTGCCGCAGCTCTGGCGTGCACACCTACGAAACAAGGGCCGCCATTCGCCCTGCTCGGTTGGCAGGTGCTGCGCTTCACATGGCTGGACCTCGCCGAGTACCCCGACCGCGTCATCGCCGAGATCAAGTGCGCGTGCCGCTAGCCGAGCATGCGCCGCCACACCCGCCCGTAGGAGTAGCGCGCGGTGACCGAACCGAACCGCACCCGCCCGCGCACGACGAGGTGCAGCTGCGCCGAGTGCGGACCGTAGGGCACCTTCAAGGTGGCGCTGCCGCCGAGGGTGCCGACGCCGTTGAGATCGGCCGTGGCGCCGTCGGGCAGGATCAGCTCGGTCGAGCTGAAATAGTCGTCGATGTCCAGCACGACGGACGGGCTCTGCAACGTGGCGCTGGTGAAATCCAGCGTGGTGTCGCACATCCGGGTGTGCAGCCGCAGGTGCGAGGGCACCGTCCACTGTCCGCGGCGGGTGATCGTCGACATCCGGCCCCGCACCAGCTCACCGCCGTCCGGCGACGCCGACGGCGACTGCGGCAGGTCGGCCAGCACCGCACGCAGGTCACCGCGGGTGCGGGCGGTCAGCACCGTGTCGAGCCGCTCGCTGAACTCGTCGAGCGTGAGCAGGCCCTGGCCGACGGCGCGCTCGAGCAGTTGGCGCGTGTGTTCACGGTCGGCATCGGACACACGCAGGTTCGCGTCACCGGAGTCCATGCTTCAAGGGTAGGCGCTGGCGCAGATGGTGCCCCAACAGCGATAGCCCCGCGATCGACACGATGCCGGTCGCCATGACGGCGGCGAACGCATCGGGCTTCACACCTGCAGCTCGACCACCAAATGCCGGATGCCGGTGTGCCGGTTGCTGCGTGTCCACTCCACGGGTTTTACCAGCCGCGCCGACGAGAACCGGGTCAGCAGCTCCCCGAACAGCACCCGAAGCTCCAAACGAGCCAGGTTCGCCCCGAGGCAGTAGTGCACGCCGTGCCCGAAACCCAAGTGCGGGTTGGGTTTACGGGTGATCTCGAACGTGTCCGGTTCGGCGAACACCGTCGCGTCGCGGTTGGCCGAACCTTCCCAGACCTGCACCTTCTCCCCGGCATGGAGGTGGCAGCCCGCCAGTTCGACCTCGCGCGTGGCGGTACGCCGCTTCGACGGCGACGGCGACGTCCAGCGCACCATCTCCTCGACGGCGGTGGGCAGCTGGTCCAGATCAGTGCGCAGCGCCGCCAGTTGGTCGGGATGCTCGATCAGTGCGAGCAACCCACCTGCCACGGAGTTGCGGGTGGTCTCGGCTCCGGCGCTGAACAGCAGGCTGAAGAACAGGTACAGCTCCAGCTCCGACAAGCCCTCCTCGAGCGTGGCGTTGGCGACGACGGACAACATGTCGTCGGTCGGCTCGGCGCGCTTGGCCGCGATCAACTCCTGGCCGTATGCATACATCCTGGCCCCGGCTTCCTCCACCGACACCGGCCCGACCTGCCCCAGTTCGGCTCTGCGGGCATCGCCGAAGTCGAACTGCGGCTCGATGGCGTGGAACAACCAATGGCGTTCGGACTCAGGAACTCCCAGCAAGATGCAGATCATCTGCATCGGCAGTTCGGCGGCGATGTCGACAAGGAAGTCGAACGGCTCCCCTGGCACCACGGCGTCCAGCAGCCGCCGGGCCCTGGCGCGTAGGTCGTCCTCGACTCGGCGGATCATCCGCGGGGTCAAACCGGAGCTGACCAGCCGCCGGATCTCGGAGTGTCGCGGGTCGTCCATCATGTTGAGCACCTGCCCGGCGACCGACAGGTCTTGCAGCAGCGTGCCGCCGTACGGTCGCTCCCCACCGGTCACCGACGAATAGGTCGCCGGATCACGCAGCACGGCAAGGGTTTCGGCGTGGGTGGCCACCGACCAGAAGCCCTCACCGTCGGGGGTGTGCTCGGTCGGTTCATGCCAGTACACCGGCGCCTCACGCCGATGCAGCGCGAACAGCTCGTGCGGAAAACCGTCGGCGAAGTTGTCCAGATCGGTGAAGTCGACCCGGGCCAGCTCCGCTGCCGAGGTCACAGGATGGCACCCGAGGTGTACTTGGCCGCTTCGGGGTAGCGGCTGACCAACTCGTCGACGGCCTCGACGACCCGGTCCACCTGGTCACCGGCCGCACCGGTGAAGGCTTGCTTGTCGGCCAGGGCCGCGTCGAGCGCGGGCCGGTCCAGCGGCAGCCGCGTATCGGCGGCGAGCCGGTCGAGCAGGTCGGGTTCGAAACCCTTCTCCCGCATGGCGAGCGCGACGGCCACCGCGTGCTCCTTGATCACCTCGTGAGCGGCTTCGCGACCCATACCCGCGCGCACCGCAGCGATCAGGATCCGGGTGGTGGCCAAGAACGGTAGGTACCGGTCGAGTTCACGCTGGATCACGGCCGGATAGGCGCCGAACTCGTCGAGCACCGTCAGGAACGTTTCGGTCTGCCCGTCGATCGCGAAGAACGCGTCGGGCAGCGCCACCCGTCGCACCACCGAGCAGAATACGTCGCCCTCATTCCATTGCGCGCCTGCGAGTTCCGCAGCCATCGACGCGTAGCCACGCAACACCACCTGCAGCCCGTTGACCCGCTCACACGAGCGGGTGTTCATCTTGTGCGGCATGGCCGACGAACCGACCTGCCCCGGGGCGAACCCTTCGGTCACCAGCTCGTGGCCCGCCATCAACCGGATGGTGTGCGCCAACGAGGACGGGCCGGCACCCACCTGAACCAGCGCCGAGACCACGTCGTGGTCCAGCGACCGCGGATACACCTGCCCGACGCTGCTGAAAAGCTCGGTGAACCCCAGGAATTCGGCAACCCGGCGTTCCAGGTCGGCCAGCCGGGCGGTGTCTCCGCCGAATAGGTCGAGCATGTCTTGTGCGGTGCCCATCGGGCCCTTGATTCCGCGCAGCGGATAACGGTCGATCAGCGAACGCAGTCGTTGCAGCGCGATCAGCATCTCTTCGGCGGCCGAGGCGAACCGCTTGCCGAGCGTGGTGGCCTGCGCCGCGACGTTGTGGCTGCGGCCGGCCATCACCAGGTCGCGGTAGCTGATCGCCCGCTCGGCCAGCCGGGCCACGACGGCGACGCCATGGGAGTGCACCAGTTCCATCGACCGGCGGATCTGCAGCTGTTCGACATTCTCGGTGAGGTCGCGGCTCGTCATGCCCTTGTGCACGTGCTCGTGGCCGGCCAGCGCGTTGAACTCCTCGATGCGCGCCTTGACGTCGTGGCGCAGCACCCGTTCGCGTGCTGCGATCGAGGACAGGTCGACCTGTTCGAGCACCCGCTCGTAGTCGGAGAGAGCAGCCGAGGGCACGTCGACCCCCAGCTCTACCTGCGCGCGCAGCACCGCCAGCCACAGTCGGCGCTCCGCGACGATCTTGGCCTCGGGCGACCAGATGGTCGCCATCTCCTCGCTGGCGTAGCGGTTCGCCAACACATTGGGGATCGTCACAGCCACACAGCTTACGGGCCACCGGGCGGGCCCAGACCTAGTCCGGCGCGTCGCTCAGATGCTTCTCGTCGAAGAGCTCCGCCGAGTCGACACCGAGCCGACGGTTGATCACCATCGTGATGAAGAACAGCACGATCCCGATCGCGACCAGCGCCAACGCGACGACGTACTGCTGGGCGGGCCGACCCGACAGCGGGGTCACGAGATACAGCGACACGATGAACCCGATCACCGGCAACGCCGTCGGCGTGCGGAAATGTCGGCCGCCCGCGACCACGTCGCGCCGCAGCACCAGCACGGCGACGTTGACCATCGCGAACACCGCGAGCAGCAACAGCGACGTGGTGCCGCCGAGCACCGCGATGGCGTTCGAGCTGGCGAACACCGACACGTAGAGGATGAGCCCGAACGCGATCAACGTGGTGAACACGATCGCCACCCATGGCGTGCGGGTGCGCGGATGGACAGTGCCCAGGACCGGCGGCAAAACGTGTTGGCGGGCCATGCCGTAGATCAACCGGCTGGCCATCAGCATGTTGATCAACGCGGTGTTGGACACTGCGAACATCGAGATGAACGGGAAGATCTCTTCGATCGGCAGGTTTGGCGCGCCGGTCTTGACCACCTCCACCAGCGGAGTGTCGCTGGCGGCCAGCGTGCCGACCGGCACCAGCGCCACCGCGACGATCGCCACCAGGATGTAGACGACCCCGGCGATACCCAGACCCGAAAGCAGCACCTTGGGAAAAATGTTCACCGGATCCTTGGTTTCCTCGGCCATGTTCACCGAGTCCTCGAATCCGACCATCGCGAAGAACGCCAGCGACGTCGCGGCGGTCACGGCCATGAACGTGTTCTTGTCCGACGCGGTCTCGAACGCGACCACCCGGCCGAAGTCGACGTCGATCCCGCGGGTGAAGGCCCACAACCCGACGAAGAGCACCAGCATCAGGCCGGTCGCCTCGATGATCGTCAGCACGACATTGAGTTTCACGCTCTCGCCGACACCGCGCAGGTTGACCATCGCCAGCAGCGCCATGAACAGCAGTGCGAGGACGGCGATTCCGAACTTGCTCCAACCCAGCCCGAAACCGGTGTCGAAGTTGGCGGCGAAAAAGCGCGATGCGGTGGACGCCGAAGTGATACCTGAGCACATCACCACAAAGGCGACCAGGAATGTCACGAACTGGATACCAAACGCCTTGTGCACGTAGAGCGCAGCACCGGCGGCTTGCGGATACTTCGTCACCAGCTCCAGATAGCTGAATGCGGTGAGGGTCGCGATCAGAAACGCGATCAAGAACGGAAGCCACGCCGCCCCACCGACTTCGGCCGCGACGTCACCCGTCAGCGCGTAGACGCCGGTGCCGAGGATGTCGCCAACGATGAAGAGCAGCAACAGGCCGGGGCCCAGCACCCGTCGTAGTTCCGGCTCCTGATTCGCGGTGGCGGGAGTGCCCATCAGCTGTCCCGGGCCTTTCCTGGGCCCGCCGCTACGCGATTCGCTCGTCGACCGGCGCCAGGACATCGATGACGTCGATGAGCGTGGCGCGTGCCGATGCGCGTGGACCGTCGCCGTCGCCGACGAGCGCGGCCACCACCGCACCGTCGACGGCGTTGACCAAGGCCGTCAGGTACTCGGACCGCACCGACCGCCCGGAGCGCTCGATCACCTCGATGACGGCGTCGGTGCGTTGGCGCAGGATCTGCCGCTGGATGTCGCGCAGCATCGGTTGGCGCGCACATGCGATGTAGCGCTCGTACCGCGAGATCAACTGTTCGCTGCCGCCCTGCCCGACGGCGTCGTCGACCAACAGGTCGACCAGGATGGCGGCGGTCGACTCAGCGCCGCGACGGCGCCGCGGCAGCATTGCCACCCGCGCCCGCAGTTGTTCGGTTTCGCGTTCACCGACGTGTTCGACGGCCTTGGCGATGAGGTCGTCCAGCGAGGAGAAGTAGTACGTCGTCGACGCCAACGGCAGCCCGGCGCGACGGGCCACCGCGCGGTGCCGGACCGCGTCGAAGCCGCCTTCGCACAGCAGATCGGCAGCCGCGCTGACCAGCGCGCACCGCCGACGTTCTCCCTTAGGAGTGACTGCTGCCGTCACCTCTAGCATGCTGCCAGCCGGGCGGGTCTCCCATTGCGCTTTCGGCCAATCAACAGGCTTTACTCAGAAACTCTCGGCGATGGCATGATGGCCGCCATGTCCGAACTGAGCCGGCGCGCGCTGCTGCGTCTGGGCGGCAGTGTGACGGGTGTGGCCGCCGGGATGGCAGTCTTTCGCACGGCGCCTACCGCGGCCGCGGCACCGACCTACGTCGAGGGCTCGTTCGTCTCGGCGGCGCGCGGCGGTGTGACGACCAATTGGGCGATCGCCCGGCCACCGGGGCACGCCGGCCCGCTGCGTCCGGTCATCGCGCTGCACGGTAAAGGCAGCGACGCCGCCACCGTCATGGCCGGCGGTGTCGAACAAGGTCTGGCCCAGGCGGTGGCGGCGGGCCTGCCGCCGTTCGCGGTCGTCGCTGTCGACGGTGGCGGGAGCTACTGGCACAAGCGCGCATCCGGTGAGGACTCCGGCGCCATGGTGCTCGACGAGCTCATCCCGATGCTGGGCGAGCACGACCTCGACACCTCGCGGGTGGCGTTCCTCGGCTGGTCGATGGGCGGCTACGGTGCGCTTCTGCTCGGGGCGCGGCTGGGGTCGACCCGGACGGCGGCCATCTGCGCGGTGAGCCCGGCGCTGTGGACTTCCTCGGGCGCGACGGCTCCCGGCGCGTTCGACGGCGCCCACGACTACGCGGCCAACAACGTGTGGGGACTACCTGAGCTCGGCCGCATTCCGATCCGGATCGACTGCGGCACCGGCGATCCCTTCTATGCCGCGACCAAACAGTTCATCGCCCAACTACCCAACCCGCCCGCCGGCGGCTTCTCGCCCGGCGGACACGACGGCGGGTTCTGGAGTTCGCAGCTGCCCGCTGAGCTGACCTGGATCGCGCCGCTGCTGACCGGCTGACTTCCTGCGCGAGCAGACACAAAAGGTGGTGTTGCGGCCGGGTTTCACACCATTCTCTGTCTGCTCGCGCGTGGGCGCAACTCGCCGTCAAAGGGTGATGCGGCCGTCGACCGCCGCCAACCCAATATCACGACGAAAATGGCTGCCGGGCAACCGGATCGAGTCGATCAACGCGTACGCGGCGGCACGGGCCGCGGCCAGGTCGGACCCGGTGCCCACCACCGACAACACCCGACCGCCGCACGACACGATTGCACCGTCGGCGCGGCGGGCGGTGCCTGCGTGCAGCACACCGTCGACCTCACAGCCCGCGATGACGTCACCGAGCCGGGGGCGGCTCGGGTAGTTCTCAGCGGCCAGCACCACGGTCACCGCGGCGCCGTCGCGCCAGCGCAGTGGAGGCACCTCGGCCAGCGTGCCGGTCGCCGCGGCGTAGCACAGCTGACCGACCGGGCTGTCGAGCAGCGCTAGTACGGACTGCGTCTCGGGATCGCCGAAACGGCAGTTGAATTCGATGACGGCCGGCCCGTTCGAGGTGATGGCCAGTCCGGCATAGAGCAGCCCGGAGAAAGGGCTGCCCCGGCGAAGGAGTTCGGCGGCAACGGGTTTGACGACCTCGTCGACGATGCGGTCGACGGCTTCTGCCGGCAACCACGGCAGCGGCGCGTATGCACCCATCCCGCCCGTGTTGGGGCCGGTGTCGTTGTTGCCGACGCGTTTGAAGTCCTGCGCCGCCAGCAGCGGCACCACCGTCTCCCCGTCCACGATGCAGAACAGCGATACCTCAGGGCCGTCCAGGAACGACTCGAGCAGCACCGGATGCCCGGCGTCGAGCAGGCTGGCGGCGTGCGCGCGGGCCACGTCGCGGTCGGTGGTCACCACCACGCCCTTGCCCGCGGCGAGCCCGTCGTCCTTGACCACCCACGCCGACTCGCCGCTCGGCGGCCCAAAGCGGTCCAGCGCCGCGTCCAACCGCGCCGGGTTGTCGACGATCTCGCTGCGCGAGGTGCGCACCCCGGCGGCGGTCATCACGTCTTTCGCGAACGACTTGGAGCCCTCGATGCGCGCGGCCGCCTTGCTGGGTCCGAAACAGGCGATACCCACCTCGCGCACGGCGTCGGCGACGCCGAGCACCAACGGCACCTCCGGGCCGATGATCACCAGATCGGCGCCGAACTGCTTGGCCAACGTGGCGACAGCCTCGCCGGAGGTGATGTCGACGTCGTGTTGTTCGGCGATGGCCGCGGTGCCGGCGTTTCCGGGGGCGATGGCCATCGCCTCGACCTCCGGGTCGCGGCGCAGGGCGAGCAGCAACGCATGTTCACGGGCTCCGGAGCCGATCACCAGGACACGCACAGCGCCAACTCTAAACAACTTCACTTGGCCATACACTTGACACCGGGGTGTATGGTCGAAATATGACGCAGAGCACCTGCCCGTTTTCGCCGGGATGGGACTTCACCGACCCTGACCTGCTGCTCAAGGGCATACCCGTCGCCGAGTTCGCCGAGCTGCGCAAAACCGCCCCGGTGTGGTGGAACGAGCAGGCGGAATCGATCTTCGACGACGGCGGCTACTGGGTGATCAGCCGCCACGAGGACATCAAGGCGATATCCCGCGACGGCGATCGGTGGTCGACCAACCGCAAGGGTGTCGTCATGCGGTTGCCCGAGGGCACCGACGCCGAGCAGCTCGAGCTGACCAAGGCGCTGCTGATCAACCACGACGCACCCGAGCACACCCGGCTGCGCAAGATCGTCTCGCGGCTGTTCACCCCGCGGGCGGTGGCCGGCCTGGAAGAGAAGCTCGCCAACGCGGCGCGCGAAATCGTTGCCGCGGCAAAGGATAAGGAAAGCGGCAACTTCGTCGACGACATCGCGATGAGGCTGCCGCTGCAGGCGATCGCTGATCTGATCGGTGTCCCCGAGGCCGATCGGCAGAAGCTGTTCGAGTGGACCAACTCGATCATGAACACCGACGATCCGGACTACGCAAGCGATTACGCGGCGGCCAACGCCGAGCTGATGGGCTACGCCTATGCCATGGCCGAGGAGCGTCGCCGCTGCCCGGCCGACGACATCGTCACCCGGCTGGTGGAGGCCGACATGAATGGCGAAGCCGGTGAAGGCCTCCAAGACGTCGAGTTCGCGTTCTTCGTCATCCTGCTGGCGGTTGCGGGTAACGAGACGACACGCAACGCGATGACCCACGGCATGAACGCGTTCTTCGAGAACCCCGACCAGTGGGAGCTCTACAAACGTGAGCGGCCGCAGACCGCCGCCGACGAGATCGTGCGCTGGGCCACGCCGGTGCACTGCTTCCAGCGAACGGCGTTGGCGGACACCGAAATCGGCGGCGTCACGATCCGCGAGGGGCAGCGCGTGGGGCTGTTCTACAGCTCGGCCAACTACGACGATGCCGTGTTCGAGGCGCCCTTCCAGTTCAACATCAGCCGCGACCCCAACCCGCACCTGGGCTTCGGCGGCAACGGCGCGCACTACTGCATCGGGGCGAACCTGGCCCGGATGGAGATCAACCTGATCTTCAACGAAATCGCCGAGCAGATTCCTGACGTCGCCAAACTGTCTGAACCGCAACGCCTTCGGTCCGGGTGGATCAACGGGGTCAAGGATCTGCAGGTGTCGTACTCAGGTTGATTCGGCTGGCTGAGTAGGATTTCGCCGTGCGCACCCACGGTTGGTCCGGTTCGACGCCAGCGACCGATGACGAGGCCATCGAGCGTATCCTCGATGCCGCAGGCAAGGCCATCGACGCCCGCGGCGCGGAGTTCTCCATCGCCGACGTGGCCCGCGCGCTCGGGGTGACCCGGCAGACGGTGTACCGGTATTTCCCCAGCACCGACGCCCTGCTGCAGGCCTCGGCGCAGCGGGCGGCCACCGACTTTCTCGACCGGTTGGCCGACCATCTGCAAGGGCTCTCCGACCCGCGGGAAGCGGTCGCCGAAGGTATCGCCACCGCGCTGGAGTGGATCCCCAAGGACAAGCACATCGGCCTGCTGCTCATGCCGGGTAAGGCCAACGCCTTCAGCCAGACGGTGACATCCGACGTCGCGTTGCAGTTCGCCGATGCGCTGCTACACCGTTTCGACGTCGATTGGGCCGGGCTGGGCTTCGCCCAGGACGACCTCGAAGAGCTGGCCGAGCACCTGCTGAGGATCATCCAGTCGTTCGTCATCGACCCGGGCCGCCCACCGCGACAGGGCCTCGAGCTGCGTGACTACCTGCGCCGCTGGGTCGGGGCTGCCCTCCCGACGCGCTGAATTGCCGCGCGATGCACGGTCCGGCCGGCCATAGACTTGTCACCATGGGCGCCCTGGACGGCTTTCTGACGACGTGGTCGCACGCCCGCGCCACATTCGGCGAGGGAAGTCCGCAGGCCGGCGCCGAGTTCGACGAAAGCGCACGGCTGCGGATGCTGCAGGGCGACGTGGAATCGGCCGTGCCGACCTCCGAGTGGACCGGTGCGTCCTCCGACACCTACGCGGACGAAAACATCCGCCACGGGCGCACTCTCGGCGCGCTCGCCGAGCTGGATCAGCGGCTGGCCGCCGAGGTCGACCGCTCCGCGGCCGTCGTCGCGGCTGGCCGCCGCGAGCTCGACGCCGTCAGACAGTGGGTGCTCGACGCCGCAGCCACCGCACCCAACGAGCAGATGGTCTGGCCGGTGGTCAGCAAGGGCGCCCGCGAGGTCGCGGAGATCATCGAACGCGCGCACGGCGACCTGTCGGCGATCGCCGAACGGATCCGTTCGCTCGGCGGCCAGTACGGGGAGCTGGGCGACGATAACCGCGACGCCTAGAGCACGGTGAGCGGCAGCGACTTGCGCGGCTGGAACGCAAAAGTCGCGCCGCCGCTGACCTTGGCGACCGAAACCTCGGAGAATTCCTTGGCGGCCGTGTCGGTTTCGACGATGCGTGCCGTCCAGTTCTGCTGATCGCCACCGATTTCCACGTCGAGGTGGCGGTCCACGGCGGCGACGATGGCCTGTAACGGGCGCTTTTCGTCCGGCGTCACCAGCGACACCCAGGCGCCGTCCTCGTGGGCGGGCGAGCGCCGCACCCCTACGACGTCGGGCCCGAACTCGGCGTCGACGTAGGCGGCGGGGTTCAGCAGCGGGTGCAACTGCAGCACCCGAACGGACCCCTCGATGCCGCCGGGCAGTTCCAGTGCCTGGTGGATACGCTCGGCGCCCAGCCCGGCGACGCCGATGAGCTGCTTGGTGCAGATCTCGGTGGCCAGCGCTTGGTCGGTACCGGCGCGCTTGCCGACGGCGATGACGAACGACAGGTTCAGCAGGTGCATCTGCAGGCAGATTTCGTCGGCCATGCGCACCAGCGCCGAGTGGGAGAACGCGGAGAAGTCCAGATCCGTCACCAACGGACCCGAGTAGTCCGACTGACCGTCGTCGTCGGGATCGATCGGATCGAGGTCGGTTCGGGCCGCACACGTTCGGCGCACCACGTCGAGCACGGGGTGATCGTCGACCGGCGGGTAGGACTCGTCGATGATCACGCTCCACGCACAATGCGGTTGCCGGTCGGCGGGTTCGCGCGGCGGGCGGTGGATCGGACGGATCTGGGCCTTACGGTTGGTCGCGACCGCGGTGGCGTCGAATGTGGGGTCTTCGATGTCGTGGCACATGCCGCGCACATAGTCCTCGCCCATCGGTTCGACGTCGAGCAGCGCACCGCAGTGGTCGAGCTGGAACTCGCCGTGCCAGCGGTCGTGCACGGTGTAGCGGAAATCCATGAACTGCGGCGGCGCACCGATGTCGAGCTGCAGGCCCTTGAAGATCGTGATGACGTCGTCACCCTGGTAGCGCAGCGCCTCCTGCATCCGCTTGGTGTAGATGGGGCTGGCGCCCATCCATTCCTCGATCGCGATCTGCAGCATTTCTTCTCGGCCGAAATTACTGATGCACCAGGCCATTCCGGACCGGTCGATCATCTGGCCGATCAACAGCAGCTCCGGGAGCAAGGTGGCCAGCTGCTCCCGGGACAGCCCGGCATACCTACTGGTCATCGAGCGTCTTCCCGGAGTGCATCTTCACTGCCGCGTTCACGTTGGCTTTTTTGTCCTCGCCTTTGCCCTTCTTGCGGTTCTTGATGACCTTGCTGACCGCCCCGTCCAACTTCGAGCCCAGCGGGAACCCGAGGTAGTGGGTCAAGAAGACCGCCATCTCCTTGAGTTCGTCCTCGGTCATCTCATCGTTGGCCAGCGCCGCGTTGGCCTGGATCTCGGCGAGTTCGGCGCTCCCGACGGCGGTTACGGCGGTCAGTGTCATGATCCGCTTGTCGCGCATCGACAGGCCGGGACGCGTCCAGATGGTGCCGAAGAGATGGTCGACGGTGAGATCGAAGTACGGGTCGCCTTCGATGTTGGGCATCTCCCAGCCGTAGACCTCGTTCATCTTCTCGAGGCCTTTGCGGCGCTGTTCGTCCACGGTGCTACTCCTTTGTGTGCGGTACGCCCAACCCTGCAGCGAGGTTCTTCAACGCGAGCTGTGCCAGCGGGAGGTCGACACCGGTGTCCTCGCCGAGGGCGACGGCAAGGGTCAGGTCCTTCTCCCCCAGCCCGCGGGTGTGCAGGAACGGTTCGTAGAGGAAATGGTGGGCTTCAAGCGGTTTCGTGTCGTCGCGGAACATGATCGCGCCCGGCCCACCGGTCAGCTTGTCGGTGTGGCGCACCACGTTGCCCAAATCCTGCAGGTTCACCCCGGCGGCTTCGGCCAGCTGCTGTGCCTCGCACACCGCGGCATAGCCGACGAAGGTCAGCATATTGCGGGCGATCTTCATCCGGGTGCCCGCACCGGGTGCGCCGGCGTGGATCACCAGCGATGCCCACTGCTTGAACGGTTCGCTCACCAACGCGAACGCCTCGTCGCTGGCGCCCACCATGGTCGCCAGCTGACCCTTCTCCGCAGCGCCCGCGCCGCCGCTGACCGGCGCGTCGGCGATATGAATACCTTTGGGCTGCAGCTCCGCTGCGAGCTGCTCGGCGGTCTGCGGGCTGATCGTCGAGTGGATCGCGATGACGGTGCCCGGCTTCGCGTGTGCCGCCAACTCGCCGACGACGGTGCGCACCTGCTCATCGTTGAGCACCGTCACGCTGATGATGTCTGCACCGGCCACGTCGGCGACGCTGTCGGCAAGCGTCGCACCGACTTCGGCCAGCGGCGTCATCGCCTCGGTACGCACGTCGTACACCGTCACGCCGCCGGGCCATTTGACCATCCGCTTGGCCATCGGCGCGCCCATGTTTCCCAGCCCGATGTAGCCCAGCTTCACCTGCTCGCTCATGACCGGATGATCTGTCCGCCGTCGACGTTGAAGATTTGGCCGGTGATCCACTTGGCCTGATCGGAGAGTAGGAACAGGCACATGCCGATGAGGTCGTCGGGTTGTCCCATGCGCGACAACGGGATTCCCTTCACGATGTCGGCGACCATCTCCTGCGGCGTGGTGGTGCGGTTCGCCTCGGTGTCGATGGGGCCCGGGGCGATCGCGTTGATGCGGATGTTCATACCGCCCAGTTCGCGGGACAGTTGTTGGGTGAGCCCGTTGACCCCGACCTTGGCCAGCCCGTAGAAGTTCGCGTACATCCATGCCGCGGTCGAGGACTGGTTGACGATCGCTCCCCCACCGCGTTTGGCCATCTTCTTGTACACCGCGCGGGTACACACCAGCGCGCCGTCGAGGTTCACGCTCATGAACTTCTTGTAGTACTCCCAGTCCACGGTGAGCAGCAGGTCCAGCTTCATCCCACCGAAGATCGCCGCGTTGTTGACCAGGTAGTCGATGCCGCCGAATTCCGCGAGCGTACGGTCGGCCATGGCTTTCGCCGAGTCGATGTCCGACACGTCGACGGGCACGCTGATCGCCGTGCCGCCGTCGGCGCTGATCTGCTTGGCCACCGCTTCGGCCGCCTCGGCGTTGATGTCGGCCACCACCACCGCCGCACCATCACGGGCCAGCGCCTCGGCGTAGGCCTGGCCGATCCCGCCACCGGATCCGGTGACGATCGCCACCTTGTCGTCGAACTGCCCCATCGTGTTCCTTCCTCACTGCCGAGTGTGGGCTTGATGCACGTTCTCGCGCTCTTTCGCGTGCGGGTAATCCACGTTCGGCGGGTGAAAAGTCAGACCGCTGTCGCGATCGCCTTGATTTCCAGGTACTCCTCGAAGCCGGCCAGCCCCATTTCCCGGCCGATCCCGGATTGCTTGTATCCGCCGAACGGCATATCGGCCGAATACCAGACGCCGCCGTTGACGTTGACCGTACCGACGCGCATCCGTGCTGCAACGCGGTTGGCGCGCTCGACGTCCGGGGAGAACACGGTGCCGGACAGACCGTAGGGCGAGTCGTTGGCGATGCGGACGGCGTCGTCGTCGCCGTCGTGGGCGATCACGGTGAGCACCGGGCCGAAGATCTCCTCGCGCGCCACCTTGGCGTTGTTGTCCAACCCGGCGATCACGGTGGGCTCGATGAAGAATCCCCTGTCGCGGCCGGCGGGTCGACCACCGCCGGCGGCGAAGCGGCCGCCCTCCTCGACGGCCGAATCGAGATAGCCCTGCACGCGGTCGCGCTGGCGCGCCGAAATCAGCGGGCCGCAAATGGTTCCGGCGTCGTCGGGATCACCCGGGACCAATCCGGCCATGGTCGCCGCGGCGGCGTCGACGGCCTCGTCGTAGCGGGCCCTCGGCACCAGCAGTCGGGTGGTGATTGCGCAGCCCTGGCCGGCGTGCATCGACGCGGTGAACGCCGACATCGAGCAGGCACCCGCCAGATCGGCGTCGTCGAGCACCACGAACGCCGACTTGCCACCGAGTTCGAGGAACACCTTCTTGACGGTGGCCGAGCCGTCGGCCATCACGTTGCGGCCGGTCGCCGTCGACCCGGTGAACGAAACCATGTCCACCCGTGGGTCTTTGGAGAGCAGCGCGCCGACGCTGTGGTCGCTGGCGGTGACGATGTTCACCACGCCCGCCGGGATGTCGGTGTGCTCGGCGATCAGCTCCCCGAGCACGGCTGCGCACCACGGGGTGTCCGGGGCGGGTTTGAGTACCACGGTGTTACCGGCCGCCAAGGCGGGCCCGAGCTTGGCGAGGTTGATCTGATGCGGGAAGTTCCACGGCGTAATAGCACCCACTACCCCGACTGGCTCGCGGGCGATCGTCCGGTGTGTCTTGATGCCCATCGGCGAGGCGACACCGAGATCGGTTGTCCACTGGTAGTTTTCGGCGGTGTCGGCGCAGAAGCTCAGGTCGGCGACGGGTCCTTCGAGCTGCGCGGCGGAGGTCAGCATGCGCGGCGCGCCGACCTCGGCAATGGTGATCTCGCGCAGTTCTTCGACGTGCCTGGTCATCGCCTCCTGCAACTGGCGCACGCAGCGCACCCGCAGCCCGGAGTTCGTCGACCAGTCGGTGTCGTCGAAGGCGCGACGCGCCGCCTCGATCGCGCGACCCATGTCGTCAGCGTTCGCGTCGGCCGCGACGCCGAGCACCTCCTCGGTGGTCGGGTTGATCGTCGGGAACGTCCCCACACTTCCCGCGACAAGCTTGCCGTCGATGAACAGTCGACTCTCGCGATTGGCTAGCAGTGCCATCGGCCTCCGATCGAACGCTACTGGACAACTGTCCGAAATGTATCAGTCGAACCATAGTCGCAGATCGTCGCGCCTGGCAAGGGCGACTTCTCCTACCTGCACGCTTGCCGATGAATGTGTTCATCGGATACCTTGGACACGTGTCCAGCGATCCGGCGGTTGCGATCACCAGCCCGCCCACCGAGGCGTCCGGTGAAACCCCGCGCAACCGGCGCCAGGAGGAGACCTTCCGCAAGGTGCTCGCCGCCGGGATGGAGATGCTGCGCGAATCCTCGTACGCCGATCTGACCGTCCGCGCGGTCGCGGCGCGCGCCAAGGTCGCACCCGCAACGGCCTACACCTACTTCTCCTCCAAGAACCACCTGATCGCGGAGGTCTACCTGGATCTGATGCGTCAGGTGCCGTACTTCACCGACGTCAACGAGAGCCGGCTGGTCCGGGTCGAGAAGACGCTGCGCAGCATGGCGCTGATGATCGCCGACGAACCCGAGTTCGCGGCCGCATGCACGACGGCGCTGTTGAGCGGAAATGACGCCGCGGTGCGCAGCGTGCGTGATCGCATCGGCGCGGAGATCCACCGCCGCATCCGCGCAGCCATGGGCCCCGACGCGGATCCGCGCATGTTGTCGGCGTTGGAGATGACGTTCTTCGGCGCGCTGGTCAACGCGGGCAGCGGCGCCTTCACCTATCGCCAGATCGCCGACCGCCTCAGCTACGTGGTCGGCCTGATCCTCGGAGAGGATCCATAGATGAAGCTCGGAGCAGAACAGTGACCGTCCCGACCAGCGACCTGGTGCTGGACCCGTACAACTACGACTTCCACGAAGACCCGTACCCCTACTACAAGCGGCTGCGTGACGAGGCGCCGCTGTACCGCAACGACGAGTTGGGGTTCTGGGCGCTGTCGCGGCACAGCGATGTGCTGCAGGGTTTCCGCAACAGCACGACGCTGTCGAACAAGTACGGCGTGTCACTGGATCCGGCGTCGCGCGGCCCACATGCGTCGAAGACGATGTCGTTTCTGGCCATGGACGACCCCGCACACCTGCGGCTGCGCACCCTGGTCTCCAAAGGCTTCACCCCGCGTCGAATCCGCGAACTGGAACCTCGGGTCACCGAGATCGCGGTGCGGCATCTCGACGTCATGCTGGAGAAGGCCGATGCCGGAACGGTTGACTACGTCAACGAATTCGCGGGCAAGCTGCCGATGGACGTCATCTCCGAGTTGATGGGCGTGCCGGAACCCGACCGAGATCAGGTGCGCGCGTGGGCCGACGGCGTCATGCACCGCGATGAAGGCGTCACCGACGTGCCGCCGGCCGCCGTCGAGGCCTCGATCAACCTCATCGTCTACTACCAGGAGATGGTGGCCGGGCGCCGCAAGAAACCCACCGACGACCTGACCACCGCGCTTCTGGAGGCCGAGATCGACGGTGACCGGCTCACCGACGACGAAGTGCTCGGGTTCATGTTCCTGATGGTCATCGCCGGCAACGAGACCACCACGAAACTGCTTGCCAACGCGGCGTATTGGGGCCACAGAAACCCCGACCAGCTCGTTCCGGTGTATGCCGACCTGGACCGCGTACCGCTGTGGGTGGAGGAGACGTTGCGCTACGACACTTCCAGCCAGATCCTGGCGCGGACGGTGGTCGGCGACCTCACCCTGTACGGCACCAAGATTCCCGACGGCGACGTCGTGTTGCTGTTGCCGGGTTCGGGGCATCGCGACGAGCGGGTGTTCGACGAACCCGACGAGTACGTGATCGGCCGCGACATCGGGGCGAAGCTCCTCAGTTTCGGCAGCGGTGCGCACTTTTGCCTCGGTGCGCATCTGGCCCGGATGGAGGCGCGGGTCGCGTTGACCGAACTGTTCAAACGAATCCGGGGATACGAGGTCGACGAAGCCAACGCCGTCCGCGTCCACTCGAGCAACGTCCGCGGATTCGCCCACCTACCCATCACTGTTGAGGTTGCCTGATGCCACGCTTTGATCCACTTCCGGACCGTCGACCCGCCATCGTGGCGGGCGCGTCGTCGGGAATCGGCGAAGCCACCGCACTGCATCTGGCGGCGCGCGGATTTCCCGTCGCCGTCGGGGCACGGCGCGTCGAGAAGCTCGACGAGCTGGTCGGCAAGATTCGGTCCGACGGCGGCGAGGCCGTCGGGTTTTACCTCGACGTCACTGATCCCGACTCGGTCAAATCGTTTGTCGCCCAGTCGGTTGAGGCACTCGGGGAGATCGAGGTGCTGGTCGCCGGCGCGGGTGACACCTACTTCGGCAAGCTCTATGAGATCAGCACCGACGAGTTCGAATCGCAGCTGCAGATCCATCTGGTCGGCGCCAACCGATTGGCCACCGCGGTGCTGCCGGGGATGATCGAACGCCAGCGAGGCGATGTGATCTTCGTCGGCTCCGATGTCGCGCTGCGCCAGCGCCCACATATGGGCGCCTACGGCGCCGCTAAGGCAGGCCTGGTGGCCATGGTCAACAACCTGCAGATGGAACTGGAGGGCACCGGCGTACGCGCGTCGCTGGTGCATCCCGGGCCAACCAAGACAAGCATGGGATGGAGCCTGCCTGCCGAGAAAATCGGTCCAGCCCTTGAGGACTGGGCGAAGTGGGGACAGGCCCGGCACGATTACTTCCTGCGGGCGTCGGATCTGGCCCGCGCCATCACGTTCGTGGCCGAGACACCGCGCGGCGGGTTCATCGCGAACATGGAGCTTCAGCCCGAAGCCCCGTTGGCCGACAACACCGACCGTCAGAAGCTCGCACTGGGCGAAGAGGGGATGCCAGGACATGGCTGAATCAAGTGCCGCGACGACCGCGATCGTGCCCCGGGTTTCCGGCGGCGAGGAAGAACACGGACACCTTGAGGAGTTCCGCACCGACCCGATCGGGTTGATGAGGAGAACGCGGCAGGAATGTGGGGATGTGGGCTGGTTCCAGCTCGTCGACAAGCACGTCATCCTGCTGTCCGGGGCGGAGGCCAACGAGTTCTTTTTCCGTTCTGCCGACGAGGATCTCGATCAGGCCGAGGCGTACCCGTTCATGACACCGATCTTCGGCAAAGGCGTGGTGTTCGACGCCAGCCCCGAGCGGCGCAAGGAGATGCTGCACAACTCGGCGCTACGTGGCGAACACATGAAAGGCCACGCGGTCACCATCGAAGGCGAAGTGCGCAAGATGATCGCCGACTGGGGCGATGAAGGCGAGATCGAGCTGCTGGACTTCTTCGCCGAGCTGACCATCTACACCTCCACCGCATGCCTGATCGGGTTGAAGTTCCGCAACCAACTCGACCACCGGTTCGCCGAGTACTACCACGACCTCGAGCGCGGCACCGACCCGCTGTGCTACGTCGACCCCTACCTGCCGATCGAGAGCTTCCAGCGCCGCGATGCGGCACGGGTGAAACTGGTTGGGCTGGTGCAGGAGATCATGGACCAGCGGCTGGCCAACCCGCCCAAGGACAAGGCCGACCGCGACATGCTCGACGTGCTGGTGTCGATCAAGGATGAAGACGGCAATCCCCGGTTCTCCGCAGACGAGGTCACCGGGATGTTCATCTCGCTGATGTTCGCCGGGCACCACACCAGCTCGGGCACGTCGGCCTGGACGCTGATCGAGATGATCCGCCATCCCGAGGTCTACCGGGAAGTCACCCAGGAGCTCGACGAGCTCTACGCCGACGGGCAAGAGGTGAGTTTCCACGCGCTGCGCCAGATCCCGCTGCTGGACAACGTTGTCAAGGAGACACTGCGGCTACACCCGCCGCTGATCATCCTGATGCGGGTGGCCCAGGGCGAGTTCGAAGTGGCCGGCTTTCCGATCCACAAAGGTGACTTTGTCGCCGCGTCACCTGCCATCAGCAACCGGATCCCCGAGGACTTCCCCGAACCGGACGCGTTCAAGCCGGAGCGTTACAACAAGCCCGAGCAGGCCGACATCGTCAACCGCTGGACGTGGATTCCGTTCGGCGCGGGCAGACACCGCTGCGTCGGCGCGGCATTCGCCCAGATGCAGATCAAGGCAATCTTCTCGGTTCTGCTGCGCGAGTACGAGTTCGAGATGGCCCAGCCCGCCGACACATACCGCAACGACCACTCCAAGATGGTCGTGCAGTTGCAGCGCCCTGCCAAGGCCCGCTACCGCAAGCGTCGGTCGTAGGAGGAGCCGATGGGTTACCGAGTCGAAGTGGATCTGGACCTGTGCCAGGGCCACGCCATGTGCGAACTGGAGGCACCCGACGTGTTCGCGGTGCCCAAACGCGGCAAGGTCGAGATCCTCGACTCCGAGCCGCCCGACGACGCCCGCGCGCAGGTCGAGGAGGCCGTCCTGCTGTGTCCCACCCAAGCTTTGTCCATCAGAGAAATAGGAGACTGACAATGCCGTCATTGCCGCGTGAGCAAATGGAAGATTGGGTCGAGAAGTGGCTGGAAGCCAACCGTCAGGCTGAACGGGACGGTGACTGGAAGCCGTTGGCAGAGTTTTTCACCGAGGACGCGACCTACGGCTGGAACATCGGCCCCAAGGAGGACGTGATGTGCGTCGGCCGCGACGAAATCCGTGACGTCGCGCTGGGCCTGGAGATGGAAGGCCTGGAGAACTGGGTCTACGAGTACCAGCGGGTGCTGATCGACGACAAGCTCGGTGAGATCGTCGGCTTCTGGAAGCAGATTGTGAACAAGTCCGACGGCACCCAGGGCGAGATCTACGGCATCGGCGGCAGCTGGTTCCGGCTCGCCGCCCAACGACAGGACGGGGCGCTCAAGATCGAATGGCAGCGCGACTTCTTCGACTTCGGCCACGTGTCCTCCATGTTCGGCAAGCTGATCGAGTCCGGCGACCTGTCTGCAGGGATGCAGAAGCGCATCGAGCGCTCGCTGGCCGGAGAGAAGCTGCCGGGCTACTACCCGGTGGGACAGGCGCCCGTGCCGCTCTGGTGAACCCGGCCAAGCAGTTGATTGGGGGTGCCTGTGACGCATCTAACTATTAGCTCTAGTCTGTGGTCACACGCTGAAATGGAAGGCACGTAGGAATGAAGACAAAAGGCGCGCTCATCTGGGAGTTCAACCAGCCGTGGTCGATCGAGGAGATCGAGATCGGCGACCCCGTCAAGGATGAAGTCAAGATCCAGATGGAAGCGTCCGGGATGTGCCACTCCGACCACCACCTGGTCACCGGCGGTATCCCGATGGGCGGTTTCCCCGTGCTCGGCGGCCACGAGGGTGCCGGCATCGTCACCGAGGTCGGACCGGGCGTCGACGACCTCGCCCCCGGCGATCACGTGGTGCTGTCGTTCATCCCGTCCTGTGGCAGCTGTCCGTCGTGTCAGGCCGGCATGCGCAACCTGTGCGACCTCGGTGCGGGCCTGCTCAACGGCGCGGCGGTGTCCGACAACACGTTCCGGATCACGGCCAAGGGCCAGAACGTCTTCCCGATGACCCTGCTGGGCACCTTCTCCCCGTACATGGTCGTGCACAAGTCCTCGGTCGTGAAGATCGACCCGTCGATCCCCTTCGAGGTGGCGTGCCTTGTCGGTTGCGGCGTCACCACCGGGTACGGCTCGGCCACCCGCACTGCCGACATCCGGCCCGGCCAGGACGTCGCGGTCGTCGGTGTCGGCGGGGTGGGCATGTCGGCGCTACAGGGCGCGGTCGCCGCGGGCGCCCGGCACATCTTCGTGATCGAGCCGGTCGAGTGGAAGCGCGACGCCGCACTGAAGTTCGGTGCGACGCACGTGTATCCGGATCTCGAGACCGCGATGATGGGCATGGCCGAGGTCACCATGGGCCTGATGGCGCACAAGGTGATCGTGACGGTCGGCGAGTTGCACGGCGCCGACATCGAGAACTACATGAACATCACCGCCAAGGGCGGCACGTGTGTGGCCACCGCCATCGGCAGCCTGCTGGACACCCAGGTCACACTCAACCTGGCGATGCTCACGCTGATGCAGAAGAACCTGCAGGGCACCATCTTCGGCGGCGGCAACCCGCACTACGACATTCCGCAGCTGCTGTCGATGTACAAGGCAGGCAAGCTCAACCTCGACGACATGATCACCCGCCAGTACAAGCTGGAGCAGATCAACGAGGGCTACCAGGACATGTTGGAGGGCCGCAACATCCGCGGCATCATCCGCTACACCGACGACGACAGGTGACCGGCATGACCGAAACCGTCGCGCAGACACCGGCTTTGGCCGCATCGCAGGGTTCGTGGCGCTGCGTTCATGCTCACGACAAAGAGGGCTGGCTGGCCCTGATGGCCGACGACGTCGTCATCGAGGACCCGATCGGGCCGGCCATCACCAACCCCGACGGCAACGGCGTGCGCGGTAAGGAGGCGGTCGCGGCGTTCTTCGACGCCAACATCGCCACCAACGATCTCCGCATCACCTGTGAGGAAACGTTCCCGTCGAGCTCACCAACCGAGATCGCCCATATCCTGGTGCTGCGCAGCAAGTTCGAGAACGGTATGACCAGCACGGTGCGCGGCGTATTCACCTACCAGGTCAACGACGCCGGTCTGCTGACCAACCTGCGCGGCTACTGGAACATGGACGCGATGCAGTTCGGTCAGGCGGGCGAAAGCAATTAACCCACCGTTGGCCGACCGCGGCGCTGTGGTCGTCGGCGGCTCGCGCGGCGTTGGGCTCGCGGTGGCTGAACTGCTCGCCCAACAGGGTGCAGGCGTGGTGGTCAACGGACGCGATGCCGACGCGGTATCCGAAGCGACCCAACGCATCCCGAATGCAGTGGGCCTCGCAGGCTCTCCCGTCGAACCGGAGCTTGCCGACGCGTTGATCGATAAGTGCATTGGCGAGTTCGGCCGCATCGACATCCTCGTCAACTGTGCGGGCATCGCGGAGCCGCCCGGCTCGTCAATACTGACGGTCAGCAGCGCGCAGTTTCGCGATCTGGTCGACGCGCATCTCGGCACGGTATTCGAGACGTGCCGCGCCGCGGCACCGCAGATGGTGGCCCAGGGCGGCGGCGCGATCGTCAACACCAGTTCGTTCGCCTTCCTCGGCGACTACGGCGGGACCGGCTATCCGGCGGGCAAGGGCGGCGTCAACGCGTTGACGATGGCGATCGCGGCCGAACTGAAGGAGCACGGCGTCCGCGCGAACGTCATATGCCCCGGCGCCAAGACCAGGTTGTCGACCGGCCGGGAGTACGAGGCCCACATCGCGGAGTTGAATCGGCGTGGGTTGCTGGACGACGTGAGCATGCAGGGCGCCCTCGACGCGGCGCCGCCAGCGTACGTCGCCCCGACCTACGCTTACCTGGCCAGCGACTTGGCGAAGGACGTGACTGGTCAGGTCTTCATCGCCGCGGGCGGTTTCGTCGGCCGCTTCGACCGGCCGACGCCAACGGTCCTCGCGTTCCGCGATCACAACGACTCGCCGCCGTGGACGGTTGCCGAGATCCACGCAGCCGTCCACGCAGGCTGAGGCCAGGCTGACATCGCTGCGCTCACTATGCTCGAAGGATGGCAACAGTCTTCAGCAAGATCATCAACGGGGAACTGCCCGGCAGGTTCGTGTACGAAGACGACGAGATCGTCGCGTTTCTGACGATCGAACCGATGACGCAGGGCCACACGTTGGTGGTGCCGCGAGCGGAGATCGACCATTGGCAGGAGATCGAACCCGCGGTTTTCGGCCGGGTCATGGAGGTTTCGCAGCTGATCGGCAAGGCGGTGTGTAGGGCCTTCAGTGCCGACCGGGCCGGTGTGATCATCGCCGGGCTCGAAGTACCGCATCTGCACGTGCACGTATTTCCGGCCTACAACCTGACCGATTTCGGGTTCGCGCACGTCGACCGCAACCCCTCAGCGGAGTCACTCGACGAGGCACAGGCCAAGATCAAGGCAGCGCTGGCCGAATTATCCTCCTGATCGGCGATTTGTGTGCGTTTGAGCGCGCTCAGCGCAACAAAACGCACACAACTCGCAGTCTCTAGACTGGGGCGATGAACCTCGGCAAAGCCGTGACGGACCTGGCGACAGCCCCGGTACGAGTCGGGCTCGCGATGGCCGACGCCGGCATTTCCATGGCCAGCGGCGCGCTCGGCATGGCGCAGCGGTCACTTGGTGAACCGAATACGGCGACGCGCAACGCCTCGGTGGCGCACATGTTGGGTATCGATGACGCGGTAGAGCGCGCGAACCGACTGGCCCGGCTGATGGACGACGACGCACCGCTGGGGCGGGCGCTGCGGCCCGATGGCCCGATCGACCGGCTGCTGCAGCCCGGCGGGCTGGTCGATCAGCTGACCGAGGAGGGCGGCTTGCTGGACCGGCTGACCGCGGAGAACGGTCCGATGTCCCGAGCTCTGGCTCCCGGTGGGCTGGTGGACCAGATCGCCTCCGAAGACGGCTTGATCGACCGGATGACCGCCGACGACGGCGCATTTTCTCGGGTCATCGCGCCGGGCGGGCTGGCGGATCAACTGCTGGCCAACGACGGCCTGATCGAGCGGGTGCTGCGCGAGGACGGGGTGGCCGACCGGCTGCTCGCCGAGGACGGGCTGCTCGACACGTTGACCGATCCCGACGGGCCGCTGCTGAAGCTGGCCGACGTCGCCGACACCCTGAACCGGTTGGCGCCCGGGCTGGAGGCGTTGGCGCCGACGATCGACGCGCTGCACGAGGCCGTCGTCACGCTGGCGCAGGTGGTCAATCCGCTGAGCAACATCGCCGACCGGATCCCGATCCCGGGCCGGCGGCCGCGGGCCCGTACGACGTCGCGTACCGTGACGTCACAGCGCATCATCGAGGCCGAGGAGTGACCCGATAAGCTCGGACCTCGCAGGCCTCCTTAGCTCAGTTGGCAGAGCGACACACTTGTAATGTGTAGGCCGTCGGTTCGATTCCGACAGGAGGCTCCATACGGGTCACGACGTTTGCGTTGTACCCGGCCGCAGCTTTGCAGCATGAGACAGTGTCGCGGTTGCGGTTCGCCGTTCTCGAAACGCAGCCAGAAGGTCTACTGCAGCAATGCATGTCAGCCATCGTTCCGGCGCCACGCTAGTACGAAGCACTGGATTCGACAGCCACCAAACTTATCACATCCGAGCGTGAACGCTCAGGGTTGCTGCGCGACTTGCGGCGGCGCCGGCACCTGGCTGGGTATGCCGCTCGCGCTGGTGTTGGCCCACGTCGACGGCAGCCCGACCAATAATCGACGCGAGAACCTGCCGCTGGGCTGCCCGAACTGCGATACTCAGCTACCGACATACAAGAGCCGCAACCGCGGCAAGGGCCGCCACTTCCGCCGGCAGCGCTACGCCAACTGGCAGTCGTACTGAGGTTTACCGCAGCCGCTGTTACGCCGCCAGCAGCCGCTGGCCGAGATACTCACCATCGTCGACGCCCGGCAGGATCGCGAACACCGCGGACCCGATCGTGGTGATCCACTCGTTGAGCGCGTCGGCGTCGGCCAGCCGCTGCTGCACGGGCACGAACTGCTTGGCGGGGTCACGTTGGTAGGTGGCGAAGATCAGGCCGCTGTCGCTGGTCTGGCCGTCCGGCGGCGGGTCGTCATAGTTGTAGGGCCGACGCAGGAACTGCTCGTCCTCGGTGCGGTGCCTGGCCAACGCGATGTGCGAGTTGGGTGGTATCACCGGAATCCCGTTGACGCTCGCGGCGAAGTCGGGTTCGTCGAACTCCTGGCGCCCGGTCAGCGGCGCGCCGCTGTCGAGCCGCCGACCGACCGCGAGTTCTTTGCTCTCCCGGTCGATCTGATCCCAGGTGTCCATCTCGGCGCGGATCCGTCGCAGCACGAGAATCGTGCCGCCGGCAAACCACGGCTGCGCATCGCCGGAGTCCCACACCTGGCGGTCGAATGCCGCCGGATCGGCCAGGTTCACCGTGCCGTCGATCTGTCCCATCAGATTGCGCATCGTCGCGCCCGACGCATCCGAGCCGCGAGCGTCGCGGAAACCGCTCTGGCGCCAACGCTGGGTCGTCATGGTGCGCACGTTCTTCAGCAGGACGCGGCTGGCGTGCGCAACGGCGACGGGGTCGTCGGCGCAGATCTGCAGCAGCAGATCGCCTCCACTGCAACGGGATTCGAGCTGATCGGTGCGGAACACCGGTAGCTCGGTGGCCGTTGGAGGTTGTAGATGGGCCAGCCCGACGCGGTCGAACAGCGCAGGACCCACCCCGACGGTGACGGTGAGGCGTGCCGGCCGGTGGGCGAGTTCGGGCTCGGTATCGGCGAGCGCCGGCTGGCCGTGAGTAAGCCTGGCGGCGTCGGCGGTCCACAGTCGCAGTACCGCCGCCAAGGTGTCACGCGGCGTGCGCCGGGCCTGGGGTTTCAGATCGAGCGCGATGAACAGCGCATGTGCCTGCGGCGGTGTGGCGATTCCGCCTTGGTGTATGCCGTGGAACGGTTCGACCTCGGTCCCGAACCCATGTTGGTCCGTGGCTGGTTGGCCTCTTGCACACTGGGTCAGCGCGGCGCTGGCGGCCAACGCGGCGGCACTTCCGGTCAGAAGGCGCCGCCGGTTGACCGTGAAACGACCGCGCGGGGCCTGCTCAACCATGGTCGTGCGCGGGCGCGTCGTAGTCCTCGTCAGCGCCTGCGAAATCGCGGATTTGTGCGGTGACGGGCAACGTCGAACCGTCCTCGAACACCACGGTCACCTCGACGTCGGCGCCCGGATGCAACGGCTCGCGCAGATCCATCAGCATCAGGTGATCGCCGCCGGGCACCAGGTCGCGGGTGCCGCCCGCGGGAACGACGAACCCGCCGTCCTTCTCGCGCATCGTTTTCGCACCGGTGGCGTCGGCCGTCACCTCGTGCAGCTCGACCCGGTCGGCCGCGGGTGAATCGCCGGAGACGATGTGCGCATCGTGATGGCCGGTGTTGGTGAACGTGCCGAAGACCGCCGCCATCCCCGCGTCGGCCGCGCTCGCCCATTGGTCGGTGATGGTGACCGCCTCCGCCATCGGCGGCTCGTCGTGTGGCTGCGAGGTGCAACTCGAGACCAACAATGCGACGGCGCCCAGCGCCGCGATACGTGCGCTACGCATCCGAGTACTCCTTCTCCTTGCCTTCTTTGTTGTTGTCCGCGGCGGTTCGCCGCTGTTTGACCACGCCGATGATTTGATCGACGACCACGAAAGCCACCAGGCTCAAGCCGAACAGCGGCAGCAACCAGCCGACTACACCAGCCACGACGATCACCGCGACTATTGCCGTCGGCGGCAGGGTACTGAGGACTCCGCGCAGCGGCGGACGCCCGACTGCCCACGACGACCCGCGGGTCGGACGGCGTTGCCACCACATCTGGTAGCCGCGGGCGATGATGGTGATGAGCCCGATCGCGGTGAGCGCCAGCAGGATCTGGTTGGGCCACCCGAACAGGATGCCCATGTGCGTGTCGATGGCCCAGCGGGTGAGCTTGGCCAAGAACGGCCAGTCCGCGAAGTTGACCCGGTCGGTGACGGCACCGCTGTCCGGGTCGACCGCGATAGCGTCACGTCGGGTGGGCCAGTCGCGCTTGTTCTCCTCGACGCGCCAGCTCCGCCCCGCTTCGGCCGGCGGATACAACCACATCGGCCCTTCCAACCCCGCGTGCTCGGCGGTGCGCAGCGCGGTGTCGACCCCGTACAGCAACGGGTCGCTACCACCGGGGTGGCCTGCGTGATGGTGTGTACCCGCAACGTTGTGCTGCCCCAGCGTGGTGTCCACGGCGGGCGCGGTGGTGTTCAGCTTATGCTGGATCAGGTCCACGGAATTGCCGCCGTAGCGCGACCATGTGATGCCGGTGACCGAGAGCCCCAGCAGCGCAACGAGGATCCACACTCCAACCGCACCGTGCCAGGACAGTGCTCGGCGACGGCCCTTCTTGGTGCGGTCGGGCAGCGCCAGCCGGCGCAGCTTGCGGCTGTCCCGGCGGTGCAGATACCAAAGCATCAGCCCGGCAAGCGAAATCACCCACAGCCAGCTCGCGGCGAGCTCGCTGTAATTTCGTCCGGTCGCGTCAAGGTGCAGTGTGCGGTGCAGCTCGTCGAACCACGCCCGCAGCGGCATCCACTGCCCGTAGGTGGTCAGCGCGCCGCGCACGTCCCCGGTGTAGGGGTCGACGAACACGGTGCGGGCATAGTCGGCAGGCACGTCATCGACCAGCAGCCTGACCTGGGTGGTCTCGTCGGCGTCGGTGGGCGGCCGAATGCTCTCGACGGTTCCGGCGGGATGGGATGTGCGCACGGCAGCGATCTGGTCGGCCAACGCGAGACGCTGCTCGCCGACACGGTCAACGGTCAGCTCGTGGCGGTACACCGCGTTGTCGATCTGCGGGATGACCGCGTAGAGCAGGCCGGTGACGGCGGCGATCAAAAGAAACGGACCGACGAATACGCCCGCATAGAAGTGCAGGCGCATGAGCAGGGCTCGCAGCCCGCGGGATGTCTCGGGGGTTGTTGTCATAAACGGGAAGGGCTTTCGAAAGTAGGGTGCGCGCCCCGACACCACGGACGGTGCAGCGCAGAATTTCGCCGCTTACGCGGCGTGCTGAACGGCCATCAGCGCGATGGCGACAGGAACGAAAGGCGTGAAGCTAGACAATCGGCGCAGGCGGGGCACGCATGCCCAAACCTGAATGCAGTAGGACTGCCTGCGCGACAACGCTGTTGGCGGTCCAGTGCCGGGGACGTGAGGTCGCGCGGACCGCGTCGAGTGTGAACAGCCGCAGCCAGCACAGCACTGACTCGCATACGACGTAGAGGTATTCCACCGCTGCGATGGCCGCACCGAGCACGACCGCCGCGACCGCATGGGCGGCTGCCATGGACACGGACATGCCGAACCCGCTGACACCATGGCCGTGGCCACCGAACAACGCCAGCGCCCCGTGACCCAGGAGCTGCGTGCCGCCCAATGCGGCGATGACACTGAGAAGACGGCCGTGGGAGTCACCCGGTGCCGCGGTGCCCACCGCGACACCCGCGGTGGCACACAGCAACAGGACGACCATCAGCACAGCGCCGTGCGGAATCGCGTCGTCGACGGCGGTGTGGGCAGCAACGGTGAGCAAGGCCGAGCACCCGCCGACCAGGCCGCCGCGCAACCAGCGCGCACGGACATGCGGAGTGCTCACGTGCCGAACCTTACCGCTTCGCTACTACAGCGCCTAGTAGAGAGCAGGTTGCCACTTGTCCGTACAGGTCACCGGTCTTGGTGATAACCCCCTTGCAAGCTGGCGTTTCGGCCCGGGTCAATTTGCGATTTCAACCAACTGCTGGCGGTCCTGCGTTTGCTGGCAAGCGGCGGTGTGAGCATTGATCAGCCGTCGTCGGGCGGCGCAGCTGCGCAGATCTTCGCTGCGGTCGACGCACGCGTTAATTATTTGCGACAAACTCCTCCTCGGTGGGCGGCACGGGGGTATTTTGCCAATTGACTGCAATCGCACCCGCCATAGGGAATTGCAAAGGCAGCCAGCGCTTCGATTAACAACGAGGGGTGTAGCGCTGGCGTGCAGGTCCGCTCTTCCTGTTATGGCTGCGCTGTGAAATCGCTGCAAGGGGGGCACGAAATTGTCGGCCGAGGTCGCATTCGTGGACGAATACGATCGAACCAGCGCAGCTGATGAGATCGTCGTGTTCGAATTGGACGGCGTCCGATACGAGATCTACCTCTCGCGGGAGAATGCAAAGAAGCTCCGCGATACTTTCGCTTCCTGGATAGGCGCCGCGCGCCAAACAGCAATCCGTCAGCGCACGCACCTATTCAGCGCAAAGCTAGACTCCGCCGAGGCCGCGGCGATGCGTCGCGCGGCAATTCGACAGTGGGCCTGGATGTACGGTCACGGCGTTGCAGTCCACGGTCGAATACCGCGCGACGTCCTCAACGCTTACGAGGCAGCCCACGGCAGAAAAGTGCAGCAGGGTTAGCTGGCGTCGTCGGCTTCAGGCCCGAGTTGACTCACCACGAAAGCTGCTCCCTCACCGACCATTCCGTTGACGCCATAGACGTTGTGCGCGAAGGACGGTCCGCCGGCGGGCGCGCCGTTGCAGATGGTGTCGTCAGGTGCACACAGTTCCATGGTCTTGTCCACGTAGGACGGGCCTATCACGACCGGCGGGGCGCCGATATCCCGCATGAACTGATCCGACGGCATGCCGATCAAAATCACTGCGGCGACGTGCTCGGCGATTTCCTCGGGCATGGGCTCCGGAATGAACTCGCGATACTCGGCCGGAATCTGCTCGGGTATCTCGGCGGCGGTGACGTAACCGGCAACGACCGCCCCCTGCGAGAAGCCGCCGAGAACCACCTTGGTATCCGGGCAGTTGGCAGCCGTCGCTTGGACTTTGAGCGCCGCATCGCGAATGCCATCGATCACCGTGCGAGCAAATTGGATTCGATCGCCGAACGCACCGCTCGCGAGATAGTTGACCGGGTACACGTTCATGGTCCTGGGCGCCAGTTGCGTGCGCAGGGTGTCAACGAACGCCTGGCCGATACCGCCGACACCGGGCGGCTCGCCGGTTCCGCGCGCGAAGACCAACTGCACGTCCGGACACGGCGGCGGTGCCGGCGCCGGGGCTGGGGCTGGGGCCGGTTGTCCTGCGGCGATCGGGACGGGTCCTGCAAGCAGCGCAGCGGACGTCACCGCCGCAACGGCCAGCAATCGAGCGATTCGCCCAGCGTTCATGGTTCAACTCCTACACGTCAATGCATCACGTCAAACTGAAGTGCGACGGCCGTCGCCGGTGACCCCATACCCCGGCGTTTGCTGGTCTAACCGCGGCGGTTGCGGTCATTTGACCGGGGCAGTAGCTTCGCTGACGTTCACCAGCATCTTGCCGATGTTAACGCCGGTGAAAAGCCCATTCAATGCGTAGACACAGGACTCAATGCCTTCGAAGATCGTTTGGCGGTGCACCAGGCGGCCCTGCTGTGCCCACCTTCGAAGCGGGCCGAACGCCTCCTCGAAGCGTCCCCATTCGTCGAGGGCATTGAATCCCTGCATCGACGCCGTTTTCGACAGCAGGTTCACGTAGTTGGCCGGCCCGGGATGCTCTCCGGTCAGATAGCTCGAGATGACGCCGCACAGCACGACGCGGGCCTTGGGCGCCAGGCGGCCAAGTACCGCGTCCAGGATCGGGCCGCCGACGTTGTCGAAGTAGACGTCGACCCCCTTCGGGCAGTGCTGCTTGAGTGCTGCCTTGAGATTGTCCTCGCGGTAGTCGATGCAGGCGTCGAAGCCGAAATCCTCCACCACCGCACGGCACTTCTGCGAACCACCCGCGATTCCGACCACACGCGCACCCGCGATCTTGGCGATCTGCCCGGCGACAGACCCGGTCGCCCCGGCAGCCGCCGACACCACAACCGTCTCCCCCGGCTGTGGCTTGCCGATGTCGTTCATGCCGAAATACGCTGTGGCGCCGGTCGGCCCGTACACGCTCATGACCGCGAGCTGGTCGACCGCCGGACCGGGCACCGGTGTCGTGAACACGTCGTCGCGGCTGATCACATACTCCTGAAACCCGGTCAGCGTGGTGACGACATCGCCGACGGCGTAGGCGTCGCAGCGGGAGGCCACCACCTCGCCGATTCCCGCCGCACGGATGACCTCGCCGAGTTGCACCGGCGGCAGATAGCCGGGCTGATCGTTGAGCCAGGTGCGCGCTGCGGCGTCGATGCCGATATAGGTAGTGCGCACCAGCGCTTCACCCTCGGCAGGTTCGGGCGCAGGCGTGCTGATCAACTCGGTGTCATCGGGTTGTACCAGGCCGCTGGGCCGGCGCCGCAACACGATCTGGCGATTCATCAACTCGGCCACGCCCGCGAAACTACCGGCTTCCATCGGAATTGGTGGGAACCCGCCCGCGGCTGAGCCGACTAGACCCGTTACGCCCGTCGCACACCGAGATCGCTGTCGGCCCGCGAGAGCCGCGCGTTGTCGGGACCAACGGCTACCGGCGGCACGGCAAGGTACACATGCAATCCGCCGAACAGCGCTCCGGCAAGAACCGGTATGGCCACCGCCGGGAGACCGGCGATGAACAGCATCATCGAGATGGCGAAGAGCACCTGGGAACCAAACAGCCATGCGAAACGATGCGGCAGACCGCGAATGTCGCTGTGCACCGCCTGCATTCGCCACTCACGAATGAAGTCGGTGTAGTCGAGCAGCTCACTTTCCTGTAAGGCAGCTGAGGCGGCCCCACACCACTCGATATAGGCCAGCGCCCGTCTGCGTTGTGTGGCCAGATCCTCGGCGCTTCCGCGGAATCGGCGACGGACGAGCCATTCGGTGGCGATGGCCGCGTCACGACGCAGAAGGTCCTGCAACTCCGCGCAGGTGACGTTCGTGCCGCGGAGTTTGTGGCGGTTGGTGGGAGGGATCGCGCCGACGTTCACGCCGAGTCGACATCCCAAAGGAGATCCGGGCACCAGTCGCGCTCGAACTCACTCGACAGGTGGTTTAACCGATCGGCTTCGTTGCACGCATCGGCAAGCGTCCATATCAGCTTGTGCACATCAGCGATATCGAGCTCCACCTGCTCGCGGCCGATCCGAATCTGTCGGGTGATAACGGCGCCGCTTGCGTCCTGCAGACCGACGATCTGGACGGGCACCTGTTCGCCCCGGCGGGTGCCGAGGAAATGCCGTGCGATGTCTCCGTCGCGGTTCTTCCACGCGCCGACACCGGTCGCGTCGATTGGGGGCGGCACGCTGAATTCATCCGAGTGCATCAGGAATGGCTCCGTTCTAGCCCGAAAACGAACACAGCAACGCCGTGAGATGTTGCCCGGCCGGCAGCTGCCGATGCCTGTCGTCCGGCGCTATCCGCCAATGCAACTCCCCTGGTCGACTACGGCAGAAGGTACCGAAAAACCGCAGGCCATCGCCCCTTTTGCCGGTGCGGTTGACGGATTCGTCAGCGACGTCGCGACTCGGGCAATTGGACGGTTGGGCGAAACTGCTGGGCAGTCGATTGCGCCGAGTTGCCCGCAAAATAACGGCAGCGTCAGACAGTTTCAAGCCGAAACTACAGCGAGGAACCTTCGAAATGCGGCCATTGCGGTGCGCGCCACCACGATGGCCATGACTTTGCCCTCGGGCACGCGTAACCGCAACACCGAACGGCTAATTGCGGGCGGACTTAGGCCGCGTGCCGTGGTGGCGCAACGGGGTGCCGATTCGTCGACAGCTGTCGCCGAAGCTCGTCATCTGTTGGCGGGTCAGCGGTTTCAGGTACAGGGCGCGAACACCGTCGGCGTACGTCGAGAGTGCCGGTTTGAGCCTCGCCCGACCCGCGCGGGTGATGCTGGCGAGTACGACTCGCCGGTCATGCTGGCTCTTGCATCGACGGACCAGTCCTTGCGCCTCCAGTCGACGCATCTGCTGGCTGACCCGGCTGGGTATCACCCCAAGGACCTCGGCGATCTCGCCCATCCGCGCGAAGCCGTCGGTCGAGTTGGCCAGGTACCGCAACAACATGACATCCCAGAGGGTGAGCCCGTGCGCCGCGACGAGTTCTCGGTTCAGCATGGCACAGAGCGCGGTAGCGGTCTCGCTGAAGTTCTGCCAGGAGATGTACTCGGTGTCGTCGAGTCCCGGCAGGTACCCGGACGGCGGCTCGACGCTGGCGCCGTCGGCGGCGGGCAATGGCATGGACGCTGATTGCTCGTCGCCGGAGCCTTGGACGGCAATTCCAGCAATTGTCATCGATCCCCCGATCCACGATCAATTCCAGCAATGGGCAAAGCCAATCAAGTCGCTCGACACGGCCGTTCCGACAAGACAGTAGAACCCCCTGCCGGATCGAATGCACCAATGCGTCAGCAGCCAGCCATCGCTGATACTGTAACGCGTTCTACTCGGAACCGTAAGTTGGCTGTAGGTGCCCCCTCTGCGTTAAGTGCCCAGCAAAACTCAGCGGACGACCATCTCGGGTGTTTGCTGTGACCGGTGCGACACGATCCCGTCGATACCTCCCCCGACGAACCATTGGCAGGTAGGCGCGAAGCGGGAGCAAATCCACAAAACCGAGATTTAGGTGCGGTGTTCCGGTTTGTTCGAATTGCGAAGTGCGACGAAATCATGTTCTCGGAAAGTACAGAAATTACCGCCATTACTGCGCCGATGGAAATCCCCACTTGCATCCAAAATGCTGCGGCCATCGGCTATGGGCAGGTCGGCGCACCACCTCGGATCCACCACAGCAAATGGTGGGCAGGGCCCGGTGTGCGTGCTGAGCCGCACCACATGCCTGCGGCGGCCAACCCACTCCGGTCAATTACTGGTTGCCAGCTCCGGTACATCGACGACGTCGCTCATGAACCACCTGCTCGCCGCCGCGTAGCATCCGATCGCGACGATCTGTGCCACCGGAACAATCAACAGCGCCCGCCCCAGTGACATCGCACCCATGCCCGCGCTCAGCGCATCGCTGATGACACCGGTCAGGAACGGGCCGGCGGACCCGACGATGGCGCCGAAGAAAAGGAACACCGCCGACGCCGTCGCGCGCTGTTCGACGCGAACCAGCCGTTGGATCGCCGCGATCGACGGCGCCATATAGGCGGTGCCGACGACATAGCTCATCGCGATGAACAAAATGCACAGCGTCCGGTCTTGCACCAGGAACGCCAGCGCCGAAAAGGGCAGCAGCGCAGCTATCATCACCCCCACCAGCCAGAGCAACCAGCGGGGATCCCTGGCCGACAGGCGATCTGCTATCCGGCCGACGACCAAAAGGCCGACGATCCCCGTCAGACCGCTCGCAATCCCGTATTGCACACCGACCTCACCCAGCGACATTCCCCTGGTGCGGACCAGGTATGCCGGAGCGAACGCCGTCAGCGAGTACCCCGCGAACGAAACACCTGCGCCGCCCGCGACGATCATCAAAAACGCGGGCTTCCTCAGCAGGTCCCACGGGTTACCCGATGCCACCTCACCTTGCGCAGGCCGGGCGGGCATTTCCTGGCGGCGCCCCAAGACCAGCAGCACCAACGGGGCGAAAAGCACGCTGATCACACCCATCACCACGAAAGTCGTTCGCCAGCCCAGCGACTGGGCCAGCAGGCCGCCGCCGATCAGGCTCGCGGCACTGGCGAACGGGATGGCCAACGTGATGACGGCCAATGGGGCGGCGCGACGTTCGGGTACGAAGTTTCGTGCCACATAGGCGTGCGCGGCCGGGGTGCTGCCGGCCTCGCCGATCGCGACGCCGACGCGGGTGAGCACGAGTTGGAACCCCGACTGCACGGCGCCGCCCAATATCGTCATCCCACCCCACAGCGTCAGACATACCGAGACCACCAGACCGAAGGCGCCCCGGTCGGCGATCCGGGCGATCACGATGCCGATAACGGCGTACACGACCAGAAACCCGAAGCCGTTGATGACCCCGATCATCGTGTCCGACAACGCCAGGTCCCGCTTGATCGGCTCGGCCAGCACCGCAGGCAGGAAGCGGTCCGCGTAGTTCAGCGTGCCGACGATCGCGAGCAGTACGACCGCCGCCCATGCGCGGCGTGGCTGATGACGTTGCAGCATCCAAGGAGCGTCGCATGATTGGCCCACGGCCACATGTGGTGTAGAAGGTAAGCAATGGCCGACGCAGCATTCTGGATTGCTTGGGGGATACCCACGCCCGGACGTGAACCGCAGGCGCTCGCGCTGCTGCGAGACACCACGGGCTACCTCGACCGCCTGAGCCAGGACGGCAAGATCGAGCGTTTCGACATTGCGATCCTCAAACCGCAGAGCATCGAGTTGGGCGGTTTCATCCTGATCCAGGGCTCGGAGGCGCAAATCGACGCGCTGCGTCGCGACGACGACTTCCAGGTGTGGCTGAACCAGGCCCAGCTTGTCGCCGACCGGGTCGGGATCGTGGATGCCTGGGTCAACGACGGGCTCACCGAAGCCACCGACCTCTATGAGCAGGCCCTGCGCGAGGCCGGCATCACCCCGTAGCGCCGGGCGGCGGCGTCGACGACGTCGAACGCCACCGATGCGGGATCGGCGCCCTCGGCGCCGCCGGTGCCCACACACGGGTGCGCGCCGGCGAATCCGTCACGAGATGCACGTTAACGCGGAGAAGTGCGAGTAGAGACATCGCTAACGTGCATCTCGCGGTCCACAATTTAGCTGTACGGGCTTGACGTCATTGCTCGGCATCTAAGCGGGTGAACAAAAGCCCATCAAGATCAGTGCCAAAGAGTCTCATGTGGTTTCTGAGACATTCGCCTCTTTTGCTGTGATCATCTCCGAGGTTCGCTTTAATGCCCATAGCGCAAACGCTCGGGGGAGAAGTAACTGGAGGACAAGCACCATGGGAGCCGCAGCTCATATCGGCCGGGTCGGGGGACTGGCTGTCGCGTTGGGAGTCGGTACGGCAATCGCCACCGGACACGGGGTGGCGCTGGCCGACGACGGTGCCGGCGCGACCGCAGCCTCGTCGTCGGCTGAGAGCGCGTCGAGCCCCGCCGAGGCCAGCGAGACGTCGCAGAGCACCGAGGCACCGTCGCGGACCGACTCGACAGCCGATGAGACCTCAGACGAGACGTCCGACACGACGACGGGCGTCGTACAGGCGCAGACCAATACCGGCACGTCACCCGCCGCCGAGGACACCGAGGACGAGGAGGCTGACGAGGCCGACGTCGAAGACCCGGAGACCGACAACGCAGAGGAGGTCGACGAGGACGAAGAACCGTCCGCCACCTCCGAGACGCCAGACCCTGAGCCGACCGCCCCCGAGGATGACGCGTCCACGTCGTCGTCGAACTCAGCGGACTCGTCGAAGTCGAAGTCGAAGTCGAAGTCGAAGTCGAAGTCCGCCAGTGCGGCGCCGACCACCTCGGCCAAATCACCGACGGCCACGCCCGCCACGGCCACATCCCGCACCGTCGCGTCGCTCGACGACCCGGCGTCAGCGGTCCGGCGCACCGAAGCGGTCGCCCAGTTCGTCGATGCGCGGGTGCTGGCTGCGGCCTCGCCGATGATGATGTCGCCGAAGATGGCCGCACAGTCGACCGACGTCACGGAGGTAGCCGCGCCGGCCCCGCCGGAGGATCTGCTCGCAACAGTGACGACCGTGGTCTCCAGCGTGGTCAACTGGGTGCTGAACCCGCTCGCGGGTACGGCGCCGACGGCGCCCACCCAGCCGATGTTCATGTGGGGCCTGCTCGCGTTCGCGCGCCGTGAGTTCGAGAGCTTCCTCACCGGTTTAAGCGGACAGACTTCGGCCGAATCGGCTATCGCCGCCCTGCCCACCACCAGCCTTGCCCTGGCCGCCGCGGCAGCCAACCCACGGCCGGGCTTTCCGAGGCCCGGTCAGCAGCTCAGCGGGTCCACCAAGTTCATCGACTGGGTCACGGGTAACTACCCGACGAACAACACCGCCGACCGGTTCGGCGTGTGGGGCACCGATGTCGGCGTCATGTGGGACAACGGCATGGTCGACGACCCGGAGACGCCGTGGAACGAGAACCAGGTGCTCATCGCGGTCGGCGACACGTTCAGCGGTCCCAACATGTCCGGAATATGGCGGCTCAACACGCTTTTCCGCAGTTCCGACGACGACCTTTCGGACGGCATGACGATTCCGGACGGCGAATGGTTCAACGGCAACATGTTCGGCGGTGCGCCGCTATCGAACCCCACGTTCGCCAGGCAGATCATCCATCCCGCCCCGGGGTTGCCGACCGGGGTGACGCTCATCCCGACTGCAGGCATCGCACTTCCGTCGGAAGGCACCCAGTTCGGCGTCACCCAGTACGTCAGCTTCATGTCGGTGTCCCAGTGGGGTTCACCGGGCCGGTGGACCACGAACTACTCGGCGATCGCGTATTCGACCGACAACGGCGAGAACTGGACCGTCGCACCGACTTCGGTGCGCTACAACGACCCCTGGAGCGGTCACAAGAACTTCCAGCAGTCGGCGTTCGTGCGAGGCGATGACGGTTACGTCTACGTGTACGGCACGCCGAACGGCCGTCAGGGCGCCGCACATCTGGCCCGCGTCGCCGAGGAGGACATCCTCGACGTCAGCCAGTACGAGTACTACAACAAGGGCCAGAAGGGCTGGTTCTGGAGCACCCCGGCCGGATGGTACAAGAACGATCCCGGCAAGGCGACCGCGGTGTTCGGGGTCGACAAGGGCGCCTGCGGAGTCGCCAAGGTGGGCAACCAGGTCAGCGAGATGTCGGTTCAGTACAACGAGCATCTCGGCAAGTACGTTGTGCTGCACGGTGACCAGTTCAACAATATCGTGATGCGCACGGCCGACCGCCCGGAGGGGACGTGGTCGAGCGCGAAAATCCTGATGGGCCAGCAGAACGGCGGCATCTACGCGCCGATGATGCACCCCTGGTCGCCGTCCACGCAGGGTACAGGTTCGGAGCTGTACTGGAACCTGTCGCTGTGGTCGGAGTACAACGTGATGTTGATGAGTACCGACCTCGACAAGGTGTAACCCGATGCGTGGCAGCGTTATCGCACTGGCCGCGGCGGCGACCTTATTGGCCGTACCCGCCGTCGCATCCGCGAATCCCTCTGAGCCGCAACCGAATACGCCATGCCCAAGCGACTTGGCCAACGTCGCCACCGTACCGCAGGACGCCCGTATGCCGTTGACCTGCCACGACGGGCAATGGCAGGCCGTCACCACCCCGCAACCGCCCAACGACAGGTGGTTGAGCTACGGGCCCCCGATAACGTTGCGCGGACAGGGCAAGCGCAACCCTCAAGTCGCTTCGGGCAGCTGGACGGGGACGCCGCAAGATCCGGACAGCCGGTGTAGCGCAGTGCTGTCGGATGTGGTCAGCGCCGGTGTGGTCGGACCCGCCCAGGAGGCCGAAAGCCAGCCCGGCCAACCGCTTTCGATCACGGTGCCGCCGAGGATGTTCGAGGCCACGCTCAGCGGTGAATGCCTGTGGGAGAAAACGGACTAGTTCACCGGCACGTCGAGGACGCGATGGTTGGCATGGGCGTCGGGGGCGTCGAAGTGCCACCACTCACCCGAGTACACCGAGAGCCCACCGATCTTCATCGCCTCGCGTAGCCGGGCTCGATTCTGCTGCGCGGCAGGCCTGACGCCCTCGGTCGCATACGCGTTGGCGCGCGGTGCGAAGTCGTCGAAGTCGGTGCCCATGTCCACGTACGCGCCGTCGCGCGCCAATGTGACGTCGACCGACAAACCGGCCTCGTGGCTGCGGGCGTAGGGTCCCGGCCGCGCCACCCAGCCCGGATCCGAGACCACGTCATACATCCGCTTCTGCACCTCGCGCGGGCGGTAGCAGTCCCAGAACACCAGCACGTCGGGCCGCAGCGCCTCGGCCGCCGCGGCAAGGCCCGCCGCAATCGACTGATGCACCAGACATCGCGCGTCGGACGGATAGAGCTGTTGGCCGACGAAGTTGTTCGGCGTCGCGTAGCGCAGGTCGATCACGGCGTCCGGCACGGCCGTGCGCACATCGACCAGACCGGCCGCCCGGGCCGCTTCGGAAACCGGCGGCACCGGCTGCTGCGGTGACGCGGCGGCCACCGCAGGCGTCGCGCATGCCACACCCACCGCGGCCAACGCTGTCACGACCCGTCGCATCGATACCTCCTACGCAGCAACCAGGTTAGCCCGCTTTGCATTTGCACAGCGGACGCGCGCATCCGCGGCATACTCATAGCGTGCGTGACGTACTCGACCAACTGCTATCGGTCTGGAAGGCGGGCGGCACCGCCGGGGTCGCCACCGTCGTGCGCACCATCCGGTCGGCACCGCGTCCACCCGGCGCCACGATGGTCGTCTCCCCCGACGGCACGGTCGCGGGTTCGGTGTCCGGCGGCTGCGTCGAGTCCGCGGTGTACGAACTGGCCAACGAGGTCGTGGCCTCGGGCCGCCCGGAACTGCAGCGCTACGGCTTCAGCGATGACGACGCGTTCGCCGTGGGCCTCACCTGCGGCGGCATCATCGACATCTTCGCCGAGCCGATGTCGCGCGACAATTTCCCACAGTTGCAGGCGATCGCCGACGACATCGCCGCGCACCGCCCGACCGCCGTCGCGACGGTCATCACTCACCCCGACCCGCAGGTCCTCGGTCGCAGGCTGGTCATCTCGTCGGACTCGGCCGACGGTTCGCTGGGTTCGGCGCGCGCCGACGCCGCCGTCACCGACGACGCGCGCGGACTGCTCGCGGCGGGGCGGACCGCGGTGCTGTGCTACGGCCCCGACGGACAACGCCAGGAGTCCGGGATGGAGGTGTTCGTCGCCAGCCACGCCCCGCGGCCACGGATGCTGATCTTCGGGGCGATCGACTTCGCCAGCGCGCTCGCCGCGCAGGGCGCGCTGCTCGGCTACCGGGTGACCGTGTGCGACGCGCGTGCGGTGTTCGCGACGCCTGCCCGCTTCCCCGCAGCCGACGAGGTGATCGTCAAATGGCCCGACAAGTATCTGGCCGAGCAGGCCGAACAGGGCGCCATCGACGCGCGCACGGCGATCTGTGTGCTCACCCACGACCCGAAGTTCGACGTCCCGGTGCTGCAGGTCGCGCTGCGGCTACCCGAGGTCGGCTACATCGGGGTGATGGGTTCACGGCGCACCCACGACGACCGGACGGCCCGGTTGCGGGAGGGCGGGGTAACCGACGCCGAACTGGACCGGTTGGCCAGTCCGATCGGGCTCGACCTGGGCGCGCGCACGCCCGAGGAGACCGCGGTGTCGATCGCCGCGGAGATCATCGCCCAGCGGTGGGGCGGCGGCGGGCGCCCGCTGACCGAGACGACGGGTCGCATCCACCACGACGGATGAGACAGATCATCCGATAATGTCGTTCTCGTCTTTCGGCATTTTATTTACCGCAGTAGGATAACGAGACTCTTCAAGCCGTCGGATTGGAGCGCTAGCCGTGGCTTCCCCCGCAGGAGGAACCGTCGCGACCCGGTATGCGGGCACCCGCCTCGCACGTGTCGAGGACAATCGACTTCTCACTGGTCACGGCACATTTGTCGACGATGTGATCCGACCGGGCATGCTGCACGTGTGCTTCGTGCGCAGCCCCTTCGCGCGGGCGCGTATCAAGGGCATCGACGCGTCCGCGGCGCTGGCCATGCCCGGTGTGCATGCGGTGTTCACCGCCGCCGACCTCAACCACGAGGTCAAGGAGGCCTGGCATGCGGTGGCGGGCAAGGATATGCCCGACACCCCGCGCCCGCCGCTGGCCGAGGGTGAGGCGAAGTTCGTCGGTGACCCCGTCGCGCTCGTCGTCGCCGACAGCCGGTACCTCGCCGAGGACGCCGTCGAACTGGTCGACGTCGACTACGAACCGCTGCCTGCGGTCGCCGACTTCCGCAAGGCGATCGGCTCCGACGTGATCGTGCACGAGGCCTACCCCGACAACGTCGCCGGCGGGATGGGCGGTGCGCCGCCCGACGAAGAGGTGTTCGCCAACGCCGCATACGTGGCCGAGGCCGACATCTATCAGCAGATCCACGCGCCGGTGCCGATCGAGACACGCGGCCTGGTCGTCGAATGGGCGGCGTCCACCGGCGAGTTGACGATGTGGGCGTCCACGCAGACCCCGCACGAGCTGCGGGCGTTCTGCGCCCGACTGCTCGGCATCCCCGCGCAGAACGTGCGGGTCATCATGCGCGACACCGGCGGCGGCTTCGGGCAGAAGGTCGTACCGATGCGCGAGGACATGTGCATCATGTTGGCCGCGCGCAAGGTGACCGCGACGTCGAACGCGCCATCGGGCACAGGGACGTCGGGCGTAGCGCTGAAGTGGATCGAGGACCGCCGCGAGAACCTGATGTCGGCCGGGCAGGCCCGCCACGTCGACGGCAAGGCGCGCATGGCGTTCGACGAGGACGGCAAGATCCTGGCCGCCGACATCGACTTCACCTACGACGTCGGCGCCTATCCGACCCCGTATCCGGTGCTGACCACCGCCGCCGTCGGAATGTTCTTTCCCGGGCCGTACCGGGTGCCCAAGGCCAGCTTCAACTACAAGACGGTGTTCTCCAACACCGCGGGCCTGCACGCCTACCGCGGCCCGTGGCAGTACGAAACCCTGGCTCGGGAAATACTTTTCGACATCGCCGCACGCCAAATGGACATCGACCCGGTCGAGTTGCGCCGACGCAACATCCTGCGCGGCGACGAGATGCCGTACGTCAACCCCAACGGCATGCCCTACGACCACGTCGCGCCGGCGGACACCTTCGAGCAGGCCGTGAAAATCCTTGACCACGAAGGCTTTCGCAAGGAGCAGGCCGACGCGTTGGCCGCGGGCCGCTACCTCGGCCTGGGCTTCTCGGCCTACATCGAGCCGACGGGTGCGGCGACCGGTCACCTGGCCACCGAGGGCGCCACCATCCGGATGGAGCCGACCGGCAAGATCAACGTCTACGTCAACGGCGGCTCCACGGGTAACAGCCTGGAGACCACCGTCGTTCAGCTAACGGCCGACGCGCTCGGTGCCGACATCAACGACGTGTCCACGATCCAGGGCGATACCGCGGTCACCCCGTACGGCGCAGGCACCCAGGGCAGCCGCAGCGCGCCGATGACGGCAGGCGCCGTCGACGAGGCAGGCGCGATGTTGCGCAGCCAGATCCTCGCCATGGCCGCGCCGCGTCTCGAGGTCGACGAAGCCGACATCGAGCTCGCCGGGTCCCGCGCGGTCGTGCGCGACAACCCCGACAAGAGCGTGAGTTTCGCCGAGCTGGCGTACCGCGCGTACTACGAGCCCCAGCAGTTGCCGCCGGGGGTGTCCGCATCACTGGAGGCGACCGCGCGGTTCACCTCGGAGGCGCCCATCCACTGGGCCAACGCCACGCATGTCTGCTCCTGCGAGGTCGACGTGCAGACCGGACGGGTCACGTTGACGCGCTACATCGTCAGCGAGGACGTCGGTCCGATGATCAACCCCAACGTCGTGGAGGGCCAGATCGCCGGCGGCACGGTGCAGGGCATCGGCGGTGCGCTGCTCGAAGACATGGTCTACGACGACGACGGAAACCCCCTGTCGTCGACGTTCGTCGACTACCTGCTGCCGACGGCCACCGAGGTGCCCGTCATCGAGTACGGCCACGTCGAGATTCCCGGCCCGGGTGTCGGCGGATACAAGGGCTGCGGTGAGGGCGGCGCGATCGGGTCGACGCCCGCGGTGATCAACGCGATCAACGACGCGCTGGCACCGCTGGGTGTGACGCTGACCAAACTGCCCGCCAGCCCCGCGGCGATCGTCGACCTCATCGAACAAGCCACGAAGTAAGGGAGAGAATGGAACTGAACAACGAGTTCCGCGTCGCGGTGCCCGCCGCGAAGACGTGGGAGTTCCTCACCGACGTCGAGCGGGTCGCGCCGTGTCTGCCCGGTGCGACCGTGCTGTCCGTCGACGGCGACGAGTTCACCGGCAAGGTCAAGGTGAAAGTCGGCCCGATCACCGTGTCGTATCAGGGCGAAGCGGCGTTCGTGGAAAAGGACGCCGCAGCGCAGCGGATGGTGCTGAAGGCCAACGGTAAGGAGACCAGGGGCAACGGCAACGCCGCGGCCGTCGTCACCGCGCAGCTCAAGAGCGAGGGCTCCGGCACCCAACCTGCAACCAGCGTGCTCATCAACACCGACCTGACCATCTCCGGTAAGGCCGCACAGTTCGGCCGGGGCGTACTCGCCGATGTGGCAGGCCATCTGATCGCACAGTTCGCCAACAGCCTGGAGACCGAGCTGCTCGGCGGCGCCGCCCCCGTTGCTGCTGCCGAATCATCGACTCCCACAACGGATGCCGCATCAGGTGCCGAACAGGGCGACGTCATCGACTCCCTGGCACTGGCGAAGGCCGTGGCACCGGGGATGGCCAAGCGTTACGCCCCGGCGGCCGGCGCGCTCGCGGCGGGTGTGCTGATCGGGTTCCTCGTCGGCCGCAGGCGCAACCGCGCCGGCGCCACCGAGGATCTGCAAACCCTGTTGGCCCGGCTGGTCTCATGAAGCCCGCCCCGTTCGCCTACCACCGGGCCGAATCGGTGAAGGATGCGGTGGAGATGCTCGCCGAGTACGGCGACGACGCCAAGGTGCTCGCCGGCGGGCAGAGCCTGGTGCCGATGCTGGCGATGCGGCTCACCCACTTCGAGCACCTCGTCGACATCTCCCGTATCGACGAGCTGCGCGGCATCGACCTGGTGGACGGCGCGGTGCGCATCGCCGCCGGCACCCCGCACTCCTATGTCGGCATGGATGACGAAGTGGCCGAGTCGGTTCCGCTGTTGACTCTGGCCACACCGCACATCGGCCACTTCCAAATCCGTACCCGCGGGACGCTCGGCGGGGCGATCGCCCACGCGGATCCGGCCGCCGAGTACGCGGCGGTGGCGCTGGCGCTCGACGCCCGGATGGATGCGGTGTCCCCGACCGGATCCCGCGAGATCGCCGCCAAGGATTTCTTCACCGGGCTGTGGGAGACCTCGCTGCAACCCGCGGAGATCCTGACCGCCGTGCACTTCCCGGTCTGGGGTACGCGCTCGGGTTTCGCGATGGAGGAGTTCGTGCGCCGCCACGGCGACTTCGCGATCGCGGGCGCGGCCGTCGCGGTGGAACTCGACGACGACAACCGGGTGAACCGCTGCGGCATAGGGCTTCTAGGCCTCGGCTCGACACCGCTGCGCGGCTCACCGGCCGAAAAGGCGATCACCGGCCGACCGGTCAGCGAAATCAGCGCCGACGAGATCGGCGGACTCGCCCTGTCGGGTATCGACGAGATTCCGTCCGACCTGCAAGGTTCGGCCGCCTACCGCGCCAGAATCGGCGCGACGATGGTGGCGCGCGCCTGGTCCAAAGCCACTACGGAGGCATTCGATGCATGAGCAACCGGTCGAATTGACGGTCAACGGACGCACGTACCGCGCCGTGGTGGAACCACGCCTGACGCTCGCGGACTTCCTGCGCGAGAAGTGCGGCCTGACCGGGACGCATCTGGGCTGTGAGCACGGAGCGTGCGGTGCGTGCACGGTGCTGCTCGACGGTGACGCGGTGCGGGCGTGCCTGGTCTTCGCCGTGCAGGCCGAGGACACCGAGGTGACGACGGTCGAGGGTATCGCGGGTCCCGACGGTGAACTGTCGCCGGTGCAGGCCGCGCTGCGGGACTGCCACGGGCTGCAATGCGGTTTCTGCACACCGGGATTCGTCACGAGCATCACGGCGCTGCTGCGCGAGAACCCCAAGCCCACCGACGACGAGATCCGCGAAGGGCTGTCGGGCAACTTCTGTCGCTGCACCGGCTACCAGGGCATCGTCAACGCCGTGCGCCGCGCGGCGGAGATGAGCTAGGTTCCCTACTCCGCCGAGCGTGCGGTTGTGTCACGCTCAAGCGCCCGCAAGCGTGCGTCAATCCCACGCTCGCGGGAGTAAGGATCGCGGGAGTAAGGGCTAGCCGCAAGGGTTAGGAGACCACGCCGCGCAGCCCGTCGGCACCGAAGACCGGCTCGAGCATCGCCGACATGTCCGGTCCGCGGCGCAGGCCGTGGCCGCCGTCGACGTTGATCACCTGCCCGGTGATCCAACCGGCCGCATCGCTGAGCAAGAACACCGCCGCGTTCGCGATGTCCTCGACCTCACCGACCCGCGGCAACGGCGTACACGACGCGTAGTCGGCGCTGATTTCCGGTGAACTCATGATGGGCTCCACCAACTCGGTGCGGATCAGCCCGGGCCGGATGCAGTTCACCCGCACCCACGACGGGCCCAGTTCGTCGGCCGCCAGCATCATCAGATGGTCCACGGCCGACTTGCTCACACCGTAGGCGCCGAACCACCGGTGGGTGTTGCTGGCCGCGATCGAGGAGATACCGATGAACGATCCGCCGCCGCCGCGCACCATCTCGCGGGCCGCGTGCTTGAGCATGTACATGCTGCCGTTGACGTTTAGGTCCACCGTGCGCCGCCACGCCTCGGAGTCGATCTGGGTGATCGGGCCGATCGTCTCGCTGCCGCCTGCGCAGTGCACGACGCCATACAGTCGCCCGGTCCATGCCGTGGCGGCCGCCACCACGCGGGCCACTTCGTCCTCATTGGTGACGTCGGCGGGTTCGTAGCGCACCGCACCGGTGCGGTCGGCGGAGAGTTCCTCGGCCGCGGCCGCCAGCCGATCGGCGTTGCGGCCGACCAGCATCGCGTTGCCGCCGGCGGCCAGCACCCCGGCCGCAACACCCTTGCCGATCCCGCTGCCACCACCGGTGACCAGTACCGTTTGACCCGCCAATGACACCGCAGACTCCTTCGCTGATCTAACTAGAACAAGTCCCAGTTATACGTCACGGCTCGTCCCGGCGGGCGGGCTTGGGTGCGCCCAACGTGCGCCAGTCCGGAACGTTGGGCGGCAGCCCGACCGGATAGCGATTCTCGTTGTGCGCCGCCCAGTGCGCGTGCCCCAGTTCGTGAATGTGGAAGGCGTGCCGCAGGGCCTCGGTGAAGCCCATCGCGTCGGCTGCGGCGTTGACCGAATCCTTGACCAGCAGCGCCGCCATGGTAGGACGTTCGGCGATGCGCCTGGCGAATTGCAGCGTCTTGTCCTCGAGTTCGGCACGCGGGAACACCTTGGAAACCATGCCGAGGCGGTAGGCCTCCTCGGCGTCGATCGAATCACCGGTCAGTAGAAGCTCTTTGGCCTTACGCGCACCGAATTCCCATGGGTGCGCATAGTATTCGACGCCGGGCATGCCCATCCGGACGGCGACGACGTCGCTGAACTTCGCGTCGTCGGAGGCGACGATCAGATCACACGCCCAGACCAGCATCAGCCCCGCCGAAATCGCGTTGCCCTGCACCTGCGCGATGGTGATCTTGCGCAAATCACGCCAGCGGCGGGTGTTTTCGAAGAAGAAGTGCCACTCCTGCAGATAGGTCCGCTCGGCGATCGCCGGCCGGGTGGCACCGAACGCCTGAAACGTCGGATGTTGATCCGGCCCCGGTGTGCGCTCGAGCATCGCCTCTTCGGAACCGAGATCATGGCCAGCGGAAAAGTTCTTGCCGCGCGCGGCCAGGATCACCACCCGCACCTGGTCATCGGCCTCTGCCCGGGCGAATGCCTCGTCCAATTGCACCAGCAATGTGCGCGACTGGGCGTTCTGCGCATCGGGCCGATTCAGCCAGATCCGGGCGATCTGGCCGTCCTCCAGTGTTTCGTATGTGACCTGCTGGGACGCACCGTCAACAGCGGGTTTCGCGCTTGTCACGCAGACCACCTCGTTCGCTCTCGTTCGACTACGTGCACATTACGGTGCCTGTCGACGGCTTGTTTCGGCGGCTTCGCTCGAAATCCCAGGCGCCACTTAGCAAGCTCCGCGACGAACTACGCAAAAGCCACAAGCTCTCTAGAATCGCGAGATGACTTCATCGTTGGCCGTCCGACGGCAGTTCGTGATCGGCGTGTTCATCCTGGCGGCGGCCGCCGCGCCTGTCGTCGCGGCTCAGTCCGCGCCGCAGGCCGGTAATCCGCTGGCTGAATGCACTTCGGGGGAAGAGTCCGACACCTTCACCACCACGTGCGTGCCGTTCATGGTGCCCAAATCGCCACCGCTGTTCACCACCACCGCGGCCAATCCCGACGTGCCCGAGATCGACGGCATCCCCTGCATCGGGCACAACGGCGGAGGATGCATCGGTTTGGCCGAGGACGCGGAGATGGAAGGCCCGCCCGCGCAGCCGAAGGTCACCATCAGTTCCAGCCCGTAGCTCCCGTAAGTTGTGCAGAAAGCTCGCGGCTTCCATAGAATCTTGCCGACGACGCGATTGATCACCACAGAAAGCGTGACGATGGCAACCTTTCAGCTTTCAGCTCGACGACTGCTCCTTGCCGGTGGCTTTGCCGTCGCTGTTGCCGCCGCGCCAGTGATGGCCGTCGTTGCAGCGCCCGTGCCCACCATGACCCCGACCGCCCAGGACTGCCCCTCCGGCGAAGAGGCCGACCAGTTCACCGGCGTGTGCGTCCCCCATACCGTGCCTAACGCCGGTTCGCCGTTCACCACCACCGCGGCCAACCCGGACGTCCCCGAGGTGTTGGGTGTCCCCTGTCTCGGGCACAACTCCGGAGGGTGCATCGGCCTGGCCGAGGAAGCCGAAGCCATGACGGTGACGCCGCCACCGGATCCGGTGGTCGGCCACAGCCCGACGGTGACCGGCCATAGTCCCTGAGCAGCGGTGACGGCCGCGCAGCTAGAGTTGTCCTATGGCTGCTAAATCTGACCACTCCGAGCTCGGCGACGTCGAGCCGCTCGCCGACAGCACCGCGCGCCAAGCGCGGCGGGTTGTCGCCGCGTACGCAACCGACGCCGACGAGTGCCGGGTCTTTTTGTCCATGCTCGGTATTGGGCCCTCGAAGCTCGAGGCGTAAGTGAGTCCGCAGGCCGGCACGGGGAACTCTGACTTCGTCGTGGTGGCCAACCGGCTGCCGATCGACATGGAACGGCTGCCCGACGGCAGCACGACGTGGAAGCGGAGTCCGGGCGGTCTGGTCACGGCGTTGGAGCCGTTGCTACGAAGCCGTCGGGGCGCGTGGATCGGCTGGCCCGGCGTGCCCGACGCCGACGAAGATCCGATCGAGCAGGACGATATGGTCCTGTACCCGGTCACGCTGTCGGCCCACGAGGTCGCCGAATACTACGAGGGCTTCTCCAACGCCACCCTGTGGCCGCTGTACCACGACGTCATCGTCAAGCCGATCTACCACCGCAAATGGTGGGACTCCTACGTCGAGGTGAACCGGCGCTTCGCCGAGGCCACCGCCAAGGCCGCGGCCCAAGGCGCCACCGTGTGGGTCCAGGACTACCAGCTCCAGCTGGTACCGAAGATGCTGCGCACGCTGCGGCCCGATTTGACCATCGGCTTCTTCCTGCACATTCCCTTCCCGCCGATCGAGCTGTTCATGCAGCTGCCGTGGCGAAGCCAGATCGTCGACGGCCTGCTCGGCGCCGACCTGGTCGGCTTCCATCTGGCCGGCGGCGCACAAAACTTCCTGATCCTGGCCCGACGCCTGGCGGGTGCCAGCACGTCGCGCGGCTCGATCGGTGTGCGAGCGCGCTTCGGTGAAGCCCAACTCGAGGACCGCGTGGTGCGGGTCGGCGCCTTCCCGATCTCCATCGACTCGGCCTCGCTCGACCAGCAGGCGCGCAGCAAGGCGATCCGCAAACGCGCCCGCGAGATCCGCGCCGAGCTGGGCAACCCGCGCAAGATCCTGCTGGGTGTCGACCGGCTGGACTACACCAAGGGCATCGACGTTCGACTGCGGGCGCTCGCCGAACTGCTCGCCGAGAACCGGGCCAGCCGTGCGGACACCGTGCTGGTGCAGCTGGCGACCCCCAGCCGCGAACGCGTCGAGAGCTACATCGAGATGCGTGAAGACATCGAACGCCAGGTCGGGCACATCAACGGTGAGTACGCCGAGGTCGGTCAGCCGATCGTGCACTATGTGCACCGGCCGGTCCCCCGCGATGAGCTCATCGCGTTCTTCGTGGCCGCCGACGTCATGCTGGTGACCCCGCTGCGCGACGGCATGAACCTGGTCGCCAAGGAGTACGTCGCCTGCCGCAGCGATCTGGGCGGAGCGCTGGTGCTCAGCGAGTTCACCGGCGCCGCAGCCGAACTGCGTCAGGCCTACCTGGTCAACCCGCACCACCTCGAGGGCGTCAAGGACGCCATCGAGGAGGCGTTGACGCAGACGTCCGAGGAAGGTCGACGGCGGATGCGGGCCCTGCGCCGCCAGGTGCTCGCCCACGATGTCGACCGCTGGGCGCGGTCGTTTCTCGACGCGCTCGCCGCCACGAACACCAACGCGTGACGGCGGTCCGGCCGGCTCAGATCGGGGTGATGTACTCGATCAGCCACTTGCCGTCGATCTTTTGATAGTCGACGCGTAACCGGCTGCCGTCGTAGATCGGCTCCTCGGCTTTGTCGGTGATCGTGCGGTTCATGTAGACCATCACCGACGCCGAGTTGCGTTGTGCCTTCATGACCCCCACACCGACCACGTTGGCCTGGCTGACCAGTTGCCGTTCCCGGGCCTGCGGGATGATGTCCTTGGCGGCGCGATCCTGAAATTCCTGGCGGTAGGCCGGGGTCAGCATCGGGTACACCTCGTTGAGGCTGCGCTCGACGGTCTGATAGTCGTAGCCGAAGACCTGCGGAATCTGCTTCTCCGCCAACGGGGCGAGCTCGGCGCGGGCAGCTTGTTCACCGCGCAACTCCACCCGGTTCCAGTACATCGCGCCACCCACGCCGGCCGCCGTGACGAACGCGACCGCCAACAACCCACACAGCACACCGACCAGCCTGGGCATCAGTTGCCCCCATCGGGGTACTTGAGGTCATAGGCCGTCATGTGGCCGTTGCCGTCCTCGTGCACGATCACCCGCAACCGGTACGGCTGCGACGGTTGATTGTTGCCGTCGATGTCCGTCACGGTCACCCGCGCCGACACCAACACCGCGGCATTGTTCGCGATCTCGTCGATCTTCTCCAGCGCCGCACCGTTGATCACCGTTTCCGCACTGGCGTTGGTCTCGCGGAAAATCATCTTCAGGTTCTCGGTGTTGTTGCCTTCGGTCATCATCGCGCGCAGCGGGCCGCTGGTGCTGTTGACGAACCGTTCGACGCTTTCGTCGATGCTCTCCTGGTCGTAGCTGAACATGTTGACGACGAGTTGGGCGGCGGTGTCGACGAACCGCTGCTCTCGCGCGAAGACCTCTTCGGTGTCGCGCTGCTGGACGTACATCAGGGCGGTCAACCCGACCAGGACCATCACCGCCACCAACGCGGTGGCGGCGAAGATCGCGGCAACCAGCCGGCGGTTCGGTTGCCGCCGGGCCGGTGGACCGGGCTGCCGAGGCAGCCGAACCTTCATCGTGGGTGGCGCTTCCACCCGCACGGCTGTCGCCGTGGCACTACCGCTGGCCGGTCCGGCGGCGCGAGACGCGCGCCGACGCCCGGCGGGCCCCGGCGATCGTTCCGTCGAAGCCGTCTGTTCCGTCATCTACGCCTGCCTTGGAGCCAACATCAGATCAACCCAGTTCTCTGCTGGCGCCAGTGTGTCAGTTGCGTCCGCGAGCACGCCAGTTCCGCCGGCCGGATCGACGAACTTGCCGTCGTCGTCGTAGGTCGTGAACTGCGCACCTGAGGCCATGGGCACCTCCGCGGGCAGCGGCGGAGCGTTGGGGGGTGGCGGTGCCTGCGGCGCAGGGGCCGGCGCGCCCGCCGGCGGCGGCGGCGTTCTGCCGTACGGCGGCACCACGTGATCGGGCGGCGCGAAGAACGGCCACGCCGGCGGCAAGGTGGGCTGCACCTCATTCGGTGGCGTCGGCAGCGGGAACGGCGCATGCGGCGCCGGGCCGGGGCCAGGCGGAACACCCGGCGGCAGCTGCACCACCGGCGGACCCGGATCCGGATCGACCTGCGGCGGGATGTACGGGAACTTGTTGGGCGGCAAGATGTTGCGCCCGATCTCGGTGGTGTCGTCCTCGCGGGTGTCCATCGGCGTGCCGACCGGAACCGGCGGTCCGCGCCACGGGTTGTTGCCCAGCGGCACGTAACCCTGCGGGTCGCGGCAGAGTTGGACGGTCGGTGCCCGCTTACCCGGGTATTCCTGGCACGGGTAGTTACGCGCACCGCGCACGACGGCCGGATCGTTGTGCGGGGTCTTGCAGTACAGGTCCTTCGGCAGCTCACGCAGCGTCTCGTCAGCCGGTGAGCGCATCTGCGAGGGCGGGACGAACCCGGTCAGGCACGGCGGCGGATCCTGCAGGTGGATCTTGAAGTCGAGCTTGCCGCCCTCGTCGGCGGGGACCCCGCCGCCGACTGTCAGCAGCGCTGCCATCAGCGCCGGGAACACCACCAGGGCGTGTTCGATCGAATCGCGGTAGATCACCCCGATGCGGCCGAAGTTGGCCAGGTTGGCGGCCAGGATCGGAAACGACGGCCGGATCCCGCTGAACAGTTCGTTGGCCTCGGCCGTGGCGCCGGGCACCGTCTGCAGCGTGCTGCGCAACTGCGGGTCGGCGTTGGCGACCTCGGTGGTGAACCGGGCCAACCCGTCGGCGAGCGACCTGATGTCATCGCCGCTGCGGATCTGCGCATCCAGGAAGGGTCCGGCCTGGTCGATGAGTTGGTTGATCTGGCCGTAGTTGGCGTTGGCCTCGTCGATGAGAAGGCGCGCGGACGTGATCAGCCTGGCCAGTTCGGGCCCGGACCCGTTGAACGCCTTGAACGTTTCGTCCAGCAGATCCTGCATCCTGCTGTCGTCGACGCTGGAGACCAGAGCCTGGGCTTCAGCCAGCAGGCCGGCGATATCCTGGCCGACCGCGGTGCGCGACACGTCGATGTTGGCCCCGTTGCGCAGCTTCTCCTGCGACGCGTTCTCCGGAGGCACCAGGTCGACGTACTGTTCACCGACGGCCGAGACGCTCTTGACTGTCGCGGTGACGTTCTCCGGCACCGGCGTTCCGCTGTCGAGCCGCATGCGGGCGACCACGCTGTCGTCGGACAGCCCGACCGACTCCACCCGGCCGATGGTCACGCCGCGGTAGGTGACGTTGGCGTTCTGGTAAAGACCGCCTGCCACAACGAAATTCGCCGTCACATTGTAGACGCCGATGCCGAGCGCGGCAGGCACTCGCAGATAGAAGATCGATATCGCGCCGACAGTCAGCACCGTGACGATCGCGAAGATCCCGAGCTGGATTCGGGTGAGCCGGTCGATCATCTAGGGCCCCGCCTCGTGCTGGGTCGCCGTCCCCGGCGGGATCTCGAACGGGTCGGCGGCCTGGCCGGACAGATTCGCCAACGCCCCGGTGAGGAACTCTGGCGGGGTGATGATCTCGTGCATGCGCTTCATGTTCGGGTCCAGCCCCCACGAGGTGGTGAACACCGACTCGCCGGTGCGCCGCAGCGTCAGGTCGAAGGTGGTGTAGACGTTCAGGTAGTCACCGCGCACCGCATTACGCAGGTACTTGTAGTGGAACGGGAAGGTCGGCAACAACTCCAGGTCCTTGATGAGAAAGTCGACGTTGTCGTTGAGTGACTTGACCACCGGGTAGAGGTCGATGAAGTTGGCGGCGAAGTCGTCCTTGGTCTCCTGCAGGACGTGCGAGGCGACGGTGGCGAAGCTGCGCAGCGCGCCGAACGCGTCGACGATGTTGGCGCGGTTGTTGTTCAGGACGGTCAGCGCTTCGGGAAGGGTGTCGAGCGTGCGGCCGAGGCTGTCCTTGCTGCGCGCCAGGATGCCCGCGAAGCGGTTCAGCCCCTCCGCGGCAGCGATGATGTCGCCGGTTTGTTCTTCCAGGGAGCTGGTCAGCTCGGCCAGCCGCGGGACCAGATGTTCGAAGCTGCCCTGCCTGCCGGCTACCGCGTTGTAGGTCTCCTCGGTGATATCTTGCAGCGCACCGAGATTGCCCTTGTTGACGACGACACCCAGCGCGGACAGCACTTCCTCGGTGGTGGGATAGCGTCCGGCGCGGTCGATCGGGATGTTGTCGCCGTTCGCCAGCTTCCCGACGCCCGGCTCGCCGACGGGTTCGGCCAGCTCGATGTGCTGTGACCCCAGCAGCGAGGTCTGGGCCACCCGCACGACCGCGTTGGCGGGTAGCTCGACGTTGCGGTCCAGCGACAGTTGGACCGCGGCGTAGAACGTGCCGTCAGCGCGCTGCACGGCGTCGATGCCCGACACGCTGCCCACGGTGACGTCGTCGACCATCACCGGTGAGTTCTGCGGCAGCGTCGCCACATCGGGCAACTCCACGGTGACCTCATAGGAACCGGCTCCGTGGCCCGCGGTGCCGGGCATGTTCAGCGAGTTCAGACCGCCGTACTGACAGCCGGCCAAGAGCATGGCCAGCGACGAGATCGCCAACGCTCTGCGCATCATCGGCCCCCTGCCTCGGCGGGTAGCGATGCCTGCGGCCCGTGCGCTTCCGGTGCGGCGGGCGCCGCTTCGGGTCCACCGGCGTGCGATGACGAGGCGCCGGTCGCAGCGTCGGGCGTCGGCGGCACGAACAGCGAGCTGAGGTCCATGTCGGCCGACACCGGCGGTGGTGTGACGCCCGGCGCAGATTCCCACTGCAGATACGGCACCGGGGTCTTGGCCTTGGCCTCGGTTTCCGGTGTGTCGTAGATGATCTGGCCCTTGTACGCGGTGATGCTGTTGATCGGGTGGAACATCACCGGCGGGTAGTTCATCGAGATGCGCTTGAACACCGGACCCATGCGCTGGCGGCAGATTTCGGTGCGTTTGTAGTTGTCCGTCGATGCCCCGGCCTCGAACGTGCCGCCGCAGATGAACTGCACCGGGTTGGCGAAGTTCGGCAGGGTCAGCAGGCCGCCGACGGTGCCCTGGGCCGGGTTGTAGATGTTGTAGAAGTTCGAAAGGCCGTTGGGCGTGATGTGCAGGATCTGCTCGATGTCCTCACTGCGCTCGGTGAGCAGGCTGGTGAAGTCGGTCAGCTTGGTCACCTGATCGATCAGCGCCTGGTTGGAGTCGTCGAGGAACCCGCGCACGTCGCCGAGCGCCTGGTTGAGCGTGCCCAGCGTGTTGTCCAGGTCGGCGGAGCTGTCGGCGAGCACCTGCGACACCGAGGCGACGTGGTTGGAGAACTGCACGATCTGCTCGTTGCTGTTGGACAGCGCGTCGACGAGCACCTGCAGATTGCGGATGGTGCCGAACAGGTCGGTGCGCGAGTCACCGAGCCGGCCAGCGGTCTGCGAGAGTTCCCGCAGCGCTTGGCGGAACGTGTCGCCGTTGCCGTCGAACGTGTCGGCGGCCTGGTTGACGAACTCGGTCAGCGGGCCCTGCACGGATCCTGGCTGCGGACCCAGTTGCGCGCTGAGGGCGGTGAGCTGTTCTTTGACGTCGTCCCATTCGACCGGCACCGCGGTGCGGTCCAGGCCGATCTGGGCGCCGTCGCCGAGTGCGGGACCGTCGGTGTATGCGGGGGTGAGCTGGATGAACCTGGCCGCCACCAGGTTCGGCGAGATGATGAGTGCCTTCGCGTCGGCGGGTACCTTGATGCCGTTGCGCAGGGTCATCGAGACCTTCACGTCGTTGGCGCGCGGTTCGATCGAGTCGATCTTGCCAACGGGCACCCCGACGATGCGCACGTCGTCGCCGGGATAGAGGCCGATGGCCGAGGTGAAGTAGGCGGTCAGCTTGTCGCCGGTGCGCGACGGCCACACCAGATACACACCGGCGACCAGCGTCACCGCCAGCAGCACGGCCAGCGTCACCCGCAGCCAGCGGCTGCGTTCCAGAATCGGGTTCGCGTCCGTCATGGTGACTTCGGCCTGATGATCAGTCGTTCGGAAATGTAGCCGCGCAGCATGTCAGACAGGCTGTCGGGCAGCTTGCCCGGCTGGAAGTAGACGTCCAAGAGCACCTCGGCGATCGGCGCGGGCGGCAGGCCGTACAGATTGATCTGGAACCCGGGTCCGGAACCGACCACCTCGCCCAGTGCCGTGGCATACGGGGGAAGCCGCTGAAGCGCCTCGCTGATGTGTTCGCGACGCTCGAGCAGGTTGTCCATCACCAGGTTGAGCTTCTCCATTGCGGGCTTGAACTCGCGGCGGTTATCTGCGACGAACCCCGAAAGTTGTTCGGACACATCGTCGATACCGGCGATCAGGTTGCTCAGCGCCTGGCGCTTCTCGTCGAGCGCGGCGAACAGCAGGTTGCCGTCGACGATGAGCTGGTTCACCTGGCCGGCCCGCTCCGCGAGCGTGTCGGAGACCCGTTTGGCATGGCCCAGCAGTTGATCGAGGGCCTCGTCGCGTTTGTTGATGGTGCGCGACAGGTTGGCGATGCCGTCGAGGGCGCCGCGCAACTGCGGGGTGGCTTCCTGCAGCGAGTCGGTCAACGTCTGCAGCGCCTGCTCGAAGCGTGGCTTGTCCAGGTCACCGACATTCTGGCCGAGATCCTGTAGCGCCGTGTTGAGCGTGTACGGAGTCGTGGTGCGGCCCAACGGGATCACCGTTGAATCACCGCCCCCTTGTGGCGTCACCGCCAGCGACTTCTCGCCGAGCACGGTGTCGGTCTTGATCGAGACCAGCGACTGGTCACCAACCCGGACAGCGCGGTCGACGGTGAAGGTCACCTTGGCCGCATCGCCCGCCAGCTCGACGCCGGTCACCTGACCGACCTTGATGCCCGACACGTTGACGTCGTTGCCGGGCGAAATCCCGCCGGCATCGGTGAAGTACGCCTCGTAGGGCTTGCCCTGCGGCCAGAACGGCAGGCTGGTGTAGCCGAACGACACCAGCACCAAACACGTCACCAGGAAGATGCCGAAGATCCCCGTCCGCAAGGGGTTCGACTCGTCGGGTCTACTCATCGACCGGTGCACACCTCCCCTTGGACGGATCAGGCGGTCCACCGAACGGGACCAGAATGTCGCTACCGGCAGGACCGTTGATCTTCAAGCGGGTCGAACAGTAGAAGATGTTGAAGAACGAACCGTAGGCGCCGAGCGCATTGAGCCGCAGGTAGTTTTCGGCGAGCGGCTCGATGACTTTGTTGACGTCGGCCTTGCGCTCGTCGAACCGCTGGGCGAACGGGCGGACGTTCTCGATCACGCCCTGTACCGGTCGGCGTGACTGCACCAGCATGTCGGTGAGGTCGTTCTCGGCGGTGGCAAGCGGTTGGATCGCGCCGGCGATCGGGTCACGGCCTTCGGCCAGACCGGTGATGAGCTTCTGCAGTTGGTCGACGCTGGCGTTGAACTGTGCCCCCTTCTCGTCGACGGTGGCGAGCACGGTGTTCAGATTCGTGATCACGTCGCCGATGAGCTGGTCTCGGGCGGCGATGTTCTGGGTGAACGCGCTGGTGCTCGACAGCAGGTTCGACAGTGCGCCGCCCTGGCCCTGCAGCAGTTCGATGACCGCGTTGCTCACCTCGTTGACCTTCTGGCCGTCGAGGCCCTTGAGCACCGGGCGCAGACCGCCGAGCAACGCGTCGAGGTCCAGCGCCGGCTGGGTGTTGGTCTTCGGAATGGTCGAGCCCGCAGGAAGTTTCTTCAGCTCGCCGGGTCCGGAGGTGATCTCGAGATAGCGGTCGCCGACGAGGTTCTCGTAGCGCACCACGGCGCGGGTGGAGGTGTAGAGCTGGTAGCGCTCGTCGACGTCGAACGCGACGTCGACGGTGTTGTCGGGGTTAAGCGTTACTTCGTTCACGTTGCCGACGGGCACACCCGCGATGCGCACATCCTGACCGGGCTTCAGCCGTGACGCGTTGGCGAACGTCGCGTGGTAGCCGGTTTCCGGCGCGAACCGGAACTCACCGAACACCACCACGAGACCCGCCGCGACCAACAGCATCACCACGGTGAAGATGCTGACGTTGAGCAGCGTGCGGTCGCGCCTCATCAGAAGTCGTCCCTCTCCGCGAACGCGCCGTTGAACAACCACTGCAGCGTCGAGGGTGCGTCGAACTGCACCTCGGTGTTCGGTTGGTACGGCACATAGGCGTTGTCGGTGACCAGGAACTTGGAGCGGTACCACGAGCCGCCGAACTGCTTGCTCGGGACGTTGGGCAGGCCACGGCAGTTGGGCCCGCCGGAGGCGTTCACGATCGGCAGGCTCTCCGGGTAGGTGTAGGCAGGCGAACCCGGAAGGAAGTTCGATGCGACGAACAGGCCCGGACGGATACCACCGATGACCGGCGCGAACCGGTCCACCGCCAGGGCCGTGCCCTCGAGGATGCAGCCGAACTCCGGCGAGTACTCGCCCGCCACGCTCAGCGGCGCGCGCAGCCGCTGCATCGCGGCGATGTAGTCTTCCGCGCCCGGCTCGAGGGTGGCGGTGCCGTTGTTGGCCAGACCCGTCGCGGCGAGCAGTGTCGCGTTGAGGTTGTCCTGTTCGTCGACGATCGTGTTGCTGATCGTCGGCGCGTTGTCGAGGATCCGTGCCACGTCGGGCCCGGCGTCGCCGTAGATGTTGGCCACCACCGCTGTCTTCTGCAGATCCTCCTGCAGCGTCGGCAGCTTCGGGTTCAGTTGCTCGAGATAGTAATTCAAGCCGGCCAGGGTAGCCCCGAGGTCATCGCCGTTACCGCGCAGCCCTTCTGCCAACGCGCTCAGCGTCGCGTTGAGGTGGATCGGGTCGATCTTCTGCAGCACCTTGTTCAAGGTCTGGAACAGCGTGTTGACCTCGAGTTGCACGTCTTTCGCGGCCACCGTCGCCCCGGATTTGAGGTGTCCGACCGGTTCCTCGGGTGGGAGGAACTCCACGGCCTTGGCACCGAAAACCGTTGTGCTCCCGATTCGTACCGGAGCGTTGGCCGGGATGTAGCGCATCTCGCTGCTGTCGATGGCCAGGGTCAGCTTCGCTTCGTCCCCGGTGTACTCGATCTTCTTGACCTTGCCGATCTGCACACCCCGGTACTTGACCTTGGCGTCGCGTTCCATCACCAAGCCGGCCCGCGGTGAGGTGACGCTCACGGTGTCGGTGGGCGTGAACGCGGCGGTGTAGGCCAGATAGGTGAAGACCGTCGCCGCCAACAGGATCGCAGCCAGGATCGCAGCAGCGATCCGTACGTGGCCGCGATTGGCGTCACCGTCTGACATCGAATCCCGCCTAGCCCGAGAGGTTGAAGTTGCCGGACGCGCCGTACACGGCGAGTGAGATGAACAACGTGATGGTGACGACGACGATCAGCGAGGTGCGCACGGCCTGGCCCACCGCAATACCGACGCCGACCGGACCGCCGGATGCGTTGTAACCGTAGTAGGTGTGCACCAGCATCACCGCGACCGCCATCACGATGGCTTGCAGAAAGGACCACAACAGGTCCGTCGGTATCAGGAACGTGTTGAAGTAGTGGTCGTAGAGGCCCGCCGACTGGTCGTTGATGAACACCGTGGTGAAGCGCGCTGCGAAGAACGACGCCAACACCGCCAGCGAGTACAGCGGGATGATCGCGACCATCCCGGCCATCAGCCTCGTGGAAACCAGGTAGGACACCGAGTGCACAGCCATCGACTCGACGGCGTCGATCTCCTCGGAAACCCGCATGGCGCCCAGTTGTGCTGTGGTGCCCGCGCCGATGGTCGCCGCCAGCGCGATGCCCGCGATGACCGGAGCGACGATGCGCACGTTGAGGAATGCCGAGAGGAACCCGGTCAGCGCCTCGATGCCGATGTTGCCGAGCGAGGAGTAACCCTGCACGGCGATGACGCCGCCCGAGGCCAGGGTGAGGAACGCCGCGACGCCGACGGTGCCGCCGATCATCACCAACGCGCCGGTGCCCATCGTCATCTCGGCAATGTTGCGGATGGTCTCCTTGCGATAGCGGGTGACCGCGTTGGGCAGGTAGCGAATCGTCTCGCCATAGAACAGCGCCTGCTCGCCGACGGTGTCGACGACCTTCGGCAGGCCGCGGAAAATCCGGCGGAAACGAAGCGTCGCGTCGTAGCTCATCGTTCCAGCACCCGGACCCCGACAGCCGTCATGATCACGTTGATCACGAACAGACAGATGAACGCATAGACGACCGTTTCGTTGACCGCAGTGCCCACCCCCTTCGGTCCGCCCTTGACCGTCAGGCCGCGGTAACAGCCGACCAGGCCGGCCACGACACCGAACAACAACGCCTTGATCTCGGCCATGACGAGCTCGCCGAGCCCGGTCAGCACCGTCAGGCCGTTGATGAACGCGCCGGGGTTCACGCCCTGCAGGAAGACGGAGAAGACGTAACCGCCGGACAAGCCGATCAGGCAGACCAGGCCGTTGAGCATCAGCGCGACGAACGTCGACGCCAACACGCGCGGCACCACCAGACGCTGAATCGGGTCGATGCCCAGCACCCGCATCGCGTCGATCTCCTCGCGGATCGTGCGCGCGCCGAGGTCGGCGCAGATCGCGGTGGCACCCGCGCCGGCCACCACCAACACCGTCACGACCGGGCCCAGCTGGGTGATGGTGCCGAACGCGGTACCGGCGCCGGAAAGGTCGGCGGCACCGATTTCGCGAAGCAGGATGTTGAGCGTGAACGCCACCAGCACGGTGAACGGTATGGCGACCAACAGGGTGGGCACCAGCGAGACCCGCGCGATCATCCACGTCTGATCGAGGAACTCGCGGAACTGAAAAGGTCGCCGGAAGGTCTTGGCGAAAGTGTCGAACGACATTTCGACGAACCCGCCCACGGCCCGAGCCGGTGCCGCGAGCTGTTCGATCAACCTAGGCTCCTTCTCGGATAGGTGACTGCGGACTCTTTTGGCGAAGGATCCCAAAGTCCTTGCCGCGGAGGTCCGCCCAACCCTGGTCTAAGCGATGCTCTTAGTGAGCCGGCTCATCCTAACTAGAACAAGTTCGCAGTGTCAAAGAACGGCAAAAACAGACCAAACTGTTATAAAGCCGCTGGTCAGAAGCACTGTGACCTGCGTCATTGTAGAACGTGTTCTAGTGCGTGCCGGCCTTTCTTCGGCGCAGGCTCAGTCTGGCTGTTCCATCAGCTCCGTGGCCGAGAAACACCGTCCGGCGTCGCGATCAGCAAAGTGGTTTTGCAGCACCGCCGACAATTCGGTGGCGTCCCATGCATCGGACTCCGCATTGAACCGAGCTTCGACGGTAGGCGCGGCCACCAGCGTCACCGTGGGACCGTAGACGATGAACAGCTGCCCGTTGACCCTTTCCGATGCCGGCGAAGCGAGAAATCGAACAAGCTTTACCACGTGCTCGGGCGACAACGGATCGACCTGATCTTCGGCGAGCTCGGGCGCCTCGCCGAACACGTCGGCCGTCATCGCCGTGCGGGCGCGCGGTGCGATCGCGTTGGCGCGCACCCCGTAGCGCTCCAGCGCCCGCGCCATCGACAACGTGAGCGCGGTGATACCGGCTTTGGCCGCCCCGTAGTTGGCCTGCCCAACCGGACCGACCAGCCCCGCCTCCGACGAGGTGTTGATGACCCGGCCGTAGACCGACCCGGCTTGCCCCGAGGTCGCCGACGGGTCGGCTCCGGCCGCCTTGGCCTTCGCGCGCCAATAGGTGGCGGCGTTGCGGGTCAGCAGGAAGTGCCCACGGAGGTGCACGGCGATCACCGCGTCCCAATCCTCGTCGGACATGTTGAACAGCATCCGGTCGCGGGTGATGCCGGCGTTGTTGACGACGATGCTCAACCCGCCGAGCCCGTCGGCGGTCTCGACCAACTCGTCGGCCGTCGACCGCGCGGAGATGTCCCCGGCGACCGCGACAGCCTTCGAGCCCGCCGCGACGATCTCGTCGATGACGTCGGATTTGTCCAGCGCGGCGGCGATATCGTTGACCACGACGGTCGCGCCGGCTTGGGCGAGGCCGATGGCCTCGGCGCGGCCCAGGCCCGCGGCTGCCCCGGTCACCACCGCGACGCGTCCGGACAGATCGGTTGCGGTTTGCTCGGTCGTCACTTAATGAATACCTCTAGTCTTGGCGTTTCAGGGCTGCGCGAGGGCATTCCTCGATCGCGCGCTCGGCCCTCTCCACATGGTCGGCGGGCACCGGGTCAATTTTCACCACGGCGTAATCATCATCATCTAGCTCGAACAGTTCCGGGTCGATTCCCACGCAGATCGCGTTACCCTCGCACCGGTCCCGGTCCACTTCCACTCGCATGACAACCTCCTACCCCTCAGGCGTCTCCACCCTGGACCACCAGACTAGAACGTGTTACAACCGGAATTGGGCTCAGGGTGCACAGGCACCCAAGACTACGGCGCGCAGATTAGTGAGGACGACGGAATGCGGATCGGCTACACCCCCGAACAGGAGGAGCTACGCCGCGAGCTGCGCGCGTACTTCACCAAGCTCATGACACCCGAGCGTGCCGAGGCGCTCGCATCCAACGACGGCGAGATGGGCCGCGGCAACGTCTACCGCGAGACGGTTGCCCAGATGGGCAAGGACGGATGGCTGACGCTGAGCTGGCCCAAGGAGTTCGGCGGTCAGGGCCGCCCGCCGATGGACGGGCTGATCTTCAACGACGAGGCCGCCATCGCCAACGTTCCGGTGCCGTTCCTGACCATCAACAGCGTCGCGCCCACGATCATGGCGTTCGGCGCCGACGAGCAGAAGAAGTTCTATCTGCCCAAGATCGCCTCGGGCGATCTGCACTTCTCGATCGGCTACTCGGAGCCGGGTGCAGGCACCGACCTCGCCGCGCTGCGCACCACCGCCGTGCGCGACGGCGACGACTATGTGATCAACGGCCAGAAGATGTGGACCAGCCTGATCGCCTACGCCGACTACGTGTGGCTGGCGGTGCGTACAAACCCGGACGCCAAGAAGCACCGGGGGATCTCCATGCTGATCGTGCCCACGCACGCCGAGGGCTTCTCCTGGACCCCGGTGCACACCATGGCCGGCGTGGACACCAGCGCCACCTATTACTCCGATGTGCGGGTGCCCGTCTCCAACCTGGTCGGCGAGGAGAACGCCGGCTGGAAACTGGTCACCAACCAGCTCAACCACGAGCGGGTGGCCCTGGTGTCTGCACAGCCGATCTTCCTGGCGCTCAACGGGGTTCGCGAATGGGCGCAGAACACCAAGGATGTGCACGGCAACCGGCTGATCGACGCGGAATGGGTGCAGCTCAACCTCGCCCGGGTGCACGCCAAGGCCGAGGTGCTCAAGCTGATCAACTGGGAGCTGGCGTCCACCGAGGATGCCGCACCGTCCCCCGCTGACGCGTCGGCGGCCAAGGTCTACGGCACGGAACTGGCGACCGAGGCCTACCGGCTGCTGATGGAGGTGCTCGGCACCGCGGCCACACTGCGGCCGGGCTCGCCGGGCGCGCTGTTGCGGGGCCGGATCGAACGGATGCACCGCAGCTGCCTGATCCTGACCTTCGGCGGCGGTACCAACGAGATCCAGCGCGACATCATCGGGATGGTCGCGCTTGGCCTGCCCAGAGTGAACCGGTAAGGACGGCACCCAATGGATTTCAAGACGACGGAAGCCGCCGACGATCTCGGCGGGCTGGTCCGCACCATCACCGACTCGGTGTGCACGCCCGAGCACCAGCGGAACCTCGACGGCCTCGACCACCGGTTCGACAAGACGCTGTGGGCCAAGCTGATCGAGGCCGATGTGCTCTCGGCCGCCGCGCCGGATGCGGTGGGCGGCGGCGGTTTCGGAGTGCTGGAGCAGGTCGCGGTGCTGGTGGCGCTGGGTCGGCAGCTGGCCGCGGTGCCCTACCTCGAGTCGATCGTCCTGGGCGCGGGCGCCCTGGCGGCGTTCGGCTCCGAGGCACAGCAGCAGCAGTGGGCGGTGCCTGCGGTCAAGGGCGAGATGATCCTCACCGTCGCGCTCGACGGCGAGATGGGCGAGGGTCCGGTCAAGGCGCAGTCCTCCGGGGAGGGCGGATATCGGCTCACCGGGTCGCGTACGCAGGTGCTCTACGGACCCGTCGCAGATGCGTTTCTCCTCCCGGCTGACACCGACTCCGGAACAACGGTTTTCATCGTGGCAGCCGATGACGCCGGGGTGACGGTCGAGTCGCTGGACACCACCGGCCATGGCAGCGTCGGGCATCTTGCGCTGCACGGCGTGGAGTTGGGCGCCGATCGCGCGGTCGGCGGCGACGAGGTGCTGGCCTGGTTGACCACGCGGGCCTCGTTGGGCCGCAGCGCGTTCCAGCTCGGCGTGGTCGAGCGTGCGCTCGAGCTCACCGCCGAGTACGCGCGTGAGCGTGAGCAGTTCGACCGGCCGATCGGTAGCTTCCAAGCGGTGTCGTCGCGGTTGGCCGACGGCTACATCGATGTCAAGGCGTTGCGGCTGACCGTGACCCAGGCGGCGTGGCGGCTCTCCGAGGGTCTTCCCGCCGACATCGACGTCGGCACCGCGGCGTTCTGGGCCGCCGAGGCCGGGCACCGCGTCGCGCACACCACGGTGCACGTGCATGGCGGCGTCGGCATCGACATCGACCACCCGGTGCACCGGTACTTCCTGGCCGCCAAGCAGATCGAGTTCGCGGTCGGCAGCGCGACCGGGCAGTTGCTGCGCATCGGCAGGGAGTTGGCGGACTCGCCGGCGTAGCCGTGAACGCACTGCCCACCGTCGCGGCCCTGCTGACGCCGCTGGTCGACGTCGAGGACCGCGGGCTGTACTTCGAGAAGTCCTTCGTCTGCTGGCGCGATCACCTCAGCGAGAGTGCGGCGGTGGCGGCCGCGCTGCGGGCGCGCATGGATCCCGACCGCCCACCTCATGTCGGCGTGCTGCTGCAGAACACCCCGGTCTTCTCGGCAGTGCTGGTGGCCGCGGGGCTGACCGGCATCGTGCCGGTGGGACTCAACCCGGTGCGCCGCGGCGAGGCGCTGCGCCGCGACATCACCCATGCGGATTGCCAAGTGGTGCTGGCCGATACGGCCTATGCCGACATCCTGGGTGACGTCGAGCACGTCAACGTCGACTCGCCAGACTGGGCGCAGGAGCTGGCCGGGTACGCCGACGAACCGGTCCGCGCCTACGACGCCGAACCCGGCGACTTGTTCATGCTGATCTACACGTCGGGCACCAGCGGTGACCCCAAGGCGGTCAAATGCAGCCACGGCAAGGTCGCGATCGCCGGGGTGACCATGACGGGGCGTTTCGACCTGGGACCCCGCGATGTCTGCTACGTCTCGATGCCGCTGTTCCATTCCAACGCGGTGCTGGTGGGCTGGTCGGTCGCGGTGGCGTCACAAAGCTCACTTGCGTTGCGCCGCAAGTTCTCCGCCTCGCAATTCCTGCCCGACGTGCGTCGCTACGGGGCGACGTACGCCAACTATGTCGGCAAGCCGCTGTCCTACATCCTCGCCACCCCACAGCTTCCCGACGACGCGGACAACCCGCTGCGGGCGGTGTACGGCAACGAGGGGGCACCCGCGGACGTCGAGAGGTTCGCCCGGCGGTTCGCCACCGTGGTGATGGACGGGTTCGGGTCGACCGAGGGCGGCATCGCGATCGCCAAGACACCCGACACGCCTCCGGGCGCGCTGGGCCCGCTGCCGCCGGGCACCGACATCGTCGACGTCGAAACCGGCGAACCGTGCCCACCGGGGGTGACCGGTGAGTTGGTGAATGTCTCGGGCGCTGGGCGTTTCGAGGGCTACTACAACGATCCGCAGGCCGACGCCGAGCGGATGCGCGACGGCGCGTACCACAGCGGCGACCTGGCCTACCGCGACGAGGACGGCTACGCGTACTTCGCCGGAAGGCTCGGCGACTGGATGCGGGTGGACGGGGAAAACCTCGGCGCGGCACCGATCGAGCGGGTGCTGCTGCGCCACCCCGACGTGGTGGAGGTGGCGGTGTACGGCATCCCGGCGCCCGACGTCGGCGATCAGGTGATGGCCGCGCTGACGTTGGCGGACGGTTCGACGTTCGATCCCGAGGCGTTCCGCCGGTTCCTGGCCGAACAACCCGACCTGAGCCCGAAGCAGTGGCCGCCGTTCGTCAGGATCAGCAACGCACTTCCGCGCACCGAGACGTTCAAGGTGATCAAGCGTCACCTGGCCGCCGAAGGCGTCGACTGCGCCGACCCGGTGTACCGGGTGCCCCGGCCACACTCCACCCGCCCATGACCGACACACGCCTTAGGCTCGACGCGCTAAACACCGACCCGGCCCTCGGCGCTGAAGGTGGTGGCCCACCTCGACGCGTCGACGACCAGCACTGCAGCACACCGGATCTCATGCTCGACAACGTCGTCGGCATGGCGCACTTCTTCTATATCCACCACACGTTCGCGACCTCTTCAAGAACGTGATCGACGGTCACACCGAGAGCCAGTACATGGAGTCACGATCTCGGCCCCGGCTTCACCGCCGAGGTGGTGCTGATCAACAGCCACGACCCCGTCACCCACGACTCGTTCGTGTTGCAGTGGGGGGTTACGGTGCAGCGGATTCCCGGCCTGCCCGCTCAGAACGCCGAGAAGCTGGCGGCGGCACTTAACCCGCGACGGGCGAATAGCCAAGCCGGATCAGACGATCCACGTCCACCCGTAGGTGTGCTTGATGCTGTCACACCCGTAGAAGATCTCCACCTTATCGACGCCAGGGTACTGGGCAATCTCGTCCATCGCGGCGGAGATAAGCGCGTCGTGGTCCGGGGCGATGAGCACCGCGATCAGGTCGAAGTCGTCGAGCACCCGGCTCAATTCCGGAACGTCGTCCCTCTTGGCCACCTTTGCCGCAACCGACTTCTGTTTGCCCGGCGCGGTCTTGATACCGATATAGCCGTGTGCCGCGAAGCCGAACGCTGCGACGTTCGACACCGCCTGAATCCGGAACACCCGGTCCGAGAGCATCCGCTTGATGCGCCCGCGCACCGTGCCTTCCGACACCCCCAACTCGGTGGCGATACTGCGGTTGCTGCGCCTCGCGTTCTGCTGCAGGAGTCGGATGATCTCCAGATCGGTCTCGTCGACGGTGTCACTCGGCTGCGCCTCGGGCATGGTGCCGGGATCCCGAAATGTGGCCCAGTTGCTGTCGAACTTGAGAACGTCGAGCGAGAGCGCACCGTGCACCGACGCGACCCCGCGAATCGACCGGAGTTGACCGCCGAACATTTCCGAGATGTGTTGACGGTCGCGGCACAGCACCGGGCCGATGACGTCATAGCGACCAGAGCAGATGGTCACCCCGATCGCCTCTGGAAGCTTCGCGAAATCGGCCGCAACGTCACGCGCGGGCCGTCCGGAGACGTTCAGCATCGCCAAAACCATTTCGCGGTGGCCGAAAAGGCGGATATCGGTGACCGCGACAACGCGCATCAGATTGGACTCCTCCAACCTACGCAAGTGGGCCGCAACCGTGACCTCATTGACTCTGAGGTGGGACGCCAGGGAGCGGTGGCCTTCCCGCCCATCGCGCCGCAGTCGCTCGATCAGGGCACGATCGAGATCGGTCAACTCCGATAGGGCGGACGGATCTACGACATCTGCCACGTCGCCACCATCAGCTTGATCGCCAACACGAGATCTTGCCTCGTCGCGAGCCACCCCACCGTCCTGTCACATCGAAGTCTGCGACATACAGCCGCTTCCGCAGCCTGCCCTCCGTACGCTATAACACGTCGGCGGGCAGGCGAGCCAACACGGCGTTGCACCGGTAGCGTGCACTGTCGCGCTAAAATGTGCGCCACGTGCGTCCCTTCCGTTGGGGCTTCGAACCCGTTATCCCGCAACCGATGAACTCGGTCCTCAATACGCCGAGGTGCGCATCGAAAGCCCAGAATGTTCTACGCATAGTTGATGCTATCAGTTGATACTAATCAAGTATGCCTATACTCATCGCGTGACCGATGCCGAAGTTCGAGTTACTCACGTTTCCGCTTCGCCCTCCGGGTCTCACCGTTCGGTGCTGATCGTCGGCGCGGGAACCTCCGGAAGCGTCCTGGCCGCACGGCTCAGTGAATCGCCCGCCCTGTCGGTGACGCTGCTGGAGGCCGGCGGTACCGACGACTACGGCGACGAGATCACCAATCCGGCTCGGGCGCATGAGGTTTGGTCGAGCCTCGCTAACTCGGACTTCGTCCCGATGAAAGGCCCGGCAGGTGACATCCCCATGCTACAGGGCCGAATCACGGGCGGTACTTCAGCGATCAACTATCTGGCGACGCTTCGCGGCCAGCCGCAGGATTACGACGCCTGGGAGGCGGCCGGCCTGGCTGGGTGGGGATGGTCAGACGTCCAGCGGTATTTCATTGCCGTCGAAAGCGACCTCGACTTCGGTCGGTCAGCTATTCACGGCAACGCGGGTCCGCTGACCGTCTCACGGTGGAAGCCCGGTGAACACAGCGCTTATCAAGCCGCGTTCGCCGAAGGACTGCGCCAGGTCGGGATCAAGCCGGTCGCAGACGTCAACGATCCAGCTCAGTTGCCCGGTATCGGTGTCTTCCCTGCCACCCTGAATGCGTCGCGCCAGCGCATGACAACCAGCACTGCGTATCTGACCACGGACGTCCGGAGCCGGCCGAACCTGCTCATCCGAACCGGCGCCACGGTGGCCCGGCTTTTCGTTGACGACGGGCGCACCAGGGGCGTGATGCTCGACACCGGCGAAGAACTCCATGCCGATGAAGTCATCGTCACGGCAGGGGCGGTCGAAACACCGACCCTGCTGCTGCGTTCCGGCATCGGCCCGCGTGAGCAGTTGACTGCTCGGGGCCTTCCCGTCCACGCGGACCTCCCGGTCGGCTCGACGATGAGCGACCATCTCGGCACTGCGCTGATCTATCACCACGACGCGCCCCGCGCCGGATCCGGTGGCCCCGCACAGTCCGTGCTGGTCGGCGCTTCGAACGGTAAAGACATTGACTACCATGCCTTTCCGACACCACTGCTGGGCAGCGATGACCCGTCGACGTTCATGATGCTGGTCTTTCTGCTGCGCTCCACCGGCCGTGGCGGCGTTGTCCTCGACGCCGATCCGGCTGCTCCGCCGCGGGTGACCGCTCCACCGCTGCCCGATGATGTCGGCGACCGACTCGGCCAGGCGTTCCGTCAGATCGCCGTCTGGGAACAATCCCCCGCCGCTCAAGCGATTGGCTGCCGGGCCGTCGAACCGCACGACCTGACCGCACCGACCGCAGTGGCCGATGCACTGTCCCGAATCACCGTGAGCTACGGGCACATGGTCGGGACCTGCCCGATGGGTCAGGTGCTCGACGCCCAGTGCAGGGTTCTGGGTGTCTCCGGATTGCGCGTGGCAGACGCGTCGGCGATGCCGACGATTCCAGCCGGCAATACCTATCTCGGTTGCGTGATGATCGCGGAGCGGATCGCCGCCCTGATCACGTCAGCAATCAGGCACACGGCTACTGCGCCGCACCGGTAGTCGGTCCCAGCACCTGCCAACTCAGGTCCATCCACGGCGCTGAAAGCCACGTCCGCGTCGGCTCGATCAGGAACCTCAACGGCCCTCGCTCACAATAGGTTCTGCTATCCGGGGTCACCGCGCAGGTGGTGCCTTCGTGGCGGATGAAACTTCGCGGTGGTATCGACTCGCGGGCTTGCGTGGGTGGAAACCTCACCGCCATCGACCAGTCGTAGTGCACGGCGCGGTCGCCGTTGATCCAACCGATATGCCTGACGTCAGGCGGGGCGCCGGGAATAACGCCGGTGCAGCCGAAGTTGCCTCGGCCCCAGATTCCGCAGTTCTGTCCGGTCGGCGCCACGAACCACAGACCGCCAGGCAGCATGAAGCGGTTGAGGTCGGCCTCCTCGTAGTAGCGGATGTCCGGCCACGGGTCAGCCGGCGAAACCGGCTCGGCGTGCACGGGGGCGACGGCACTCAGGGCGAAGGTTCCGACCATGGTGAGTGCGGCGCACAGAAGCAAACGTGATCCCCGAAAAGCCCTCGTGCCGATGGTTATTGCTGTGTCTAGGCGAAGTGTGGCGTGTTGCCGTAGCATGTCGCGTTCCCGATATCCAGCGTGCTCTGGCAGAGCACGTCACCTCGATGGACGATTCGTACCGTCACCCATTTGTTCGGCCAAGCTCCCGGTCGCCAGTCCGCGCGTACCTCGGCGCGGCCTGGACCGCCAGCCACGACCGTTTCGATCCGCCACGGAAGCGGTACGGAGGGAACAAGCGTCTTCCGGTCGCCGTCCCTGTACTCGATGTTCGTGGTGCGCACCACATTCGAGTAGATCTCATACGTCACGACGTCGTCGGCCGCCGCAGACGTCGCGGTCGACAGGGCTGGCGCGACAACGGCAGTCGCCATCATCAGCGGGGCAATGAGTTTCATCGCAGTCTCCGCCGGCACGTGGCGCTCACGGCCCGACCAGGACGACAGCGGTCAGCACTTTCGCCGCATCCGGATTGCGCGACATGCTCGTGCCGAACCCAGTGTAGGAGCAGTCTGGAATCGCCGCATACCCCTGCAGGATCAGACCTTTGATCGCGTCCGCCTCGTTATCGGCTGCGCCGCGCAGGATGTGAGTCTTTCCGCCTCCGCCGCCCAGATCATGAAAGATCGGCAAGGCGTCGCTGACCGGAACGTGCCTCGCGTTGTGACTGACGTAGGTGTCGGTCGACCGGTTGACGACCTTTGCAGTCGCGTCCGCGATCGGGTCGTGTGTGAGTGGACCGCATTGCCCGCCGGCGCGAAGCTGTGACACAGCGTCACTCAGGGCCGGAGCCGGGTCTGCGGCGGCGACGGCAAGACCCCCACCATCGATGATCAGCACAATCGTGTACGCCGCCACCAGCCGTGCCGTTCTTCCCGGGTATCGCATTGTCATGGGCCGTTCCCCTGATCACAGATGTGAGAGCGGTCGATCTTGCTGCCGAAGCGCATCGCATGCTGGAACGACGGCCCGGTGAACCAGGCCGGCTGCCGCCCCTTGATCCCGTCGCGCACGTTCGTCAGCTGTTCCCACAACCGGTAGAAGCTCTCCCCCTGGTAGACGGGGAAATAAAGGTCACCCACGTAGTTCCGGCTGATCGTTAGCGCGTTGGCGCGTGGGGTCAGAAAGTCCAACGACCGATCGAGGTTCGCCGCCACGGCGTCCGCCTGCGCCGCGATCCCGGGTGTCGCATAGTTCCCGTTCGCCTTGATCAGGTTGACGTTGATCCGGTCGATCTGGCCGTTCAGCTCGTCATACTGCGCGTTGTACCACTGGCACATCTCGCCCATGGCGGTAATGTCGGCCGGTGTCACCTCGTCACGCATCTGGTCGTAGGGGAGAGGGAACTGGGGTTCCCAGTTCGACGGCGTCGGTGTGATCACCGGCAGCGGGGCGGCCGGGGCGTCCTCGGATCGCCACGGATCCGAGTAGGGCACCTGCGTGAGCCCCGGCACCGGGTTCGGCGCGCTGCCCCCTGCCGGATCCGCGCCGGCGACACCGGTCAGCACGGCGGCCGCGGACGCGGCGATACTTGCGCAGGACGCCAGGACTCCCAACCACCGCAGGAGATCTCGTGGTCGGCGCGTTCGGGTCGGCTCAGTCACACACGAACACCTTTCTGTGGACGAAGTCGGTCAGTTCGGGGGCATGACGGCGTCGATGCCACCGACATCGGTGATCTGCCAGTTGTTGTTGCCGTCGAGCGTGATGCTGTAGGTCGCCGTCGACTGCAGCCCCTCGGGGGCCTGGACGGTCTTCGTCAGGACGCTGACGAACGCGTCGACCACATAGATGCCACCCTCCTGCGAGCGCACTTTCGCCACCAATGGCTTGGCTGTCGAGTTCCACTGCAGCGGAACGAGAATCTGCTCCATCGAGTCGGCGGCTTTCGACAGCTTCTCCTTCAGCTGGGGTGAGGTTCCCTCGACGAGCCGGGACTTCCAGGCGCCCAGATCTTTGAAGTCCATCGCGGCGGCGTTGACGGCATAGTCGAGCGCCACCTGCTCGGCATGCCGGTCGTTCGCCGCCTGGGCGGCGTTCGCGTCGAGTTCGGCTTCGGCGTCGTAGTACAGCCAACCCAGGACCGCGACAGCACCGATGAGGGCAACGAGAACGACGCCGACGACCACGGAGCGGACGCTGATAGACGCCGGTAGCCGGTGCACTCGGGTCGATGCCGTATCGGAGTCGGTCGATGGAGACTCGATCGTCTCCTCCTCGTCGGCGACCGTCGCGATTGCCGAGGTGTGTTCAGTGCGGTTTGTGGACATCGTTTGCCTTTCGTTTTTCGGTCACGGCGGCGGGATAGTGACACGCAGTGTTATCGCGCCGTCCTCGGGCACGGCCGCCAGCATGCTCGACAGCATCCGTCCGGTGTCGAAGTTCAGCAGCGATCCCGAGATGCCCTGCATCTTCGGCAGGAGCGCCTCGGTGACGACCTTCAGGTCGGGCGCCCGATCGTCGAGAAACTTCTGGATCCGGTTGAGGAAGGCCTGCAACAGCTCTAGGTTGTGTGGGTTGTTGGCGCGCACGATATCCATCGCTGCGTCGAAGTTCGCGTGAATCGTCGGGCCGAGCTTTCGGATATCCGGGGTGAGATCAGCCAGCGTCGGGCCGAGCCAGTCCGCGTTCTGGAGCAGGGTCTGCATGTTGTCGAGCAGTGCCTGCCCTCGGCCGTTCATATCGGCCGCGGCGTTGCGCAGCATAACGCTCGTCCGCCGCAGATTCGGCAGTACCCGTTGGGGGTCGGGTAAGGCGGCGTCGGCCTCGTCCACGATCCGCTTGAGTTGATCGGGCTCGAGCTGGTTGAGGACGCGCACGACGCTGGTGGCCAGTTCGGAAATGGAAGGGGGTTGCTCGACTGACTCGGTCGAGATGCGTTGGTTGTCCTGCAGCATCGGGCCATCCGACGTCCGCGGAAAGAGACCGATGTAGGTTTCGCCGAGCGCCGACAGGTTGTCGACGCGAACGATGGTGTCGACCGGGACCTCGTAGGTGCCGTCGACATAGAAGTCGACTGTCGCGTGGTCGACCGTCGCGTCGACGCGGGTGACCTTCCCTACGGGTACGCCGCGGAGCAGAACGCGCGAGTCCACCACAAGGCCGTTGATATCCGGGACTGTCATAAACAGGCTGACCCGGTCGGCCGGTGGTTTGAGCCGGATTCCCAGCGACGCGATATAGCCGATCGCCAAGACGCAGATGGCTCCGAAAACCAGAAATGACAACAGCGCTCGCTTCCTCACGGCATCGCTCCCAGTATTCGCAGCACGTCCTCGACGTTGTGGATCATCTCCTGCCCATCGGGACCGATGATCGAGGTGATGTTGATCGCGGGGTACTTGTCCACCGGCATGAAGTAGTCGGTGAACAGCTTTCGCCAGCGAGGGGCTTCGTCTTCGAAGGCCCACTTGCTCTGCTGGATGGCGCCGGCTGCGGTAGCCAGCGAATCGAGCATCGGCACCAGCCAGAATCCGCCGCTGTAGATGCTGCCGATTGAGGGCAGCAGGATCCCGATGTAGGAGGCCACCTCGAAGCCCCGGTCGAAGCCCAGCATGCCCGCGGGCGAGAACCAGTGCTCAAAGTAGGGCAGTTTGGTGTGCATCACGTCTACCGTGCCTGCGACTCCCTCGAGCCAGGTGTCGACGACGTCGATGTTGTCCGACAGCTCGGACAGGTCGGTGGCGAATCGCGCTGCAAGCCCACGGATCTCCGGCTCTGGCGGATTGATGCGGTTGAGCCGAATCACGGTGTCCTGTGCGCGCTGGATCGACCCGCTTGCGATGAAGTTCGCCAGGCCGGCGATAGTGTCTTCCAGCTGGGGCGGGGATGTGGTCTGCGCGAGCGGGATTCGCCCATCCGGCGGTAAGGCTTGTGCTGGTGTGTCGACAGTCGATGGACGTTCGAGGGCGACATAGATGTCTCCGAGCACGGTCGCCTGCTGCAACGTCGCGTGAACATCGGATGGCACCGCCACCTCGGGATCGATTCGAGAGGTGACATCGACGTGATCGCCGGCGAGCCGGATTCCGCTGACCGCGCCGATATTTCGGCCGTCCATCACCACCTTCGCCCGATCGGGCAGGTTGAGCACGTTGGAGAACTCCAGGACGAGCTCGTACCCATCGCGGTAGCTTGCGCCCGGTTCCGGCAATGAGTTGACGGTGATCGATGCACACGACGAGAGCAGCAGCGTGTAGATCAGCGCGAGCATCGAGGACAAGCGGCGCTTCATCGTTTCGCCTGCATCAGGACGTACTGAAGGAGCGCGACGTCGACCGCGTACGGTTGGCCGGCCACGTCGGCGCAACTACCGGGAACGGTGGTGTTCATGAAGCCACAGAGCGCAAGGCCGTCATGAGTGGGTATGCGGTACATGGGCGGACGCCAGGCGATCGTGAACTGCTGTTTGTTGAAGTGATTGGCGGCGGTGTTAATCCACCAGGGCACCGGGTTGAGTAGGTCGGCCATCGCGTTCGCGTGCGGGCTCATCTTCCGCAGCGCCATCGACAGCGAGTCCAGCGTGAGCTGTGTTTCCTCACCGAGGTTCTCCTCCAGATCGGCGACCGCCGTGATCACCTCCGGAAAGGCGTCCACAAACCGGGTACCTCCTTCGACGGCCCGAATGACTTCCGGAGTCGTCGTCTGCGCGTCGAGCAGGATCTGCTTCAGTGGGCCTCGCATCTCGGTCAGCATGGTGGTCAACTCGGCGAGATTCCGGATGATCGAACCCATGTCGCTGATCGCACCGTCGGGGCTGTCCAACAGGGCTGACGACGCGGTGAGAAGTTGATTGGCGGCCTGTCCGTTGTCCTGCATCATTTTGTCCAGCCCACTGACCGTGGCGGCGATGCTGGTCGCACCGTCCGGACTGATGGAGTTGACGAACTCGGTCGCCGACCCGATCACCGCCGACAGCGATTTCGGAGTGGCTGTCCGGTCCATCGGTATGCACTCACCGACGGCCAGTTGCGGACCGGACTCGTAGTTGCCGACCATTTCCAGCGCCCGGTCGGCAAGGATCGACGGGGACCGGGTGACCGCCCTGACATCGCTGGGCAGCGGCCGGTCCTCGGTCACGCTGAAATTGACCCGCACGTGGGTGGTCGAGGGTTCGACGGAAGTCACCTCTCCGATGGGATAACCCATCTGGGTAACCGGGTTGCCGACGTACAGACCGACGCTGTCGGACATGTGCGCACAGTAGGCGACGGATTCGGCGGGCCGCCCGGCGCTCGATGAGCAGGACAGCGTCGCCGCGGCGAGCCCCGTTGCAACGAGTCCGGTGACCGTGCCGCGTTCGCGACGACGCGGCAACATCTTCGGTGTCAACATGGGCTTTCCGGCATCGGTATGCAGATATCGGTTGCGAGTAATTCCGGGCGTGCGTTCTGGGCGTCCAGGACCCGATCGAGCTTGTTCCTGATTCGGCGGAGCCCTTTGACGACGGCACCGTTGCGGTCGGCCCAGGTGCGGAAGATCTCCTGCCAGTTGCGGATCTTCTCGATGAACTTCTCGCGGTGTTTCAGGTAGAACGGTGCCACCGGGACCAACGAGTCGCCGACCGCACCCAGCCCCTGCAGCGCCGCGGCGAACCCCTCCCCGTAGATCACCAGTGTCTGTTCGACGATCGAGATCTTCGAGATGATCGCCCTGAGTTGGCCCTTGAAGTTGCTCAAACTCTCGATGTACTCGTCGGAGAGGTTCAGGATCGCCGTGATCTGACCGCGCTGTCGCTCGCTGATCGAAGTCAATCTGTTCCCGGCCTCGATGACAGCGGTCAGCGCCTCGACGTTGGTACCGGTGAGCCCCTCCTGCATCTCGTCAAGCGATTCCCGGAGCGGCGTCGCGTCGATCTGTCCGGTGAGCTCAGTGGCATCGGTCAGAGTCTGCATGAGGTTGTACGGAACCGTCACCCGCTCAGCGGGAATCGCAGTGCGTCCCAGCGGCTTCTCGCCAAGCGAGGCGATGTTGACGTAGTAACCGCCGACGACGGTGAGCATCCGGATCTCTACCTGGGACTGGTCGCCCACGAAGGCTGACCCTTCGATCTTCGCGTTCACCTTGACCTGATCGCGTTCCATGGCGAGGTCGGTCACCTTGCCCACCGTGATCCCGGCGATCCGGACGGTGTCGCCGTGACTAATCGATGAGGCGTCCCTGGTGTAGAAGGCGATGTTCTGGGACCCGGGCGGGCTGATGTAGAGCATCGCGACGACCGTCGCCAGTGCACACAACAATGCCAGCGCGCCGACACCCCACGTGGTCGGGTTACGCAGGAGTTTCATCGGTTGCATAGCACCACCCTCTGCCCGTTGAGCAGTACGTCCATCGTCGGCGGCAGCTGTGCCGGCCCCCGCGAGCACGGCTTCGGTTCTCCGGTGGGTACCGGCGGGCCGATGTTCTCCCAGATAACAGGCACCACCTTGAAGGCCTGAATTGCGTTGTCCAGGTTCGTGAACGCCTTGTCGAGCGCAGCGTCGATATCGATGTCCTTCTGCAGACCGAGGTTGTGCAGTAGGCGCATAACCGGTGAGGTGAAGCCGGCACCGTAGAGATCTGACTTGCGGAATTCGTCGAGGATGCTCAGTATCTGGTCGAGGGGCCGGTTGAGCCAGTCCAGGATCTGCACCAGATCCTTGGAGTGACCGCCCATCTTCTCGGCGATCGCGTCGAGGTTCTGCATCAAGGTCGCGACAACTTGCTGGCGGTTGGACATGAAGTCGGTCAGCTTGCGCATGCTGTCGAGCATTGGGCCGAGTCCGCTGCCATCACCGGACAGGTAGGCGGCGGCATTCGCGGTGAAGATGTCAATCTCCTCGGGGCTCAGCGTGGCGAAAACCGGTTGCAGGCCGTTGAACAGAGTGGTGATGTCCAACGACGGCTGGGTCATCGACGTCGGAACGTGGCTGACTCCTGGGTCCAACGAGCTTTCGGCCGAATTCTCCACATCCACATAGCGCAACCCGGTGAGGGCCTGGTACTTGATGGCAAGCCGGGTCTTGGACGTCACGGTGTACTGCCGGTCCAACGTGAAGCCGACGGATGCGACGCTCTGTCCGCTCTGGCGCTTCAGCCCCAGCGACGTCACCTTGCCGACACGCACACCGCGCACGCGCACGTCGGCGTCGATCCGCAAACCGGCGGCATCGGCGAAATCCGCTGTATAGGACCGAGTCTCACTGGCGACGGGCTGCAGCATCACGTTCGCGAGCGCGATGAACAACACTAACGCGCCCGCTGCACTCAGCCCGAACCGCCACAATGCGGCAAAGGGCCTCACGGCGTGACTCCCATCGCGCCCAGCGGCGCCGCCACACCGGGCAGATTGTCGAGCACGATCCGCACCTGCAGTGCCCGCTGCTCCGGCGAACCGCCGTACATGTTCTCGAACCGCCGCCGCAACTCCGTCATCGTCTCAGCGAAGTCCTCCGGTCGGACGAGTCCCGGCACGGTGTCGGTCAGGGTCTTGACGATCTCCACGGCCGGCAATAGTTCCTCGACGTGCGACGACTCCAGCTTGCCGACCGCACCGAAAAGCCCGTACGTTGCGAGTTCGACAGTCGGGAGGTAGTGCTTCTGCCAGAATTCTTCAGTCACCTCTCCACCTGTGTGGTCGAAGACGACAAGCCCGGCGTTGTCGAACACGTGACCGCTTTCGGTGGCCGCATCGACGAAAAATGGGAACACGGCGCTCAATCCGGTTGCATTGGCCAGCAGCCGCGCAGTGCTCACGGTCTGCACGTTGTCGACCGCCTTCGTCACCATCAACATCGTCTCGATCAGTGGGTTTAGCCCGTCGACGTAGGCCGTCGACCGGTCGATCACCTGGACCAATTGCGGTGTCACCACCCCGTCGGTGATCTCGCCGAGCCGGGAGAGCAGCGTCTGCAGCGCGAAGTTCCCGCGGGGTGTCACCTGGATCCGCATGCCGTCTTCGAGGGGGCGGCCACCACCACCGCGCACCAGGTTGACGCCGGTCACGCCGAAGTAGTTCGCCGGGCGGAAATCGATCCCCAGTGTGTCCGTCAGTCCCGCCGCTGATGCGGCCTGCAGATCAGCACTGAGTCGAACCCCGCCGCCGGGCAGGCTGGACACGCCTGTCACCTGGCCGATCTCGACGCCGTGCATGATGACACCCGTCCCCACGTCGACGCCTTGACCCACGTATGGCGTCTCGATCACGACAGACATCAGAGCCATCGGGCGGTTCTGGAGCGGGTTGGCGATAACGATTGAGACGACAGCGAATACGCCGACAACCACGGCTAGGCCGATCAGCCTGAGCCGTCGCGCCTCTTCCTCCGGCGTTGCACGGAACAGCAATCTGATCCCTACCCTTTGAAGACGAATTCCGGTCGGAGGCCCCAGAGAACAACGGTCATCACGAAGTCGAGGACCATGATCGCGACGAGGCTCGCGCGGACTGCACGGCCGGACGCCTGGCCGACGCCGACCGGCCCACCTGACGCGAAATAGCCGTAGTAGCAGTGGATTATGGTCACCGCAGCGCAGAAGATCGTCGCCTTGATCAACGAGTAGAAGAGATCCTCTGGTGACAGGAACTGGACGAAGTAGTGCTCGTAGGTGCCGCCCGGCTGGTTGTAGACCACCCGGATCATCAAGTCCGAAACGGAGAAGCTGAGTATCAATGTCAGCAGGAACCCCGGTATGACACAGAGCATGCCGCCCATGAGGCGGGTGCCAACCACGAACGGCAGGGCCCGCAACCCCATCGCCTCGGTCGCGTCGATCTCCTCCGCGATACGCATCGAACCGATCTCGGCGGTCATTCGACAGCCAGCCTGCGTCGCAAAGGCGATGCCTGCGACCAGGGGCGCCATCTCGCGCACATTCGCCAGGCCGCCGACGATGCCCGACAGCGCCCCGAACCCGATGATGTTGAGGGTCGCGAAGGCTTCGATCGCGATCGACGCACCCACGGCCAGTCCGAGGATGACCAGCACGCTGAGAACACCGCCGTCGACGATGAGCGAACCCCGCCCCCACGCGAGGTTGTTCATCACCTGCAGTGTCTGCCGCCGGTACTTGGTGACTGTCAACGGCAGGAGCCACAAGGTCTGTGCGATGAACGCGACCCATTGCCCGGTGAGTCTCAACGCCTCCTGGGCAGCCCCGGTGGGCAGCAACCCGGGCAGATGCTTCGACGGCGTCGCGGACCGCCCCGCAGCCACTACGCCACCGCCATCGGGAAGAACATCGTCTGGAGTTGCGTGACAGCGAGATTCACGATGACGATACCGACGACATTCAGTACGACCGACGAGTTGACAGCGTCGGCGACGCCCCGTGGACCGCCGTTGGCCTCCATGCCGCGCAGCGAGGAGATCACTGCGACGATGCCGGCGAAGATCACGGCCTTACCCATGGCGAACCAGACGTCCACCATCTTCGCGAAGGACCCGAACGACATCCAGAAGCTGCCCGACGTGACGTCGCTGACCGTCACCGCAAGGATGTACGACGCCGCAACCGCGGACGTGATGATGATCGTGCAGAGGATCGGTGCGACAAGGATCAGCGCGACGAACCGCGGCACCACCAACCGCCGCACCGGATCGATCCCCAGAACGCGCATCGCGTCGAGCTCCTCGCGGATCTGCCGGGCACCGAGGTCCGACGCGATAGCCGAGGCCGCGGCACCGCCCATCAGCAGCCCAGCCGCGATCGGGGCGCCCTGGCGGATGACCCCGACGCCGCTGGCCGCCCCCACCAGCGAGCTCGCGCCGACCTGGTTGACAAGGCCTGATGTTTGGACCGACACCATCGCCCCGAACGGGATGGCCATCAGCACCGCGGGAATGGCGGTCACCTTCAGGAGGAACCAAGCCTGCAGGATCGTTTCGCCGAACGGTATCCGCAGGGAGGCCCCATCGGTGGCGAGATACCGGAGGACCTGGGCCGCCAACAGCACGCCCCGCCCGGTCGTCGCAGCGCTGCGCACAGGTACCGACAGGATCCGGTGCAGAGGTCGGCGAGCGGCCGCGCCGGCGAGCGGCAGGACCGACGCCCGGCTACCGACGTGGACGTCACCGACCACGTTTGCTCCCAGAACGCCGCACTGCACCACCTCGTGATAGCCCCGTTAACTACAAGGGAGATGTGTACCACACAATGCCCAACAGGATCCACTGTTTCACAATGAATACTTTTATCTACTGCCGCATTTTATGTACAGTATGCGTAATATTGTAGCTATTGCGCTGCGAGAATGCTGCAATGGCCGCGGGTGTTCGATCTTCGCTCGGGGGACTACACAGTCGCAGCGCCGCCCCCGATGACCCACCTGGCCAGAGCCGGCCTCCGCCTTGGCACTGCACGCGAAATCACCTGGTTTTCAGAGCATCCGGCCGTATGGGGCAAGAGTGAACTCAGCCATGGCCCAGCACGTCGTGATCGACGATCGCGGTGAGAATCCGACGCAGCATCTCGGCAGATGTCTGTTTGGGCTGCATGTCCGGGAGGAACTTCGGCGGGTGGAAGGTCGTCGTCCACATCGCCAGTGCACCCGGGAGCTGATGTCGGTACAACTCCATTGTGCGGGAAAGGGTTTCGGTGCTCCCTCCGGCAGTCGCGAGGTGATCGAGGTAGGACTCGATCAACTCGCACTCCCAGGCACGGCGTTGGTCGACAGTCAATGTCGAGGAGAGCGCATAAGCCAGGTCGCGCGACCAGTGGCCCGCCGAGACGCACTGCCAGTCACACAATCCCATGTGACCGGCCCCGTTGATGTACCAGTTGCCGAGATGTGTGTCGTTATGGATCAGGGTCGAGGGAAGCCTGCGATGCTCATCCACAGATGCCTCGAAGCTGCGCCACAACTCTTCACCGCGCCCGACGAGGCGACGGGGCGAAATTCCCTCCTCGTCCGCGAGACGTTGACCTCGCAGGTGGTAGCGGCGGATCATGGCGATGGAACCAGTCGCATCCCACCACTGCGGATAGGTGAACAACCAAGTCGGCCGCTGCTTTTCGAGATTTAGGCCGTTCGCCTGTCCGTGTAACAGTGCCAGTTGTTCCACGATCTGATCGGCCTGCTGGCGCGAGATCGACGTGGTGGGGTCGCAGAAGTCAGCGCCTCGGGTGGCCACAAGATCCTCGAGCAGGTGGATGGCCCGGCAGGTTCGCGGCTCCGCGGCGCTGTAGTAGCCGTATGGCGCTTCGAGATCGAAGTACTTGCGAAGCTCGTTGTAGAAGCCTGCTTCGGCGTAGGACGTCTTCGACAAACCGTTACCGATTCGGGTCACCAACGATGACGCGGTTTTCACGAAGACGGTGGACGGCGGCTGTTCGGCCTCAGCATCCGGGGAAGCGCCGTAGCTCAGGTGGATTCGGGCTCGTACCGAAGTTCCCGAGGAGTGGGATTCCACCCTGAAGGAGGCCACTCGCGTTCCGCGCAGGGTGGAAGCCATGATCCGGTTCAGCCATTCGGTGGTGATGTTTTCCACCCGCGCCGGCACGGGCGCGGAGGTCCGGACCCGCGTGCTGCGAAATCGGTCGAGCACCGCGGTGGCGATCACCGGCGCGAGTTCGCCTGCGAGCCGCACCGCCGTCGCGGCGGACGGGGGATTACCAATCCGGGGAGCCCGCGTCGTTGACGGCTGCACTGAACTCTTCACGAAACCTGACCTTTTCGACGTCATGGACATGATGCGGCGACCGGTCCGGTGTTGACCAGGGCCGGACCGGCCCGCCGCGGCGTTCTCAATCAGTTCGCCCCTGCGGGGACCAGGACGCGGCCCGGCGTCGCGCCGGTCGACTTCATCCCGCTCTCGAAGGTGACCTGGCCGTTGACGGTGACCATGTCGATACCGTACGCCGGGATCACCCGGCGGAACTCACCGCCGGGCAGGTCCCGCAGCACCTCGTACTGATCGGGGTATCCGAGTTCGTCGGGGTTGTAGACCATCACGTCCGCGGCGAAGCCCGGGAGGAGAGCGCCCCTGTCGTTGAAACCGAGGACCCGCGCGGGCAGCATGCTGAATTTGTGGTGCAGCTCCTCGAGAGTGAATCGCTTTTCCTCGAGCGCCAGCCACTGCAGTAGGTCGGTCGAGAAGTTGGCACCGCTGAAGAACCGGATGTGCGCGCCACCGTCGGAGGTACCGGCGATCACCCGCGGATGCTTGTACATCTTCTCGAACAGCGCGGGATTCTGGCTCATGGACTGGACGGTGCGGAAATCCATGTCGCACCGGGAGTCCACGACCGCGTCGAAAAACGCGTCGATCACGTCGATACCCCGTTCCGCGGCGATCTCCGAGAAGAACTTCCCGATCCGCGGATCACTCTCGTCCGGCATCGCGATCACCTTGAGGTTGTCCAACAGGCCACCACCGGCGGTCATGTTGTCGACGGTGTGCACCTCTTTCAGCCGTGCGCGCCAGTCGGGGTCGGCGGCTTTGGCCACCCGCGCATCGATGTCGTCTTCGAGTTCAGAGAACTCGGCGAAGACGGGGTGAATATCCCAGGTGTTCCAGTCCAGCAGCCGGGACTCTTGCCAGGTGCGGAATGCCAGCGCCTGCGAGTAGCAGTCCAGACCTTCGGCTTCACAGTGGTCGAGCCATTCGAGCACCCGGTCGACGTCGTCCGGAATGTGGTCGAACGGCACCAGGATGTTCTGCACCACGGGACGACCCGAGATCCGCGCCAGCTTCTCGGCGATGTGATTGTTGTCGATGGCCATCGGCAGATAGACCAGGGATTGGATGATGCCGTAGTCCATTTCGCGCAGCACCTCGGCCAGGGCGTACGCGGTCGACTCGTCCGCGGCGTCCGTCGGCATCGGCTTGCCGTGGTCCTTATGCGAGTTGAACTCGTTGAGCTTGGAGAACGCGAACCCGATCGCGCCGGCTTCCAGCGCCTCGCGCAGCAGCCGCTTCATCTCGGTGAGCTCAGTTTCGGTGGGCAGCCGGTCCCGGGCATCCTCGACCGATCCCATGACGTAGATCATCAGGGAGTTCAGCGGAACGTAGCTGGCGACGTTGATCCCCTTGTCGATACCCCGGACGACGTCGAGCCATTCGGGGAACGACTCCCAGTTGAACGGCAGCGCCTCACGCAACGCGGCGGTCGGAATCTGCTCCGTGGTCTCCATCATGCCCATGTAGCGTTCCTGGGTTGCCTTGTCCTGCTTGCACGGAGCAAAGCCGAACCCGCAGTTGGACACGATCGCGGTCGTCATGCCGTGGTAGCCAGACGGTGTGCAGTAGGGATCCCAGAAGATCGCCGCGTCGTAGTGGGTGTGAACGTCGATAACGCCCGGCGCGACGATACGACCCGACGCGTCGACGACTCGGGCGGCGGAAGCGCCGTTGAGTCTGCCGACCTTGGCGATTTTGCCGTTCCGGATGCCGATGTCGGTGACCTTGCGGGGCGTGTTCGTCCCGTCGATCAGGGTGCCGCCCTTGATGATGATGTCGTAGTCGGTGCCGTTGCCTGTCACTGTCTGCTCCTCTTTCGTTGGGTTCACGTGTTCAGTCGGTGATGACGGAGATCGCCATGGCGGGGCAGGACGACTCGAGCTGTGCGGCGGTCACCTCGTCGAGATCCGCGCCCGTCGGAGATGCGATACCGTTCTCATCGAATGTGACTGCATGAGCGGCTATTCCGGCGCACTCCTTTGATCCCATGCATAGATCGCCATCGATTTCGATGCGCGTCACTGGACTCCTTCGCGATGCCGATGGATGATCCGGCCGGGCAGCCCGTCCTTCAGCCCGACGCTGAGGTGGAACTGATGCCGCGGTGTCCAGCCGGGCCGGGGCTGAAGATGGAACCGCTTGGCGACCTTGGTGAGCACGAACTGCGCCTCCATGTAAGCCAACCCGACTCCGATGCAGTGCCGGGGACCGCCGCCGAACTGCACGAACTGGAACCGGTGTTGTTTGTCCTTTCGTTCGTCCAGCCAGCGCATCGGGTCATAGCGGTCCGGGTGGTCCCACAACGCGGGATGCCGGTTGATGGTGTAGGCGCTCACCCCGACCTGGCTGCCCCTCGGGATGTAGTAGCCACCAATCTCGTCCTCGTTGAGCGCCTGGCGCGTCAGCAGCAGCGCGCCCTGAATACGCTGTGCCTCATCGAAAGCGGCTCTGGCATAGGGCAAGTGGGTGAGCTCGGCGAAGGAGTCGAAGTCACCGCTGTAAGCGTCGGCTTCTGCCCGAAGCGCCTCCATCGCGTCCGGATTCTGCGCCAGCATCGCGACGGTCCAGGCCAGTGCGGATGCGGTGGTGTCGAAACCGCCGAACCACAACCCCATCAGCTGATCGACCAGGTTCTCGTGTTCCATCGGAACCTCGAGAAGCGTGTTCATGATGTCGCTGGCCTCGCTCGGGTTGGCCCGCCGGTCGGCGATGGCCTGCTCGATGCGACGCCGGATCTTGGCCACCGCACGGCTTCCCGCGCGCGCACCGGGTACCGGAACCCACGACGGCGCCCAGAACGTGAGCATCAGACCGCCCATGTAGAGGGTCTGAACCCGGAAAAGGTCGATCAGTTCGGGCACCTCGTCGTCGGACACCGACGACGAGAACATCGATCGCTGCACCACAGTCATCGTGAGGATCGAGAGTTCGCGATAGAGGTCGACCTCCTCGCCGGCGTCGGCGAGTTTCTCCCACCCGGCCAGCACGTCATCTGCGGCCGCGGAGACTATCTTCGCGATTCCGTTGAGGTTCCGGCGGGCGAACGCGGGATTGAGTGCCTTGCGATTTTGCTTCCACGGCTCACCATCGGCGACCGGAATGCTCTCGCCCAGCGCGGGAACCAGGGCGCGGGACATGACGCCCTTGTGGAAGCTCCCATAGTCCAGCAGCCAACTGCCGACATATTCCGGATCGTTGACCACCGTCGTGCCACCGGGCCCCAGCGGCAGGGTGTAGATGTCGCCGTACCGGTCAACGCAAGCGGCAAGCAACTGAAACGGGTCGCGCGACCGTGCGAACATCAGCGCCAACCTGCCGACCCCCGGCCCGGGCGCCCGGCCGTCTGCCGAAGGTCGCGCCTTGCTCAGCCCCGCCGCGGCGGGGTGGCTCACCGGCTCCTTGATTGCCAACGAACTGTACCTACCTCACGTATTCAACTTTGTCTTGCGCATCAGTATGCCGAAAGCGCTTACGCAAAGTCTATCGCTTTTCGGAATTTGTAGTTATTTTTCGTAATAGAGTGCTCGAGTTCTCGCGGCCCAACAGAAAGCGGCGTCGTCTCCCATCGGGAATGCACCGCCGCAGGCCTCAAACTCACTTCAGGTAGATGGACTTCAACTGGTAGTAGGGCGCCAAACCTTCGGGCCCGAGTTCCCTGCCAAGGCCGCTGGCCTTGACGCCCCCGAACGGCGCACCCAGGTCGAGTTCGTAGAAGTTGACACCCACCGTGCCGGTCTCGACCCGCCGGGCGACCTCGAGCCCCTTCTCCGGGTCCGAAGTCCAAATAGTCCCGCCGAGACCGTATTCGGAGTCGTTGGCTATGCGTACGGCCTGCTCGAAGTCGTCATAGGGGATGACCGACAGCACCGGGCCGAAGATCTCCTCGCGTGCGATCCGGCTCGAGTTGTCGACATCGGCGAACACTGTCGGCTGCACGAACCAACCAACATCACGGTCCGGCCGACCACCACCGGTGACAAGTCGCGCGCCGGCACTTTTGCCCAGTTCGATGTAGTTCTCCACGCGCTCACGCTGGCGACTGGACACGAGGGGCCCGACATAGGTCGTCGGTTCCAGAGGATCACCGATCGGCAGCGACGACACCATCGCGGCCACGGCACCGACCACTTCGTCATATTGCGACCGCGGCGCCAGGATCCGCGTGGACAGGTAGCACGTCTGCCCGTTATTCAGCATGGCGGCGGTGGCCAGACCGGCGGCGGTGGCCTCGAGGTCCGCGTCGTCGAGGACGATGGCTGCCGACTTGCCGCCGAGTTCGAGAGTGACCGGGCGTAGCAGCTTGCCGCAGACCTCGCCGATCGCCCGGCCCGCCGCCGTCGACCCGGTGAAGGCCACCTTGTGCACGTTCGGGTGCGCAACCAGGTACGCACCGATGTCCGCACCACCGGTGACGACGTTAAGGGTGCCCGCCGGGAGTCCTGCCCGCTCTGCCGCTTCAACCAATTCCAGTGCGTCCAAGGTGGTTTCGGGCGCGGGCTTCAGCACCACGGTGCACCCGGCGGCGAGTGCCGGCGCCAGCTTGAACATGGTCAGAGCCTGCGGGTAGTTCCACGGCACGATCGCAGTCACCACGCCGACCGGCTCCCGTCGCACCACCGTCTCCCCCGCACCGCCGAGCCGCGGGCGACGTTCCTCCAGCGGAAGCTGCGTCGCCAACGTCGCGTAGTAGCGCAGGATCGCGACCGGCGCGGCACCCTCGGCCTCCGTCGCGATCACGATCGGCATGCCGTTCTGCGTCGACGTCAGAGCGGCTCGCTCTTTGGCGTTGGCCTCGAGTTCGTCAGCCAACCGAAGCAGGATCTTGGCGCGCCCCTCGGCGCCGACGCCCGCCCAGTCGGGAGCGCTGAGCGCGCGGCCGGCTGCCGCGACGGCCCGGTCCACGTCACCTTTGGCCGCCCGCGGGATCGCGCCGATGCGTTGTTCGGTCGTCGGCGAGATCACGTCGATCGGCTCTCCACCGGAAGCCTCGACCCATGCGCCGTCGATGTAGAGCTCGGTGTGGTGGTGCATCATCCTCTTCCCTTCTGACCCGCTGAGACCTGCACCAGCGCTACATATGCCTTCGCATACACCCCGCAAACTCAGCACCATATCGAATGATGCGTTACAACTTTCGGTCATTGATACGCATACAGTAGACCCGCTGCTCTCATTGCCTGGACCGAGCGACCAGAAGGCTATCGGCTCGTCAGCACCTGACGCAGGCCCGACGCTGTGCAGTGGGGTTTGCTCAGATCGCATAAAGTAGATAAAAGTGGCCGACTTCATAGCCGAGCTTCTGCACTACTCTTCGCTGCAGCGATACTTGCGCAGATAGGAGTTCCGATGAAGCCCACCGTTATCTCGGGCGCAGCTGCGCTTGCCGCGACCGTCGCCCTCGTGCTGTCGGGCTGCGGCTCCGACACCAAGACCGAAGGCAGTGCCACGCCCACCACCTCGACGACGAGCACCGAGGCGGCGCCGACAACGGCCCGCATCGCACCGCGCGCAGAGGACGCGGCCGGCCCCCATCCGACGATCGCCGACTACATCGCCGAGAACAACATTCGCGAGACTCCGGTGCAGCAGGGCGATCCGGGGGCGCCCGTCCTGGATCTGCCGGTGCCCGAGGGATGGGCGCATGCAGCTGAGAACACCCCGGAGTGGGCGTACGGCGCCATCGTCTACACCGGGCCCGAAGCCAGCGAGTACACCCCGAGCATCGTCGCCCTGGTGTCGAAGCTGGCCGGAAACGTTGACCCGCAAGCGATCATCGACCTCGCGCCCGGTGAACTGCAGAACCTGCCTGGCTGGAATCCGTTGAACACCGGAGAGGTCAGCTCGCTCGGCGACTACCCGGCCTACCAACTCGCCGGCACATGGGAATCAGACGAGCAGACCAAGGTCGTCGCGCAGAAGACGGTCGTGATCCCCGGTGCCGACGGGCTTTACGTGTTGCAGCTCAACGCCGACGGGCTGGAGGCCCAAGCCGGAATCGTCGGCGCCGCAACCGACGTGATCGACGCGCAGAGCACGATCGGCTTCTGAGCGGGCCGCCATTCTTGGCCGAGCAGACGCGAAACCCCCCAAATTTACTGCATTTTAGGGGTTTTCATGTCTGCTCGCGCTGGTTAGGTGTCCCGGATATCGTCGAGGCGGCGGGTGGCCTCGGTGAATCCGTCGACCAGCTCGGCGATGATGTCGGCGACCGGGCGGATCTCGTTCATCCGGCCGACGATCTGGCCGACGGGCATGGCGACGGTGTCGGGGTTGTCCGAGGCGTTCATTCGCTGATGAGCCTCGCTGACCAAGATGTTCTGCAGCGGCATCGGCAGCGGCTCCGGCGCGTCGGGTGCATCCCAGGCATCGGTCCACTTGCTCTTGAGCAGCCGTGCGGGCTTACCGGTGTAGATACGCCGGCGCACGGTGTCGCTGGACGCCGCACGCAGCAGCGCCTCCTGAATCGTCGACGTGCCACTGGGATTGCGGTGCCCAAGGTCGTATTCGGCTGAGGTAAGGAACGCCGAGCCCATCCAGACCCCGTGCGCGCCAAGAGCCAACGCCGCGGCGACCTGCCTGCCGGTGCCGATACCGCCGGCCGCCAGCACCGGCGCCTGACCGTCAAGGGCGTCGACGATCTCCGGCCACAACACCATCGAACCGATCTCGCCGGTGTGGCCGCCCGCCTCATGCCCCTGGGCGACCACGATGTCCACACCGTTCTCGCCATGGCGCTGGGCGTGTTTGGCGCTGCCGGCCAACGCCGCCACCGGCACGCCGGCTGCATGCGCCTGCTCGATGACGTCGCGCGGTGGCGACCCCAGCGCGTTGGCGATCAGCTTGATCGGGTGCCGCAGCGCGACCTCCACGTGTGAGCGGGCCACCGAGTGCAGCCAGCCGAGCACCCCTTCATTGCCCGATTCTTCCTTGTCCAGTGGTGGAACTCCAAGTTCGACAAGGGTTTTGGCGACGAAGTCACGGTGGCTCTGCGGGATGAGCTTGTCGATGTCGACCGCGGAGCCTTCCTGCGGCACCTCGGCGGGCATCACCACATCGACACCGTAGGGCTTGCCGTCGGTGTTCTCATCCATCCACTGCAGCACGCTCTCGAGGTCGTCGGCGTCGTTGAACCGCACGCAACCGAGCACGCCGAGTCCACCGGCCTTGCTGACCGCGGCTGCCACCTTCTCCGATGGGGTGAAAACGAAGATCGGGTAGTCGATGCCGAAGCGGTCGCACAGTTCGGTGCGCATCAAGTGGCGGTCCCTACGTGGTTGGCGTTGACCTCGTCGGCGGGCCGCTGCTCGGTTTGGTCCTTGGCCCACCGGTAGTCCGGCTTGCCCGCTGGCGAACGCTTCACCTCATCGACGAACCAGATACTGCGCGGCACTTTGTATCCCGCGATCTCGTTGCGGACGAACGTGTCCAGGTCGGCCAGCTTGGGCCGGGCCCCTTCGCGCGGTTGGATAACGGCGGCGACGTGCTGGCCGAACCGCGGATCGGGGACGCCGACCACCAGCGCGTCGAATACATCCGGGTGACCTTTGAGCGCGGCCTCCACCTCTTCGGGGTAGATCTTCTCACCGCCGCTGTTGATCGACACCGAACCGCGCCCGAGCATCGTCACGGTGCCGTCTTCCTCGACCGTCGCGTAGTCACCGGGGATGGCGTAGCGAATCCCGTTGAAGGTCTTGAAGGTTTCCGCGGTCTTCTTCTCGTCCTTGTAGTAGCCGACCGGAATGTTGCCCTTCTTGGCGATGACGCCGCGCACCCCGGAGCCGGGCTTGACCTCATTGCCGTCCTCATCGAGAACGACGGTGCGGTGGTCGATGGTCACCCGCGGCCCGCCGGCGTGCGGCTGGCCCTTGGCCACGATGCTGGTGCCGCCGAAACCGGTCTCCGAGGACCCGATCGAGTCGGTGATGATCCGGTTAGGCAGCAGTTCGAGGAACTTGTCCTTGATGCTGGTCGAGAACAGTGCGGCGGTGCTGGCCAGCAGGAACAACGCAGACAAGTCGTAGTCCTTGCCGTCGGCCTGGCGGGCGAGCAGCGCGTCGAGCAGCGGGCGCGCCATGGCGTCGCCGGTGAAGAACAACAGGTTCACCTTGTGCTTCTCGACGGTGGCCCAAACCTCAGCAGGATCGAATTCCGGTGCCAGCACGGTGGTTTGGCCAGAGAACAATGACATCCAGGTGGCCGACTGGGTGGCACCGTGGATCATCGGCGGGATCGGGTAGCGGATCATCGGCGCGTTCTCGGCCGCCGCCTTGGCCAGGTCGTACTCGTCCTTGACGAACTCGCCGGTGGCAAAGTCGGTGCCGCCGAACAACACCCGGTAGATGTCCTCGTGGCGCCACATCACGCCCTTGGGGAAACCGGTGGTGCCGCCGGTGTAGAGCAGGTAGATGTCGTCGGCGCTACGGGGGCCGAAGTCGCGCTCCGGTGACGCCTGGCTCAGTGCCTCGTTGAACTCCACGCCGCCGTAACGCTGGTAGTCCAGATCGCTGCCGTCTTCGACCACCAGCACGGTCTTGACCGCCGGGGTCTGGGGCAGCACGTTGGCGACGCGGTCGGCGTACTGGCGTTCGTGCACCAGCGCGACCATGTCGGAGTTCTCGAACAGATACTTCAGTTCCGCTTCGACGTAGCGGTAGTTGACGTTGACGAGGATGGCGCCCGCCTTCACGATGCCGAGCATCGCGATGACAATCTCGTTGCGGTTGCGGCAGTACAGGCCGACCTTGTCGTCCTTCTGGACGCCCTTGTCGATGAGGTAGTGGGCCAGCCGGTTGGCCTTCTCCTCGAGTTGGGCGTAGGTGAGTTCATCGTCGCCGCAGATCAGGGCAACGCGGTCAGGCACGGCGTCGACGGCGTGCTCGGCGAGATCAGCAATGTTCAGGGCCACAGCACCTAAACTAGAACGTGTTACATTTTCATTCAAGTCTGTGCTATTGATGCTGGAAGGGACGGCTGTTTGTGAGCGAAGCAGGAAATTCCGACAAGGACCCCGACGCCCTCATTGAGCAGCGCGGACACACCCTGATTCTGACGCTGAACCGGCCCGAGGCGCGCAACGCGCTGTCCACCGAGATGCTTTCGATCATGGTGGAGGCCTGGGACCGCGTCGACAACGACCCGGAGATCCGCACCTGCATCCTCACCGGCGCCGGCGGCTACTTCTGCGCGGGGATGGACCTCAAGGCCGCGACCGCCAAGCCGCCGGGCGACTCGTTCAAGGACGGCAGCTACGATCCGTCGCGCATCGACGCCCTGCTCAAGGGCCGCCGCCTCAGGAAGCCGTTGATCGCCGCGGTCGAGGGCCCGGCGATCGCGGGCGGCACCGAGATCCTGCAGGGCACCGACATCCGCATCGCCGGTGAGAGCGCGAAGTTCGGCATCTCCGAGGCCAAGTGGAGCCTGTACCCGATGGGTGGCTCCGCGGTGCGACTGGTGCGTCAGATCCCCTACACCGTGGCCTGCGATCTGCTGCTGACCGGTCGGCACATCACCGCCGCCGAGGCGCGTGACATGGGCTTGATCGGCTACGTCGTGCCGGACGGATCCGCGCTGGACAAGGCGCTGGAGATCGCCGAGGTGATCAACAACAATGGCCCGCTCGCGGTGCAGGCCATCCTCAAGACCATCCGCGGGACCGAGGGTCTGCACGAGAACGAGGCCTTCAAGATCGACACCAAGATCGGTATTGAGGTGTTCCTTTCCGAGGACGCCAAGGAGGGCCCGCGGGCGTTCAAGGAGAAGCGCGCCCCGAACTTCAAGATGAAGTAGCCACCCTGATCCGGCACGAGGTGACGATGCGCCTGCCGGAGGCCCGGTGTCGTCGTTACGCTAGTGGCCGATGACCGAAAGCTCGGCCGGCGTAACCGAAGAAATCCCTTGGCACGCCACCGCGGTCGCCGACGTCGAAGAGTCATTGGCGACCTCACCGCACGGCCTGACGGCCGAAGACGCGGAAGCACGGTTTATGCGGTACGGCCCGAACCGCATTCGCGAGCAACCGCCACCGCGCGCGATCGTGGTGTTCCTGCGCCAGTTCTCCAGCACGTTCATCCTCATCCTCGTCGTCGCCGCCGTGGTGACCCTGGCGCTGGGTGAACTGCTCGACACCGCCCTGATCGCGATCGCGCTGCTGCTCAACGCGGTGATCGGGTTCCACGAGGAACGTCGCGCCGCCGACGCCGTGCAGGCGCTGATGCAGCTCGTGGTGCCGCACTGCCGGGTGGTGCGCGATGGGCAGGAATGGGAGATCGACAGCCGCGACGTCGTACCCGGCGATGTGGTCTTGCTGGAATCGGGTAGCCGGGTGCCCGCCGACATCCGGCTCAGCGCGGTGAACAGCCTCACGATCGACGAGTCGCTGCTCACCGGTGAATCGCTGCCGGTCACCAAGACGACCGCGCCGGTGCAGAAGAACGCGGGCGCGGCTGATCGCCACTCGATGGCGTTCACCGGCACCATCGTCGCCAACGGCCGCGGCCGCGGCTACGTCGTGGCCACCGGAGACGACACCGAGCTCGGATCGATCGCCGGGAGCATCCGCACCGAAGAGGCCGGGGAGTTGCCTCTGCAGGCGCGGATGGCGAAGTTCGCGCAGATCATCGGCGTCTCCGTCGTCGTCGCGGCGATCGTCGCGTTCGTATCCGGTGTGCTGCTCGGCGAGTCGGTCAGCCAGATGTTCCGTGTCGCCGTCGCGATGGCGGTGTCGGCCGTGCCCGAAGGCCTTCCGGTGGCGATGACCGTCACCTTCGCGATCGGGGTGACCCGGATGGCACGGCGAAACGCGGTGCTGCGCCGGCTGCCGGCATTGGAGACGCTGGGCAGCACGACGGTGGTGGGCTCGGACAAGACCGGCACCCTCACCGAGAACCGCATGACGGTGCCGGCGGTGTGGGCCGGCGGGCGCAACTACGACGCCCCCGAGCTGCGGGGCGCAGGCCCGACCGTGGAGATGTTGTTGACCACCGGCGTGCTCACCAACGAAGCCGATCTGGTCAAGACCGCCCAGGGCCCCGTCACGACCGGTGATCCCACCGAGGTCGCGCTGCTGGTGGCGGCGGACCGGGCGGGCATCGACCCCGGCGAACTCCGCGACAGCCACCGGGTCGTCGCCGAGATCCCGTTCGAGTCGCATCGCCGATACTCGGCCACCCTCCGCGAGTACGGCGGCGGGCACGCGGTGTTCGTCAAGGGCGCACCCGAGCGAATCATCTCGATGTGCACGGCGATGAACACCGACCAGGGACCGGTGCCCCTCGATCCGGAGACCGCGCACAAGGCGGTGCGCGAACTCGCCGCCCGCGGGATGCGGGTGCTCGGCATGGCCTATCGGAAACTCACCGCCGAGGCCGCACGCTCGCTGGCCGGGGACGGCGACGGGCCGCCTGGCGACTACACCGACCCGGACGACCTCGTGTTGGTGGGGTTCCAGGCGATGATGGATCCGCCGCGCGAGGGCGTACGGGAGGCGATCGAAGACTGCCACACCGCAGGCGTGCGGGTCGCGATGATCACCGGTGACCACTCGATCACCGCGCGGGCCATCGCACACGCGCTCGGCATCCTCGATGAGCCCGACGGACGGGTGCTGACCGGCGCCGAGATGCGCCATCTCGACGACGACGCGCTACGCGACCTGGTCGACGACGTCTCGGTGTACGCGCGGGTCTCACCCAACGACAAGCTTCGCATCGTGCGCGCCCTGCAGGACCGCGACCACGTCGTCGCGGTCACCGGCGACGGCGTCAACGACGCCCCGGCGCTGCGTGCGGCCGCCATCGGGGTGTCGATGGGCCGGTCGGGCACCGACGTGGCACGGGAAGCCTCCGACATGGTGCTCTCCGACGACAACTTCGTCAGCATCGTCAGCGCTGTCGAAGAGGGCCGCATCGCCTTCGCCAACATCCGCAAAGTCGCGTTCTTCCTCATCTCCACCGCGGTAGCGGAAACCGCAGCCATCATGGTGTCGGTGTGGCTCGGTTGGCCGCTGCTGTTGGTTCCGGCCCAGATCCTGTGGCTCAACCTCGTCACCAACGGCGTGCAGGACTTGGCGCTGGCGTTCGAGCCGGGCAGCCGCGACGTGCTCAAGCGCCCACCTCGACCGCGCCGCGAAGGAATCCTGTCGGCGATGATGTGGGAACGCACCGTGCTCGTCGGCACCGTGATGGCCGCCGGAGCGCTGTACATGTTCCACTGGCAACTCGGCCGCGACGACTCGCTGATCGCAGCGCACAGCGTCGCATTGACGACATTGGTGATCTACAACGTCTTTCAGGCCGGCAACGCCCGCGCGGAGAACCGTTCGCTGTTCACCATCACCCCGTGGGGCAACCCGTTTTTGTTCTGGGCCACGCTCGGCGCCATCGGTCTACACGTGTCCGCGCTGTATTTCCCGCCCACCCAGTTCGTGCTCGGCGTCGAACCGATCAGCGCCGAGGCCTGGGTGCGGGCCATCGCCGTCGCGGTGTCGGTGCTGGTCGTCGTCGAGGCGCACAAGTGGGTGCGCCGCCGGTGGCCACTCGGCACCAGCCACGTGCACTGGGATTAGTTCACCGGCTTCGACGGGGTGAACTTGACCGGCATCTTCTCCAGCCCGCTGACGAAGTTCGCGGGCCGCAGCGGCAGTTCGGCGTCGGAGGCCAGCCGCATGTCGGGCAGCCGCTGCAGCAGGCGGGTCTGCATGATCGACAGTTCGAGCCTGGCCAACTGGTTGCCGAGGCAGAAGTGGGTGCCGAAGCCGAATGCCAGGTGGTTGTTCGGATAGCGCTCGATGTTAAAGGTGTCCGGGTCGTCGAACACGTCCTCGTCGAAGTTGGCCGACTCGAACAGCAGCAGCATCTTCTCGCCCTCCGCCAGCGCGGTGCCGTGGAATTCGGTGTCGGCGGTCAGCGTGCGCGCCATGTTCTTCACCGGCGCGGTCCAGCGCAGCATCTCCTCGATGGCGTTGGGCAGCAGGCTCAGATCGTTGGCGAGGCGCTGGTGCTGGTCGGGGTGCTCGAGCAACTGGCGGGTGCCGCCCGACAGCGTGTGGCGGGTGGTCTCGTCGCCGCCGATCAGTAGCAGCAGCACCTCGGTGACGATCTGATGGTCCTCCAGCTTGCTGCCTTCGACCTCGGCGTGCACCAGGATGCTCACCAGATCGTCGGTGGGCTGGTCCTTGCGGACATTGATCATGCCCATCATGTATTCGCTGTAGGCCGCGAACGCGTCCATGGTCAGCTGGAACTTCTCGGGGTCCGCGGTGCTGCTCAACGCGCCGACCAGATCGTCGGACCAGCGCAGGAACATCTCGCGTTCCTCGGGGCGCACGCCGAGCATGTCGCCAATGACCGCCATCGGCAGCGGCGCGGCCAGATCCCAGACGAAGTCGCACTCACCGCGCTCGCATACCGCATCGATCAGCGAATCACAGAGGGCCACAATCGATCCCTCGAGATCTTTCACCCGTTTGCGGGTGAAGCCCGAGTTGACGAGCTTGCGCCGCAACAGATGCTGCGGATCGTCCATCTCGATCATCATCTCGACACCCGGCTGGTCGGGCCGGATCCCGCCGGCGTTGGAGAACAACTCGGGGTTGCGCTCGGCCTCGATCACCGCGGCATAGGTTGCTGCGGCGGCCAACCCGTTGCGGTCGCGGAACACCGGTTCGTTCTCGCGCATCCACTTGTAGACCAAACGGGAGTCCCCGGCGTAGAAGTCGCCGTCGGTCAGATCGACGTCGGGTTTGGATTCTGTCACGGCTGCACCTCCTGCGCGTCTGCGAACGACATCTCCACGTTTCCTGCCGAACCCGAGAACAGCGCGCGTTTCGGGAAGCCGAGCGACGCAAGTTCTTTGGCGTAGGGATGTTGCCCGAGCCGCACCTTCGCACCGCCGGGGCGGTAGCGAACATCGTGCAGCATCATCTCGCCGAGCGTGCGGCGCACCACCCCGTCGCGGTAGGAGTAGGTGGGATGCGCCTGCGGCTTTGACGTGAACCGGGCCGGGACGGGCAACCCCTTCCCGAAGTCCATCCCGACAACGAACTGGCCGTCGATGGTCACGTCGAACGAGTACCTGTGGCCGTCGCGGATCGTGAAGTCCGCCATGACTTTCGGATAGCCCCAGATCTTGGTGCCCGCCTCGAGGGTGAACGCCTGGTCGACGGGAAGGTGGTGGATGAACGCACCCGCATCCTGCAGTGCGCGCGGGCCGGACGCCGTCGAACCGGGCGGGTTCACCATCAGGTTGGTGCCGTACTCGTAGTACTGACCGAGGTCGCCGTCCTCGTACCGCATCAGCATCAGCACGGCGATCGCGCGCCCGGGAAGGTAACGGCAGACCGTCAGGCCGCTGTAGTCGATCAAGCGTTGCGCGGCCTCGGCGTCCACCGAGAACATCGCCATGTGCTGGTGTGCCTTGCGGATCCTCACCGGCATGGTGAGCACGGTGCCCGCGATGGTGTGCTGGGTCATTGCGTCAATCTAGAACGCGGGTAGACAACTATCAAGGAAGTGTCTAGTCGGGGTTGGATTGGCGGCTCGCCGCCGGCTACACCAGGGCCGCAAGATCCCGGATCTGCTCGGGCGAACGCGCACCCACCACCATCATCGTGACGCCCGCGGCTTCCCACGCCTTGATCTGTTCCTGCACGTAGCCGAGGTCGCCGACGATCGCGGAGTCGTCCACCAATTGGTCGGGAATGATCTTGGCCGCTTGCTCTTTGCCGTCCTTTTGACCAGAGCGGAACAGCTTGGTGACGTCCTCCACCACCTCGGCATAACCCATCCGGCGGTAGACGTCGGCGTGGAAGTTGGTGTCCTCGGCGCCCATACCGCCCATGTACAGCGCCAGGTGCGGCTTCATCAGCTCCATGATCTCAGCGCGGTCGTCGGTGACCACCACCTGAGCCGTCGCGCAGATCTCGAAGTTCTCGCGGCTGCGCCGCGCACCCGGGCGGGCGAAACCTTCGTCGAGCCACTCGTTGTACATGTCGGCGACGCGCGGCGAGTAGAAGATCGGCAGCCAACCGTCGCAGATCTCGGCGGCCAGCGCGACGTTCTTGGGTCCCTCCGCCCCCAGCATCACCGGGATGTCGGCGCGGCGCGGATGGGTGATCGGCTTGAGGTTCTTGCCCAGGCCCGTGGTGCCTTCGCCGGACAGCGGCAACGGGTAGTGCGGGCCGTCGCTGCGCACGGGCGCCTCCCGCGCCCACACCTGGCGCAGGATGTCGACGTATTCGCGAGTACGCGCCAACGGCTTCGGGAACTTCTGCCCATACCAACCCTCCACGACCTGCGGCCCGGACACCCCGAGACCGAGGATGTGGCGGCCGCCGGAGAGGTGGTCGAGCGTCAACGCCGCCATCGCGCAGGCCGTCGGTGTGCGCGCCGACAACTGCACCACCGACGTGCCCAGCCGCATCCGCTTGGTTTCGCGGCCCCACCAGGCCAGCGGCGTGTACGCGTCCGACCCCCAGGCCTCCGCAGTGAATACCGTGTCGAAACCGGCTTCCTCGGCGGCCGCGACCAGTTCGGCGTGGTTGTCCGGCGGCTGCGCGCCCCAATACCCCAGTTGAAGTCCCAACTTCATTAGCGAGCCTCTCGACCTGTTCTTGAAACCATTGTTAGAACCTGTTCTACTCGATGCCGTGACCACCAGCCATGGCAGCCCGGTGCAGATCGATACGCATGAGCCACCGCTTTCAGCACCGCTGAAGCTCTCGTTCGACTACACCCGTTCAGTAGGGCCACTCCTGTCCCAGTTCTTCACCGCTCTGCGTGAGCGACGCATCGTCGGCGTGCGCGGTTCCGACGGGCGAGTGCACGTGCCGCCTGCGGAGTTCGATCCCGTCACCTACGAACGATTGACGGAAATCGTACCCGTGAGCGCCGTAGGCACTGTGCTGTCGTGGACCTGGCAGCCGGCCCCGCTCCCGGGCCAGCCGCTGGACCGCCCGTTCGCGTGGGCGCTGATCAAACTCGACGGCGCCGACACCGCGCTGCTGCACGCGGTCGACGCCGGTTCCTCCGAATCCATCAGCACCGGCGCGCGGGTGCACGCGCACTGGGTCGACGAGCCCGTCGGCGCGATCACCGACATTGCGTACTTCAAGCTCGGCGCTCAGGCCGAACCTGAGGGCCCACCCGACGAGCGCGAGCCGGTCACCGTGCAGGTGAGCCCGTCGGAGATCGAGATCCAGCACACCGCATCGCTGCCCGAGAGCGTGTTCTTGCGCGCGCTCGAGGAGGGCAAGCTGCTGGGCGCCCGGACCAAGAGCGGCCGCGACGGCAAGCCGGGCAAGGTGTACTTCCCGCCCAAAGAAGCCGATCCCGCCACCGGCCTGGCGCTCGACGAGTTCGTCGAACTGCCCGACAAGGGCACCGTGACGACCTTTGCCGTCATCAACATCCCGTTCGCCGGACAGCGCATCAAACCCCCCTACGTCGCGGCCTACGTGTTGCTCGACGGAGCGGATATCGCGTTCTTGCATCTGGTCACCGAGATCGAGGCCGACGAGGTCCGGATGGGTATGCGCGTCGAGGCCGTGTGGAAGCCCCGCGAAGAGTGGGGTCTTGGCATCGACAACATCGACCATTTCCGGCCCACGGGTGAACCCGACGCCGACTACGACTCCTACAAGCACCATCTGTGAAGGGCTGGACGTGACTGGTTCAAGAGATGTAGCAGTGGTCGGCTTCGCACATGCACCGCATGTGCGCCGCACCGACGGCACCACCAACGGCGTGGAAATGCTGATGCCGTGCTTTCACGAGCTCTATGACGAACTGGGCCTGCAGCAGACCGATATTGGGTTCTGGTGCTCGGGTTCCTCGGATTACCTTGCCGGCCGGGCGTTTTCGTTTATCTCTGCGATCGACTCGATCGGCGCGGTGCCGCCGATCAACGAGTCGCACGTCGAGATGGACGCGGCATGGGCGCTGTATGAGGCCTACATCAAGGTGCTGACCGGAGAGGTCGACACCGCGCTGGTGTACGGCTTCGGCAAGTCCAGTGCGAGTGTGCTGCGCCGGATCCTCGCGCTGCAGACCGACCCGTACAGCATGGCGCCGCTGTGGCCGGACTCGGTGTCGATCGCCGGGCTGCAGGCGCGGCTCGGCCTCGACGGCGGCAAGTGGACGGCCGAGCAGATGGCGCAGGTGGCATTGGACTCGATGGCCGCCGCGGGCCGCACCGACAGCGAGAAACCGGCCAAGTCCATCGACGAACTGCTCGAGCGGCCGTACTTCGCGGATCCGTTGCGCCGCCACGACATCGCGCCGATCACCGACGGCGCCTCGGCGATCGTGCTCGCGGCCGGTGACCGGGCCCGCGAGCTGCGCGAGAACCCGGCGTGGATCGCCGGGTTCGAGCACCGCATCGAGACACCGGTGCTGGGCGCCCGCGACCTCACCGCCTCGCCGTCCACGGCCGCGTCGGCACAGGCGGCCACCGGTGGTGACGTCAATTCGGTTGAGGTGGCCGAGATCTACGCCCCGTTCACGCACCAGCACCTGATCCTGACCGAGGCGATCGGGCTGCCGTCGTCGGCGAAGGTGAACCCGTCGGGCGGGGCGCTGGCCGCCAACCCGATGTTCTCGGCCGGGCTGGAGCGCATCGGCTTCGCCGCGCAGCACATCTTCAACGGCTCGGCACAGCGAGTGCTGGCGCATGCGACGAGCGGTCCTGCGCTGCAACAGAATCTGGTCGCAGTCATGGAGGGACGGGCATGAGCAAGCAGTTGGCCGCGGTGCTGGGCACCGGGCAGACCAAGTACGTCTCCAAGCGTCACGACGTGTCGATGAACGGTCTGGTGCGCGAGGCCATCGACCGGGCGCTGGCGGATTCGGGTGCGACGATGGACGATATCGACGCCGTGGTGGTCGGTAAGGCGCCGGACTTCTTCGAGGGCGTGATGATGCCCGAGCTGTTCATGGCCGACGCCGTGGGTGCCACCGGTAAACCGTTGATCCGGGTGCACACCGCCGGCTCGGTGGGCGGATCGACGGCCATCGTGGCGGCCAGCCTGGTGCAGTCAGGCAAGTACCGCCGCGTCTTGGCGATGGCGTGGGAGAAGCAGTCGGAGTCGAACGCCATGTGGGCGTTGAGCATTCCGGTGCCGTTCACCAAGCCCGTCGGCGCCGGGGCCGGCGGATACTTCGCACCGCATGTGCGCGCCTATATCCGCCGCTCGGGGGCGCCGACACACATCGGTGCGATGGTGGCGGTCAAGGATCGGCTCAACGGGGCTAAGAACCCGCTTGCGCATCTGCACCAACCCGACATCACGCTGGAGAAGGTGTTGTCCTCCCAGATGCTGTGGGATCCGATCCGCTTCGACGAGACGTGTCCGTCCTCGGACGGCGCCTGCGCGTTGGTGATTGGCGATGAGGAGATCGCCGACAAGCGGGCCGCCGAAGGCCATCCCGTCGCGTGGATTCACGCCACCGCGCTGCGCACCGAACCGTTGGCGTACTCCGGTCGTGACCAGGTCAACCCCGAGGCGGGCCGCGACGCCGCCAAGGCGTTGTGGCAGGCGGCGGGGACCACCAGCCCGATCGACGAGATCGACACCGCCGAGATCTACGTGCCGTTCTCCTGGTTCGAGCCGATGTGGCTGGAGAACCTCGGCTTCGCCCCCGAAGGTGAGGGCTGGAAGCTGACCGAGGCCGGTGAGACCGCGATCGGCGGGCGGCTTCCGGTCAACGCCTCGGGCGGTGTGCTGTCGTCGAACCCGATCGGCGCCTCAGGCATGATCCGGTTCGCCGAATCGGCGATTCAGGTGATGGGCAAGGCCGGCGACCACCAGGTCCCGAACGCCCGTAAGGCGTTGGGCCACGCCTACGGCGGCGGGTCACAGTACTACTCGATGTGGGTCGTCGGGGCGGACAAACCGGCCCGATGATGAAGTACACCTGCGCGGTGCCGATGTGCCAGATCGACCAGCTCATCGAGATCGCCAAGACCGCTGAGGAAGTCGGCTTTACCTCGATAGCGCTACCCGACTCGATCTTTTACATGGAGAAGCAGTCGGCGGATTACCCGTACACGCCGGACGGCTCGCGGATGTGGGACTCCGACACCCCGTGGATCGACCCGCTGATCGCCGCGGGCGCCATGGGGGCGGTGACCTCGACGCTGCGGTTCTACACCAACGTGATGAAGCTGGGCTCCCGCAATCCGCTGCTGCTGGCGCGCCAGGTCGGCTCGGTCGCCAACATCACCGGCAACCGGTTCGGTTTCGGAGTCGGAATCGGCTGGGCCCCAGAAGAGTTCGAGTGGTGCGGTCAACCCTACGCCAAACGCGGTAAACGCGTCGACGAGATGATCGAGGTGATCAAGCTCGTGCTCGGCGGCGGCATGGTGGAGTTCCACGGCGAGTTCTACGATTTCGACAAGCTGCAGATGAGCCCGGCGCCCAGCGAGCCGGTGCCGTTCTACGTCGGCGGGCACACCGACATCGCACTCAAGCGGGCCGCCCGTGTCGGCGACGGCTGGACCAGCGCGATGATGACGGCCGCCGAGCTGGCCGAAACCGTCGGCAAACTCAAGGCGTTGCTCGCCGAATTCGGCCGCGGGGACGACCCGTTCGAATTTCAGGCCGTGTGCATCGACAAGTTCGACGTCGACGGGCACCGCGAGCTGGCCGAGTCGGGGGTCACCGACAACATCGTGATGCCGTGGGTCTTCGAAGGGCTCGGCTTCGACGCGCCGCTGGACAAGAAGCAGGACGCGATGAAACGCTTCGCCGACACCTTCATCCACTCGGGCTGGCAGAACTAGCGCTAGTGTGAAAGCCGTTCCACCGCCGCGGTAGCCAGCCGGAACGCGAACCGCCTGGCGTGCCGCGCCGCGCCACCGAGCAGCCGCCGCGGGACCGCCACCTCACCGAGCGTCACGGGGTCACCGACGCGGACGGCCCCGGCGGCGCCGACCCAGCAGTACACGCCCAGGTTTCGGCCGGCCCGCCGCGCCACGGCCCGGGTGATCCTGCGGTCGACGTCCAGGCCCGGTTGCGCGCGGCTGGGCACCACGCAGCGGATCGTCGGGTTCGTCACGTCCAGAACCGCTCCGCCCAGCGTGAGCCGCGCGCCTAACCACTGCGATTCAGGTAGATCGTCATCGGGATCATCCAACGCCAGAAGAATATTCGGCCGGAACCGGCGCACGTCGAGTTCCGCGTCCAGCTCGGCGCCGATGGTCGCGATGCTGGTCGTGGACAGCACATGGACCGGCGCTAAGTCGACGAAGGCGCCCGGCGGTGTCGAGTAGCGCGCCTGTGTCGCCACATCAGACATCCGCAGTATCGAAAAGTCAGGCAGTTTCTCGCCGTCGGTGATGCCCAAGTCGTTGCGCACCGAGGCGATCGAGGTGTTGGCGCGTTCGGCGCGGCTCAACCGGTGCAGGCTGGTGTCGTCGGCGGGCGGCAATGGCGTCAACCGGACCTCGCGCCCGGCGAGCTCGGAGAGCTTGGCATGGACGGCGCCGTCGCTGCTGGACAGCACGGTGCCGTCGGCGAAGCTGATTTCGACTTCGGGCACGTTACCGGGGCCCGCGTCGGCGGGGACCGGGTCGACGTAGCGCGCCGTGGCGCTCAGCAGCGCCGGTATCCGTCGCGCGGACGCGGTGACGTCGCGGGCGACGTCACGCACCGCCCACAGCCGGTCGCCGTGCAGGCCGCGGGCGCTGATCTCGACCTGCTCGACCGGCCCTGCGCCCAGCGATTTGACCGGATAACGCCACAGTTGACAGACCCGGCCGATTGTCATCTCGACACCGTACCGTCAGTACCAGCGCATACGGCTTTTTCAGTACCGTGAGTGCGTGATCGCTGGCCGCCGACTGAAGTCGCTCTATGTCACCGCTGCAGCGGTGTTGATCTGTGCGGCCGCGGTCGGCTGTGAAACGACGGGCCCCGACCCGAACGGCAGCGGTGTGCAGGACCCCGCCGCCGCCCCGACGACCACGTCGGCGCAGGCCTCTCCAACGACGAGCCCAACCGATATCGCGCAGGACTACAGTCACCTGCTGCTTACCGCATCCGACCTCAGCGATGCCGAGGACACGTTCAGGGTTGCGTCGACCAACCCCGGGCCGGACGGGCTGCCCGGCGCCAGTGCCCTGTTCGTCAACCAGGACGACACTCGGGCCATCTCGAACACGATCGTGATCTATCCCGACGCCGAGACGGCGTCCAAGACGCTGCGCGAGGCCCTACCCAGGATCGACACGGCGGTCTCGGCTGCGACACCGCAGTCCGTCCCGGTCGGCACCGACGGCACCATTGCCATCGGTACGTCACCCGACGGCACCAAGGCGGCCACGCTGCTGCTGTTCACGCACGGTCCGGCCCTGGCGCGCCTGGAGTTCCAGAGCGCGCTGGGCGATGCCACCACGGATGGCTTCGTCATCAACATCGGCAAGATGCAACAAATCGCCCTGCGCACCGGCCTGCAGTGAGGGCCGACGAATCTTCACAGACTTTTTCCGCAGGTAGAGGGGTTTAGATTGCGCCCGACGCGGGGAAAACTGTAACGTGTTCTAGTTAGAGACACAGAAACGGGGAGGCCACCGTGAACACGGAAACCGCAGGAATCCGCGAGATAGATACCGGCACCCTGCCCGATCGGTATGCGCGCGGCTGGCACTGCCTGGGGCCGGTGCAGAACTATCTGGACGGCAAGCCACACGGCGTCGAGATCTTCGGCACGATGCTGGTCGTTTTCGCCGACTCGAAGGGCAACCTGAACGTGCTCGACGGGTACTGCCGGCACATGGGCGGAAACCTGGCCCAGGGCACCATCAAGGGCGACGAGGTCGCCTGCCCATTCCACGACTGGCGGTGGGGCGGCGACGGCAAATGCAAGCTGGTGCCCTACGCCAAGCGCACCCCCCGGCTGGCCCGCACCCGCGCATGGCACACCGACGTCCGCGGCGGCCTGCTGTTCGTCTGGCACGACCATGAAGGCAACCCGCCGCAGCCCGAGGTGCGCATCCCCGAGATCCCGGAGGTCGAGAACCCGGAGTGGACCGACTGGAAGTGGAACTCGATCCTGATCGAGAACGCCAACTGTCGCGAGATCATCGACAACGTCACCGACATGGCGCACTTCTTCTACATCCACTACGGGCTGCCGACGTACTTCAAGAACGTCTTCGAGGGCCACATCGCGTCGCAGTACCTGCACAACGTGGGCCGGCCTGACATCAGCGACATGGGCACGACTTACGGTGAGGCGCATCTCGATTCGGAGGCGTCGTACTTCGGTCCGTCGTTCATGATCAACTGGCTGCACAACAACTACGGCGGATACAAGGCTGAGTCGATCCTGATCAACTGCCACTATCCGGTCACGCAGAACTCGTTCATGCTGCAGTGGGGCGTCATCGTCGAGAAGCCCAAGGGCCTGGACGAGAAGATGACCGAGAAGCTGGCGAACACGTTCACCGACGGTGTCAGCAAGGGCTTCCTGCAGGACGTCGAGATCTGGAAGCACAAGACCCGCATCGACAACCCGCTGCTGGTCGAAGAGGACGGCGCCGTCTACCAGATGCGCCGGTGGTATCAGCAGTTCTACGTCGACGTCGCCGACGTCACACCGGAGATGACCGACCGCTTCGAGATCGAGGTCGACACCACGGCGGCCAACGAGAAGTGGAACGTCGAGGTCGAGGAGAACCTCAAGCGGCAGGCCGCGGAGAAGGAAAGGGCCGAGCAGAAGTCGTGACCGACGACCGCCAGGCACCCGACGTCGACCGGCTGGCCCGGGCGATGTTGATGCTGCACGGCGGTCATGACGACGACGAGCATCCGGTCGGCGACCGCGGTAGCGGTGGAACACGGTCCAAGGCAAGGGTTTTCAGTGCCGATCGGGCCGCGGCGCTGCGGGAGGCCACCCAACGCGACCGCGAACGGTATCTGACCTCGGGCCTGGTTTCGGTCGACTGCCGGTTCTGCCATGTGGCTGTCGATGTGAAGAAGCTCGGGCCGACGCACACGTCGGTGCAGTGGAACACCGAGGCGTCGAGGCGCTGCGCATACTTCAGCGAGATTCGACAGTCCGGTGGCGATCCGGCCCGCGTGCCGTCCTGTCCGAGGCTCACCGACAGCATCAAACACGCCGTCGCGGAGGGGTGTTTGGAGGAACCGTCCTCAGCCCCGTCCCCCGGCGACGGCTGAGCGCTTTGTTCTTCTTGGCCCAACGGGACAAACGGACGGGGAAGTGCGAGTAGACCTCGCCAAAACGTCGGTTTCGGCGCGAGGCGCAGCGGTCCTTACACTGCGGCATATGGGTGCACGCACGGCGGTGCTGGTGGCTGGCGTGGCGCTGGCCGGCTGCACCCGGGTCATCGACACGCCGCAACCGCAGCCCGCCCCGCCGGTGGCGCCCATCACCGCAGGTCAGGTCGGCGATCTGCTCAGCGACAAGGTCGACAAGACCGACGGCAACCTGTTCACCACCGTCGAACCCGACATGTGCAGCGGGGTTGCCAGGGAGGTGGATCCGCCGTTCCTGTTCGACTCCGGCCCGGCCGCCACCGACGGCGGCCACTGGACGGTCTATGAGAACAGCGCGGTGTACATCGAGGAGATGGTCGCCGTCTACCGCGCCGATTTCGATGCTCAAGAGGCAGTCACGCAGGCGAGGCACACCATCGAGACGTGCCGCGACACACCGTTCACCGTCACCGATATGAAGGGCCGCACATACCAGTTCGCGCTGTTACCGGAGGTGGCGTCCGGATCGCCCGACATCGTGCGGTGGTCCTTCGAGGCCTCCGACTGGGCGTGCGACAACACGTTCGTGGCTGCGCACAATGCGGCCGTCGAAATCTCGACGTGCGGGGCGGCCGGCGGTCTCGACGCGCTGCGATTGGCTGAGGATGCGTTGCAACGCATTCAGACGCTGGCCAATATGACGGCCTGACACCGCCCCTATAGCTGCTCGCCAAAAGAGGTTACAGTCCTCTGAACCGTTCCTTGACCTCGTCGGCGGTCAACCCGTAATCGGCCAGTGAATACGTGTGTTTGGGTGCGCGCGGACCCTGCTGGCTCTCGGCGTAACGCTGCTGCACCGCCGCGCGCGCCGCGTCGGTGAACTCGATGCCGAAGTGCCGGTAGATACCTTCGACACAAGCGACCGGGTCCGCAACGAATTCGGAGTAGTCGACATCGCAGAACTGCCCTGCATCGTGCTCGGCGCGAACGGCGTTGAACCGCCGCAGACCTCGTGACCACGTCTCCATGGCGTCTTCACCGATCTGGGCGCCGACAAACGAGTTCGACCAGCCCGCAGTGGTGTGCTGTGACAGCGAGCACATCGACGCCATGATGGTCTCGGCCGGCCGATGGCACTGCACGATCAACGCATCGGGATAGGTTTCGAACAACGCATCGAGCGCGAACAGGTGGCTGGGGTTCTTGAGCACCCAACGCTTTTCGGCGTCGTTGAGGCCGATCAGCTGCAGGTTGCGACGGTGCCGTTGGTACGGTTTGGTCCAATCCTGCTTGGCCAGCCACTGCGAGTACGTCGGCAGATGCGCCAACGTCTCATAGGACACCGAGTGCAGCGACTGCCGCAGCAGCTGCCAACATTCCTCGACCTCGTCAGCGGTCATGTAATGCAGCCCGGTGTAGTCCGGGTTCTCATCGTGGGCCTTCTTGAACCGCGCGTCCAGTCCGGCGAACGCCGGGTTGTCCGGCCAGGTTTCGCGTGGCGGCCGGGGTTGTGGGAACTCGGCGAGCCAGAGCTCCAGGCCCTGGTGCGACGGATCGGCAGTGAGCAGCCGGTGGATGGCGGTCGTGCCGGTGCGCGGCAGGCCGGTCACGAAAATGGGCCGTTCGATGACGACGTCGGCGTGCTGCGGGAACTGCCTCCACGCCGCCTCCGAAAGCAACCGGGCGACCAGCGCATTACGGACGAAGAACCGTTGCATCTTGCTGCCGAACTCAGTCAGGTCCGCATCGCGCTTATAGGACTCCAGCAGGACGGCCAGCGCCTCACGGTAGTTGTCGTCATCGGCACCGAAGTCGTCCAGCCCGCAGGCCTTGGTCGCTGACGCGTGCAGGTCTTCGACGGTACCCACATCGGTGCGTGCCATCAGGCTTTGTACTCCCCACAGTTGACGTCGAGGGCCTGGCCGGTGATACCACTGGACAGATCGCTGGCCATGAAGAGGATGGCCGAGGCGACCTCGTCCTCGGTGGGCAACCGCTTGAGGTCCGATGCGGCGGCGGTGGCGTTGTAGATCTCCTCAACCGTGGTGCCGTACTTGCCGGCCTGGTGGTTGAAGTAGCTCTCCAACGTGCCGCCCCAGATGTAGCCAGGGAGAACGGAGTTCACCCGGATGCCTTGTTCACCCAGTTCGGTGGCCAGCGACTGGGACATCGCCAGCAGCGCGGATTTGGCCATCTTGTAGGCGCCGTACTTGGCCTGCGAGTGACGCACCACCATCGAGTTCACGTTCACCACCGAACCGTTGGCCTCAGCCAGCCCCGGGGTGAAGCCCTGGATCAGCCGCAGTGCACCGAAGACGGTCAGCTCGATGGCGTCGCGCATGTGCTCGAACGTGGTGTTGGCCAGCGGCTTCATCGACGGCACCCGAAACGCGTTGTTGATCAACACGTCGACGCGGCCATAGGCCTTCATCGTCTCCTCGACGAGGTTGTTCACCTGAGTCTCGTCGGTGATGTCAGTGCCGACGGTCACGGCACGACGGCCGATGTCGGCGACCTGCTTGGCCACGTCGTCGAGGCGCTCGACGGTACGCGCGGCCAACACCAGATCGGCACCCGCCTCGGCGCACCGGCGCGCCAACGTGGTGCCCAGCGCCGGTCCGACGCCGCTGATGACCACGACTCGGTCTTTGAGCAGTTCCGCCGCCATTCAGCCCACCATCCTGTTCTGAATCTGCTGCTGGCGCAACGCGATCCGGGCACGCCAATCCTCATCGGATATTTTGTTCGATTCGTAGTACGGCAATGCGCTCGCCACCTTGTCGAGGTCGACCACTTCGGCGGTGGGCCCGTCGGCTTCGGTCAACGCCCGCGACAGCCGTTGCCACCGGAATTGCAGGTAGCCCTTGCGGCGCCCCAGCGTCTCGCACCAGTTCGTCACGCCCGGATTGCTGTCGGCGACGACAATGCGGACCTTGCCGTCCGGATCAGCTTGTGCCTGAGTACCGTTCAACGAAGTCTGATGGTTGATGTAGTCCAGCGAGATGTACCAGAGGCTGCCCAGCTGAAAGCCGATATACGGCGCGTCTGGCACCGGCAGCGTGATGACCATCGCCTGCTCCGGCGCCAGGTCGAAGTGCCCCACCGACGAGTACTGCGTGGCCAGTCCACCGGGGGTGAGCCTTGGCGCGGTCAGCGTGTTGACCGGCAGGTTGTCGTAGAACCACTGCGGAAACTGCAACCACGTCTTGACCCGCTGCACTAGCTGCTTTCCCGCGACGGCGTAACGCTTGTGGATCTTCTCGGGTGTCAGCGGAGGCGGCGCGGTGCCCGCGGTGTCGGTGCGCGTGATGCTGAGGTGTCCGCGCTGCGCCGCCCAGTCGTTGTACACCTCGCGAATGACCAACTGCGCTGGGCTGTTCGGCACCACCCGCCATTCGAACGTACCGTCGTCGGCGATGTCGAGCTCGCGGTCGTCGAACGCGGCCTGGCTGGGCGGGACGTTGTCGTCGGTGTACTCCCCGCCGATCATCTGAAACGCCAGATCGGTCGTGGTGCCGCGCTTTCCGGTGACGACGTACTCGTGGCTGGCCTGCACCCGGGTGCCGAAGTACAGCGCGTCGGGGTTGTCGAGGCCCATCTTGGTGAACGGCCCCGTCCCCGACTGCAGGAATGGATGGTCGCGTTCGTAGTCGAATGCCAGGTGCGTGCATGCGGAGATGCATCCGGCGAGGTATTGCAGACCTTCCAGTAGGTCGGCTTCGGATTCGATGAAGGGCGCCTCGGTGACCAGTCGCTCGGCCTCGGCGATGGCGTCGATCAGTGGCTGTGAGTACACGCCTTGAAACTAGAACTCGTTCTAGCCAGAGTCAATATTTCGACCGCAACGGTACATATATGGAACGAAGGGTACGCTGCTGACGTGTTGACTCCGACCGGCCGCACCTCACCCCCAACCGATCGGGTGGTACGCGTCCTGGACTACCTCGCGGACCGTCCCACGGAGCGCTTCGGTGTGTCGGACCTGGCTCGCCGCGTGGGTCTGAGCAAGCCGACCTGCCTGGGCATCGTCACCGCGTTGTGCGACGCCGGCTACCTGGTGCGCGACGTCGCCGATAAGACCTACCGGCTGGGTCCGTCGCTGATCACCCTCGGTCACCGGGCCCAGGAGTCGATGCGCGTCAACCCGGCCGCACGGGAGGAACTGCGTCGGCTCTCGGCACGGTTCGGCGTCACCGCGGCGCTCTCAGGCGTGGTCGACGACCGGATCACGGTCCTGGACCTGGTGGCGCCGCCCGGCTCCCGGCCCGGGGTCGAGGTCGGCCAGAGCTATCCGTTCGCCCCGCCGGTGGGCCTGATGTTCGTGCTGTGGGACGACGAGGCCGAACGCGAGTGGTTGGCCAAGGAGCCGACCGTGCCACTTCGGACGCCGTTGCGGACCAACACCGGACGCCTGAACCGGGTGGTCGAAGAGTGCCGCGCGGATGGATACCTCGTCGAGCGGCTGACGCCCGGTGGACGTCGGCTGTACTCCTTGATGGCCGGTATGTCGACAGACTTGCCCGACGAATTGCGCGCTCTGCTGGGCGAATTGGTGTCCGACATCGGCGAGCGGGTGTATCTGCGCGACGAGAACACCGGCGCGCGCAAGCGCCATGACATCAGCGTGATCTCGGCACCGGTGTACGACCACTACCAACGGCAGGTCATGGTTGCCTCGATGCATATCGGAACGGCGCTGACCGACACCGAGATCACCGAGCGGGCACGCGCTTTGGTCGCGACGGCCGATTCCGTGACGGCGCAGCTCGGCGGGGTGAAGCCGAAGCGTCTCGGGTGAGTGAAACACGCTTGTGGCGCCGGTCGAAACCGGCGCCACAAGGTCGCGCTATGGGTTAGGCGTCAGTCAGCGCCTCGGAAAGCGGCGTCGGGTTCACCTCAACGCCACACTGGTTCGAGATTTCCGCGGCCGGCTGGTTGATCGCCTTCAGTTCCGACTCGACCTGGGGGTTCTGCTCAAAGTATGCGCTGAACGCCTCAGTCGGCTCGGCAGGCGACTGCGTCGTGATCTGCGTCAGCGCCTGATTCGCCTCCGGGTTGGCGGCGAGGTAGGTGCCGGTGGATGCCGCCACCGTGCTGGAGGTAGTGGCAATCGCGCTCACGCTGCAGTCAGTTTCCGGGGCCGGTTGTGCGTTGACGACCGGCGTGACGATCGCTGCGGACCCGAAAGCAAGCAGACCCCCGGCGAACATTCCGTACAGGCCGCGTCGAACGGTCGTTGCGGACATCTTCATGGATTTCTCTCCTTCGGTCTGCGACTCGGTGGTCGCTCCCCAAAGGCATAACCGGCGTCGGGGCAAGGCTAAACAAACCCCAGCTCAGCTCACGCTGGCCAGCGCAAACGGCAGCACCTGGGCCGCCCCCGCCGCCCTGACCAGCCGCGATGCCATCGTCAGCGTCCACCCCGTATCGGTCACGTCGTCCACCAGCAGCACCGGTCCCGTGTTCCCCACCAGGTCAGGCTGCTGCCACGCACCGTTCAGCGCGGCCACGCGATAGGCCGAATTCGCCGCGGTCACCGGCCTGCGCCCAGGCGCGTAGCGCAGTACACCCAGGTCGACCAGCCGGCCGAGGCGGGCGAGTTCGCGGGCCATCGACGTGATGAGCACGGGATGGGTGTCGGAATCCAGCGCCATCACCGCCGTCGGGCGGATCTCCCAGTCCCACGACGCCAACACCTGCACGCCGGCCTCGACCACCTCCCCCGGCACCTCCGCATCGGGTTCGTCGAGCAGACGGCGCAACCGTGCGCCCCATCCGAGGTCCGTCAACCGCCCGATGACCCGGCCGGCTTCCGGGCCGTCGGTGATTCGGCCACGCACGTCCAGCCCGACCTTGTCCAGCCCGGTCGGCCACTGCTTCCGCGGCGTCAGCTCGACACCGGGCCGCATGAGCCGGGCCCGGGTGTCCGCCACGGCCCCGGCGTCGACGACGGCGTCATAGCGCGAACCCGTGCAGTTGTCGCAGCGCCCGCACCGCTCACCCTCGGTGAGTTCGGGATCATCGAGTTGTGCTCGCAGGAACGCCATTCGGCAGCCATCGGTCGCTTGATAGTCGAGCATCGCCTGCTGTTCACGTTTGCGCGCCTCGTCGAGCTTGCGATAGCGGGCTTTGTCGTAGGTCCACTCCTGACCCGTCCCGACCCAACCGCCCTTGACGCGCCGCACCGCACCATCGACGTCGAGCACCTTCAGCACCATCTCCAGCCGCGTCCGATTCAGATCGACGAGGGGCTCCAAAGCGGCCGTCGACTGCGGGCGCGCCGGGTCGAGCTCCCGAATCACCTTTCGTACCAGCGCTTCCGCCGGGAACGCGACGGATGCGAAGTACCGCCAGACGTCCTGGTCCTCGCGGCCGGGCAGTAGCACCACCTCGGCGCTCTCGGTCGACCGGCCGGCGCGGCCGACCTGTTGGTAGTAGGCAATCGGCGAAGACGGGGCGCCCAGATGTACGACGAACCCGAGGTCGGGTTTGTCGAACCCCATGCCCAGCGCCGACGTCGCGATCAGCGCCTTCACCCGGTTGGCCAACAGATCCGCCTCGAGTTGCTCGCGTTCCGCCGCCTCGGTCGAACCGGTATAGGCCGCCACCGGATGTCCCTGCTCGCGCAGCAGTGCGGCGATGTCGTGTGCCTGCGCCACCGTCAACGTGTACACGATGCCCGAGCCGGGCAACGAATCCAGATGCGCCGCAAGCCAAGCCGCGCGTTGCGCGGGATTGCCGGCCTTCACCACCGACAGCCGCAGCGACTCGCGGTCCAGGCCGCCGCGCAGCACCAGCGTGTCACCGCCGCCGACGCCCAACTGCGCCGCGACATCGTCGACGACGCGGTCGTTGGCGGTCGCCGTCGTAGCGAGGACCGGGATGTCGGCGCCCAGTTCGGCGATCAGCGTGCGGATCCGCCGGTAATCGGGGCGGAAGTCGTGGCCCCAGTCGGAGACACAGTGCGCCTCGTCGACCACGACCAGCCCGGCGTCGTGCGCCAGTGCCGGTAACACCGCATCGCGAAAGTCCGGGTTGTTCAACCGCTCTGGGCTCACCAGCAGCACATCGAGGCCACCGGCGCGCACCCGGCGGTGGATGTCGTCCCACTCAGCGACGTTGCTCGAGTTGATGGTCGCGGCGTGCACGCCCGCCCGTTCGGCGGCGGCGACCTGGTTGCGCATCAGCGCCAGCAGCGGCGACACGATCACCGTCGGGCCATGCCCGTCGGTGCGCAGCAGTTTGGCGGCGATGAAGTAGACCGCGGACTTGCCCCAACCGGTGCGCTGGACCACCAACGCGCGCCGACGGTGCACGACCAACGCCTCGATCGCGGCCCATTGGTCGTCGCGCAACCGCGCCTGCGGGCCGGCCAACTGTTCGAGGATCGTGTGGGCTTGCTCTCGCGTTGTCATCGCTCCATCGTGCAACTAGGCAACGACAAGCCAGATCGCGACGAAGTGGCAGACCGCGGCAGCCACGGTGAATGCGTGGAAGAACTCATGGTGCCCGAACGTCTGCGGCCACGGGTTGGGCCACCGCACGCCGTAGACGACGGCACCGATGCTGTAGAGCACCGCGCCGGCGACCAGGAGCGCGACGACCGCCAGACCTGCTCCGTCAAGCAGGGTTTCGGCGAACCAGACGGCGACGTAGCCGAGCAGAAGATACAGCGGCACACCCACCCATCGAGGCGTCGACGGCCACACCATCTTGAGCGCAACGCCCAACCCGGCCCCCGTCCAGACGATGGCCAACATCTTCGATCCGATCTGCGGCGGCATCGCCACCACCGCCAGTGGCGTGTATGTGGCGGCGATGAATATGAACACCGTCGAGTGGTCGACGCGCATCATCCATCGGTGCGCGACCGCCGAAACCCAGCGGACCCGGTGATAGACGGCGCTGACGGCGAACATGGCGATGATGGCGGCCACGTAGACCAGCGCCGACCATCCGGCGCGCGGTGTGCCCGAACTCCACGCAACGGGCACCATCGCCGCACCGGCGACGACGGCCACTACCGCGAAGACGAGATGGATCCAGCCCCGTGCGCGCGGGGTGCCGGTGGGGTCCCCGACGCGGACGACGTTTGCGCCTGCTGCCAGTAGCTGGTCCGTCAGATCCCCCCGATGTCGTGGGGCAGTCGAAAACCCACGCCGAGGGTACCGGCCGGATGCGCTAGCCGGCCGTCGACGCGGCGTCCAGTTCGCGCTTGATCTCCAGCGCGATGTCGATGAGCTGGTCCTCCTGGCCGCCGATCAGCTTGCGCTGGCCCGCGCGGTGCAGCAGTTGGTGGGCGGGCACGCCGTAGCGCTCCGACTGCCGGATCGCGTGCTTGAGAAAGCTCGAGTACACCCCGGAGTAGCCCATGATCAGCGCGTTGCGGTCCAGCAAGCACTCGGCGGGCATCGCAGGTGCGACGACCTCTTCAGCCGCGTCGGCGATATCGAAGAAGTCGATGCCGGTCTTTACGCCGATCTTGTCGAACACCCCGATCAGCGCCTCGACGGGTGCGTTGCCCGCGCCCGCGCCGAACCGGCGGCAGGAGCCGTCGATCTGCTTGGCCCCCGCGCGCACCGCTTCGATCGAGTTCGCGACGCCGAGCCCGAGGTTCTCATGACCATGGAACCCCACTTGCGCGTCGTCGCCGAGTTCGGCCACCAACGCGGCCACCCGGTCCCGGACGCCCTCGAGCACCAGCGCGCCGGCGGAGTCGACGACGTAGACGCACTGGCAGCCGGCGTCGGCCATGATGCGGGCCTGGGCGGCCAGCTTCTCCGGCGGAATCGTGTGGCTCATCATCAAGAAACCGACGGTCTCCAGACCCAGCTCGCGCGCCAGCCCGAAATGCTGAATCGACACGTCGGCTTCGGTGCAGTGCGTGGCGATCCGGCAGATCGACCCGCCGTTGTGCTGGGCCTCCTTGATGTCTTCCTTGGTGCCCACCCCGGGCAGCATCAGGAACGCGATCTTGGATTCCGTGGCCGTCTCGGCGGCCAGCTTGATCAGCTCCTGCTCGGGGGTCTTGGAGAAGCCGTAGTTGAAGCTCGAACCGCCCAGCCCGTCACCGTGGGTCACCTCGATGACCGGCACACCGGCGGCGTCCAGCGCAGCGACGATCGCGTGTACCTCGTCCTTGGTGAACTGGTGCCGCTTGTGGTGGCTGCCGTCGCGCAGCGACGTGTCCGTCATCCGGACGTCCCAGATCGGGTTGAAGTAGATTTCCTGCGTGCTCATGCCTGGCCTCCTGCTGTCGTAGCGAGGCTCTCTTTCGCGATCTCCTCGCCGACCTTGGCCGCCGCGGCGGTCATGATGTCCAGATTTCCAGCGTAGGGCGGTAAGTAATCGCCCGCACCCTCCACTTCGATGAACGTGGTAACGAGGTGGTTGCCGCCGTTGACCACCGACGGTTCGTCGAACTGCGGGTCGTTGAGCAGCCGGTATCCGGGCACGTACGTCTGCACCTCGGCGACGACGTCGCGGATGGATTGCGTGATCGCGTCGTGGTCGGCATCCTCTGGAATCGCGCAGAAGATGGTGTCGCGCATGATCATCGGCGGTTCGGCCGGGTTGAGGATGATGATGGCCTTGCCGCGCTGGGCGCCGCCGATCACCTCCACCCCGGCCGCGGTGGTCTTGGTGAACTCGTCGATGTTGGCGCGGGTTCCGGGTCCGGCCGAGGCCGACGACACCGACGCGACGATCTCGGCGTAGGGCACCTCCACCGCGCGGGAGACCGCGTACACGATCGGGATGGTCGCCTGCCCGCCGCAGGTGACCATGTTTACGTTGGGTGCCTCGAGGTGCTCGCGCAGGTTGGCCGGCGGGATCACGCCGGGGCCGATCGCCGCGGGCGTGAGGTCGATCGCGCGGATACCCGCCTCGGCGTACTTCGGGGCCGCGTCACGGTGCACGTAGGCGCTGGTGGCCTCGAAGACCATGTCGGGCTTCTCGCTCTGGGCCAGCAGCCAGTCCACGCCCTCGTGCGAGGTCTCCAGGCCCAGCTTGCGGGCCCGCGCCAGGCCCTCGCTCTCCGGATCGATGCCGATCATCCACCGCGGCTCCAACCACTCCGAGCGCAGCAGCTTGTAGAGCAGGTCGGTGCTGATGTTGCCCGATCCGACGATCGCGACCGAAACCTTGTTCGGCATAACTAGCTCCTCGACTATTCGAAATTCAAATGCACCGAGCCGAGCCCGGCGAAATCGGCGACGTATGCGGCGCCGGGGGTGGCGTCGAACGCCTTGGTACACGACCCGGGCAACACGATGTCACCTGCCTTGAGCCGGACCCCGAAACTCTCCACCTTGCGGGCCAGCCACGCCACCGCCGTCACCGGGTTGCCCAGCACCGCATCGCTGCGGCCCTTGGCCACCACCTCGCCGTTGCGGGTCAGCACGGCCTCGATCGCGGTGATGTCGATGTCGCTGGGTGAGACCCGGTTCTTCCCGAGCACCCAGCCCGCCGAGGAAGCGTTGTCGGCGATGGTGTCGCAGAGCTTGATCTTCCAGTCCTTGATCCGGGTGTCGATCAACTCGATGGCCGGCGCGAACGCCGCCGTCGCGGCCAGCACGTCCTCCTCGGTGCAGTCAGCACCCGGAAGGTCCTCGGCGAGGATGAACCCGACCTCCACCTCGACGCGCGGATAGAGGTAGTCGGCGGATTTCACGGGCTTGTCCTCGAACACCGCCATCTCGTCCAGCAGGTGTCCGTAGTCGGGTTCGTCGACGTTCATCATCTGCTGCATCGCCTTCGACGACAGCCCGACCTTGTGGCCGATGACCTTCGCCCCTTCGGCGACCCGCTGCCGGATGTTGATCAGCTGGATCTCGTAGGCATCAACAACGTCGATACCCGGGTAGCCGTCGGTCAACGGCGCGACCGGAACCCGGGTGCGCTCGGCCTCGGCCAGATCGGCGGCCAGTCGCTCACGAACCTCGGAACTAAGCATTTACGTGAAGTCCCCTCGTTTCGTCGACCGGCGCAGTTGTAGGTCGGCCGGGCAATTCTATAACGTGTTCTACATGACCGGACAGCAGTATGACGTCGTGGTGGTGGGCAGCGGCGCCGCCGGCATGGTCGCCGCCCTCACCGCTGCTCACCAGGGACTCTCGACGATAGTCGTTGAGAAGGCGCCGCACTACGGTGGTTCCACTGCGCGGTCAGGCGGCGGCGTGTGGATTCCGAACAACGAGGTGCTCAAACGCGACGGGGTCAAGGACACACCTGAGGCCGCCCGCACCTACCTGCACAACATCATCGGCGACGTCGTGCCCGCCGAGAAGATCGACACCTACCTCGCGCGCGGCCCGGAGATGCTGTCCTTCGTGCTCCGAAATTCGCCGCTGAAGCTGTGCTGGGTGCCCGGCTACTCCGACTACTACCCGGAGACTCCCGGCGGCAAGCCCACCGGGCGGTCCGTGGAGCCCAAGCCGTTCAACGCCAACAAGCTGGGCCCCGACCTGCCGGGGCTGGAGCCGCCCTACGGCAAGGTTCCGATGAACATGGTCGTCATGCAGCAGGACTACGTGCGGCTCAACCAGCTCAAGCGCCACCCCCGCGGGTTGCTCCGCAGCCTCAAGGTCGGCGTGCGCGCCACCTGGGGCAAGGTCACCGGCAAGAACCTGGTCGGCATGGGCCGCGCGCTGATCGCGCCGCTGCGCATCGGGCTGCGGAAAGCTGGCGTGCCGGTGCGGCTGAACACCGCGCTGACCGACCTCTACATCGAGGACGGTGTCGTTCGTGGAATCTATGTCCGCGACACCAACGCCCCGGAATCCACTGAGCCCGAGCTCATCAGAGCCCGCCGCGGCGTGATTCTCGGCTCGGGTGGCTTTGAGCACAACGAGCAGATGCGGGTGAAGTACCAGCGGGCGCCGATCAGCACCGAGTGGACGGTGGGCGCGGTGGCCAATACCGGCGACGGCATCCTGGCTGCCGAAAAGCTGGGCGCCGCACTGGACGTCATGGAAGACGCCTGGTGGGGTCCGACGGTGCCGCTGGTCGGTGCGCCGTGGTTTGCGTTGTCGGAGCGCAATTCGCCGGGCTCGATCATCGTGAACATGGCGGGTAAGCGGTTCATGAACGAATCGATGCCCTATGTCGAGGCCTGCCACCACATGTACGGCGGGCAGTACGGACAGGGGCCCGGTCCGGGCGAGAACATCCCGGCCTGGCTGGTGTTCGACCAGCAGTACCGCGACCGCTACATCTTCGCCGGGCTACAACCCGGACAACGCATCCCGAGCAAATGGCTCGAGTCGGGGGTCATCGTCAAGGCCGACACTCTCGACGAGCTGGCAGCGAAGGCGGGCCTGCCCGCCGACGCGTTCAAGGCGACGGTCGAGCGGTTCAACGGTTTCGCGCGCACCGGCGTCGACGAGGACTTCAGGCGCGGCGAAAGCGCCTACGACCGCTACTACGGCGATCCCACCAACAAGCCCAACCCCAACCTCGGTGAAATCAGCCATGCGCCGTATTACGCCGCCAAGATGGTGCCGGGCGATCTGGGCACCAAGGGCGGTATTCGCACCGACGTGCACGGCCGCGCGCTACGCGACGACGGCTCGATCATCGAAGGGCTCTATGCTGCGGGCAATGTCAGCGCCCCGGTGATGGGACACACCTATCCCGGTCCGGGCGGGACCATCGGCCCGGCGATGACGTTCGGTTACCTGGCGGCTCTCCACTTGGCAGGAAAGAACTAATGCCCATCAATCTCGACGAGGCCCTCGGCGCGGAACTTCCCGCCGCCGAATTCTCTTGGTCCAGCAGCGATATCCAGCTCTACCATCTCGGCCTCGGCGCCGGGATGGACCCGATGGACAGGCGCGAGCTGCGGTACCTGACCGACGAAACCCCGCAGGTGTTGCCGACGTTCGGCAATGTCGCACAGAGTTTTCACATGACCGAGCCCCCGACGGTGAAGTTCCCGGGTATCGACATCGAGCTGTCCAAGGTGCTGCACGCCAGCGAGGCGGTGTCGGCGCCCGGCCCGATCCCCGCGTCGGGCACCGGGCGCGCGGTCACGCGGTTCACCGACATCTGGGACAAGGGCAAGGCCGCGGTGATCTGGTCGGAGACAACGGTCACCGCACCGGACGGCACGCTGCTGTGGACGCAGAAGCGGTCGATCTTCGCCCGCGGTGAGGGCGGTTTCGGCGGCGAGCGAGGTCCGTCTGGATCTTCGTTGTCCTCGGGCCACACGCAGCGCGCGGCCGACTTCGAACTGGCGATCCCGACGTCGCCGCAGCAGGCCCTGCTCTACCGCATGTGCGGAGACCGCAACCCGCTGCACTCCGATCCGGATTTCGCGGCGGCCGCAGGCTTTCCGAGGCCGATCCTGCACGGGTTGTGCACCTACGGCATGACGTGTAAGGCGATGGTGGACGCCCTGCTCGACGGTGACACCGCCCGGGTCGCAAGTTACGGTGCGCGTTTCGCCGGAGTTGTGTTCCCTGGCGAAACGCTGAAGGCGCGCATCTGGAAAGAGGGTGACGGCTTCGTCGCGATGGTTACCGCGCCGGAGCGTGACGACGCCGTGGCGCTGGCCGGAGTGGAACTGATTCCGGCCTGACAAATGGCATTGGCCTAGCTACTTTGCCAGCAGAACCCAGTTCCGGTGTCTACGTAGGTGTTCGCCCATACCATCGGTTACAACGCGTTGCTCAACGCATGCTCGCAGAACGTATTTCGCGTCCCGATGCACTACCGACCGGGCATGACGGCCTACCGACCTGCTACTTTCGGTTTGGGAAACCGTCCCCGCGGGTAAGGGGATGCCGAATTTCGGACGACCAGGAGCATCACTTTGAACAAGATGAGCAAGATCACGATCTCGGCAACCGCCACATTCGCTGCGGCCGGAGTCATCGGCGTTTTCGCCGCGCCGGTCGCAGGCGCGGACCCGGAAGCCGAAGCCACCACACAGACACCAACTCAGCCACAAATCCAAGTTCAGACACTGACGCTGGGCGATCAGGGAAAGTTGGTTGACGGAAACGTCATTCAGGGTTGGACGGTCGACAACCTTCAGCCGAGTTCCGACCCGATTCCCTACAACGTACAAGGAACCCTGTGGGAGATCACCGCCAACGATCAAGCGATCCAAGGCACCGTGATCCCGATCGTGTCGAACCTCAACGCCCGGGCCGCCAACGGCGAGGCGTATCGCGCGCTGTTCGGTGTCGCCACCCCACAGGGCGTCAACCCGGCCGCGATACCGCAAGGCGAACAGACCACGGGCAAGGTGTATTTCGACGTCACCGGCGCCGAGCCGAACAGCATCGTCTACAACGCGGGCGGCCAGGACCTGATCGTCTGGGTCGAGGCCCCTGAATCCACGTCGAGCGGCGCTGCGTCGACGTCGTACCCGTCGACGGGGTCGCAGAGCCCGGCCCAGGCGCCGGCAACCGAGGCCGCGCCCGCGGCAGTCGGAACCGAGGCACCCGAGGGCAGCCAGGGCACCCCGCTGCCGGAGGGCACCGAGCAGGTGCCGGCAGGTTCGGCGGGAACGCCGCTGCCGCCGGCTGAGGGCGCTCCTGCCGCACCTCCGGCCGAGGGTGCGCCGACCCAAGCGACCGCGGAGGGGACGCCGCAGCCCGCGGGCAGCCAGGGAACTCCGGTGCCCGCCGATGACCAGGCGCCGACGCCGGCCACCTACACGCCGGCTCCGACGCCCTGATCGCAGCGGCCAGCGGCTGTCACGAGTGGGATGACCACCACGCGTACAGCTGCGGGAAGGTCGGCCCCTGCGGGCCGCTTTCGACGGCGCTGACCACAAGTCGGTCGTCGTCGGTCCAGATCACCGTGGGCTGACCTTCCCGAAGGCCGCAGAACAACGTGCCGCTTACCTTGTCCGGGGTGGCATTACGTCGCCACGGCCCAGGTGACTGGATGTTGCCGGGACAGACCACCTGGGTCGCGGTCCGCATCCCGTTGTTGAACACGGCGTCGAGTGCAGCCCTGTCTTCGACCAACGTGTAGACGGCTGACTGCGGGCCGTCCGGGTCCACGTTCTGTGTGCAGTTGACCTGTGCCAGAACGTTTTCCGGCGCGTCGACCGCTTCACACGCGCCCGGCGGGTAGCCGCGTGGAAGCATCTGCATGAGGCGTGGCGCGTCGTCGGGCCGGATTGTCGTCGCCGGCGTTGTTGGCGGCGTTGTTGTTGGATCCGATGTCGGCGGCGCGGCGACGGCGGGCGCATCGTCCTGCGGTGACGGACGCAGCAGCCAGAATCCCAACCCGCCAATCGCGGCGACGGCAATGACCGCAGCCACCGCAACTGGCACCGCTTTGGGCACCGAACGCGGCTGCACCGGCCGCGGTGTCACGGAGAGCGGGGCGTCAAAGCGCCTCATCTGGGTGTCTGGTGCGCGCGGCACAGCGCGCACCGGCCCGGTGTCGTCGTCGTTGGGGCCAGGACTGTGGAAGTCGTCGTGCGGCGTCGACGACGGGTCCGGTGGCTGCGGCGAACTCACGGCTCCGAGGGTAGTAGCAGCGGCACCCGCCGTGGCGGGGTCAGCCCAGGATCAGACCCGATGTCGGCACACCGGTGCCCGCGGTGACGAGCACGTGCTCGACGTCCGGCACCGGGTTCACCGATGTGCCGCGCAGTTGGCGTACCCCTTCGGCAATGCCGTTCATGCCGTGGATGTAGGCCTCACCCAACTGGCCGCCGTGGGTGTTGATCGGCAGCCGCCCACCGATCTCGATGGCGCCGTCGGCGACGAAGTCCTTGGCATCGCCCTTGTCGCAGAAGCCCAGCTCCTCCAACTGGATCAGCGTGAACGGCGTGAAGTGGTCGTAGAGGACGGCGGTCTGGATGTCGGTTGGCTTGAGCCCTGACTGCTCCCACAACTGCCTGCCCACCAGCCCCATCTCCGGCAGGCCGAGTTCGGGCCGGTAGTAGCTGACCATCGAATACTGGTCGGCGCTGGAACCCTGCGACGCCGCCTCGATGACCGCGGGCCGGTGTTTGAGGTCTTTGGCCCGCTCGGCGGACGTGATCACCAACGCCACACCACCATCGGTTTCCTGGCAGCAATCCAGCAGCCGCAACGGCTCGGCGATCCACCGCGAATTCTGGTGGTCCTCAATAGTGATCGGCTTCTCGTAGAAGTACGCCTTCGGGTTCTTGGCCGCGTGCTTGCGGTCGGCCACCGATACCGCGCCGAAGTCCTTGCTGGTGGCACCGGACAGGTGCATGTAGCGCCTGGCGATCATCGCCACCTGCGCAGCGGGGGTGGACAGCCCGTGCGGATACGAGAACGAGTTGTCCACGCCGGTGGAGTCGGCGTTCTCCACCAGCCGCATCTGCACCTGTCCGAAGCGGGTTCCCGAGCGCTCGTTGAAAGCCCGGTATGCCACAACGCAATCCGCGACTCCGGTCGCCACCGCGATCGCGGCTTGCTGGACCGTGGCGCAGGCCGCGCCGCCGCCGTGGTGGATCTTGGAAAAGAACTTCAACTCAGGGATGCCGATCGCGCGCGAGATCGCCACCTCGGTGTTGGAGTCCATCGTGAACGTGACCATGCCGTCGACGTCGGCAGGGGTCAGACCCGCGTCGTCGAGCGCGTCCAGAACGGCTTCAGAGGCGAGCCGAAGCTCGCTGCGACCGGAGTTCTTGGAGAAGTCGGTGGCGCCAATCCCGACGATCGCCGCCTTGCCGGACAACTCGCCGGGCATCAGTTACCTCCGAGGGTTAGCGTCGCGTTGGCGATCACGTGATCACCCAGGCTGTTGCTGCCAGTGATTTTCAGGCTGATGAGACCGTCTTCTATCGCGGTGACCTCACCCTTGAACGTCACGGTGTCGTAGGCATACCACGGCACCCCGAGGCGCAGACCGATCGACTTGATGACCGCGGTAGGCCCGGCCCAGTCGGTGATGTAGCGCTGAACCAGCCCAGTGTCGGTGAGGATGTTGACGAAGATGTCCTTCGACCCTTTGGCCTGCGCCTTGTCGCGGTCGTGGTGGACGTCCTGGTAGTCCCTGGTGGCGATCGCCGTCGACACGATGAACGTCGGGTCGCCGTACAGCGCCAGTTCGGGCAGCTTGGTGCCTACTTCGACAGTGGGTGTGCTCACGTGTCCGGCTCCCATGCGTACAGTGTCCAGGGTGGGCCTGAATCGCCTTCTGGAAAGTCGATAAACGTTGCCCGGACCGGCATTCCGATCTCCACGGCGGTGGGTTCGGCATTGCGCAGCTCCCCGAGCATCCGGACGCCCTCCTCGAGTTCGACGAGCGCGATGACGAACGGCAGTGTGCGACCGGGCACCTTCGGGGCGTGGTGCACCACGAAGCTGAACACCGTGCCCTTGCCGCTTGCCACGACGTAGTCGGTGGGCTGCTCTTTGTCCTGCCACAGCGCGGGCACCGGCGGATGCTGCAGCGTGCCGTCGGGACGCTTTTGGATCCGCAGTTCGTGCGCGTTGACGCCGTCCCAGAAGAACTTGGTGTCCCGCGACGACGCCGGCCGCATCATCGAATCAGCATCCAGATCCTCGGGCACCTGGGTTCGCGCACCGCTGTCGGCGGGTCTGAACTTCATGATGCGCCACATCATCTCGGCCACATCTTCATCGCCAACCTGCCAAGTGATCTTCTGCGTGATGAAGAAGCCCTCACCCAGCGCGGTGTTCTTCGGCCCGATGACGTCGGTCAGTTCGGCGGTGACGCTGACCTGTTCGCTGACCCGCAGATATCGGTGATAGGTCTGTTCGCAGTTGGTGGCGACCACACCGATATAGCCTGCGTCGTCGAACAATTCGATGATCTTGCCCAATGGGTCGTCGTCGGGGCGCACACCGCCCAGACCCATCATCGTCCACACCTGGATCATCGCGGGCGGCGCGACGGCGCCCGGGTGACCGGCCGCCTTCGCCGCGGCCTCGTCGACGTAGATCGGGTTCTTGTCGCCCATCGCATCGACCCAGTGGTCGATCATCGGCTGGTTGACCGGGTGGCGGCCCACACGGGGCTTGCTCTTGCCTTCCGCCTTGACCCGCTCGGCGGCGGCCTTGATGTCGTCGATACTCACCGGGGGACCCTTGGAACCTTCAGTCCCGCAGCCGCAATCATCTCCCGCATTACCTCGTTGACACCTCCGCCGAACGTGATCACCAAGTTCCGTTTGGTCTGGCTGTCGAGCCACTCCAGCAGCTCCGCGGTTTCCGGATCCGCCGGATCCCCGTACTTGCCGACGATCTCCTCGGCCAGCCGGCCCGCGTACTGGATGCGTTCGGTGCCAAACACCTTGGTCGCTGCTGCGTCGGCAACGTCGATGGTCTCACCGGACGCGGCGACCTGCCAGTTGAGCAGCTCGTTGATGCGCCACATCGCCTTGAGCTCACCCAGCGAACGCTTGACGTCGTCATGTTCGAGCGGGGCGACGCCGTTACTGCCCGGCTTGGATGCCCACGCGTGTACGTGGTCGTAGAGCGAGGCGAACCGGCCTGCCGGGCCGAGCATCACGCGCTCGTTGTTGAGCTGAGTGGTGATCAGCTTCCAACCGCCGTTCTCCTCGCCGACGAGCATGTCGGCGGGGACCCGGACGTCGTTGTAATAGGTGGCGTTGGTGTGGTGTGCGCCGTCGGACAGAATCATCGGCGTCCAGGAGTAGCCGGGGTCCTTGGTGTCGACGATCAGGATCGAGATGCCCTTGTGCTTCACCGCTTCTGGGTCTGTACGGCACGCCAGCCAGATGTAGTCGGCGTCGTGCCCGCCGGTGGTGAACACCTTCTGCCCGTTGACTAGGTAGTATTCGGCGGACCCTTCCCTGCGTCGCACCGCCGTGGTGCGCAGCGACGCCAGGTCGGTGCCGGCTTCGGGCTCGGTGTAGCCGATCGCGAAGTGCACCTCGCCGGCGAGGATGGCGGGCAGAAACTTCTTCTTCTGCTCCGCAGTGCCGTACTGCTGCAGCGTGGGCCCCACGGTCTGCAACGTGACGGCCGGCAGCGGCACGTCCGCCCGCTGCGCCTCGTTGACGAAGATCGACTGCTCGATCGGACCGAAGCCCAGACCGCCGAACTCCTTGGGCCACCCGACGCCGAGCTTGCCGTCGGAGCCCATCCGCTTGATGACGGCACGATACGCCTCGCCGTGGCGGTCCTTCTCCATCTCCTTGGCCTCTTCTGGAGAGATGAGGTTGGAAAAGTACGCCCGCAGTTGCGCCTGCAGCTGTTTCTGTTCGGGCGTCAGGTCGATGAACACTGCTATCTCCCGTCGCTTCGCTCGCCCAATGCGGCTCCCACCAGGTCGAGCCGGTGTGCCGGACCACCCACCAGTCGGGTGAGGTCTTTGATCGTGGAGTAGTAGCGGTCCATCGGGTAGGCGATATCCATACCCATCCCGCCGTGCAGGTGGTGACAGAGTTGCATCACCGGAGGTGCCTGCGATGCGAGCCAGTAGCCGAGGACGTCGAGATCCTCTTGAGTTTGTGGGCTGGCGTCGCGCCCCTCGGAGAGCCGCCAAACCACCGACGTGGCCGCCAACGTCAAAGTGCGAGAAGCGATGTAGACCTCGGCCAGCTGTGCGGCCACCGTCTGAAACGTCGACAACGGCTTACCGAACTGCTCGCGGTTGGCGACGTAGTCCGCGGTTAGCCGCAGTGCGCCGGCGACCAGACCGGCCGCGAAGGCCCCGATCGCGGCCAGCGCCAACTGGTTGACGCGGCGCGGTGTCGCGCCGTCCAGTACCGCGTCGACATGCGCGTCGGTGAACGTGACGGTGTACTCATCCCCTCCGTTGGAGGTCGGGGTCTTGGTCACCTGGACGCCGTCGGCCTTCGGCGACACGACGGCGACCCCGTTGTCGGCGGTCACCAGCATCCATTCCGCTTGTCCCGCATAGGGAACCGCGACCTTGGTGCCGGAAATCTTGCCGTCGGTGAGTGTCGTGGCCGGCCGGTCGGGCAGCGGCGCACCGGGTTCGTTGAGCGCGGCCGTCAGCACCGCCCCCTTGGGAACTCCTGAGAGGTAGCGGTCCTGCTGCTCGTCGGAGGCCAGATCCCGCAGCGTCAACAGCCCAAGACCCAGCGTGGCCAGCGCCGGGCTGACGGTGCCGTGCCGACCGATCTCGGTCAGTGCCGTGGCCACCTCGGGCAGCCCGACACCGTCACCGCCGAGGCGCTCGGGCACCGCCAGGGCGGCCACTCCGCCGGCGACCAGTGCTTCCCAGCTGTTGTCTCGGTCGAGCACGGATGTCACCACGTCGGCGACAGCCTGCTGCTCCGGGTTGGGCGTGAAATCCACCCGTCCTCCTTATTGCAAACGACGCGCCCCGCGCGGGTTCGGTACCGATCAGTGCTTGACGGGGCACTTACCGGTGTAGTCAACCTGCCAGTGCTTGATGCCGTTGAGCCACCCCGACTTCAGCCGTTCGGGGTCGCCGATCGGCTTGAGGTCGGGCATATGGTCCGCGATCGCGTTGAAGATCAGGTTGATGGTCATGCGCGCCAGGTTGGTGCCGATGCAGTAATGCGCACCGGTGCCGCCGAAGCCGACGTGCGGGTTCGGGTCGCGCAGGATATTAAAGGTGTGCGGGTCTTCGAAGACCTCTTCGTCGAAGTTGGCCGACCGGTAGGACATCACCACCCGCTCGCCCTTCTTGATCTTCACTCCGCCAAGCTCGACATCCTCGAGGGCGGTGCGTTGGAACGCCGAAACCGGGGTGGCCCAGCGCACGATCTCGTCGGCGGCGGTCTCGGGACGTTCCTTCTTGTAAAGCTCCCACTGGTCGGGGTTTTGAGAGAACGCGATCATGCCGTGGGTGATCGAGTTGCGCGTGGTCTCGTTGCCCGCCACCGCCAGCATCACCACGAAGAAGCCGAACTCGTCGTCGGTGAGCTTCTCGCCGTCGATGTCGGCCTCGATCAGCTTGGTGACGATGTCCTCGGTCGGGTTCTTGGCCCGCTCCTCGGCCATCTGCATGGCGTACTGGATCAGCTCGACCGACGACATCGCGGGGTCGACATGGGCGTACTCGGGATCCTCACCAGCGGTCATCTCGTTGGACCAGCGGAAGATCTTGTCGCGGTCCTCCTGCGGAACACCGAGCAGCTCGGCGATGGCCTGCAGCGGCAGCTCACACGACACCTGTTCGACGAAGTCGCCGCTTTCCTGCGCAGCAGCGGTCTCGGCGATCTTCTGCGCGCGGGCGCGCAGTTCGTCCTCGAGGCGCCCGATCGCGCGGGGGGTGAAGCCGCGGGAGATGATCTTGCGCAGCCGGGTGTGCTGCGGGGCGTCCATGTTGAGCAGCACATTGCGCTGCAGATCAATGGCGTCGCGGGTCATGTCCTGCGGCCAGACGGGAATGGCGCCGTCGGGCGAGCTGCCGAAGACATCGTTGCGCCGAGAGACTTCCTTGACGTCGGCGTGCTTGGTGACGAGCCAGTACCCTTTGTCTCCAAAGCCGCCGGTGCCACCGGGTACGTCGACCCAGTGGATGGGGTCGGAATCGCGCAGTTCGGCGAGCTCAGCGACGGGGAGACCCTTGAGGTTCAAATCGGCGTCGAGGGGATCGAATCCCTTGGGCAGGTTCGGACCAGACATGCGGTGAGCTCCTTTGCGCAACACTTCTGCAACGTGTTCTAGTGCCAGTAAAACATGCCTTCTGCGCAGATGAAAGGCAGGTAACCATCCTCGCTTGTCAGGGTAATGAAACGTGTTCTAGCCTGACGTAATGGGTAACCCTGTCATTGTTGAAGCCACTCGTAGCCCCATCGGAAAGCGCAACGGTTGGTTGTCCGGCCTGCACGCCACGGAGTTGCTGGGCGCCACGCAGAAGGCTCTTGTCGAGAAAGCCGGGATCGACGCCGGTGAAGTCGAGCAGGTCATCGGCGGCTGCGTCACCCAGTTCGGTGAGCAGTCCAACAACATCACCCGGGTGAGCTGGCTGGTCGCCGGGCTGCCGGACCACGTCGGCGCGATGACCGTGGACTGCCAGTGCGGCAGCGGGCAGCAGGCCAACGGGTTGATCGCGGGCCTCATCGCGGCCGGCGCCATCGACATCGGCATCGCCTGCGGCATCGAGGCGATGAGCCGGGTGGGGCTGGGCGCGAACGCCGGACCCGACCGCAGCATCCTGCGGCCGTCATCCTGGGACATTGACCTGCCCGACCAGTTCACCGCCGCCGAGCGGATCGCCAAACGCCGCGGCATCACCCGCGAGGACATCGACCAGTTCGGTTTCCAGTCGCAGGCCAAGGCCAAGCAGGCATGGGCCGAAGGCCGGTTCGACCGCGAGATCAGCGGTATCGAGGCGCCGGTGCTCGACGACCAGAAGCAGCCGACCAGCGAGCGCCACGTCGTCACCCGCGATCAGGGGTTGCGCGACACCACAGTGGAGGGCCTCGGCGCGCTCAAGCCGGTGATCGAGGGCGGTATCCATACCGCGGGTACGTCGTCCCAGATCTCCGACGGCGCGGCCGCGGTGCTGTGGATGGACGAAGACAAGGCTCGCGCGCTGGGACTGAAGCCGCGCGCGCGGATCGTCAGCCAGGCGCTCGTCGGCGCCGAGCCCTACTACCACCTCGACGGACCCGTGCAGTCCACTGCCAAGGTGCTTGAGAAGGCCGGGATGAAGATGGGCGACATCGACATCACCGAGATCAACGAGGCGTTCGCGTCGGTCGTGCTGTCGTGGGCCCGGGTGCACAACCCCGATATGGACAAGGTCAACGTCAACGGCGGGGCGATCGCGCTGGGGCACCCGGTGGGCAGCACCGGTAGCCGGCTGATCACCACCGCCCTGCACGAGCTCGAACGCACCGACAAGAGCACGGCGCTGATCACCATGTGCGCAGGTGGTGCACTGTCCACCGGCACGATCATCGAGCGGATTTAATTCTCGGCGAGCAGCTGCAGAAGGCCGCGATTCGGAGTCTGAGAACGGCCTTCTATGCCTGCTCGCGCCGGATGCGCGGACGGATCCGCGCCCTGATGTGGTGGATCTTGCCGTCGGCGGCTGGGATCAAAAAGGTTTCGTCGACGTCGGCGACGACGCGACGCCGGCCCAGCGCCGCCTTGGTGACCACGGTGAACGTCGCGTGCACGTGGTCGCCGTCGACGCGGAACTCGCGATCGGTGGTCGCGTCGATGACGCGGTACTGCGGGCCGCGGTTCAGGCTGCGCCGCAGATGATTTGCGGAGAAACCGGTCTTGAGGCCCACCTCGATCCGGACACAGCCCGGCGCGAACTGCACCTGCTCGGCGCGATGGCTGGCGAGCGCGTCGATGTACGCGTCAGCGGCCGCGATACGGTCGGTGTCCGACACGGTGCCCATTTCCTGGTCCATTTCCCCAGCATAGGATGACCGCCATGGCAAAGTCGCGCCCGCGTTTCATGGACACCAAGCCAGCGGACTTCTTCATCAAGTGGATGGCGAAGGTCAACACCTACATGTACCGCCGCAGCGACGGCGAGGGCTTCGGCAGCGACTTTCAGGGCATCCCCGTGGCGCTGCTGACCACCACCGGTCGCAAAACGGGCCAGCCGCGGATCAGCCCGTTGTACTTCCACCGCGACGGCGACATCGTCGTGGTGGCCGCGTCCAAAGGCGGCAGCGACAAGCACCCGATGTGGTACCTCAACCTCAAGGCCAATCCCAAGGTGCAGGTGCAGATCAAGAAAGATGTGCTCGAGTTGACCGCACGCGACGCCACCGACGCCGAACGCGCGAAGTACTGGCCGAAGCTGGTCGAGATGTACCCGACCTACGAGGACTACCAGTCCTGGACCGACCGGGTCATCCCGCTCGTCGTCTGCGAGCCCTGAACCCGGGCAGTAATTTCGCATGACAGGCCGGATACTTTGCGCGCGCCCACATTCGGGGCCATCGGCGCACCGGCGGCCGTTCATCCACAGCGAGCCCACCTGATTCTTGGGTTCTGTGCTCACCGGCGGCCCACCGGACGTACTGTGAGCCGGACAACCGGGCTACTGGCGGAGCGTCGATATGCAGCCTTATTCCACCAGGCGGCTTCTGCGCCTTGTGTTCACCGCGATCACAGCCGCGGTCCTGTTCTTCGTGTCGGCGCTGCCGGCGTGGGCCGCGGAGTCGATGACGTTGACCTTCGTCCGCCACGGCCAGTCGGAGGCCAACGCAGCCGATCGCATCGACACGTCGGTTCCGGGGCCGGGGCTCACCCCGCTGGGCCAGCAGCAGGCGGCAGATGTCGCGATCGTCCTGGCGGACAGGGGCTTCGACGGCATCTACGCCTCCAACATGGTGCGAACCCAGTTGACCGCGGCACCGCTGGCCACCATGTTGGGCCAACCTGTGGTGGTGTTGCCAGGACTGCGAGAGATCAACGCGGGCATCTTCGAAGGCTCACCGGAGTCCGGCGGCTTGGGCCGGCTGGGCTACGTCGTGGTGCCGGCGGCGTGGACGCTGGGCGCACGCTTCGTGCCCGTGTTGGGCGCTGCGGACGGCAACGCGTTCGACGCCCGGGTGGACAACGCCATTCAGACCATCTACGACAGCGGAGACCGCAACGCCGTGGCGTTCTCGCACGGCGCCACGATCATGTTCTGGGTGATGATGAACGTCGATAACCCCGACTTAGGACTGATGCTGCGTCGTCCGTTGGGCAACACCGGAATCGTCATCGTCACCGGCAACCCGGAAGACGGTTGGCTGCTCACCGAGTGGGACGGCGTGGCTGTCTCCACGGATCCGCCCCTGCTCACCAAACTGTTCGTCGATGTCCGCGATCTCGTCACAGCACCTCAGACGGCGCTGTACAACATCGGCCAGGCATTCGCCAGCGGGGACATCGCCGCGTTGGCGAACGCGGTGCGAGACGGGGTGATCGACGTCGTCAAGACCGCGGTCGAGTTCGTGCCCAACGTGATTCGAGACATCGTCGACGAGTTCCGCGGTCCGTCCGCGCAGACGGTCGACGAACCGGTGAACATCAATGCCGTCGATATCAGCTCGCTGGACGTGGAAGTCGACGCGACGACAATCGAATCGGAGACAACGGCTGTTGCTGAGACGACGGACGAGGCCGACGCCACGCCGCTGCTGACCAAGGTCAGGAACCGCGCCGGGGCAACGGATCTGACGGATGGCAACAAGGTCAAGCCCGGTGACACCATCGAATCCGCCGATGTCGACGTGGACACTGACGCCGACGCGGACTCCGATGCCGAGCCTCGCAATCTCAAGGGCTTCGTCACAGCGATCACCGACCGCCTCGGTGGCACCGATAAGGCCGACGCCGACGCGGGATCGGAGCAGGCCGCCGCTTAGCCCCTGGCTGGTGTGCTCAGGCCCCGTAGACGGGAACCGGCGGACGGGCCTTGGCCAGCAGGTCCTTGACGACCGGACCCAGCTCGGCGGGATCCCACCGCGCGCCCTTGTCGACCTGTGGACCGTGCGCCCAGCCCTCGGCGACCCGGATATTGCCGCCCTCGACCTCGAACATCTTGCCGGTGATGTCCTTGGACTCGGCGCTGCCGAGCCAAACCACCAGCGGCGAAACGTTCTCCGGCGCCATCGCGTCGAAGTCCTTGTCCTGCGTCGCCATCATTTCGGCGAACACGGTCTCGGTCATCCGGGTTCGCGCCGACGGCGCGATCGCATTGACAGTGACGCCGTAGCGGCCCATCTCCGCCGACGCCACCAACGTCAGGGCGGCGATCCCGGCTTTGGCGGCGCTGTAGTTCGCCTGTCCCACGCTGCCCTGCAGCCCGGCGCCGGAACTGGTGTTGATGATGCGGGCATCCACGGTCTCGCCCGCCTTGGACTTGGTGCGCCAGTACGACCCGGCGTGGCGCATGGTGGCGAAGTGGCCCTTGAGATGTACGGCGACGACGGAGTCGAACTCCTCTTCGCTGGTGTTGGCGAACATCCGGTCGCGCACGATGCCGGCGTTGTTGACCAACACATCGAGCCCGCCGAAGGTGTCGACCGCCGATTGGATCAGCCCTTCCGCCTGCGCCCAGTCCGCCACATTGGCCCCGTTTGCCACGGCTTCGCCTCCGGCAGCGGTGATTTCGTCGACGACGCCCTGCGCGGCGCTGCCACCGCCGGCGGGTGAGCCGTCCAGGCCGACACCGATGTCGTTGACCACGACGCGCGCCCCCTCGGCGGCGAACGCCAGCGCGTGCGCCCGGCCGATGCCGCCGCCTGCACCCGTCACGATGACCACACGACCGTCGAGCAGTCCCATATCCGTTGTCTCCTTTATTGTTTGATGTCCGCTGTCGTGGTGGCCAGATAGTGCGGAGGCTCGCCGCCGCCGTGCACTTCCAGCGACGCCCCGCTGATGTATGACGCGGCGTCCGACGCCAGGAACGCTGCTGCCCAGCCGACGTCGGCCGGAGTGGCCAGCCGGCCCAGCGGCACGTTCTTCGAGATCGCCGCGATCGAATCCGCGTCACCGTAGAACAATTCCGACTGCTCGGTCTCGACCATCCCGACGACCACGGAGTTGACGCGCACCTTCGGCGCCCACTCCACCGCGAGAGTGCTGGTGATGCTCTCCATGCCGGCCTTGGCGGCACCGTAGGCAACCGTGCCGGGAGTCGGCCGCCTGCCGCTGACGCTTGCCACGTTGACGATCGAGCCGCCACGATCCTGGTTCTGCATGACCGCGTTGGCATGGGTGGAAACCGAAAGCGGCCCAAGCAGGTTGAGCTCAACGATCTTGGTGCTGAACTTCGCCGACGCCTCTGAGGCCGGAACGTACGGCGACCCGCCGGCATTGTTCACCACCACGTCGAGGCGGCCGTGACGATCGACAATCGTCTCGATCATGGCCGCGACCGACGCGTCGTCGCGTACGTCGCAGCTGTGGAACTCATACGGCGAACCTTCGACAGGTCTGCGCGCGCAGGCGACGACGGTCGCGCCCTGAGCGGCGAAGACGGCGCTGATGCCGGCGCCGACGCCGCGGACGCCGCCGGTCACCAGCACGACCTTGTCGTGAAGTCCGAGCTTGATCTCTGGCCGGTCGGTCACTGTGCTAGCGTACCAAGCAAGTGCTTGCTTTCCTACCGGACCCAGGAAGTGCTCGGAGGCTTAGATGACCATCACGCATACCGTCACCGAACCGGGCATCGTCTCGGTCACGGTCGACTATCCGCCCGTCAACGCGATTCCCTCGCGCGGCTGGTTCGAACTCGCCGATGTCCTCACCACGGCCGGCCAGGACCCGACCACGCACGTCGTGATCCTGCGCGCCGAAGGCCGCGGGTTCAACGCCGGCGTGGATATCAAAGAGATGCAGCGCACCGAGGGCTTCACCGCGCTGATCGACGCGAACCGCGGTTGCTATGCCGCCTTCAAGGCCGTCTACGAATGCGCGGTTCCCGTGGTGGCCGCGGTCAACGGCTTCTGCGTGGGCGGCGGCATCGGCCTGGTCGGCAACGCCGACGTCATCGTCGCCTCTGACGACGCGACGTTCGGTCTTCCGGAAGTCGAGCGCGGCGCGCTGGGCGCGGCCACGCACCTGTCTAGGCTGGTGCCGCAACACGTGATGCGGCGGATGTTCTTCACCGCCGCCACCGTGGATGCCGCGACGCTGCACCACTACGGCTCGGTGCACGAAGTGGTGCCGCGCGACGGCTTGGACGAGGCGGCGCTGCGCGTGGCCCGCGACATCGCCGCCAAGGACACTCGGGTGATCCGCGCGGCCAAGGAAGCGCTGAACTTCATCGACGTGCAACCGGTAAACGCGAGATACCGCATGGAGCAGGGTTTCACGTTCGAGCTGAACCTCGCCGGTGTGTCCGACGAGCACCGCGACGCCTTCGCCGGGACCGACAAGGGGTCGAAATGACCGATAAGAGAACAACTCTGGACGAGGCCGTGTCCTCGGTCCAGAGCGGTATGACCATCGGTATCGGCGGCTGGGGCTCCCGTCGCAAGCCAATGGCGTTCGTGCGGGCCCTGCTGCGCACCGAGGTCACCGACCTGACCGTGGTCACCTACGGCGGCCCCGACCTGGGCTTGCTGTGCTCTGCGGGCAAGGTGCGGCGCGCGTATTACGGCTTCGTGTCATTGGACTCGCCACCGTTTTACGACCCGTGGTTCGGCAAGGCACGTAAGGCCGGCACGATCGAGGCACGCGAGATGGACGAGGGCATGCTGCGGTGCGGTCTGCAGGCGGCCGCGCAGCGGTTGCCTTTCCTGCCGATCCGGGCGGGACTGGGCAGCGATGTGCGGTCCTTCTGGGGTGACGAACTCACGACCGTGCGATCGCCTTACCCGACCGGTGATGATTATGAGGAGCTCATCGCGATGCCCGCGTTGACGTTGGACGCCGCGTTCGTGCACATGAACCTCGGGGACGCACAAGGCAACGCCGCCTACACCGGCATCGACCCGTATTTCGACGACCTGTACCTGATGGCCGCCGAGAAGCGGTTCCTGTCGGTCGAACGGGTGGTGTCCACCGAGGAACTGGTCAAAGCCGTTCCGCCGCAGGCGCTGCTGATCAACCGGATGATGGTCGACAACGTCGTGGAAGCGCCCAACGGCGCCCACTTCACCACGGCCGAACCCGATTACCGGCGCGACGAGAAGTTCCAGCGGCACTACGCCGAGGCCGCCGCATCAGACGAGTCGTGGCAGCAGTTCATCCAGACGTATCTGTCCGGCAGCGAATCCGACTATCAGGCCGCAGTACGCAGATTCCAGGCCGCGGACGCGAGGAGCGAAAAGGCATGAGCGCAGCGATGTCCGCGAGCCGTCCCGAAGTGTGCGTGGTGGCGTGTGCGGAACTGTTCCGCGACGCCCGCGAGATCATGGTGAGCCCGATGACCACGATGGTGGCCATCGGCGCGCGGCTGGCGAGGTTGACGTTCTCCCCCGACATCTTGCTCACCGACGGCGAGGCACGCCTGCTGGCCGATACCCCCGCTGTCGGCGCCGCTGGCGCTATCGAGGGCTGGATGCCGTTCGGCCGCGTGTTCGAGACCCTGGCATGGGGTCGGCGTCATGTCGTCATGGGCGCCAACCAGATTGACCGCTACGGCAACCAGAACCTGTCGGCCTTCGGACCGTTGCAACAACCCACCCGGCAGATGTTCGGCGTGCGCGGCGCCCCCGGCAACACCATCAACCACGCCACCAGTTACTGGGTAGGCAACCATTCCAAGCGGGTGTTCGGCGAGGCCGTTGACGTCGTGTCGGGCATCGGTTGGGACAAGGTGGATCCGGACAACCCGGCGTTCCGGTTCGTCAACGTGTTCCGGGTGGTGACCAACCTAGGGGTGTTCGACTTCAACGGCCCCGACCATCAGATGCGGGCGGTTTCGCTGCATCCCGGCATCGGGCCCGAAGAGGTAGCCGAGAACACCTCCTTCGAGATCCACGATCTGGACAAAGCCGAACCGACCCGATTGCCGACCGAACGTGAACTGGATCTGATCCGCACGGTTATCGATCCGAAAGGCCTGCGGGACAAGGAGATAAGGTGAGCACTCCGTCGCACAGGCTGCGCACCCCGCTGACCGAGCTCATCGGCATCGACCATCCGGTGGTCCAGACCGGGATGGGCTGGGTGGCAGGTGCACGGTTGGTGTCGGCGACCTCCAACGCCGGCGGCCTCGGCATCCTGGCGTCGGCGACCATGACGCTCGACGAACTGCAGGCCGCGGTCACCAAGGTCAAGAGCTCGACCGACAAACCGTTCGGCATCAACATCCGCGCCGACGCCGGCGACGCAGGTGAGCGTATCGACCTGCTGATCCGCGAAGGGGTCAAGGTCGCGTCGTTTGCGTTGGCGCCCAAGCCGGATCTGATCGCCAAACTGAAAGAGGCCGGCGTGGTGGTGATTCCGTCGGTCGGGCTGGCCAAGCATGCCAAGAAGGTCGCCGGCTGGGGCGCTGACGCGGTGATCGTTCAAGGCGGCGAAGGCGGCGGCCACACCGGTCCGATCGCGACGACGCTGCTGCTGCCGTCGGTGCTGGATGCCGTCGATATCCCGGTGGTCGCCGCGGGCGGCTTCTTCGACGGCCGCGGTCTGGCGGCGGCGCTCTCCTACGGCGCGGCAGGCGTCGCGATGGGCACCCGGTTTCTGCTGACGTCGGACTCCACGGTGCCCGATGCGGTCAAACGGCGCTACCTGGAGGCCGGGCTGGACGGCACCGTCGTCTCCACCCGTGTCGACGGCATGCCGCACCGGGTATTGCGCACCGGGCTCGTCGAGAAGCTCGAAAGCGGTTCACGGCTTCGCGGCTTCACCGCGGCAGTGCGCAACGCCCAGAAGTTCAAGAAGATGTCCGGCATGACCTGGCGGTCGATGATCAAAGACGGCCTGGAGATGCGCCACGGCAAGGAGCTGACGTGGTCGCAAGTCGTGATGGCCGCCAACACCCCGATGCTGCTGAAGGCCGGCCTGGTGGAAGGCAACACCGATGCGGGCGTGTTGGCATCGGGCCAGGTCGCGGGCATCTTGGGTGATCTGCCGACGTGTGCGGAGTTGGTCGAGACGATTGTCGGCGACGCGGTCAAGCACCTGCGGGCGGCCACCGACTACATCGAGTGAAGCTCTCAACTTAACTTAGTTCAAATGAAGCTATAATCTTCATATGTCCGTGATGGAGGTAATAGCTTCAGCGGATGCCCGCGCGACGTTGATCGGCGATATGGTCGGTTCACGCCGCGTCGCTGACCGCGCCGCCGCGCACCGCGCGCTCAACAACGCGTTGGCCGACGCGGCAGGCGGGGCAATCGCCGCACCGGCCTTCACTGTCGGCGACGAGTTTCAGGGCAGCTATCCGACCATCGGCGCGGCGATCGACGCGGCGCTAACCATCCGGCTGGCCGTCGCACCGGACATCGACGTGCGGTTCGGCATCGGCTGGGGCGCCGTCACGGTGCTCGACGCCACCACAGGCATACAAGACGGACCGGGATGGTGGACCGCCCGCGAGGCGATCACGTGGACCGCCACCGCACAGCGGCGGCCGGGGTTGGCGCTGGTGCGCACGTCGTTCCGGGCCGGCGATGCTCGCGGCGATACCGACGCGATCAACGCGGCGCTGATTTGTCGGGACCATCTGCTTGGATCGCTCGATGACCGCTCACTACGGATTGTGAAGGGACTGTTGAGCGAGCACACCAAGAAGGACATCGCCGCAGCCGAGGGCATCAGCGCCTCGGCCGTTTCGCAGCGCGCCGGCCGTGACGGGCTGGACCTGATCGTGATGGCCTCCGATTATTTGAGAAGTATCCCGTGAGCGCGCTGGCGGTGATGTTCATCGCGATGGGTGTCGCCGACATCGTGCGACGGCTGACGCCCCGGCTCTGGGCGCCGGTGTTGACCGCACCCGTGGTCGTCGCGGGGTGCGCCGCGCTGACCGGCGCTGTGGCACCTCGGTGACATCGTGCTGTTGATCATCGCGGCGGTGGCCACCATGTGCTGGGCGGTGCTGTGCGCGCGTGCCGAGCGGAGCGGTGAGCGGGAGTTGACCCCGCTGGTGGTGTTCGGTGTGGCCGTCGGGCTACTGCTTCTGTTGTCGGGCTTGGGTTCTGACGTGGCCGGGCTGGTGCAGCGCTGGTTCGCGTGGGTCGGTCTGCCTGACATCCGCGGCGTGGACGCCGACCGGCTGCTGATGATCGTCGGCGTTGTGCTGCTACAGGTGGTCACCGGAAACCAGCTGGTGCGTCTGGTCCTCGGTGCGATCGGCGCGGTGAAACCGACCGGCGAGCCGCAGCCGTCGGACCGGTTGAAGGGCGGCCGCCTGCTCGGCCCGATGGAGCGGCTGCTGATCCTCGGGCTCGGGCTGGCCGGTCAACTCATGGCCGTCTCGGTCGTCATCGCCGCCAAGAGCATCATCCGGTTCCCGGAAATCAACGCCCAGAAGGCCCGAGAGAACGGGCACATCGGCATCGGGGATGTCGTCGAGTACTTCCTGGTGGGTAGCTTCGCCAGTTGGATCGTCGCGCTGGGCGGTCTGGCCCTCGCGCAGTAGCGCGATTCGCCGATTTCTACCGCCGCCCGTTCCTACACTCGGCGCATGAAGACCAAGGCAGCGGTTTTGTGGGAGTTCGGCGCCGACTGGAGCGTCGAGGAGATCGAGTTGGACCCGCCGCAGGCGGGCGAGGTCCTGGTGTCGTGGGAGGCCACCGGGCTGTGCCATTCCGACGAACACGTCCATCGGGGTGATCTGCCTGCGCCGCTCCCGCTCGTCGGCGGCCACGAGGGCGCGGGCGTCGTGCAGGAAGTGGGGCCCGGCGTACCGGGTTTGGCGCCCGGCGACCACGTGGTGGCGTCGTTCCTCCCCGCGTGCGGTCGTTGCCGATGGTGCTCCACGGGCCAGCAGAACCTCTGCGATCTCGGCGCGATGATCATGACCGGCACCCAGTTGGACGGCACATACCGCCGCCATCTGAACGGCACGGATATCGGGGCGATGGCGCTCGTCGGCACCTTCTCGCAATTCGGCACGGTGCCGGAGGCCTCGGTGGTCAAGATCGACAACGACTTTCCGCTGTCGCGGGCCTGCCTGCTGGGCTGCGGGGTGACGACCGGCTGGGGGTCGGCGGTCAACACCGCCAAGGTGGGTCCGGGCGATACCGTAGTGGTGATCGGATGCGGCGGTATCGGCAGCGGCGCGATCCAGGGTGCGCGGCTGGCCGGTGCGGAAAAGATCGTCGTCGTCGATCTCGTGGAGAGCAAGCGGGACAAGGCATTGCTGTTCGGCGCCACCCACTTCGTGACATCGGCGGCCGAAGCGATGGAGCTCGTCGGCGACCTCACCCGCGGGGTGATGGCCGACTCGGTGTTGTTGACCGTGGGTCTACTGGAAGGCGCGATGATCGACGAGGCGCTCAACCTCGTGCGCAAGGGCGGCGCGGTGGTGGTGACCGCGATCGCGGCGATGACCGACGTCACGCCGACCCTGCCGATGATGATGTTCACGCTCTTCCAGAAGCGTCTGCTGGGCAGCCTCTACGGCGAGGCCAACCCCCGCGCCGACATCCCGCGGCTGCTCAACCTCTACCGCGACGGACAGTTGCTTCTCGATGAGACGGTGACCGCCGAGTACAAGCTCGACGACGTCAACGAGGCCTATGACGACATGCTCGCGGGCCGCAACATCCGCGGCGTGGTCGTCCACGATCATCCTTGACCGGCAACGGTAGGAAGCGGCCGCGCTGGCTGTCGCATCTGCGGTCGGTGCTGCGCGCCGAGATCGATACGGTTCGTCATCGCCAGATCGACCTGAACCCAGCAGATCTCACCCGGTTCACCTTTCCGCTGCTGCTGCGAGTGGTGAGTGTGCTCGCATTCGGGGCGGTGCCGCTGTTGGTGATCCGCACCGGCGTGGACACCGACGACGTGCTGGTTCCGCTGCTGGGGTCGGTGGCGCTGACGGCCGTGGGCACGGCGGTGGTCACCTGGGTGGTCGCTACCGCGGTCTCGGGGCTGGTGCTCGTGGTGTTCTACCGAACCGGCCCGGCGGAATCGTCGCGGCTGGTGGTCCGCACCATCGTCGACTCGTTCGACCGCGTCGCCGACACCACCGCCCGGCTGGCGACCCTTGCGCTGCTGGCCGGCGTCGTCGCGCTCGCGATCGGGCTGCCGACGCGTCGTGACACCGAGCGGGCGTACTCGGTGCTCGACGATCTGCTGGCCGCGCAGATCGGTGTGCTGCTGACCGCCCTGGGGTTTGCCTTCCTCGCCGAGACGGTGCGGTGCTCGGCGGAGGTGGTGGACAAGCAGTCGCTGCTGCTGGCGTGGCCGTGGTCGCTCGGAATCGGCTGGGCCAGCTGGATTATTGCGACCACCGTCGGACCGCTCGAGACCACCCGGCTGCTGCAGACCCTGCTCAACGACTGGCTGCCGGCCACCGTGAACGGGCGGCCGCGGGCCGACGTGATCGCCGAGTTGCTACCGGCGGGCGTGAACTGGTGGGCGGCGTTGGCGCCCCTTCCGGTGATCGCCGCGATCTGGGTGCTGGAAGCCCAGCGGCACAACGGGTTCGCCCAGTTGCGCCAGCTCAGCGCTACCGAGGGGCAACCTTCTGGGGGCTGATCAGAGGCGCTCGATGATCGTGACGTTGGCAGTGCCGCCGCCCTCGCACATGGTCTGAAGACCATAGCGACCACCGGTGCGCTCCAACGTGTTCAACATGGTTGCGAACAGCTTGGCGCCGGTGGCGCCGAGCGGGTGGCCGAGCGCGATCGCCCCGCCGCTGGGATTGACCTTCGCCGGGTCGGCACCGGTCTCCTTCAGCCAGGCCATCACCACCGGGGCGAAGGCCTCGTTGATCTCGACGGTGTCGATGTCGTCGACCGAAAGACCGGTCTTCTTCAGGGCGTACTCGGTGGCGGGAATCGGTCCGGTCAGCATGAACACCGGGTCCGCGCCGCGGGCGCTGATGTGGTGGATGCGGGCGCGAGGCTGCAGTCCGTGCTCTTTGACTGCCTGCTCAGAGGCCAGCAGCACCGCGCTGGCACCGTCGGAGATCTGGCTGGCCATCGCGGCGGTCAACCGTCCGCCTTCGGTGAGCGTCTTGAGCCCCGCCATCTTCTCCAGCGACGTGTCGCGCGGACCCTCGTCGGTGACAAAGGTGCCGCCGTCGACCTCGACCGGGATGATCTCGTTCTCGAAGTAGCCGGCGCGGATCGCCTCCTGTGCACGCTGGTGGCTGGTCAGGGAGAACTGCTCCATCTCTTCGCGGGAGAGGTTCCACTTCTCCGCGATCAGCTCGGCGCCGCGGAACTGGGAGATTTCCTGGTCGCCGTAGCGGTGCAGCCAGCTCTTGGATTCGTTGGTGGGCGAGGTGAACCCGAACTGTTCGGCGACCGTCATCGCCGACGAGATCGGGATCTGGCTCATGTTCTGCATGCCACCGGCCACGATCAGATCGGCGGTGCCGGACATGATCGCTTGGGCGCCAAAGGAGATCGCCTGCTGGCTGGAGCCGCACTGCCGGTCGACGGTGACGCCGGGAACCTCTTCGGGAAAGCCCGCCGCCAGCCACGACAACCGGGCGATGTTGCCGGCTTGGGGCCCGATGGTGTCGAGGCAGCCGGCGATGACGTCGTCGACCGCGCCGGGGTCGACGTCGTTGCGGTCGAACAGCCCGCGCCACCCGGTCGCGCCGAGATCGACCGGGTGCACTCCGGCCAGCGATCCGTTGCGTTTGCCGACGGCGGTGCGGACGGCGTCGATGACGTATGCCTGCGATGTTGGAGTCATTGGTTCCTCATTTTTTCGTGATGCCACCAAGAACGATAGCGAGGTATTGACGACCGACTTGTTCGGCCGTCAGCGGTCCGCCCGGCTGATACCAGCGGACAGAAACCCAGGTGGTGTCCCGGATGAACCGGTACACCAGGTCGACGTCGATGTCGGGCCGGAAGTATCCCTCCTCAACGCCCTGGTGAAGCAGGTCCAGCCACATCTTTCGCTGCTGGCGGTTGCGCTCTTCGACGTAAGAGAACCGGTCCTGACCGGACAGCCGTTTGGCCTCGTCCTGGTAGATGACCACCTGCGAGTGCCGATGTTCGATCGCCTCGAACGACGCCATGAACAGGCCCTTGAGCCGCTCGAGCGGGTTGGGCTCGGTGTCGACGATCTCCTGGTAGCGGGTGAACAACCAATCCAGGAACCCGCGCAGCACCTCGTCGACCATCTCTTCCTTGGAGGCGAAGTGGTGGTACAGGCTGCCGGACAGGATCCCCGCGCTGTCCGCGATGTCGCGCACTGTGGTGGCGCGCAGACCGCGCTCGGCGAACATGGACGCGGCGAGCTCGAGTAGCTCGTCGCGTCTGCTCACCGGTTGGCTGCTCATGGGTGCTGGCTCGACACCGAAATAACTTCTCCAGTCAGGTAACTGGAGTACTCACTGGCTAGAAACGCGATGGTGGCCGCCACTTCCCACGGCTCGGCGGCCCGGCCGAACGCCTCGCCCTCCGAGAGCCGGTCCAGCAAGTCTGAGCTGCTGGTCTTCTCCAGGAACTTGTGCCGCGCGATGCTCGGCGACACCGCGTTGATGCGCACGCCGTGCTCGACGGCCTCGATGGCGCTGCACCGCGTCAGCGCCATCACCCCGGCCTTGGCCGCCGCATAGTGCGACTGTGAATGCTGTGCGCGCCAGCCCAATACGCTGGCGTTGTTGACGATCGCACCGCCGTGGTCGGCGTCGCGGAAGTAGCGCAGCGCCGCGCGCGTCGCGCGCATCACCGACGTCAGCGTGACGTTGAGGACGCGGTCCCACTCCTCGTCGGTCATGTCGATCACCGGCGTCTGCCCGCCGAGGCCCGCGTTGTTCACCAGCACGTCCAGCCGTCCCATCCGGGCCGTCGTCGACGCAATCAGCGCGTCGACCTGCGCGGTGGAGGTGACGTCGCACACCACGCTCTCGACCCGGCCCAGGCCGAGTTCGCTGAGCTGGTCGCGGGTTTCGCCCAGTCGGCGCTCATGGTGGTCGGAGACCACGACGTCGGCGCCCTCGGCCAGTGCCCGACGCGCGACAGCCGACCCGATTCCGGTGCCGGCCGCGGCCGTGACGACGACGACCTTTCCGGTCAGAAGTCCATGTCCGGCAATCTCTTTGGGGGCTTCGGACAGGTTCACGAAGGCCTGACCTCCCTCGGTAGGCCGAGCACGCGCTCGGCGATGATGTTGCGTTGGATTTCGTTGGAGCCGCCGTAGATCGTGTCGGCCCGCGAGAACAGGTACAGCCGCTGCCACTCGTCGAAGTCGCCGTCGGTCAGCGTCAGCCCGGCACGGCCGAGCACGTCCATCGCGATCTCGCCGAGCTCGCGATGCCAGTTGGCCCACAACAGCTTCGACACTGAGTCTTGGCCCGGCTGCTCCACGTCCATGGTCGCCAACGCATACGACCGCATCGCGCGCAGCCCCACCCAGGACCGGGTCAGCCGCTCGCGGATCAGCGGATCATCGGCCGCGCCAGTCTGTTTCGCTAACTCAGCCACACCGGACAGTTCACGCGCGTACTCGATCTGCTGGCCGAGCGTCGACACCCCGCGCTCGAACGTCAGCGTACCCATCGCCACCCGCCAGCCGTCCCCGGGGTCGCCCACCACCAGCGACGCCTCGGTGCGGGCGTCGTCGAAGAACACCTCGTTGAACTCCGAGTCACCGGTGAGCTGCACAATCGGGCGGATCTCTACACCCGGCTGATCCAGCGGCACCAGCAGATATGACAGGCCCGCATGCCGTTTGGAGCCCTTCTCGGTGCGCGCGACAACAAAGCACCACTGCGCCCAGTGCGCCAGCGACGTCCACACCTTCTGCCCGTTGATGACCCACCGATCGCCGTCGAGTTCAGCGGTCGTCGACACGTTGGCGAGGTCACTGCCCGCGCCGGGCTCCGAATAGCCCTGGCACCACAGCTCGGTCACATCGAGGATCTTCGGCAGAAACCGCTGCTGCTGGTCGGGGGTGCCGTAGGCGATCAGCGTCGGCCCGAGCAATTCCTCGCCGAAGTGGTTGACCTTGGCGGGGGCATTGGCGATCGCGTACTCCTCGTAGAACGCCACCCGGTGGGCCACCGATAGGCCGCGCCCGCCGTGCTCCTCCGGCCACCCCAGACAGGTCAGCCCGGCGGCGGCCAGATGCTGGTTCCACGCCCGTCGTTCTTCGAACGCCTCATGCTCGCGACCGGGCCCGCCCAAGCCCTTGAGCGCGGCATACTCACCGACCAGGTTGGCGGCCAGCCAGTCGCGGACCTCGGCCCGGAACGCCTCGACCTCAATCACCCTTGTAGGCTAACCTACCAAGCACTTGCTTTGTTAAGGGAGCGTCGATGAGTTCGGATCCAAGGACCATTCCGCAGGTCTTGGACGACATTGCCGACAGATTCGGTGACCATCCCGCGCTGGTCACCCACGACCGCACGTTCACATTCACCCAACTGCGCGACGAGGTCCGCACGGCCGCCGCAGCCATGATCGACCTCGGCATCGCGGCTGGCGACCGGGTGGCGATCTGGTCGCCCAACACCTGGCACTGGGTGGTGGCGTGTCTGGCCACTCACTACGCCGGCGGCGTCCTGGTCCCGCTGAATACCCGCTACACGGCCGGCGAGGCCGCCGACGTGATCGGCCGCACCGGCGCACCGTTGTTGTTCGCTTCGGGTGAGTTCCTCGGCGCTGACAAAGCCGCTTCGCTCGACCGAAAGGCGCTGCCGCGGCTACGCGACATTGTGCGGGTGCCGATCGAAAAGGACGACGGCAACTGGGACGAGTTCGTCGCGCGCGGAACGGACCTGGCGACCGTCGACTCCCGCGCCGCGGCCGTCACACCCGACGACGTGTCCGACATCCTGTTCACCTCTGGAACCACCGGCCGCAGCAAGGGCGCGCTGTGCGCACACCGGCAGTCGCTGGCCGCCCCCGCGGCGTGGGCCGAGTGCGGTCAGCTCACCAGCGCCGACCGCTATCTGTGCATCAACCCGTTCTTTCACAACTTCGGCTACAAGGCAGGCATCCTCGCGTGCCTGCAGACCGGTGCGACGCTCATCCCCCAGCTCACCTTCGATCCCGAGCAGGCGATGCAGGCCGTTGCCCAGCACAAGATCACCGTGCTGCCCGGGCCGCCGACCATCTACCAGAGCCTGCTGGACCACCCGCGCCGCGGCGACTACGACCTGACGTCGTTGCGGTTCGCAGTCACCGGCGCCGCGACGATCCCGGTGGTGCTGATCGAACGCATGCAGGACGAGTTGGACATCGACATCGTGCTGACCGCTTACGGGCTCACCGAGGCCAGCGGCTTCGGCACCATGTGCCGCCCCGACGACGACGCGGTCACCGTCGCCACCACCTGCGGGCGCCCGATCGCCGACTTCGAACTGCGCATCGACGCAGCCGATGACGACGGCGCCGGTGAGGTGCTGTTACGCGGCCCCAACGTCATGCTGGGCTATCTCGACGACCCCGAGGCCACCGCCGCGGCCATCGACGCCGACGGTTGGCTGCACACCGGCGACGTCGGACGCGTGGACGACCGGGGCAACCTGCAGATCACCGACCGCCTCAAGGACATGTACATCTGCGGCGGGTTCAACGTCTATCCCGCCGAGGTCGAGCAGGTCCTGGCCCGGCTCGACGGCGTCGCCGAATCCGCGGTCATCGGTGTGCCCGACGAACGCCTCGGTGAGGTCGGCAAGGCTTTCCTGGTCACCAAACCGGGTGTCGACCTGGACGAAGAGACGGTAATCGCTTACACACGGCAGCATTTGGCCAACTTCAAGGTGCCGAGGTCGGTGGAGTTCCTCGACGGGCTGCCGCGAAACCCGGGCGGCAAGGTGGTCAAGCCAGTTCTTCGCGGGACGATGAGACAGGAAGAAGCTTGATGGATCTGAGTTTCGACGACGCGACGCTCGAGTTCCGGGCCGAGGTGCGCGAGTTCCTCGCGGCCAACCGGGACTCGTTCCCGACGAAGTCCTACGACACCGCCGAGGGGTTCGAGCAGCACCGGCTCTGGGACCGGGTGTTGTTCGACGCGGGTCTGTCGGTGATCACCTGGCCCGAAAAGTACGGCGGCCGTGACGCTTCGCTGCTGCAGTGGGTGGCGTTCGAGGAGGAGTACTTCCGCGCCGGCGCCCCCGGGCGCGCGAGCGCCAACGGGACGTCCATGCTGGCCCCCACCTTGTTCGCACACGGCACCGAGGAGCAGCTCGACCGGGTGCTGCCGAAAATGGCCAGCGGTGCGGAGATCTGGGCGCAGGCCTGGTCCGAGCCCGAGTCCGGAAGCGATCTCGCGTCGTTGCGTTCGACGGCGACCCGCGCCGACGGCGGCTGGCTGCTCAACGGCCAGAAGATCTGGAGCTCACGGGCACCGTTCGGGGAGCGGGCGTTCGGGTTGTTTCGTTCCGACCCGGAGGCCGAACGGCACCGTGGCCTGACCTATTTCATGTTCGACCTCAAAGCCGACGGCGTGACGGTGCGCCCCATCGCCCAGCTCGGCGGCGACACTGGATTCGGCGAGATCTTTCTCGACGACGTGTTCGTGCCCGACAACGACGTCATCGGCGACGTCAACGACGGTTGGCGTGCCGCAATGAGCACGTCGAGCAACGAACGCGGCATGTCGCTGCGCAGCCCGGCGCGCTTCCTGGCGCCGGCGGAACGTCTTGTTGCGCAGTGGAAAATGAATCCCGAGCCCGCCTACGCCGACCGGGTGGCCGACGCCTGGATCAAGGCGCAGGCCTACCGGCTGCACACCTTCGGCACCGTCACCCGGGTGGCTGCGGGCGGTGAGCTGGGCGCCGAGTCGAGCGTGACCAAGGTGTTCTGGTCTGATCTCGACGTCGCGCTGCACCAGACCGCGCTGGACATGCGCGGTGCCGACGGCGAGCTGACCGATTCCTGGACAGACGGGCTGCTGTTCGCACTCGGGGGCCCGATCTACGCCGGCACGAACGAGATTCAGCGCAACATCATCGCCGAGCGCCTGCTGGGTCTGCCGAGAAAGTAGACATATGAACTTCGAACTGGACGAACAGCAGCGCGACTTCGCCGCGAGTATCGACGCGGCGCTCGGTGCGGCCGATCTGCCCGGCGCGATACGGGCGTGGGCGGCCGGTGACACCGCACCGGGCCGCAAGGTGTGGTCGCAGCTGGCTGAGCTCGGCGTCACCGCGCTGAACGTGGCGGAGAAATACGATGGCATCGAGGCGCATCCGGTCGACCTGGTGGTCGCCGCCGAACGGCTCGGCCGCTGGTGTGTGCCCGGGCCGGTCACCGAATCGATTGCGGTGGCACCGGTTTTGCTTGCGGACGACGACCGTGCCGCCGGGTTGGCCGCCGGTGAACTGATCGCCACCGTCGCGCTGCCGCCGCACGTCCCACGCGCTGTCGATGCCGACAACGCCGGGCTGGTCTTGATGGCGGCCGACGGCGAGGTACGCGACGCGAGCGCCGACGCCCAGCACGAATCCGTCGACCCGAGCCGAAAGTTGTTCGACGTCACCGCATCCGGTGACGGGCGGCCGGCCGATGTGGTGCGGGCCTACGAGTTCGGGGCGCTGGCCACGGCCGCCCAACTGGTCGGGGCGGGGCAGGCGATGCTGGACATGTCGGTCGAATACGCCAAGCAGCGCAGCCAGTTCGGCAAGGTGATCGGCACCTATCAGGCCATCAAACACAAGCTCGCCGACGTGCACATCGCCGTCGAGCTGGCGCGCCCGCTGGTGTACGGGGCGGCGCTGGCTCTAGCCGATCAAGGGGCCGGGGGCCCCTCCGACACCGCACGCGATGTCAGCGCCGCCAAGGTCGCCGCCGCTGACGCCGCGCTGCTGTCGGCGCGTTCGGCGCTGCAGACCCACGGCGCGATCGGCTTCACTCAGGAACACGACCTATCGCTGTGGTTGCTGCGGGTGCAGGCGCTGCGCTCGGCCTGGGGTGATCCGACCGTGCACCGGCGACGGGTATTGGAGGCGCTGTGACCGAAGAACGTCAATTGCTCCGGCAGACCGTCGCGGCGTTGATCGACAAGCACGCGGCACCGGCCGCCGTGCGCGACGCGATGGCATCCGAGCGCGGCTACGACGAGACGCTATGGCAGCTGTTGTGCGAGCAGGTCGGCGCCGCGGCGCTGGTGGTGCCCGAGGAGTTGGGCGGGGCAGGCGGTGAGCTCGCCGACGCCGCCGTCGTCCTCGAGGAGCTGGGTAAGGCGCTGGTACCCACACCGCTGCTCGGCACGACGCTCGCCGAGTTGGCCCTGCTGGCCGCCGATGAACCCGACACCGCGGCGCTCGAGGGGCTGACCGAGGGCACCCGTCTGGGTGCCGTCGTGTTCGACGCGGACTACGTGATCAACGGCGACGTCGCCGACGTCGTGATCGCCGCCGACGGTGAGCGGCTGACCCGCTGGACCGATTTCAGCGCCGAGCGCGTCGAAACCATGGACCTCACCCGCCGGCTGGCACGGATTCAGCCACGCGACACCGCCGACGTCGGCGCCGATCCCGGCCTGGCCGACACCGCGGCGATCCTGTTGGCGGCCGAGCAGATCGGCGCAGCGTCGCGCTGTCTCGACCTGACCGTGCAGTACACCAAGGAGCGGGTACAGTTCGGCCGTCCGATCGGCAGCTTCCAGGCGCTCAAGCACCGGATGGCCGATCTGTATGTCACGGTGCAGTCGGCGCGTGCGGTCGTCGACGAGGCGATCAGCGCACCGTCGGCGACGTCGGCGGCGCTGGCGCGGGTGACGGCCAGCGAGGGGTTCTCCAAGGTGGCCGCCGAGGCGGTGCAGATGCACGGCGGTATCGCGATTACCTGGGAGCACGACATCCAGCTGTACTTCAAGCGTGCGCACGGCAGCTCCCAGCTGCTCGGGGCGCCCCGCGAACATTTGCGCCGACTTGAACCCGAGGTGCTGTAAAGCTCAGGCGTACAGCCACTTCCACGCCTGCGCACGTTCGTCGAGCGGAAACGTCGCCAGCTGGCCTCTCATCAGCAGGGCGGCCGCCACTTTGACGCACCACTCCTCCCATTTCGGCGCCCCCACCATCGCCACTTTCTCGAAGTCGCGGCGGTGTTTGATATCCAACAGCGTGTTCTCCCATGCGGCGCCGAGAGTCCATCCCTCGAAGGTGTCGTCCATCACCAACATCACCCGCAGCGTGCCGGACTGTTCGAGCAGCGACTGCACCCGCGGCGCGAGGACGTCGCGGTAGTCGTGCCGGGTCAACCTCCCTCGCGCGTGGACGACAAGGACGTCGGCGGCTTCGGTGGCCTCGGTGGCCTCGAATTCGATCATGACGCGGTATAGGGCGCGAACAGCTCGTCAGCGGCATGGCGCAGATCGTCGGGCACCTCGATGCGCACCACGACCGCGTCGCGGTTTTCGTGCACGCTGAAGCCGAGAAACGGGCAGCATTCGCGCTCACCGCGGACGAATTCGTGCACGCGGTCGATGGCGCTCGGGTGATATTCGAGCTGGATCTCCCGGCTTTCGCGGCGGTAGCCGCGCAAGGCTGTGGAGTTGAGCTCACGGATCCATGCGAGGCGTTTCTGATAGTCGGCCGCCGGCAGGTTACATGCTGGGGACGGTTCCATATCCTCGATGATGATCCTTCACGTCGCTTGAGGTTCAAGAGAGCGAGATGTTTTCGATGGCTCGCACGGAATTGAAGATCGGGGAACTGGCGCGGGCGGCCGGCACATCGCCGTCCACCATCCGCTACTACGAGGACATCGGTCTGTTGCCACCGCCGGGCCGGGCGGGAGGTCAGCGACGCTACCGTCACGACGCCATCGGGCGGGTGACGTTCATCAGGCATTGCCGGGAGTTCGGCTTTCCGATCGACCAGGTGCGCACGCTGGCGTCGCTGATGCAAGACACCGACCGCTCCTGCAGCGAGGCCCGCGAGGTGGCCGAGACGCATCTGGCTTCGATCCGCGAAAGGCTGGCGGAACTGCATGCGCTCGAGCGCAACATCGCGGGGTTTCTCGACGCAGCCGACGGCGTCTGCGACGGCGGCCCGGGTGCGGACTGTGCCGTGCTGCGCGGCCTCGCCGAGCCGGCGTGCGAGGATCACGGGTGATGAGCGGGAAGATCGCGTTGCGGGCGGGTATTCCGCCGTTCTATGTGATGGACGTGTGGCTGGCTGCCGCCGAGCGCCAGCGCAGCCACGGCGACCTGGTGAACCTGTCGGCGGGCCAGCCCAGCGCCGGAGCGCCCGCGGCGGTGCGGGCCGCGGCCAAGGACGCACTCGACAACACCGCGCTCGGATACACCGTCGCGCTGGGGATTCCGGAACTGCGCAACGCCATCGCCCAGTCCTATGCCGCGCGACGCGGGGTGACCATCAACCCGGACGACGTGGTGATCACCACCGGTTCGTCGGGTGGGTTTTTGTTGGCGTTCCTGGCCTGTTTCGACGTCGGCGACCGGGTCGCGATCGCCAGCCCCGGCTACCCGTGTTATCGCAACATCCTTTCGGCGTTGGGCTGTGAAGTCGTCGAGATCCCGTGCGGACCCGAGACGCGGTTCCAGCCGACCGCGCAGATGCTCGCCGAACTGGACCCACCGGTGCATGGCGTCATCGTCGCGAGCCCGGCCAACCCCACCGGCACGGTGATCCCGCCTGAGGAGCTGGCCGCGATCGCATCCTGGTGCGAGTTGTCGGGCGTGCGGCTGATCAGCGACGAGGTCTACCACGGCCTGGTCTACGAAGGCGCGCCCGCGACCAGCTGCGCCTGGGCGACATCCCGGGAAGCCGTTGTGGTGAACAGCTTTTCGAAGTACTTCGCGATGACGGGTTGGCGGCTGGGCTGGCTGCTGGTGCCCAAGGAGCTGCAGCGCGCGGTCGACTGCCTGACCGGAAACTTCACCATCTGCCCGCCGGCGCTGGCGCAGGTCGCGGCCGTCGCGGCGTTCACGCCGGAGTCGGTCGTCGAGGCCGATGCGCTGCTGGAGCACTACGCCGCCAACCGTCGCCGACTGCTCGACGGGTTGCGCGGTATCGGCATCGACCGGCTGGCACCGACCGACGGTGCGTTCTACGTGTACGCCGATGTGTCCCATCTGACCACCGACTCGCTGTCGTTCTGCTCAAAGCTGCTGAACGACACCGGTGTTGCCATCGCACCCGGCATCGACTTCGACCCCACACGCGGTGGTTCTTACGTGCGGTTGTCGTTCGCCGGGCCAACCAGTGATATCGATGAGGCGTTGCGCCGTATCGGCTCCTGGTTGGGCTAGGCCCCCTGCCCTT